>CAZOMV010000086.1:0-25768 GCA_964580995.1 uncultured Pirellulales bacterium
TTACTATTTCGACTGCGGAAGAATTCGCCCATTATCTTCGCCGGGTGCAGGTTACTCCAAATGGTCATCCGAACACATCCAAGAGATCGCTTCGCGATAAAGGTGTTATTTTTATCCTGGAAACTTGCCGGGCTTTGTTTAATTATGCGGCAAAACATCGCCACTTGCCCCCTTATCATGAGAATCCGTTTGCAGAACTAAATCTGGGCCGCATTCCTATTGATGATGCTAAACCAATCGAACTATTTGCTCCCGAACAGGAGGAAGCTTTCTGGGGGGCCTGTGATAACTGGCAGTTACCGAGGCGGAAGCGGCCTTCCGGATCCACAAAAGCGATTTGCAGATCCGCCCGATCTGGCATCAGAAGACCGAACGCGTGCAGGCACATATCCTGGTCTGTTTCCTGGCGTATGTGCTGTGGAAGACTCTGGGGCAGATGTGCCATGCCGCGGGCCTGGGGGATGAGCCGCGGCGGGTGTTTGAAGAACTGGGCAAGATCCGGGTGGTCGATGTGGTGCTGCCCACCCGGTCGGGACCTGCCATCCGCCGCCGCTGTGTGAGCCAGCCGACGGATCATCAGGCCGTTTTGCTGCAAAGACTGGGCCTGATTCTGCCGAAAAATCTGCCGCTTGCCGGGCAGTTTTTGAAAAAAATGTAGTGAAGACTTTCCGCGTTTTTACGCCAAAATCAACGTTTTTCACCCCTAACTGCGGAACTTGGGCTAGCTAAAAATACTATTTGAAGCAAAAATGTTTTTACTTCTTACTATTGATGGCATTAATATGAAGTACCTGTTACACAAATTCAAGAAACCGTTTGGAAAATATATTGGTCTTGAATGTTAAATGGGAAATATCAGTCTAATAGGAAAGATACTGAAATGAGTGGTTATCACCTTTTACCTCTTATGAGTTTTGCTATGTTGATGTTCAATTTTGTTACTCATGCCGAACAGGGAGTAAAGACCTTGCTTCTCATCCCTGTCAGTCAGGAAAATCTGCGCAATTCCGAGGGGGATATAATTGAACTCAAAGACGGACAACTCTGTTATGTCTATTCTCGTTTTAAAAATCTTGGTGGTATAGACCACTCGCAGGCGGATCTGGCAATGCGTACTTCAGCGGACCAGGGATGTACCTGGAGTGAGGACCGAATCCTGGTCCCAAACGAAGGAAAATGCAACACTATGTCTGTCAGTATCCTGCGCCTGAAAAATGGAGGGTTGCTCCTGTTTTATTTGCGAAAAGATTCACCGATGTATGACTGCAATTTATTCGTGCGGCGATCCTCAGATGAATTTAAAACCCTTAGTGATCCTGTGCGGGTAACCTTATTGGACGGATATCATGTTGTGAATAATGATCGTGTGATCCAACTATCCAGCGGGCGGATAATCGCTCCGGCAGTAATTCACACCGAATTTGACGAAACCGGAAAAAAGGTGATAAAAGGACCGGTCGAGGAGGTAGATTACAGCAAATTTATTTTTCAGGGAGTTCCACTAATATATTATTCCGATGACAATGGTCGAACCTGGCAAAAAGACAATACCATTGTCATCCCGGCCTCGCAGCGAACCATAACCGACCCGGAAAACGGTGTAGTCGAATTAAAAGACGGCCGTCTCTGGATGTATATGCGCACCGCCCACGGCTTTCAGTACGGATGCTATTCAACCGACGGTGGTTTAAACTGGTCACAGCCCAAACCGACCTCCCTGGCTTCGCCCTGCAGCCCGGCGACCATTGAACGAATCCCCTGGACCGGTGACCTGCTTTGTATCTGGAACGATCATTCCGGGTTGCATTCGTTCACACCCAACCAGCGAAATCCTCTTTGTGCGGCAATTAGTAAAGACGATGGCCTAACCTGGACTCCCTCTAAAATCATTGAAAATAATCCCAATTACGATTATTGCTATACTTCTATTACCTTTCTAAGCGATCGCGTTATTCTATCTTATGATGAAGGTTATGGCGTCAAGATTGTGGCGATATCCAGAGATTGGCTTTATTCCGCCGATTCTGCCGATACCCATTAAATTCGGAAAGGAAGTTGTGGGATAACCATAAAAATAAATCGCAGAGATTTTTGCTTTATATTGGATGCGTAGGTCGGGGGATTGATCTGATTTCCTCCTGTGCAGTATAAATATTGAACAGCCGTTAAAATATTTCTTTTTGGCCAAAATTCCGCAATAGTTGGCAAAATATATTTTTTTGAAAAAAATTGTCAATGATTTTGGGGTAAAAACGGAGCCTGAAGGAGACAACGCAGTTGAAGTGAAGATATGGTCCCTTGAATCCATTCCGCCTACCGGATAATCCCGACATATCGTCGAGATGAATGGTGAGAGATATTGCTTCCAGGAGTCCATGAAAGCCTGGAATGATAAGAAAAAAAATCGGTTAAGAGCCTGTTGCATAACCCTGAAAATGAGTTGCATTCTGGCCGTGGAGGGGGTATCGTGTTGGTCGGTTACTCATGCAGGGAAAGGATTCGTGATGGCGTATAATTTTCACCCTATGGATCGGAAGCAGAAGTACCTGCTCCCGCCGAGTCTGGAGGACTGGCTGGGGGAAGGGCATCTGGTCTGGATGGTGCTGGAGGCGGTCGAGCAGATGGACCTAGTGGGCTTTTACCGGAGCTACCGGGAAGACGGCTGCGGCAACACGGCGTATCATCCGCGGATGATGCTGGCGTTGCTGTTATATGGCTACTGTCACGGGGAGCCGTCCAGCCGGCAGTTGGAGCGGTTTTGTCAGACGGATATTGCCTACCGGGCGATTACCATCAGTCAGTTTCCCGATCACAGTACGATAGCCCGGTTTCGCCAGAAACACCGCAAGGCCCTGCGGAGCTTATTCCTGGAGGTTTTGAAGTTATGTGCCCAGGCGGTGGTCAGTGCGGATCAGATTATTCTGGCGGCGGAAGTGGTGGAGCAGGCCAACGATCAAGTTTATTGCACCCGATGTTAGAGCAGGCCCGGATAAATGTGGAGGACGCGGGGTTTACCCATCCGATCACCAATACCACCTCCGATACCGGCTACGGCAATGAGAACGATTTGCGGAATGTACCCGCTGCCAGTCTGCAATTATATGTGGCGACGCAAAAGAGTTGGAAGCAGCGAAAGCTGCAGCAGGAATCGCTGTCCCCTCGGGGCTGCATCCCGGCGGTGGTGAATCATATTCCCGCCGGCAAACCTGAGCCTCCCACGATAACGCCGGCTCGCGACGTAACGATTACGGTTGCCTTGCCGGACTTCCTGCGTAATGTCACAGCTTGCGAAGTTACCGAAAATGGAATTGTTCCGTTCGATTGTTCAATCCGTGAAGATCAGGCGATACTGAAAATGGATGCTATAGAATCGGGACGTGTTTTTATTCTCCGCCACTTGCAATGAATGAGATCATATGGCAACCTGTGCCGTTTGGGTTCTATAGAAATACGACCGCCGGCGTCGGGTTAAGTTGCGGAAAATCCCGGTTTGCTCCTGTGGGGTGAGGGGGGAGTTTGCCCCGAACAGGCCAAATCCAGCCATTTTACGCCCCTTCCGCGAAATTTTCCCTCCGCCATGAATATCAACATCCCCATGAAATATGCGAGTTAAGGATTACACCCTTAATAATTTCACTCATTTTGGCGACTTACTGATATTTGCATAACCTTTGATAGATGTAAATTCTTACAAAAAACCGTTTGCTGGACAACTGTATATTTGAAACAAGCTACATAAATATCTATAAATAAATGAATTGTAAATTATAATTTTTTTATTGACAAATAAGTAAATTTTTGATACTCTTCACAAGACATTAAGACGATAGGATATGGTGTTCAAGAGACATTGACATCGAAAGACTATAAGGTCCGATAAATAATAAGTTTATATAAAAAGGTTAAACCATGACGAAAGAATCCTCTTTTATAAACAAGAATCACAAACCGGCAAATCCAGTAGAGCATCAGGTAGTTTTGACTCCCAAGACAAATCAACAAGCCACCAAAGGGGTTTCGCCTTTTACTCCTAATTTGTCTCACGGATTACTGATCGACTCCAACAAGGCCGAGCGAATCATACCTGCTTTGGTAGAGTGCATTGACCGAACGGGGCTGGGCAACGGTGACAAACTCCCTACCGAAAAAGACCTCTGCCAGATGCTTGGCGTGGGCAACACCTCTCTGCGAGAAGCCTTGATTATCTTGCGTACCCTGGGAATTGTCGAAGTCCGGCATGGCTCAGGCTGGTATGTGGGAAAATTTGATCCGACCAAAAGTTTAAGTTTTTTGGCAGCCTTACTTCCCAAATTTATAGGCGCAAACTACAATGATATTATGCAATCCCGTTTGAATACAGAACCCATAATAGCCAGACTGGCAGCCCAAAATATTACGGAAAAGGGACTCCATCAGTTAGAGCAAACGTTATTGAAAATGGAGAAAAATGCAGACGATCGATTTATGGGTGAATTTGGGCAGGAAGACAAAACTTTTCACGATATTTTGGGGCAGGAATGCGGCAATAGTATTTTTACTCTGCAGAGTTCCATCCTGACGGGCATATTCTATACCGTTCAATGGGTTTTACCCCAAGGGCACTATCAAGAACGAATTCAGCAGCACAAAAAGATATACGAAGCCATTCAGGTTAAAGACGGGGATCGTGCGGAACTGGCGATGAAAGAGCATCTCACGGATGCCTGGGAATTTCTCAAATCCCATCAGCGATAGAAAAACGATAAAAAAACAGGCAGCGGAGAATAGAGCATGGAATCGGAAAAATCATGAGGAAAAATTAAACGCGGTAAAAAAGTGAACCAGCGATAACTTTTGCGGGCTGCCGCTGGCTCACATTTATTAAGCTGGGATTTGGATGCCCGCGCCTAATGTATGTCAAATCATAGGAGAAATCCCGGAAAAGGCAATTCAAATTTGTTTCAGGTAGTATTGATACAGCAGAAAGGAGGTGAGCAGGGGCGGTAGTTTCGTTGTTTCAGGGTAGATAGGAAATACAAAATGTTGCGGATTAGTACAAGTTTAAGGAGAAAGCAAATGCGAACGAAAATGATGGGAATGTTATCTTTACTGGTAGTGGCAGGTTTTTCCGTGAGCCTGCAGGCGCAAACCTGGAGTGCTTACGATCAATTTGACACAATAAATCCCGGTGGCGGCGTGAATGCCTGGCAATATGGATGGTATGAGACGAACTCCTCCTCGGCTTATACTAAGTATAATGACCTTTTTGACGGTACGCTCTGGGGTGGTCCTGCCACGAATAAAATTCACGGCATGTTTGACAATCAGGGTGATCCCTATGGCAGCATTCACTGCAATTTTGGCGCGGCCATTGACAGGTCTGGCTGGCCCAGTGGGATGTACTGGAATGCGTACTCCGTGACGATGCAGACCATGAACGCCGTTAGTCCCGTAGTACGATGGACGGCACCCTGGAGTGGTGTGTACCAGGTTAACATCGTTTTAGAGCACAACAGCTCGGCAGCCGGCGTGGTAACCGGTGTCCAGGTTTTGTTGAATGGCTCTGTAGTCGATTCCGGAACCATTAGTGGTTTTAAAAGCGGCCCGGAAAATTTTTTGAATTACAGCGGTACCCTTTTCCTGTCTATGGGTGATTACCTGGAAGCCGGGATCGATGGTCCGGTGAGAAGTAATTGGAGCCGGGTGGCACTGACCTTTGATGTTACTTTTGTAGCTGTGGACCCGAATGATCTGCCCGCTCCGACGATGAATCTGGTAATGCAACTGGACGCGTCCGCGGGCGTGAAAGATCCCAATGGACTGGCTATCGGATATGGTGAAGCGGTGGGAATCTGGGAGGATCAATCCTCCGGCGGATTGCTTGACGCGATGACGGAATGGGGTACTCCCACGCGGGAAAGCGGGACATTCCCCGGCGGTTCGTTCGATGTGATTCGATTTACGGGCGATGACGGTCTGGTAATTTACAATCTGAGGGATCCTAACATTAACCCGGCTGTTTATGATAAAAATGATC
Organism: uncultured Pirellulales bacterium; assembly: GCA_964580995.1. GTDB lineage: Bacteria > Planctomycetota > Phycisphaerae > Sedimentisphaerales > SM23-30 > JAKJEP01. The sequence goes on from CAZOMV010000086.1 coordinate 6,017, forward strand.
CCAATGATTTCGGACTTCTGGGATTGAAAACCATGACGGTGTATGTGGTCGGCAAGATCAATCAAGATCTTAGCACCCGCCAGGCCTTCTTTTCAAACTGGAGTGCCAATAAAGGCTATGTACTGGGGATTTCCGATGTTTTGCCGGACTATGTCAAATTCTGGACCAATGGCAGCGAGATGCGTTCCAGTGGTCTGATGAATGATACCAGCCGTTATTATTTGCTGGCAGGTACCTTAACGCAAATTTCGGGCAAAAAGCTATACATCAATGATTGTCTGGATGCGGAATCTTTTGGCGGCACCTCATATAATGATTCCATGATCGTGAGTGTGGGTGCTCTGGGGGATGGCAGCCAGTTCTTACAGGGTGACATCGCGGAGATTCGCGTGTATGACGGCTTCATTGAATCGACTCACACCGGTGTGGTCAATGAGTTGTCTGCCAAATATGGACTGAATCGGGAATGTCTCGGCGGGCCGAATCCGGACAAGGTCGTTCTGTCGGCTCTTACCTTTTATGGCGCGACCACCAACGGTACGGTTCGAGAGGCAGAACGCTGGAATACCTTGTGGCAGGATGGGGCGTGGGATGTGGCATTGGCCGACGGTACGGTGGCGGAACTGGCTGCAATTCCAGATCCAAACAATTTTCCAGTTTTGAATGTATATGACAATATGAATATTTATGTGCAGATGGAAAAAGGCCAGGAATATACCTTCTCCTGGGTGAATGCCCGTCCTGCCAGTACGTCTGATCAGTATTATGGCATGAATTTCTTCTTCGATAATGCGGAGAAAGTCAGCCAGCCGCATGGTATCTCCGTTTATGCCAATATGTTCGATGTGGCGGATACTGAGCAGCCGGGATTTCTGCCCAACAGCAGTACTACGATGGGGTGGCCGATTACCAGTGTAAATGGCGCCGGCACGCTGCTCTATAAAGATTTTGTTAAGGGACTGGCCGTGACGCTGACCAACTGGGTGACGTATCACGAAAATATATTTAATCTGGACTTGATTACCCGGCAGACTATCATTCCGGGTGTGGACACCCATCCGCTTACCGGGCCGGACGGAGAATACGATCAGCTCGGGCAGTTTACCCTGCGGGTGGACCCTTACACTGCTACCTGTGACGACCTGCTCGCCCTGGGCGATGACTATTTATTCATGGACTTCAACAAGGATTGCTACGTCAATCTGGAAGATTTCGCCCAGTTCGCCACGGATTGGCTGAAGTGCAATGATCCGGCCAACGCCGGTTGTACGGATTAAATGTATGTTTACTCATGTCTCGAACGGGCCGGTGAACGAGCCGGCCCGTTCGGACAAACGTAAATGAAAGGATGTGATAACGAGAAAGAGGAATATGGCGTAGAACTTTGTGTGTGTTTTTCGTGTGCGTATTTACTTGTTTTATGATTTTTTAGAAATTGACAAAGCGGGGAGCTTGTCAATGGAGGAAATGAAAATGAAGAAAATGTTGGTTTTAGTAACGGTTCTTTTGGCAGTCTGTGCAACTAGCGCAATGGGTGCACCGGGTGATACATGGAGTGCCTACGATGATTTTGACACGGTGAATCCCGGCGGCGGCTTGAACGAATGGCAATACGGCTATTATGAGACCGGCCCCGCTTCGGCTTATACCAAGTATAGTTGGTTGGGTAACGGCTCTCTCTGGGGCGGTCCGACCACGGATATCATTCATGGTCAGGACGGCACGGGTGATCCCTGGGGCAGTATCCACTGCAATTTTGGTGAGGCCATCGACAGAGCCGGATGGCCCAGCGGGATGTACTGGAATGCGTACTCGTTGACTTTGCAGACGATGAATGCCCGTAGCCCGATGGTACGGTGGACGGTGCCGGAGGATGGCCAGTATCAGGTTGATATTGTTTTAGAACATAACAGCAGTTGGGCGGGGGTGGTAACCGGTGTCCAGGTTTTGCTGAATGGTTCGGTAGAGACTGCCGGAACCATTTCTGGTTTCCAAAGCGGCCCGGAAAATTTCCTGACGTACAGCAATACTCTTACCCTGTCCGCGGGTGATTACATTGAAGCCGGGATAGACGGTCCGGTGCGAAGTGACTGGAGCCGCGTTGCTTTGGCGTTCGATGTAACTCAGGTTCCCGAACCGGTGACGATGTCTCTGCTGGCCCTGGGCGGCCTGGCCCTGATCCGTCGTCGCAAGTAACATGAATCGCCTATAGAACTTACGTTGATTTCGCAAACAGGATTCCTAAAAGTAGGGCAGGTTGCACGACCTGCTCTACTTTAATATAAAAAGGTACTATAAGGTTTGAGTTTATTTTTTGCTCCTTGCCGTTGATCTTGCCCTCGACTACGATAATCCAATACCCTTTTTAAAGAGTTAATAATGATTTGTTCTTTTAAAAATCTTCTCTTTTGCTTTTTGTCTGTGGTATTGCTTTTGGGGCTGGATGGGCATTTGGAGGGGGGAGAATCAGACGTGGTCATCAGCGAGATTATGTATAATCCGGATACTACCAATACGGGCGGGGAGTTTGTGGAGATATACAATTCGGGTCCATCCGCGGTGAATGTTGGGGGATGGCAGTTGGTGGATTCGACGCAGGTGATGTTTACGCTGACGCCTAATACGATGATGGGGGCGGGGGAGTATCTGGTATTTTACGATGATGCAGCAGCGATTACTTTTTATAGTTTGAATCCGGCGAGTTCCTACGGGCCTTATACGGGAGGATTGAGCGGGGATGGGGAGAGTATTCAGTTGAAAAATCCCGGCCAGGTCGTTATGGATGAAGTGACCTATGATGACAACTGGCCCTGGCCGCCGCAGCCGGATGGAGATGGGCCGTCGCTGGAATTGATTGATCCGGCTGGCGATAATAACGATTCATCCAATTGGGGGATCGGCCAGTTATATAGTCCCGGACAGGCGAATAATCCGACATTCTGGGGGGAGGGGGATATCATAATCAGTGAATTGATGTACCATCCCGGTTCGACCAACTGGGGCGGAGAGTATATCGAGTTGTATAACCGGTCGGGTTCGGCGATCGATTTGGCGGGCTGGACGCTGGAGCAGGGAATCTCCTATACGATTACCGGCACGATGGTCCTGGGCGCGGGAGAGTATCTGGTGATCGCCGGCGATCCGAATGTCGTCAGTTATTACCATCTGGAGTCCCTGAGAGTTTTAGGCCCTTACGAGCGGGACCTGGGCAACGGGGGTGACCTGGTGGTGCTGCGGAACGCGGCGGCTGCGGTGGTGACGGTGGTGAATTACAACGATCAGGCACCCTGGCCGACGGAAGCGGATGGGTTTGGCCCGTCGCTGGAACTGCTGGATGTCAATGGTGACAACAACAATCCGGCTAACTGGGGGATCGGTCAGCCCTGCACACCGGCGGCAGCCAATGCCCCGGCGGTTTCCGGCGATGGGGATATTGTTATTACGGAGATCATGTATCAGCCTGTAAAATACCGTTATATGCACACCTTAAATTGGTTGTCGGGAAATCCCTATTATTGGAAAGATGGCGATGACTCGGCAGGGCAATATGTAGAACTTTTTAATCGCGGCTCAGAAACCATTGCCCTGGCTGGTTGGCAGCTTCAGGATGAAGAGGGAATATTATATACCTTTACCTCCGGGGCGTCCTTAGCTCCCAATCATTACCTTGTGATCTGCCAGAATGCCGCCGCGATTGCCTCTCGCTATGGAATCAGCAATGGGACAGGCGATTTTAATCCTGCTTGTAACGGCCTGGCCGGCGACGGGGAACGATTGACTTTACTTAATAATAATGGGGCGATAGTGGATGCGGTACAATATAACGATGAGCCACCGTGGCCCATTGGCCCGGATCAGACCGGTGTCTCCTTGGAATGTATCAGTCCGTTGTTCGATAACAATAAGCCGGAAAACTGGCGCAGTTGTACCGTGGCGGAGCCGGAAGCCCCTTTCAATCCTGCTGTGGGAGGTGAATATTTCCTCAATCGCGGCACGCCGGGTACTGCCAATTCCCGTTCCCTGACCTTGGTTCCGTCGTTTGTGGAAGTGGATACCTTGAAACACTCACCCAAACGGATCACCTCTTCCGATACTGTTACGATAACCGCTGTCGTAACCGGTGATCATCCTATCACCGGCGTAACCCTGGACTATGAAGTCTTTGTCGCGCCGTATCAGACTGCCACCGTGACGGATTCGATTGCCATGTATGATGATGGGCAGCATGGAGATGATTTACCGGGTGATGGTAAATATGGAGTGGTCCTTTCCGAACGCAATTCGCAAACACTGGTTCGATATCGAGTGACGGTAACAGATAGTATGGGTAGCTGGACGTATCCCGATGCCTGTGAGCCAAATCCTAACCGGGCCTATTTTGTGTATAACGGTGAGGAAGAAACGAATCTGCCGGCCTATTTTCTGATCGCCCCACAGTCCACACTGAATGCTCTGGCGGCGAATATCTGGACGCGGGTATTTTATGATGCCGCACTGGTGGTGGATGGTGTGGTTTATGATCATGTGGGAATTCACTACCATGGACAGGGATGGCGTAATTTTCCCAAGCATGGCTGGAAGATCCAATTCAACAAGACCGAATACCTGCGCGATCTGAGACAACTGGATATGCCCATGCATCTGCCGGTGATGCAAAAACTGGTCCACGATATTTTCTGGTCCATTGGACAAGGCAATATTGCCTGTGAACCGGTTCGTTTGTATCGCAACGGTGTTTTTTGGGGGTTGTATCTGGCGCAAGAGCCGCCGAATAACTCCTGGCTGAAAAAGCATCATCTGGATGACGCGGGAGAAGTTTTCAAGGCCAGTTGTCTGGCGAATATCGGTGCCTGGCCCAATGTCAATCCTTTGGATCCGATTGCGGACCTGGATTATTACGCCAATCACAGCCTGTATCCGGGCATGTATGAGAAAAAAGGAGATGCCCTGGGTTCTTTCGATTCATTGATCGATTTATGTGATCAAGTGGCCAATACTCCGGAAGCAGCCATATTTGACACATTCTCTGAAAATGTCGAATTGGATAACTGGCTTTACAAATGGGCGGTTCAGGTAATCGGAGGGCATGGCGATATTGTCGGAAATAATTTTATGGTGATAAATCCGGAGGAATCCGGTTTGAAATGGCAGTTGCGACTCTATGATTTTGACCATTTCTTTGGTTGTGTGGCCCATAATGTAGGCTCGGCCAATATCTGCCCCGTGTATAATAAAGATCCTTATTTCAGTTATAACAGATGGCAGCAGCGGGTATTTACCAATCCCCAACTGGAAAACCGTTTTCTGGTCATATTGGAAGATGTATTACGGAACTATCTGACTGTCGATAAATTCAACGCCATGCTCGATGAAGCCTATGAATATACTCAGGTGGACCGAATGGATGAAATGGTCATTCGTTCCGAATGGAATGCCTCGCCCGGTCCGTATGTTATGGATGCTGGTGATTTGGCGGCGATTAAAAATTATTTTGCTAGCCGGCATAGCTGGCTTTTGCATACCTGGCTGGCGGGAAAAAGTTATACTCCCCCTGCCAATCGGCATCCGATGATTACTCTTAGTAATCCCGTCTGGGCGTCCAACGGCATCGAAATATCCTGGCAATTCAGCGATCCGGAAAATGATGCCTGTACCGTCGATCTGTTCTGGACGGACAAGAAATGGTCGCACCTGGAACCTATACCGGATGCGAATGATATCCCGGCGGAAAACGGCAGCTTTCTCTGGCGAAACGATTATCCAGAAGAAGGGGATATATACATCCATGCGATCATTCGGGATCCGGTCAGCGATCTGGTCGGTCATGGCCAAAGCGTAAAACCCATTATGATTTTACGCGATTGTCAGGATATCTGGGACAGCGGTTATGGATTGCCGGGCGATTTTTCCAGAGATTGTATGGTAGATACCGCCGATGTAAGTGAGTTCGTATCGCAGTGGCTGGTGTGCAATGATCCGGAAAATCCGGACGATTGCAATATGATTTCACCCTATTCTTTCACCCGAACTGCCTATGAGGATTTTGATGTGACCCATCCCGGCGGCGGCGTGAATGAATGGCAGTATGGCTACTATGAGACGAATTCCAGTTCTACTTATACCAAGTATAATTGGTTGGGCGACAGCACTCTCTGGGGTGGACCGACCACCAATATCATTCATGGCCGGGACGGCACGGGTGATCCCTATGGTAGCATCCATTGTAACATTGGTGAGGCCATTGACAGGCCCGCGTGGCCCAGCGGGATGTACTGGAATGCGTACTCGGTGACAATGCAGACCATGAATTCCCGAAGTCCGGCACTACGATGGACAGCGCCAGGTGATGGTGTGTACCAGGTTGACATGGTCTTCGAGCACAATAGTCAGAATGCAGGCGTGATAACCGGTGTCCAGGTTCTGTTGAATCGTTCCGTAGCGGCCTCTGGAACGATTTCCGGTTTTCAGAGCGGCCCGGAAAATTTCTTTACCTACAGCCAAACTCTTTCCCTCTCTGCGGGTGATTACGTGGAAGCCGCGATCGATGGTCCGGTGCGAAACAACTGGAGTCGGGTTGCCGTTTCCGTCACGATCGAAACACAGGCATATGAGGTAACCTGCGCAGATGTGAACGAGTATTATGAAAAAGATTTGAATTATGATTGTTATATTAACTTGCTCGATTTTTATATTATAGTGAGCAACTGGCTCTCGTGCAATGACCCGGAAAATCCCGAATGTGCAATCGTATTTTGATAGATTGGAATTCTGACTAATTTATTATTTTTTGCGAAAGGAAAAATGATGCGTGTACTGTTTCGAACTCGAAAATGTTTTCTCGCTCTCCTTCTGATGGTAACTTTATCATCCCATTATTCCGTTGCGGCGGAACTTACGGCTATTACAGTTTTTGCCTGTGACGAACAGGGAAAAGTCAATGTGGCCGGCCGCTGGAACACCGGGCCGATCGATGGCGCCTGGGATATGTTTCTGTACTCCGGTGAGGTACCAAATAAAGAACCGGACCGGATCCAATGGCTGAATAATAAAGAGGATCATACCGTCAAGATTCCCTTAGCCATCGGCACTCATACCTTTACTTTCCATTTCGATACCCCGGCTGATTTTGCCAATTTCGGTATAAACCTCTTTTTCGATGGCAACTATGATAAGCCCGGCATTTCCGCCAAGGCCCAGGCGGCTTCCCCGGAACTGCCCCATCCGGAATTTTTTGCCAACAGCGGCTCGCCAACGATGGGTTGGCCGCTGACCGATATACCCGGCGCCTCCACGCTGGTTTTTGATGAGTGCATGAATCATCTGTGGAGATATGAAGATGCCAATCATGGTTTCATGATTACCCTGAAAAAATTTCGTGTTTCGACGCCATCCGTCGAGGTGAGTCCCGGTCTGGGTGGGCAGCATGAGATCAAACCAAGTAACCAGGCGGAATGTGTGGGTCAGTTCACGCTGGAGGTGGAAAAGTCAACAGCGCAACCGCCGGATTATATATTATGGCTGGCCCCCGCAGCGGAAATGGATATGGACGGTTCGGATCAGCCCGCCCAATGGAAGCAGAAGTTTGATTGGGAAAAGGTCGAGCCGCCGTTTTCGTTTCAATATGGCAAGCAGAGTTCAGCGGAATTTCTTACAACATGTCAGCGGAAACTGACTCGCCAAAAAATCGACGAAAATCGCATTAAAAACACCCTGCTTTATACGGATCCACAGACCGGCCTGGAAATACGATGGGAGGGATTATACTATCGGGATTATACCACGGTAGAATGGACGATGTATTTCAAGAATACCGGGAAAGGGGATACCCCTGTTCTGTCTGGCATTCAGCCGCTGGATTTTTCCGTAAAGAAAAATTCGGCGGACCAATTCCTTTTGCATCATGCGGTAGGCAGTCCCTGTCAGCAGATCGACTATAAGCCGCTGGAAACCTTGTTAGCGCCTGATATGACCAAACGGATTACCGCGGCCGGCGGCCGGCCGACGAATTCCGATATGTCCTATTTCAATCTGGAGTGCCCCGGACAAAAAGAAGGAGTGATGGTCGTCGTTGGCTGGCCGGGCCAGTGGGCCTGCGAATTCCAACATGATCAGGATAACCGCCTGCAAATTCAGGCCGGCCAGGAGTTGACCCATTTCAAACTTCTCCCCGGTGAAGAAATTCGCACCCCGCTCATTGTCCTGCAATTCTGGCAAGGCGGCGATTGGATCGACGCCCAGAACCAGTGGCGCCGCTGGATGATGGCGTATAATATGCCCCGCGTGGCTGGCCAATTGCCCAAACCGCAGCTTACGCCGGACAGCTCGGTTCAATATGCCGAAATGACCCAGGCCAACGAAGAAAACCAGAAGATGTTTATCGACCGGTATTTTGAGGAAAAGATTATTCCTGATTACTGGTGGATGGACGCCGGCTGGTATGTCAATGAGTGGGGCTGGCCCAATACCGGGACTTGGGAGGTGGATACCAAGCGGTTCCCCCACGGTCTGCGGGCGGTCACCGATCATGCCCATGCCAGAGGTTTGAAGACCATCGTCTGGTTTGAGCCGGAACGGGTAACCGCCAATACCTGGCTGACCAATAATCATCCCGATTGGGTCCTCGGCGGCGCCGGGGGAGGCTTGCTGAACCTGGGCAATCCCCAGGCCTGGAACTGGCTGGTCAATCATGTGGACACACTCCTGACGGAACAGGGGATTGACTTGTATCGCCAGGACTTCAATATGGACCCGCTGGATTTTTGGCGCAACAACGATAGCGAAGACCGCCGGGGGATTACGGAGATTAAACATGTCACGGGCTATCTGGCCTATTGGGATGAATTGCGGAAACGCCACCCCGGCCTGATGATTGATTCCTGTGCCAGCGGCGGCCGACGCAATGATCTGGAGACCATGCGTCGTTCTGTTCCGCTCTGGCGTAGTGACTACTGGAACGAACCGATCGGAACTCAGTGTATCACCTATGGTATTTCCTTCTGGATTCCTTTTCACGGAACCGGAACGATGCAGGTCGATCCGTACGTTTTTCGCAGTAATATGGCACCGTCTTTTACCCTCTGCTGGGATATGCGGGATCGAAATCTGGATTACGAACTGTTGCGGAAGTTGATTTCCCAGTGGCGTCAGATTGGGGCTTATTATTACGGGGATTTCTATCCGCTGACACCGCATAGCACCGCGGAGGATGCCTGGATGGCCTGGCAGTTCAACCGGCCCGATACCGGGGAAGGTGTGGTGCAGGCCTTTCGCCGGCCGGCCTGTGATGCCTATGGCTATCAGTTCCGCCTGCGGGATTTAGAGCCGGAGGTGATCTATGAATTGACGAATTTCGATAGTCCGGAGAAAATGATCTTAACCGGCGGGGAACTCATGGAAACCGGCATAAAAATTGCCATTGAAGATCGTCCCGGAGCTGCTGTGATTCGGTATCAACGGCAGAAATAGAAACCATCAATCAATTTCAAAAATGAAAAGGAGAATATCCTATGGCACTGGAAACGATGAAGAACATGCTGCAAAAGGCCCTGCATGAGAAATACGCGGTGGGTGCGTTTAATATTGTGGATTATAATTCGATGTGGGCCGTGATCCGGGCGGCGGAAGAGCTATCTGCTCCGGTGATCGTACAGACTTCCGTAAAGACCGTAAAATTCTGGGGTGCGTCCGCCATCGTCGCCTGGATTCGCCAGTTGGCTGCGAATTCTCCGGTTCCCGTGGCCCTGCACCTGGACCACTGCAAGGAGGTTGCCTTCGTCCAGCACTGCATTGACGCCGGCTGGACCTCGGTGATGATTGACGCCTCCGCCAAACCCTTCGAAGAGAATCTGGCGGATTCCAAACGGGTCGTGGCGATGGCCCAAAAGGCCGGGGTCAGCGTCGAGGCGGAGATGGGGGAGATCGGCGGCGTGGAAGAGGATATCGTGGTTGCCGACGAAAACGCCAAGCTGGCCGATCCGGAAAAAGCAGTAGCTTTCTGCAAGGAGCTGGACCTGGCGGTGTTCGCGCCGGCCATCGGGACCGCGCACGGCATCTATAAAGGGGAACCGAAGATTGCCTTTGACCGCCTGGAGACTATTGCCGCCCGCACCGGTGTTCCCATCGCCCTGCACGGCGGTACAGGCCTGTCCGACGAAGTCTTCCGGAAATGTATCGCCCTGGGCTGTGCGAAGGTCAATATCTCCACACAAATCAAGTATGCGTTTATCGATAGTTTCGTGGAGTATCATCTGGCGAAAAAGGAATATGAACCGCTGAAACCGCTGGGGGCCCAGTTTGCGCGAATCAAAAAAGAGGTAGCGGAAAAGATTATATTGTTCGGCTCGCAGAATCGGGCCAAATAAGCGAGGAATTTTATCATGGCAGAACTGAAAGCATTAATTTTTGATTGTGACGGCGTGCTGGTGGACACCGAAAGAGACGGCCATCGCGTTGCCTTCAACCGGGCCTTTGCCCGGAAGGGCTTCGATTTTGAGTGGGATGTGCCCCTGTACGGCGAACTGTTGAAAGTGGCCGGCGGCAAGGAGCGTATGCGGGCCTATTTCGATCAATATGGCTGGCCGGACAATGCCGGTGACAAAGACGAACTGATCAAAGAACTGCACAAACTCAAAACCGACCTGTTTATGCAGATCATCGAAAGCGGCCAACTGCCCCTGCGGCCCGGCATCAAACGCCTGGTGGACGAAGCGCTGGCGGAGAATATCACGCTGGCGGTGTGTTCTACTTCCAACGAAAGGGCGGTTACCATGGTCGTGGAAAAAATGCTCGGCCCGGAACGCCGGAAGAAGTTTACCATCCTGGCTGGTGACATCGTCTCCAAAAAGAAACCCGATCCGGAGATCTATAACCTGGCCCGGCAGCAACTCCAACTGAATCCTGGAGAATGTATGGTGGTTGAAGACAGCCGCAACGGCCTGCTAGCCGCTAAAGGAGCCGGTATGCATTGTCTGGTTACGGTGAGCAGCTACACCGCCGATGAGGATTTTACCGAAGCGGATCGGATTGTTGCCGAACTGGGCGATCCGCCCACTGTGCAAATTACCCTCCCGGATTTGAAAAAGATCATGACCCATTCCCCCAAGTAATCAGGAAACCATGGATGAGTGAAACTGGAATTACAACCAATAAACGGATACGGCCGGATACCCTAAAAAACTTTTGTGTCCAGGCCATGCGGAAACGGGGCTTATCCGAACCGGATGCCCGGGTTGCCGCCGAAGTCCTGGTGACGACCGATCAGATGGGGGTGCATTCCCACGGCGTGGTAAGTCTGAGGCGTTATTTACAGCGGATTGAAAAAGGGGGCTTGGTCGCACAGGCACCGATACAAGTGCTCCAGGAAGGGCCCGGCTGGGTCTGTCTGGACGGCAAGGGTGTGATGGGTATGGTTTCTTGTTACCGGGCGATGGAACGGGCCATCGAAAAAGCCCGCTCAGCCGGAATTGGCTATGCGGTCCTTCGTAACGGCAGCCACTGCGGCGCTCTGGGCTACTATGCCTCGATGGCCATGAAACAGGATATGTTCGGCCTGGCCATGAGCGGCTGTACCCCGATTATGGCCGTTCCCGGTGGCAAAGGACCGATCATGGGCAATAGCCCGCTCGCCTACGCGGTACCGGCTGGCAAAGAAAAACCGATTCTGCTGGATATGGCCCTGAGTAAGGTCGCAGCCGGCAAGATTGTAGCCGCTCATAAGATGGGCAAAGACATTCCCGACGACTGGTATGTCGATGCCGACGGGCTACCGACTACGAATTCCGGTTTATATCCGCATATTGGGGCGATGCTGCCGATGGCCGGCCACAAGGGGTATGGACTGGCCCTGATGGTGGATATTCTTACCAGCGTCTTATCCGGCGGCGGGATGTTGCAGCAGGTTCGGCCCTGGCTGCTGGGCGATCCTGCGGTTCCGGAAAATCTTTCCCAGTCTATGATCGCGATTGATATTAACGCCATTATGCCGATTGACCGGTTTAAAGAACGGATGGATACCCTGATCCGGGAGATCAAAAACGCACCCAAAGCCAAAGGTTCCGACCGGATCTATCTGCCTGGTGAGATGGAATGGGAAAAACTGGAATATAACCGGAAACATGGTATATTGTTGCCCGAAGATGTGGTGATGAATGTGAAAGGTATGGCCGAGGATGTCGGCCTGCCCATCGACGAATGGTTGGTATAACCGATGCGGCCAGGATGGAGAGTGAATCTATGGACAAGCGACAAAAATTAACGGGGGTGTTCGCTCCCGTTACAACTCCTTTTGTGAAGGATGAAATTGCATTCGAGCGACTGGCGGAAAATATAGCGAAATTGAATGCCTCCTCCTTGCAGGGGTATTTCGCCCTCGGCAGCAACGGGGAGAGCAATGCTCTCACTTTCGAGGAAAGCAAGGAAGTATTGAAAACCATCGTCACGGCCGCCAAGAATAAGGTTGTCATGGCCGGGGCGGGAGCGGAATCCACCCGGGAGACCATTCGGCGAACCGAACAGGTAGCCGAACTGGGCGCCCATTTTGCCAGTGTCCTGACTCCTCATTACTTTAAAAAGCAGATGACCGATGCCATATTGATCCGGTATTATCAGGAGGTGGCCGACGCCTCTCCCCTCCCGGTCCTGCTCTATAATGCTCCGGGTTTCACCGGTATCACCTTATCGCCTAAAGTGGTCGCCGAGCTCGCGGGTCATCCCAATATCGCCGGCATGAAGGACACTTCCTCCGGCAATAAGGATGCTTATCTGAACAGTGCCCGTGGCAAAGAATTTGTCATTCTGGCTGGTTCCGCCAATGACTTTTTCCCCAGTTTGATTCTGGGGGCGATGGGAGGCGTCTTGTCCCTGGCCAATGCCTTTCCGGAAATCTGCTGCGAATTGTATCAGTTGACTCGTCAATCCCAAATCGAACCGGCTCGCGCCCTGCACCAGAAAATCGTACAGGCCAACCAGGCCGTTTCCGGCTCTTTCGGAGTCGCCGGTGTCAAGGCGGCCATGGATCTGGCTGGTTACTTCGGCGGGGAGCCGCGTCGGCCCCTGCTTCCCCTGACCAAGGAACAAGTGGAAAACTTACAAAAAACCCTGCAAACCATCGGAGTTCTTTCATGAATATTCTAGCCGTCGATGTCGGAACGACCAGTATGAAACTGGCGGTCTATTCGGAAGAGATGCAGCTTCTGCACCAAGTTCAGAAAGGATACCCCATCAACAACTACGGTGGCGGCAAGGCGGACATCGAGGCGGAAAAGTGGTGGAACACCTTCCTCGAGGTCTGTAAAAGCATTCCCGAACCGCGCGAACCAATCGATCTGATCTCCTTCTCCGGTACCACGCCGGGCCTGACAGCAATGGACCAGGATGGTCGTGCTTTACTGCCGGCCATTCTTTTCATGGACGGCCGTTCCGGAAAACAGTCCGTTACCATCCGCCAGCGGTTCGGAGAACAGTATCTGCTCGATCAAACCGCCAATCTGCCGGTGTCTGGCGGCTGTTCGCTCTCAAGCATTCTCTGGATTAAAGAGAATCATCCGGATATTTTTCAGAAGACCGCGGTCTTCGGCCATTCCAATACCTTCATGGTCAAACGCCTAACCGGTCAGTTCGCCATGGACCCGACCTCCGCCTCCCTCTCCTGCCTTTACAATACCTTTGTCAACAATATGACCTGGAATGCCGACATTGCCGGTGAGTTTGGCGTACTCGATAAACTGCCGCCACTGATGCCCACTTATGCCAGTCCCGGTGGCCTGACCGAACAGGCTGCTAATGAATTAGGCTTGAAGTCCGGCATTCCTGTCCTTATCGGCGGTAATGACGCGGTCCTGGCGGCCTTTTCCGGCGATATCATACATCCCGGCGAGATCAGCAACATCAACGGCACCTGTGAAATCACCGCCACCTGCGTCGATCGCTGCATCCCCTCGCCCAACTACAACATTCGCACCCAGGTCCTGCCCGGTCTGTGGCTGACCTTCTTCGTGCTGAATACCGGCGGCAAGGCCCTGGAATGGTTCCACAGCAATTTTTGCCCCGACATGCAACCGGAAGATTTTTATACTGTCTATCTCAATCGGGCTATCGATTCGTATCTGGAAAGCGGCCAGCAGGAAAGGTATATCCCTTATTTAGCGGGTTCCCGCTACAGCACCGAACTATTAACTGCTTCTTTTTCCAAACTGAACCTGGAAACCACCCGCGAAAGACTGCTGGGCGCTCTGGTCAAAGGAAACTGCCAATATCACAAGGAAAACCTTGATGAAGTCGCTGCACATGTCCAATTGAATGGTGCGATTCATTTAACTGGCGGCTCGGCAACTCCCGCTTTGATTCGCGCTAAAAAAATCTGGATGCGTGACTGTGATTATGTCTTCCAGGAACAATCCTCTGTCAAAGGTGCTGCCTTGCTATCTAGATATTATTTTGCCACAAAAGTTTAGAATTATTGTACTATATAGCTTTATTTCTAAAGGCATATATGACGGAATCTTATAGTAGACACTGACACCCTAAAGTTATAGCCCCAGGGGCACAGTTTAGGGGTAAACCGGCCCTACGCATCCACTGGCTCATACTCTTCCATAACACATACGCTAAAAAGCAAGCCAGGATATGGTCCTGGACCCGCTCCGCCTTCTGATACCAGATCGGCCGAATGGCCATGAATCTGTTTATGGTCTTTTATACTTGCTTTGCTGGATAGGTCCCGCTACAATCCCTTTTTCAATCGATACAAGGAGACTGCGGTATTGAAAATACAAATTGTGTCTTCGTGACACATGTGACATTTTATGTCAAACGGGGTGAAAGAGATAATTGAGTCAGAATCTTCAATGATAAATATGAAATCCCAAATGCAAGAAAATGAAAGATATAATTATGAAGGATTTTTTGTTTTTGCTCGAGTTTCAGTTATAGCGATAGCATGGCTATTTATTTCCAGGTGTTATGCAGAGAACAACTTACAAACTGACATTGAATTTGTCCAGCAATTTACGGAGTTCGCCAGCTATGAGAATGCCCATAATTTTTTGACGGATGATCTTCTTCAAGGTCTTGATCCGGTCCACAATGGCGGTATTAATAAAGGGGGTTGTTACATAACCAATACATCGTTAGGAGATGCGAATAGTTGTGGCGATCCCGGCCAGGCTACGCCGGTTATGAGCAGCGTACCGTGGTATCAGATGCCTGCTTACGCTATTTTTGAACTGGCAGCATCTTCCGATATAACCGAAATCAGACTGTCCGGAGTTGTTGCGGAAGGGACGGATGTTCCCGGAGATTCCAAAACGCCTGCCACCAGCCAGGGCGATATTTTTCTCGGGTGTTCTTATCAAACCAATCCCGGCGGCATGCCCCCGATCCGGCATACAGAAAACGCGATTGAAGTATTATTTGAATCGGAGGATATCTGGACGCCGGTGGTTCCGGGATTAGTTTATTCCGGAACAAGAACCAATGAAAAAGGGTTTTGGCAGGGAAGTTGGAAGTTTGACCAACCTCTCGAAAATGTGCAAAAAATCAAATTTGCTTTAAGTCCTGCTTCGCAGTGGGGCAATTATGGCTCGATAACCCGGCTGGTAGAAGCAGATGTGCTTGGGAAAAAAAGCACAAGATCCATTAAGAAAGAACTCAGGTTTATACCTTTTAACCAGGAACAATTTAGTCGTTATGGTTTTGTTACCCATTATGAAAATGTCGGATTGAACCTTTGCTATTCCGCATCGGGTTTTGCCGTTGCATTTCAATCAGAGAAATGTCGTTTACGCTTTCATGCTCCTTCCGGAAGCCAGTATTGGATACAGATAGATGATGAGCCATATGTGACATATCAAGTATTTCCTGTTATTGATCTGTCGGCGAAGATCATGAAAAATGAAAACGATATACACACCCTTCGGGTAATTAAAAAAACCGAACCGGATACCGGGATTGAAATTTTTTCAGGGATCGAAATAAATCTCGATGGAAAAGTTTTGCCCGTGGAACCGCCTTCTTTGCCAAAAAAGAAGATTCTTTTTTTAGGTGATTCTATTACCGTAGGACTTCAGTCACCTCAAGCAGGAGAGACGGATGTAATGAGCAGTTACGCCGGCATACTGGGTAAGAAACTGGATGCTGATATACGAGTTATTGCCAAATCGGGTATAGGGGTTCACAAAGGCTGGCGGAATGTGACGTTCCTGCCTGAACTAAAAAATATTTTAACACAGGAAAAAACGATGGGGGACTGGCAGCCGAATTTGATTGTAGTTAATCTTGGTACAAATGATTTTTCCAGAGGCGTACCGGGTGAAGATTATCAAATGGCTATGAAAGAGCTTGTCTGCTATGTACATGAGTATTATAAAGATTCTACTATCATCGTTATGGTTCCCTGGACGTATGGATGTTATGCGGAAGAGTTGCGAGTATTAGTCTCTGAAATATCAAAAGAGATCGAAAGTCCCATTCATTATTTACAGACGGATCCGAAAACCTGGATTTGTCAAGAATGCATGAGTGACAATACGCACCCCAATTGGAAGGGCCACCAATACGTGGCGGATAAGCTGCATGAGGAAATTTCACACATAATGAACTGGAATTGAATATCGCAATTGGTATGTTCTTGCCTCGAATATGGAGAAAAACAGTGATTGCAAAATTAGCAAGAGCCTTCTTTGTCCATTCCACTAAATCGTTACGTTTTTATACTATGCTTTTTAGCGCGTTATGGGTGGTAGTGCTATCTGCGTCTGTACTTGCTCAAGAAGGCCGCTATGGTATTCCCATTACACCTAACGAAGAGAACGTTTTCGAATATTCGGATGATTTTACCACGCCCAAGTTTCTTTGTGATGCTTTTTATAATTTCAATCTGGAATGCTGGGCAAACGGAGCTATCAACAACCAGGGGCCCCATAGTGGGCGAATCCTGACCTACCGTTTTTTTGGCGATTGGGTGATTGAAGATATCCGTGCAACGATAGAGCAGCGAGCCAACGGGCCCAATTTAGGTGGTGCCAATCATTTGTATCTTTCCAGCAATGGGCTGGATTGGACCCTGGCTGATTCCAGCAGCGAACAGGAACCTGGCCAGAATAGCTGGCAAAATAAACCTTTTGTTTTAAATCAGGAGAAAACATCATCGTTTACCGGCAAAAATGAGGTGTGGCTTCGCCTGGTTCTGAATAATACCAGTGGTATGCCTACTGGTGTATCCAATTCTATTGATTCTGTTCATATCCGCATTACCGTGGGAGACAAAGCCGGCGCTTCGGTTTTACTAGACCAGGACCAACAAGATCTTTGGGGCCGATTGCGTCAAGGTGGGCAATGGCATTCTGTGGACCTCGATTGCACAGATCCCGTGAATCAGCGATCTCCGCATTATTATGAAGACGTTGATGGATATTGGCAAGCTCCCCATGCCTCGGCCTTCCTTCCGGGTGAACAATCGGATGGTTTTTTAATCCACCAGGCGTATGCTTCGCCCTATCGCCGGGGACTTTCGCTGGCAATGTTTGTGAAAACGGTTTCCGCGGATGGTCCTTTGATGTTGCAAATGGTCGTAGCGGGCAGCAGCGATTCTTCCCGCCGGATGGCTGTTTCATGGGACGGGCAAATTCTCTCAACGTTTGATACAGCATCCTATTTTTCCAAAGACAAGGTCTTTTTTGCTGAAATCCCTGGTCCGCAAACCAACGGTGTTCACGAACTGCGTATCTGCGGGCAAGACCAAAAGCCCGTTCTTCTCCGCCGGATCCGGCTTGCCGGCAACGGTTCTCCTGCTATTGTGTCTAAACCTTCTTTGCCGGAAGAAGCAAAACTAGCGGTGCTCAGCTCTTATTATCTTGCGGATCCTGCTCCTCCGGCCGCTTCGCAGGCAGTGGAAGACCGTTCCCTGGAGCAGCAAGCGGGGCTGGTTCATGAAAACCTGCAAAAGATGTATGATGAACATAACGAATTCGGTGCATTGTATATCATACTACGGAACGAAGGTTCTGTCCCGGCTCGTATCAGTACGTTGCAATTGAATGATCAGGCCATGGAAGATCATTATGTGGATTTTGTCAAAAGTGCCTGGGATGCACCCGGTGTTGTCTGGTATCGGATTCGGCCGCAAACTCTCACTCCCGGAGAATGCAGCCAAATCTATATTCGTTTCCGTCGCCGTCCCCCGGGCGATCAGATCCGGGTCGCCATTCATCTGGAAAACGGCAATCCTTTGCCAGTGACGATTCCCTACCAGACCCCTTCTTTGTTGTTGGACTACATTACGACTACTACGGATAACAACCATCTGTATGTCTATGTCCGCCGAAATTCGGACCAGACAGCCGGACAACTTCACGGCATTACGTTGGATGGTGAGCCTCTTTCGGATGTCAGGTGGTACGGCCGCGATTTTCCCGGCGGCATCGCTCTGGCGGTGGCCCAGTTGCCCCGGCCGCTCCAGACCATGACCTATCATATGGTTGGTGTTCATTCCGATACGAATCAATCCGTAGCGGCACAGTTCCGTGTCTTACCGTTTTTCTTTCCACGCAGCTCGATTCACGTACCTGCCAGTCTTTGTCGCGAAATGAATATGAATCTGGCTATGTGGAATCCTCAATCACTGGAAACCTGTGAAGAGTTTGATATTTTTACCACCACTCACACCGGTGATATGTTTAACGCCCATCGTCGAGCGGCCTATATCATGGGACCGGATGAACCCGATGCCCATGATAATCGGGGCGGCGGCTATGACCGGGGGCTGGGGTATCATGCTCGCCTCCTGGCTCAGAGCGGTTGGCAGGAACTGGTCCAGCGATTTGCCCCCCAGGCCGCCACCTGGATTATTATGAACGGTACCACCCGTCCGCTAAACTGGTTTGTTTACGGCCAGTTTGCTGATATTTCCTGTTTTGATCCGTATCCGGTAACTTACTATGGAGCCGATCATGCGTATGTTCGCGAGAGCTTGGAGGTGGCCCGGTTGTCAGGTTTGCCCAAACGGATGTTTGCCTGCCTCGAGGCCTATGGGTGGGGGCAAGGGCAAGGGGTTCCTGGTGATGCCCGTGGTCCCATCCCCGCTGAATACCGGCAAAATGTGGTGCAGGCAATCGGAACTGGCATGAAGGGACTGACCAGTTGGACCTATGCGGGGGGAGCAGGCGGCTGGCAGATAAATCCAGCCTGTAAAGAGGAAATTGCCAGGCTCAATAAGATGATCGAACAGATGGAAACGGAATTATTGCTGGCTACTCCGATCGACCTGGCTGACAGCGATGCGGAGATGGTGCCTACGGGAACTGTCGGCAATGAAAAGTGGCCCAAGCCGCGCGTCTGGGTGGGTTCTTTGCTATCCGGTCCGGATACGATCATCCTGACGGTGGTGAATCATATTCCCGCCGGCAAACCTGAGCCTCCCACGATAACGCCGGCTCGCGACGTAACGATTACGGTTGCCTTGCCGGACTTCCTGCGTAATGTCACAGCTTGCGAAGTTACCGAAAATGGAATTGTTCCGTTCGATTGTTCAATCCGTGAACATCAGGCAATACTGAAAATGGATGCCATAGAATCGGGACGTGTTTTTATTCTCCACCGCGTGCAATGAATGAGATCATATGGCAACCTGTGCCGTTTGGGTTCTAGCAGTCCGCTATGACCCTTTGGATCGTGCCAGAAAGGCACGTTCACTGGCGTTGAAGTTAGCCCAAGTTCCGCAGTAGATGGCAAAATAAATTTTTTTGAAAAAATTTATCG
>CAZOMV010000087.1:0-25486 GCA_964580995.1 uncultured Pirellulales bacterium
TGTTCCCCGCCTCTTTAGCCGCCTGGGTTCCGGTATTCATCGCCACCGCCACATCGGCCTGCGCCAGAGCAGGGGCATCATTGGTCCCATCGCCGGTCATGGCGACCAGGTGCCCGCGGGCCTGATATTCCCGAATCAGTTTCAATTTGGCCTCCGGTGATGCTTCCGCCAGAAAATCGTCCACACCCGCTTCGGCGGCGATGGCGGCGGCGGTCATCGGATTGTCCCCCGTAATCATCACGGTTTTGATGCCAATCCGCCGCAAATCGGCAAATCGCTCCCGGATGCCCCCTTTCACAATATCCTTCAGGTGAATGATTCCCAGGATTCTGGCGCCATCCACCACCACCAGCGGCGTGCCTCCCTCCCTGGCAACCTTTTGGACCAGGGTATGAATCGTATCCGGAATGAAACCGCCCTTGCCACTGACAAATTTTTCCATGGCATCCAGGGCGCCTTTGCGAATCTGACGGCCGTCCAGATCCACGCCGCTCATTCGCGTCTGAGCCGAGAAAGGAATAAATTGGGCTCCCAGCTTTTCAACATTTCTGCCGCGCAGATGGTATTGCCGCTTTGCCAGCACTACGATACTGCGGCCTTCCGGCGTTTCATCCGCCAGCGAGGCCATTTGCGCGGCATCCGCCAGTTCTTCTATCGGGACTCCGTCGGCAGCCATCAGTTCCGTTGCCTGACGATTGCCCAGCGTAATCGTTCCGGTTTTGTCCAGAAGCAGCACGTCCACATCTCCCGCCGCCTCGACGGCCCGGCCGGACATGGCAATTACATTGGCCTGACTGAGTCGGCTCATACCGGCGATACCGATCGCGGAAAGCAACGCTCCAATGGTCGTAGGCGCCAGACAGACCAGAAGAGCCGCCAGAATCGTGATGGTAATGGCATGGCCATGCCCGGCCTGCTGTACGCTGTACAGCGAATAGGGCAGAAGGGTTGCCGTTACCACCAGAAAAATAATGGTCAGGGCCGCCAGCAGAATGTTAAGGGCAATTTCGTTGGGAGTTTTCTGCCTCTTGGCTCCTTCCACCATGGCGATCATATGGTCTAAAAACGAATCGCCCGGCTGGGAGGTAACGCGGATAATCAGCCAGTCGGAAAGCACACGGGTGCCGCCGGTCACACTGCTGCGGTCTCCGCCGCTTTCCCGGATCACCGGTGCGCTTTCCCCAGTAATGGCACTTTCATCCACGGAGGCAACGCCTTCGATTACCTCGCCGTCCGCAGGGATAAATTCACCTGCGTTCACAAGTACCGTATCCCCTTTGGCCAGCAGCGAGGCGGCAGTCAACGCAAAGGGGGAACCAGAATGAGGATTATCCAGCTTTTTAGCAATCACGTCCTGGCGGGCTTTGCGCAGGGCATCCGCCTGGGCTTTGCCCCGGCCTTCGGCTAACGCTTCGGCGAAATTGGCAAACAATACGGTGAACCACAGCCAGAACGAAATCCCCAGAACAAACCATGTATTATCCTGACCGGAATTAAAAATGGTGCGAACAAAAATTATACTGGTCAATAGGCTGCCAACCAGCACTACAAACATTACCGGATTATGGAATTGCCGGCGGGGGTCGAGCTTGCGAAAAGAATCCCCGACAGCGGGCAGGATAATAGCCCAGTCAAGCAATTTATTTTCTTTGATATTATCATTCATACTATCGGTCCCAAATATCTTTTTACCAGGTGAGCATCATCAAGTGTTCAACAATTGGCCCTAAAGCTAAGGCCGGGATGAAACTTAAGGCCCCGACGATCAGCACCACACTTATTAGCAAAATAACAAACAGTACGCCGTGCGTTTTCAGGGTGCCGGCTGTCACCGGAATGGATTTTTTGGCTGCCAGGTTCCCCGCGATGGCCAGTACCGGCACTATCAGCAGAAATCTCCCCATCAGCATCGCCAATCCGGTTGCTATATTATAAAATGGCGAATTGGCACCCAGTCCGGCAAAAGCACTGCCATTGTTATTTGAAGCGGAAGAAAAAGCATAAAGTATCTCGCTGAAGCCGTGAGCACCGAGGTTCAATGTGCCTGCCTGTCCGGCTTTGGTTATTACGGCGGCAGCAGTGCCAACCAAAACCAGCAATACCGGGATCAATACCGCCAGGGATGCCATTTTCATCTCAAAGGCTTCTATCTTTTTGCCCAGGTATTCCGGTGTCCGTCCCACCATCAGACCAGCGATGAAAACCGTTACTATGGCAAAAATCAGCATCCCATACAAACCCGAACCTACTCCGCCGAAGATTACCTCGCCTAACTGTATCAGCCACATGGGAACCATTCCGCCCAGCGGGGTAAAAGAATCGTGCATGGAGTTGACCGATCCGTTGGAAGCGGCGGTAGTGGCAGTAGCCCAGAGAGCTGAATTCACTATGCCAAAACGGACTTCTTTACCCTCCATGTTCCCGCCTCCCTGGCCGGATGAGGGTAGAATATCCAAACCGGCGGCAGCCAGTTGCGGCGTACCCTGCCGTTCACTATGATAGCACAATACCAACAGGCCGGAAAATATAATTGCCATGACCAACAGTAACACCCATCCCTGACGGGTATCCCCGACCATCTTGCCAAACGTGTAACACAAGGCGGCCGGAATCAGCAAAATAGCCAGCATCTCCAAAAAATTGGATAAGGGGGTGGGATTCTCCAGGGGGTGAGCGGAGTTGGTATTGAAAAATCCGCCGCCGTTGGTTCCCAGTTGTTTTATGGCAATTTGGGAGGCTACCGGTCCCACGGCAATAACCTGCTCGTGGACCGGATTGCCATTTATATCTTCGGCGGGTTCTATCAACGTTACTTTTTGATAGGCGCTGAAAGTCTGCACGACGCCCTGCGATACCAAAAGAATCGCCCAGACCAGAGCCATCGGCAGCAGGATGTATAAAATTGTGCGAATTAGATCCACCCAAAAGTTACCAATGGTCCGGCAGTTGCGGCGAACGAAGCCCCGGATCAGGGCAATCAGCACCGCCATCCCGCTTGCTGCCGATAGAAAATTTTGAACTGTCATCCCCATCATCTGGGTCAGATAGCTCATGGCCGCCTCTCCCCCGTACGCCTGCCAGTTGGTATTGGTCACAAAACTGACCGCCGTATTAAAAGACAAATCGGACGCAACGGCAGGCATGTGCTCGGGATTTAACGGCAGGTGGCCTTGCATCCGCATCAGGGCATACAGAGCAGTAAATCCGGCGGCACTGAAAATCAGAACAGCGGCGGCGTATTTTTGCCAGCTCATCTCCTGGTCGGGTTGAATGCCGCCCAACCGGTACAGGATTCTCTCCGCCGGGCCCAAAATCCGATCCAACCCACAGGGTTTGTTCTCATAGACACATGCCATATACCACCCTAACGGCTTTACCAGCAGCAAGAGGATTCCCAGAAAAAGAACCATTTGTGTTATATCATTCATTGCCATCAAAATTTCTCCGGCAGGAGCATGGCTACCATAAGATATATCAGCAGTAACAGGGCAAGAATCCCGCTTACCAAATATTCCCATGCCATATTATTTATCTCCACCTCGCAGGTGATTGAAAAACTTAACAATACCCAAGCAGGCCACGAAAAACATCAGGCCTGTTCCTATATAAATTACATCCATAAATTACCTCACATGTATTGTATTATTCTATCCATGATTCAGGCAGACGTGGTATAAAAAGACTATAAATTTTATGGCCCAAAATATAAAGAAAACATAAAATAGTTTTAGGAAGAATGAACAACCTCCCTTTTCTCTTTATGGGAACCCATTGACAGATGACTGCTATTTTCGAATTTTTCGATAGGAAAAATATGAGACTGTAGCATAAATACCGGGATATTTAATGACATTTGACCATATTGGTCGATACGTCTTCCAGAAGAAATGACAGAATAAAATGTTTTCTGGGAGACAGGATCATGGCCAAACCGGGCGAATATGTATCTGACGTAACCGAAGGAATTACGTGTGTCGAAGATTTGCCCAAAGCAAAGATCAAGCGGCGTTTCCGCACCTACCAGAAGCGGCCGTGTCCCCACTGCGGGCACGCATTCCTATCGCGATAAGGTCTTCACCCGCACTCTGCATGATCTGGGAGACCTGGCCGCTAGTTGCTAAAGCCCTTCATGCTGAACTGGGTAATCTGGATTTAATAGAAACGAACGGGAAAATGCTCTCGAATGCCAGTGAATGGATTTCTATTTTGCTTTCGGCCACGGAAAATACTACGGTCTTCATCGATGAATGCCAGGGTATGAATTCTCGGAGCCAGCATATACTACTGACAGCATTATCTGAGAAAGTAATTTATATCCCCAAAAATAATTCAACAAAATACAAACGAGTCATACCACTTAAGAATTTCACCCTGCTCCTGGCTACGACCCATGAATACTATTTGCAAGATGCCCTGCGTAATCGAATACGAATTTACAGTCGATTTGCGTACTACGCTCTGGATAATCTTATTGAGATTATTCGTCAGCGATGCCTTGCTTTGAAGTGGCAAATCGAGTCTGAAGATATTCTGATGGAAATTGCCCAACGTTCTAAAAAGACTCCTCGTATTGCTCTGAATAGAAATCTGCAAATGTGCTGGAGTGTTTGCAGTGTAGTATTACTATTGACGATGTTTATGAAGCATTCAGACTACTCCATATTGATGAATTGGGTCTGGATGAACTGGAAAGAAACTATCTGCGGATAACTGCCTTGCGATACCTTCCCAGCTTAACCGTATCGGGATAGACACTGGAAAACCAGTTAATGGCTCGATTCCGCCTGTGTTTGAATCATATTGCGTAAAGGCATGGATTTGGGTACGATCCGCCAATCGGATGCTGACAGAGCATTGTAACGATTGAATAATCCGATCCCGGAATATCTAAACTATCGGATCCCAACAGAGGCTTTCTGGGGTAAACCCAGGCGTTACGCCTCAGATTGAAATTTGACGCCAGCGTCAAAAACTCGTCGTCCCCTTGTTATCGGGGAGCCAGAGCTGTTTTTGGAAGTCAATATCGACTTTTGGCGGTTCCGTCAAATATGCAAATCTATTTGAAAAACAGTTTTTTTCTTGTATAATTGACGCCAGCGTCAAAAGCTCGTCGTCCCCTTGTTATTGGGGAGCCAGAGCTGTTTTTGGAAGTCAATATTGACTTTTGGCGTTTCCGTCATAACTATATTAGATCATGAAGTAGCTTCTGCGTCAATGACTGTATCGTAAAAGAATAGCGTTTTGAAAACTTTTCTATAAAGATGACCTTGTCCCGTAGGTAACAAATTCAATGGCAAGTAATCAACCAACAACCGGAATAATTGAAATTGACCGATGGATCGGCGGTGTTCTTCCAGGGGATAATGTCGTATGGGAAGTGGATTCCGGCGCACCGGTGGATAAATTCATGTCCAGTTTCCTGTTGGCCTGCGAGGCGGAGGGGGTTCCGGTAGTCTATGTGAGCTTCAATCGTTCTCCCCAGAGTATTACGGATCTATATGCTCACCGTATGACTGCGGGACGATTTATCCTTGTTGACTGTTTTTCCCGCGGCAAGGGCGACGGGGATGAGATTTTTCTGGAGTTTTTTGCGAATGCTGATAAGTCGCCGTCTTTTAGTGCGGTTCAGGTGGGCCATCCTGCCGATGCCGGGGAGCTGCAGAAGGTATTAACCGAGATTAGTACCGGGAAAGGGAAAAATGCCAGATATATTTTCGACAGTCTGACGGGGATGTTTGACCTGTGGGGCGATGAGGAGGCAGCGCTTCGGTTCTTTGGCCATCTTTGCCCGCGGTTATTTGATCTGAGCACCATAGCGTACTGGCTGCTGGAGAAGGAAGCGCATACGGAGCGGTTTCTGGCGAAGCTGCGGCACATTACGCAGGTGGTTCTGGAGATTGCCGTATCACAAGGGATTCGCACGCTTACCTTGCGAAAAGCCGTCCACCGCCGCTGCGTGGATATCGGGGTGCCCCAGTGGTTCCGGGTGGTGGATGACCGGCTGGTGATTGCCGCCGAATCGCGTGAAGACCGAGAGCTGGGGCTGTTGACCCGGATGAGTGATGCCCTGGGGACGGCCCTGGATCCGGGTTCATTTTTTGAGCAGACCATGGCGGTGCTGGCCGATGAACTGGGATTGATTCGCGGCACGGTGGTGTTGCTGGACCGGATGGTCAATAAACTTCGGATCATGGCGGCGCACGGGTTGTCGGCGGCGGAGCGGGCGAGGGGGGAATACGCGATCGGGGAGGGGATCACGGGTCACGTGGTTAAAACCGGTGCTCCGGAGGTAATCCCTGACATCCGCAAAGATCCCCGGTTTCTGGATCGTACGGCATCGCGCAGGATGGATACGGCTCATCCTATCGCTTTTATTTGTACTCCCATCAAGGTGAACGGGGAAACCATAGGCGCTCTCAGTGTGGACCGGCCGTTTGCCGTAGAGGCCACCCTGGACAAGGATCTCCGCCTGCTGTCCATTGTGGCGGCCATCATTTCGCAGGTTCTAAAAATCAATCGCCTGATCCATGTGGAAAAAGAAGAATTGCTGGTACGAGACGAGAATGTTCTTCGCCAGTTCCAATGCCGTTATCGGCTGGAAAATCTCGTGGGTCAAAGTGCTGCCATGGAGCGGCTCCTGGCCACGGCCGCCACCGCCGCCAAATCCCGGGCGGCGATTCTTATCACGGGTGAAACGGGTACGGGCAAAGAGCTGGTGGCCCATGTGATTCACTATAACAGCGCATTCTCCACAGGACCACTAATCAAGGTGAACTGCGGTGCCCTGCCGGAAACGCTGCTGGAGTCGGAACTTTTTGGCCATGTCAAAGGGGCGTTCACGGGGGCGGTAGAGAATCGCAAAGGGCGTTTCGAGCTGGCCGACGGGGGCACGCTCTTCCTTGACGAAGTATCCGAGATGAGTCCGCGGCTGCAGGTAAAGCTGCTGCGGGTGCTCCAGGAAAAGGAATTTGAACCGGTAGGCGGGATTCAAAAAGTTTGTGTCAATGTTCGTGTCGTTGCAGCCACGAATAAAAACCTTCGGGAAGAGATCCAAGAAGGCCGATTCCGGGAGGATCTGTTCTACCGGCTGAATGTCATTCCGATTCATTTGCCGACCTTACGGGACCGGCGAGAAGATATCCCCTTACTTGTGAACCATTTTCTGGAAAAGTACAATCAGCAGAACGATAAACACGTTACCAAATTGTCTCAGGGCGTACTGGATCTTCTTCTTAAATATCCCTGGCCGGGCAATGTGCGCGAACTCGAGAATTGTATTGAGCGTGCCGTTGTAATGAGCCCCTCCAAGGTTTTGACCATTAATGTCCTGCCGGAAGAGATTGTGTCTTATACGGAAGGGGCGGAGTCTCGCGGGCGGCGAAAAACCGCAGACCTTTATAACGAATTTCGCCAGGCGGCCCAGAAATGCTGTGAAACAACGGAGGATTTGGCCGTGGTAAAAGACAAACTTTCCCGCCTGATCGAGGATACGCTGATACGAAAATTGTTGGCTGGGAAAATAAGTCAGCGTGAGCTAGCGAAAAAACTGGGGATGAGCCGGACAACGCTTAGAAAAAAAATGCGGGAACTCGGCATAGACTTGTAAATCTCCTCCCAGTCGATAGTGCCATGCGGAAAAAGCCAGACCTCATGATTTGGTCCATATATTGTCCATTTGGTCCATATATTGACCCATTATTTCCACTTCTTTTCATACTGCCGCGGGATCCATAAATTCATATCTATCGACATATAAGATAGTTATAAAATATTTGCGTCTAATAACAATTTGGCATAAGAATTGCTCCAACGATACGGAGTGTTAAAATTTGTGGTTAGTGCGTGTTGATGGAATAGAAACACCAAATGCAAGTGGTAGCAGCTCAGGTATTTGCTAAATACAGTTTACGATCTATCGTTATGGCGTTGCCTGTTTACCCGGGGGGTATTCCCACAAAGAAGGGGTTATGTGTGCATTATGGCTAAAAGCAAATTAGAGCGAACCGAATCCGTAAGGCTGGCATTTGGCGTCCATCCAGGTAAAGAAGCATTGGCGATGGCAGCAGTCCAATGCAAAGGTGAATCCCTCGATAATTCACCGGCGGGGGTATCGTCCGGGGGAGATTTGCAGGAATTTAAAAATATAACGAACCGGATGATGCAGGATGCCCTGCAAGTATGGGCGCAGCTTTGGGGAGAATTGGAAAGCCGTGTCCCTTCGGAGGGCAGGGAATTACCGAGTGCCGCCAAAAAGGGTACCTCCTCTTATGAATGGTCTGAATTCATCGAGAAAATGTGGCTGCTGAGGCACTATCTCGATTTTACCAAACGGTTAAGCCAGCAGGAGCAGCAAACCACGCATCCAATTTATATGACAAACGAGTAAAGCGTAAGGAGCCAGGCAGCCTTGAAATTACACCTTTTTTATTGTTCTAACAGTGTTGATGGTAACGAATTACATCAATGCTGCAGCCGCTTGAAGGAAGATGCCATCACATTAATTGATCTTCCCTGTTCCGGAAAGGTAACGATTCCCTACCTGATGAAGGCATTTGAAACAGGTGCCGATGGTGTGCTGATTCTTACCTGCAAAGTGGGAGATTGTCATTATCTGGAGGGAAATCTGCGTGCCGGCAAGCGGGCTGAAATGGTGGGTACACTGCTGGAAGAGATCGGATTGGGCCGCCAGCGTATATCGGTTATTCCATGGACGGACGAGGGGACCGATCATACCATTCGGGAAATCGAAACATTCCGGGAAACTGTAAAAAATCTTTCTTCCAGCCAGGTTACAGGTTCGCCGAGCGAGCGAATCATTATAAGGTAAAATAAACCGTACCCGAAAATTCACAAGATAAGGAAAGTTTACAACATTGAAATCGGACAGTAAATTAGCAAAGAAAATTAAAAAGGGTGACTTTGTAATAACCGCCGAACTAATGCCCCAGGCAGAGAGCGGGGAGCAATCGCTGCTGGCCGCCGCAAAGGTGCTGGGGGGCAATGGCATCGCGGCGGTGAATGTAGCAGACAATCATTATGGCACGGTCATGTCGAGCCTGGCGGCTTCGGTGGTGTTGAGCCGGGAGGGAGTGGAGCCGGTTTTCCAGATGGTTACGCGCGACCGGAACCGGATAGCGCTGCAGTCCGATGTAATGGGCGCTGCTTGTCTGGGGATAAAAAACGTGCTGTGCTTAACCGGGTATCACCAGAGCCTGACGGGGAATGAAGCCTCTGCCAACGTGTTTGATATTGATTCGATACAATGGATCGCCCTGATGAAACGCATGCGGGATGAGGGATGTTTACTGGATGGAACGGCCTTGCAGGGCGATTTTGGGATACTGATCGGAGCGGTGGCCAATCCCTTCCTGATGCCGCTGGAATTGAATATGATTCGTCTGGCGAAGAAAGTGGAAGCGGGGGCCGATTTTATCCAGACCCAGGCGGTTTTCGACAGCGAAAAGTTTGAGACGTGGATTGCGGCGGCAAATCGGGAGGGAATTACTGGAAAAACAGCGATACTCGCCGGTGTTATGCCGCTGGACAGTGCCGAGGAAGCGAAAAAATATTGTGAAAGGTACACCGATTTTGTCATTCCGGATCAAGTGCTGGAGCGTCTGGAGGGGGCCGGAAGCGCCGAAGCGCAAAAGAAAGAAGGCCTGGCCCTGTTTGCCGAAACGGTTCGAAAATTGAAAACCATAAAAGGGGTGCGCGGTATCCATATTCTTTCCGGCGGCAAGGAATCCAGGATCCCCGAGTTGCTGGCTGCAGCCGGATTGTAACACAAGGTAAGTCTTTATGCCGAAAAAATACCATATCAAAACGTGTCCTGTACCGCCGCGTTGTCCCCGCGTCGGCAAATATGGCATCATGGATTGGCGGGAGGATTGTGCCCGGTGCCATAACTGCGTGAAGAAAGCCTGCGTGTACGACCGCCACCGCCAGGAGCTGGAGTACATACGCAATCTGGATACGGTGGAAGCGTTGTTTTTTGATTGCATGGGTTGTTTGTCCTGTGTGCAGGAATGCACGAAGGCACTTTTAAAACTTTCCCTCAATCCTGTATATGAACGGATGGGCAACAGCTATTGGACCCCGGATATCATTCACACCACCTGGCTGCAGGCGGAAACCGCTAAGATTCCGGTTTCCGGAGCGGGGTATCGGGGCCGGTTTTCCGGGCCGGGATTCGATTCGATGTGGACAGATATGTCAGAAATTGTTCGCCCGACGCGGGATGGCATTCATGGCCGCGAATACATCAGCACCTCGGTGGATATCGGCAGGAAACCGGCGTTTTTGACTTTTCAGGAAGGCGAATCCACCACCGAGATGGGGACTCTTATCGACAATCCCATGCCGTTGATTCTGGATATGATGCCGGGCGAGTTTCGCTTGCCGATACTGGAGCCGGCGATTCTGGCTGCCGCTAAAAACACGGATTTACTTGCCTTGATTAACGCGCATCAGTGGCCCCAACTTCGTGAAATAGCAATGCCCTATCTGAATCACATTGCCTTTTACCTGGACGATGGGGCGGAGATCCTTGCCCCGGAAATACTAAAACACACCCGGCTGGTGGAACTATCCGACAGCCAAGATGTACGGAAACGAATCGAAGAAATTAAAAAGATTCATCCCCGGATCGTGGCGGCGGTTCGCGTGGAGTTGACGACACCGGGTGTCGAGCGGGCAATTGAATTAGGCCGAACCGGCATCGAAGCGATCCATCTGGTTGCGGATTTGAACGGCAATGAAATCGGGGCCAATCCCCCCCGATTTTTGAAAGATATGATTCGTCACATTCACGACGCCCTGATAGCGAATGGGCATCGGGATGAAGTGACTCTGATCGCCGGCGGCGGCATCGCGCTGGCGGAACATATGGCCAAGGGCATTATTTGCGGAGCGGATCTGGTTTCGATCAATCTGCCGCTTTTAATCGGGTTGGAATGCCATTTGTGCCAACGATGCGAACCGGGGATGTTGTGCCCGGCGAAGCTGGACCATGTGGAAACGGAGTATTGTGTCGGGCGGATGACCAATCTCATCGCCGCGTGGCATGGACAATTGACCGAAGTGATGGGGGCCATGGGGATGCGTGAAATCCGCCGGCTGCGTGGTGAAGTGGGGCGTGCGATGTTTTATGAAGACCTAGAGGAGCAGATCTTTGGCAAACTTTTCGGTTCCAGAAAACCAGCTTAAAGAATTACTGCCGGCCCACACCCTGGCAACGCGTGTGCCGCAGTACCAATGCGATCGGACCGTTCGTTCGGCACCAGCGCGGTATCGTAATGAGATATCCAAATATATCCTTCGCCGCAGCGACCGATGCATTCGCTGCGGTCAATGTGCGTCCCTATGCCCACAGCAGGTTCATGTTCGCAAACCGGGTTATCCCTATTTTGCCGAAGGCCGATATCATGCCTGTATCGGCCCTTCCTGTGAAAATACGGATCATTATTGCGTGGCGAAATGCCCCCAGGGGGCCTTGGAGATCACCGAAAACCCGATGATCGAGGCTTTGGGGGATTATCGCTGGCCGTTAGATATGATTCTGGCTACCTGGAAAATGGCGGAAACGGGCGATGTTCCGCCGCCGGAATACGGACTGGAGTACCAATACGGCAATTCTGGAGGAGGATTCGACAAGCTCCGGTTTAAATTCCCGCAAACACCGGCGGTGATGCTGGCGGCGGATGAAATTGATACCAGCCTCGAACTGAATCGCCGGGACGACGGCCGGCCGCGGATCAAAATCGATGTTCCCTGGTATGGGGGAGGGATGTCGTTCGGATCGGTAAGCAACACCACCCAGTTGGCCAAGGCGCGGGCGGCGGTAGCCTGGAACACGTTTACCTGCACCGGGGAGGGTGGGTATATGGAACGGCTCCGACCCTATGATGACCATGTGATTACGCAGGTGGCTACGGGACTATTCGGCATTCGTGAGGAAACGATCCAGCGGGTTCCCATTGTCGAGTTTAAATATGCCCAGGGCGCCAAGCCGGGGCTGGGCGGCCATTTGCTGGGCGACAAAAATACAATCAGCGTGTCCCGGATGCGGGAGGCGGTCAAGGGAATTTCATTGTTCTCTCCTTTCCCGTTTCACAGCGTGTATTCCATTGAAGATCATATGAAGCACCTCGATTGGATCAAGCACATTAACCGGCGTGCCCTGGTATCCACGAAGGTATCCACGCCTACGGATGTGGATATGGTGGCGGTGGGCAGTTATTACGCCGGTACCCATATTGTCCATATTGACGGGGGGTACGGCGGTACTGGAGCCGCCCCGGATATTGCCAAAAAGAATATCGCCATGCCGATTGAATACGCGATCCCCAAAGTGCATGGGTTTTTGGCAGCGGAAGGCGTCAGAGATGTCGTGACCTTAATCGCCAGCGGCGGCATACGCAATCCTTACGATGTCGCCAAGGCCATTGCTTTGGGCGCCGACGGCGTGGTCATTGGAACGGCGGAATTGATCGCCCTGGGGTGTGTCCGCTGCACGCGTTGCGAAAGCGGCCGCGGATGCCCGCGCAGTATCGCAACTACCGATGCGGAACTGGCCCCCCAAATGAATCTCGAGTGGGCAACGCAGCGTGTGATCAATCTTTACAGCGCCTGGCGAAAAGAATTAATTCGCATTCTTCAAAAGCTGGGGCTGCGAAATGTGAAGGAATTGAGAGGTCGAACCGATTTGTTGATGCACATGGATTACACCTCGGGAAAGGAACAGGGCGAATTGTGAAAAACGTCGAAGCGATCCAGCGATTACTCCATTGTAAAAAACGTCTCGTTCAGGAACTGGACGTTCCGAAAAAGGTCCGCAAGGGGGAAGAAGAAGGCGGCTGCGGGGTTGTCGGTTTTTGCTGCTCCGAACCGGTGGCCGGGCGTCACATTCACGAACCTTCCAAGCAAATGCATAATCGCGGGAACGGCAAGGGCGGCGGGATTGCCGCCGTGGGCTTTGTCCCGGAGCAACTGGGAGTCAGCCGGGAGGTGCTGGACGACTGTTATATGCTGCATATTGCCCTTCTGGATCCCGGTGTCCGGGAGGAGATGGAAAAACGTTTCATCACCCCGCACTTTGATGTGGTATCGTCCCATCGTCTGAATACCTGTGACGATTGGAAATCGGTCCCGGGATTGGCCGTCAAACCGCCGGATGTCAGGCGGTATTTTGTGCAGGTCCAGCCGAAGGTTCTGGAGGCGTTTGCCGAGCAGCATCAGCTTCAAGAGCTTGATCCGGAAAAAATCGCCGATGAATTAGTCAATCAGAACAGTTTCAAACTCAATCAGGAGTATTACGCCTCTCTCGGCAAACAGCGGGCTTTTGTGCTGTCGCACGGTAAAAACATTATGATCCTCAAAGTGGTAGGATACGCCGAAGCGGTGACGCAGTATTACCAGATTGAAGATTTATGCGCCCATGTGTGGATTGCCCACCAGCGGTATCCCACCAAAGGGCGGGTGTGGCATCCCGGCGGCGCCCACCCCTTCGCCGGGATCAATATGGCGCTGGTGCACAACGGCGACTTTGCCAATTATCACTCGGTGAGCGAGTATCTGCACCAGCGTTCGATTTATCCGCAGTTTCTTACGGATACCGAGGTGTCGGCCCTGATGTTCGATCTTCTGGATCGAACCTATGAATATCCGCTGGAATATATTATCGAAGCGCTGGCGCCGACCACGGAGTTGGACTTTGACCGGCTGCCGCCGGAGAAACAGCGGATATACCGGAGCATTCAGGCAACCCACATCCATGGTTCGCCGGACGGTCCCTGGTTCTTCATTATCGCCCGCAACCAGACTCGCCAAAAACAATTTCAACTGCTGGGCATCACCGATACCGCCATGCTGCGACCGCAGGTGTTTGCTTTTTGTGACGGGGATGTCCAGGTCGGATTAATCGCCTCGGAAAAACAGGCGATTGATGCGACGCTGCAGAGCCTTTCCCGGGCGGATGTGCGGATTTGCCCGGTGGCGGAGCGTTACTGGAACGCCCGGGGCGGCAGCTATGCCGATGGCGGGTCGTTTATTTTTAATGTAACTCCCCAGGATGATGGCCCATACCGCCTGAGCTGTACCGACAAGTTCGGCCAACCGGTTGCCATGCCGAAAGGGAACGAACCGTGCGAATTCTCCCAGGGGATCTTGCTGCCCGCGGAAGCGGAAGAACGCCTGCAGACCGTCATCAACGAACGTTTTGCCCCGGACAATACCTATAAAATTTTCGAGATGATTTGCGAGCTTCTTCCGCAATGGACGTTTGATGAGCTTCGTTTCGCGTGCCGGCAAATCGCACAACAGGCGCGGGATGCGGCGAAAACCGCCGCCGCGATTGAAATTCTGACCTTGCTAAACGACCGAAAGTACGCCTATGGCAATAAGAAGCGAAGCCATATTCTTCATATCATTCGCGAAGAATTAAAGCAGATATTCCTGGGCCTGCCCCTCCTGGTCGCGGAACAAAAGTCAGACCATGCGTACCGTCTGATTACGTTTCAAACCAGGGACAAACTTCGGCCGCCGCGGGAGACGGAAACCACCCTGGTCATCGACGCCAGCGGTTTTTCTCCGGAAGGGAGCCATTGCGACGCTATTCTGCTGGTCGATGCCTTCATGAAGGGGTGGCGGCATTTTATTGTTTTCCAATGCAAAGGGCAGCGTTATATCGGCTGCGGCCTGGGGCCTAAAACGGAAGATGTCACCATCGATGTGTATGACAGTTGCGGGGATTATCTGGGGTCCGGCCTGGATGGCTTGACCTTGAACATACATGGCAATGCCCAGGATCAACTCGGGCAGATCTTCAAACGCGGGAAACTGGTTATCCACGGTGATGTCGGCCAAACCTTTATGTATGGCGCCAAGGGGGGGGAAGTGTATGTGCTGGGGAATGCCGCCGGCCGCCCGCTGATCAACTCGGTGGGCAGTCCCAAGGTGGTGATCAACGGCACCTGCCTGGATTTTCTGGCGGAATCCTTTATGGCGGGCGATCCTCTGACCGGCGGGGGATTTGTGATTCTCAACGGAATTCGTTTGGATGAGGATGCCAATGTCGTTCCGCTGCCGGAACCTTACCCGGGCAGCAATCTGTTTTCTCTGGCCTCCGGCGGAGCGATTTATGTGCGGGATCCGCACCGGGTGATGGTGGATGAGCAATTAAACGCCGGCCGGTATGTTTCCCTTAGCGATGAGGATTGGGATTTGATCGTACCATATCTGGAAGAAAACGAACGGTTGTTCGGCATCAAGATCAAGGATCTGCTTACCGTGGATGGCAAACCGCGAAAACCGGCGAAAGTGTATCGCAAAGTAATACCCGCCGGCAGCAGCATTCCCAATCCGGAAACCGATGAGGTGATGATCGAGGAAGAAGAGACGGAAGAAATGACGGTCAGTCAGTGACTGGCTTTTGCAAAGGCAACCATTACCAGGAACGATATAAACCATGACCTTACGGATATCCAAAAACAAATCGGCCCCCGGATTGCCGGCGGAGATTGAAAAGCGAACGGGCGTGGATCTTGGCGTCTGTTTCCAGTGCAAGAAATGCTCCAGCGGCTGTGCGGTGGGTGATCTGGTGCAATCCCCTCCTTCGGAGATTATGCGGCGGCTGCATCTGGGGGCGGGGGAAGATCTGCTGGAAAGCGATTTGATCTGGACCTGTGCGTCCTGCGGGACCTGCTCCGGCCGATGTCCCATGGGAATCGACGTGGCGGCGGTGATGGACGCCTTGCGGGAGCTGTCCCTGGAACGCGGCAAAGGCAAAGGGACGCCGCAGGTATTTAACCGGGCCTTTCTGAACTCGGTGAAAAAGCACGGGCGGACGTATGAGATGGGAATGGTGACCGCTTATAAACTGGGCAGCGGTGCTTTTATGGGGGATGTGGATAAATTCCCGATGATGTTAAAAAAAGGCAAACTGCCGCTGCTGCCGTCGTCGGGCGCTGACAAAAAAACGGTGAAGCGTATTTTTAATACGCTGCGGCCCAAAAAGGGGGCTAAATGATTCCCGTTGTACCTAAAAACTGTGAAAGTAAGAAAATGAAAATTGCCTATTTTCCTGGTTGTTCTTCTGAATCGACAGCTCGCGATATGCAGGCCTCCACGACGGCGGTCGCCGGATCGCTGGGGATCGAGCTGATCGAACCGGAAGGCTGGTCGTGCTGTGGCGCCACGGCCGCCCACCAGACGGATCCGGTGCTGGCGGCGGCGCTGCCGGCGGCGAATCTGCTGCTGGCCCAGCAGATGAAGATGGACCTGGTGGCCAGTTGTGCGGCCTGTTACAACCGGCTGAAGATGGCGAATCATACGATTCGATCCGATCCGGCCCGGCGGAAACAAGTTGCCGACGCCATCGGGCGGGATTATGACGGGTCGGTGAAGGTGCGGCATTTTCTGGAAGTGCTTTATGAAGAGGTGGGTCTGGAGGCGATCAAAGCCGCCGTCCAACGGTCGCTGAACGGTTTGAAAGTGGCCTGTTACTATGGTTGCCTGATGGTTCGCCCCCGGGACGTGATGCAGTTTGATGATCCGGAGAATCCCACTTCGCTGGACCGGCTGGTGGAGGCCATGGGCGGGGAAGCGGTGGACTGGCCCCACAAAGTGGAATGCTGCGGCGGCGGATTGGCGATGAGCCGTACCGATGTGGTCATCCAACTGACTGACGGGATTTTACAAATGGCACGGAACGCGGGTGCCGACTGCATTACCGTCAGTTGTCCGATGTGCCAGGTCAATCTGGATTTGCGTCAGAAAGACATTAAAAAGAAGACGGGACGGGATTACGGTATTCCGATTGTCTATATAACCCAGCTTTTGGGGCTTTGCCTGGGGCATACGCCGGCGGAGCTGGAGCTGAATAAACTGATAGTACCGCCCGCGAAGGTAATCGCGGCGATGACGCCAAAGGCATAGATTGATTCCATGATACAAATGCAAACAAACGAGAAGAAACCATTCATTATGAACAGTCCCGGTGATAAAATGACAGGTGCGGTGCTGGTTCAGGGCGGCGGGATTGCCGGCGTGCAGGCCTCGCTGGATCTGGCCAACTCCGGTTTTAAGGTGTACCTCATTGAGCGTTCAGCCGCCATTGGCGGCATGATGGCGCATCTGGATAAGACGTTTCCCACCGGGGATTGTGCCACGTGTATCGTTTCGCCGAAACTGGTTGAGTGTGCCCGTAATCTGAATATCGAGATTCTGACGCTGTCGGAACTGGTGGATTTGCAGGGCGAACCGGGGCGATTCAAAGCCACCGTCAAGCGTCATCCCCGTTATGTCGATGAGAAAAAATGCACCGGTTGCAGTGAATGTACCATTGCCTGCCCCGTCAATATCGAGGATCGGTTTAACCGCGGGCTGGGCACGCGCAAGGGAATCGCCAAACATTATGCCCAGGCAGTTCCGAATATTTTCGGCATTCTCAAAAACGGCCACGCCCCCTGCAAAATGAAATGCCCGGCCAATATCAACGTGCAGGGATATATCCAGCTCATTAAGAAAAAAGAATACCGTAAGGCGGTGGAACTGATTCGCCGGCGCAATCCGCTCTCGGCGATCTGCGGCCGGATATGCACGCACCCCTGTGAAGCGGCCTGCACGCGGGGCAATGTGGATTCCCCGGTGGCGATCCGGCTGCTGAAACGGTTCGCTTCTGACCAGGAGATGGCGATGCTGGAAGCGGGAGAGATTTCCTTGCCCGATGAAATAACTCCCGCTGCGGACGCGAAAAAAGTGGCGATCATCGGCGCCGGGCCGGCCGGTCTTACGGCGGCCAACGATCTGGCGGATCGGGGATTTGCCGTAACCGTATATGAAGTCCTGCCGGAACCCGGTGGGATGCTGCGGTATGGGATTCCGGAGTACCGGCTGCCCAGGAAGGTGTTGCGGCATGAAATCGAACTCATCCGGCGCAAGGGAGTGAAGTTTGTTCTGAATTGCCGTGTGGGACAGGATATCACCCTGGAAAAGATTCGCAAAAAAAATGATGCCGTCTATGTGAGTGCCGGTGTCCACATCAGCCGGAAGCTCGGTGTTCCGGACGAGGACCTGGCGGGCGTTTTTTATGGGATTGAATTTCTGCGCCAGGCCCGGCTGGAAGAAAAACCTCCGGTGGTGAAGGGCCGGGTACTGGTTATCGGCGGCGGGAATGTGGCGGTGGATGTGGCGCGGACGGCGCTGCGGCTGGGGGCCGAACAGGTCGAGATGATTTCGCTGGAGTCGCGCGGTGAAATGCCCGCCTATCCGGAAGAAATTGAAGCAACGCTGCAGGAAGGAATCACCATTCGAAACGGGTGGGGACCCAAACGCATGGTGGGCGAGGGCAAAGTGTCCGGCATGGAACTGAAATGCTGTACTCGTGTATTTGATGAACAGGGCCGCTTTAGCCCGGTTTATGACGAAAACAATACCATGACCGTTAAAGCAGATCAGGTTTATATCGCCATCGGCCAGCGGGCGGACAGCCGGTTTGTCGAGCATATGGGACTGGAAGTGGAAAGGGGCAGTTTTAAAGTCGATGCGGTAACTTTAGAAACGTCGGAGCAGGGAATTTTTGCCGGCGGAGATATTGTTTCAGGCCCGGCCTCGGTAATCGAAGCCGTGGCGGCGGGCAAGCGCGGGGCGGATTCCATCGAACGCTATCTGAATAAGAATGAGCTTCGAGCACCCCGTTTTGAGGATGAATTAAAGCCGATCCCCGAAGACTTGCTGCCCGAAGCCAAAAAACAGGAGAAAAAAACTCGGGTTCTTCCCCAGGAACTGCCGGCCGACCGGCGCGTGAGGAACTTTGACGAAGTGGAAGGCGGCTGTTCCCAAGAGGAGGCCATAGCCGAGGCCGAACGATGCTTGAACTGCGCCTTATGCTCGGAATGCGGGGAATGCGCCGCTACGTGTGAGCAGAACGCGATCGATTATTTCATGAAAGAGCAAAAAATCGAGCTGGAAGTCGGTTCGGTCATCCTAACGCCGGGATTTGAAGAATTTGCCGCCGAAACCAAGGGAGAATTCGGCTTCGGGCGGTATCCCAATGTGCTGACCAGCGTTCAGTTCGAGCGGATGCTCTCCGCCGCCGGCCCTTACGAAGGGCATGTGGTCCGCCGCAGCGACGGCCGGGAAGCGAAACGGATTGCCTGGATTCAATGTGTAGGATCGCGTGATTCCAGTTGCGGAAATGACTATTGTTCCTCGATCTGCTGCATGGCTTCCACGAAACAGGCCATGATCGCCCGGGAGCATCTGGAGGGGCTGGAATCGACCATATTTTACATGGACATTCGAGCGCACGGCAAAGACTTTGATCAATATTACGAACGGGCCAGAAGCTATCCGGATATCCATTACATCAAAAGTATTCCCTCGCGAATCGTTCAGGTTCCCGGCACCAATGACCTTCGCCTCCGGTATCTGGATGCGCAAGGCCGGCGTCAGGAAATGGATTTTGACCTGGTGATCCTGGCGGTGGGGATGACCCCCGCGGAATCCGTTAAAGAATGTGCCAGGCGAATCGAGGTCGAGCTGAACGAATACGGTTTTTGCGCCACGGACCGGCTGGCTCCGCTGGAGACCTCCGTGCCGGGAGTGTATGTCGCCGGCGCTTTCCAGGAACCCAAGGACATTCCCGAAACCGTCACCCAGGCCAGCGGCGCCGCCTCGATGAGTATGGCGCTGCTTGCTTCCGCTCGAAATACCCTTATTACGAAAAAGAGATATCCGGAAGAACATGATAGTACCGATGAACAACCGCGAATCGGGGTATTTGTGTGCCATTGCGGCATGAACATCGGCTCGGTGGTGGATGTGGAATGGGTAGCCGAAGCGATTGCGAAAGAACCCGATGTGGTTCTGGCAACGCATACCATGTACACCTGTTCCGATACCAGCCTGTCCAATATCCGGGACCAGATTCAACAGCATCGCCTGAATCGAATTGTGGTTGCATCCTGCACGCCGCGTACCCATGAACCATTGTTCCGGGAAACGCTGCGGGAAGCTGGCCTCAATCCGCATCTCTTTGAGATGGCGAATATCCGCGATCAATGTTCCTGGGTGCATTCCTCCGATCACCGGTCGGCGACGGAGAAGGCCGCCGACCTGGTGCGGATGGCGGTGGGCCGTGCCCGTCTGCTGAAATCGCTGGAAGGATCCACCGTACCGGTGATCCAGACGGGCATGGTTATCGGCGGCGGGTTGAGCGGGATGACCGCGGCGCTGGCTTTGGCGGATCAGGGATTTCACATCCATTTGGTGGAGCGTACCGAAAGGCTCGGCGGCAATCTGCATGAGTTGTTCTATACGCTGGAGCATGAAAATATTTCCACTTTCATCCGGGATTTGATTCAGCGGGTGGAAAACCATCCCCAGATCGATCTATACCTGGAAACGGAAGTAACGGCCATTGCCGGCCATATCGGTCATTTTAGCCCCACTCTTTTGCGAAAGGGGCAAAAGGCGGAAATATCCTGCGGGGCGGTGATTGTGGCCACGGGAGCGAACCGGGCGAAAACCAGCGATTTCCTGTATGGCCAATCGGACCAGATTCTCACCCAGCTTGATTTGGAAAAATTGCTCCATGACAATTCCTTTCCGGCCGGCGACCGAAGCATCGTCATGATCCAATGTGTCGGTTCACGCAATGAGCAGCACGCCTATTGCAGCCGTCTCTGCTGCTCGATGGCGATTAAAAACGCCTTGAAAATTAAAAAACAAAATCCCAGGACCAATATCTACATCCTGTATCGTGATGTCCGCACGTATGGCTTTCGGGAGATTTATTACAAACAGGCGCGGGAAGCAGGGATTGTCTTTATTCGCTATAACGAAGAGCATCCGCCGGTGGTCACACAAAATAAGGGTATGCTCATATCTCTGGACAGTCCGGACTTTCCCGAGACACTGGAGATGGAAGCGGACCATGTCATTCTCAGCACCGGAATGGAGCCGCCCCAGGGCAATGATGTGCTTTCCAACCTGCTCAAGGTTCCGCTCAATGCCGATGGATTTTATGTCGAAGCCCACCTGAAACTGCGCCCGGTTGACTTTGCGACGGAGGGAATATTTCTGTGCGGGCTGGCGCATTCCCCCAAATTTATCGATGAAAACATGGCCCAGGCCCAGGCCGCCGCGGCCCGGGCCGCCACCGTGCTTTCCAAAACCCATTTGGATGTCAGCGCCCAGATTTCCCAGGTCAATCAGAAAAAATGTATTTCCTGCATGACCTGCGTGAAAGCCTGTCCCTATACAGCGCCCTATGTCAACAAAGACCACAAAGCCCAGATCGAAGCGGCCAAATGCATGGGATGCGGGATCTGCGTCTCCGAATGCCCGGCCCGGGCCATTCAGTTAAATCACTTCATGACCGACCAGTTTACCGTCATGATCAAACAGTTATTTGAAACAAACGGAGAATTCACCGGGAACCAAAACTCCCCGGACCGCCGAAAACCGAACGAACCGTGTGTCTGCACCAGCGGAAAGAGTGTATAAATTATGATTGCAAAATCGTTTGAACCGAAAATCCTGGCTTTCTGTTGCCATTATTGCGCGTACGCCTCAGCCGATTTAATGGGGTCCATGCGAATCCAGTATCCGCCGAACGTCCGTATCATTCGGTCTCCCTGCACCGGAAGGCTGGAAGTGGAATATTATCTAAAGGCCCTGGAAAACGGGGCGGACGGGGTATTGGTGGCCGGCTGCCTGGAAGGAGGATGCCATTATATTGATGGCAATTTATATGCCAGACGGCGGGTGAATCATATCCGGAAAATGCTGGAGGAAATCGGAGTGGAGAAGGAACGGCTGCGGATGGTCAACGTGTCCGCTT
This sequence comes from uncultured Pirellulales bacterium, assembly GCA_964580995.1. Taxonomy (GTDB): domain Bacteria; phylum Planctomycetota; class Phycisphaerae; order Sedimentisphaerales; family SM23-30; genus JAKJEP01. The sequence continues at coordinate 21,842 of CAZOMV010000087.1, forward strand.
CGATGGCGCGTCCTCTGGCGGAGCATATTATCGATATGGTCGAAACGGTTCGCCGGCTCGGCCCCAGTCCCTTACGAAACAAAATAACATTCAATCAATCGGAGACGGCTCAATGATCGTTGCAGAAAGAAAACTTATTCCGGAACTTCTGGATATCATTCAAGACCACCAGCGGCTTTTGGTCCTGGGGTGTGGTACGTGCGTTACCGTATGCCTGGCGGGGGGCGAGCGCGAAGTCAGTATTATCGCGTCGGCGCTGCGGATGGCCGCCCGGTTGCATCAGCACGCGCTGGCGGTGGAAGAGCTTACCATCGAACGGCAGTGCGATAATGTTTTTATTGAGCAGGCGGCCGAAGCCATCGAACGAAATGACGCGGTCCTTTCCCTGGGCTGCGGGGCCGGCGTCCAGGCAATTGCCGAACGCTACCCGCAAAAACCGGTATATGCCGGCCTGAATACGAAGTTCCTGGGGATCCTGGAAGAACGGGGAATCTGGACCGAAAAATGCGCCGGCTGCGGCGATTGCGTTCTCCATCATTTTGGCGGTATTTGCCCGGTGACCCGCTGCAGCAAACATTTACTGAACGGCCCTTGCGGCGGTTCAAGGGAGGAACGCTGTGAAGTACGGCCGGATAGGGAATGCGCCTGGCAATTGATTTACCAGCGGTTAAAAAACATCGGCCAACTGGATCGGCTGAAAAAAATCACGCCCCCCAAGAACTGGAAATCCAGTTTGCATGGCGGGTATCGCACTATCATTCGCGAAGACCATAGAATTTAATCGGTCCTGTTTTACCTAAAAATAGATCGTTTGCCGACAAAGAATTAAATTCCATTTACCTGTAATAAATGGTTCTTGTTTTACAAGGAAACTTTATAATGGAAGAATATGGCAAATCAAAAGAAACGGAACTTTTAGCGGAAGTTGACAAATGTTATGAGAAATACCGTGAATCTCCCGGCTGGATCGAACATTGCATTAAACATATTGGAGTGAGTGATCCCGCCAAATCGATTATAGTGGAAACCATAAGCAGGCTTCCCAAAGAGGTGAAGGAATTTGTATTCGCAAAATGCCTGTTCATTACGGTGACAGATGGGCTATGCCTTTTTGAACCTCATACTAACCAGGGTCAATGGATTATCGTATTATCTGGCACCTTAAACAGGAAAGATCTTTTTGCAACCACCGCTCGGAACATAGCATATGCCTGGTTACAGCGTCGCACTCTGTCAAAAGAAAACCTCCACGAATGCAAGGATACGGAGGACCAAACAGGGGCATTGTTGACGTATTGGGGTATATCTCTTTAGCAGCAAGAATGAAATTCAAAGGATTTGGAATCAGGAAACGATTCCGGTTCCAAAAATCCGCCGCCGCTGCATGAGCCGGCTGACCGGTCATCAGGCGATTTAACGGCAAAGACGGGGTCCGAAGCTGCCGAAACATCCGCCGGTGCTCTGTATTGGAGTACCGCCAAGGCAGTTATTTCGTTATCTCGTAGGGTGCAAAAACTTGAATTCTGTAAGCTCTTTGAAAACAGATAGTTAAAAATCAGTCGGACGAAAATCATTGCCGGTTTTCATCTCGTTTTGGTAGTATCTGCGAACTATGAAACAGAAATTTTGGCTCACCCTCATTACTTATCTGGCGTACGGCATTGACAAGGAGTTGTATAGGGCGATTGATTACCTCAAGACCCAAGTCGAGGTGCTCCTTGAAGAGCAGCAGAAACACAATCAACGGATTCTGCTAAACGATAATCAGAGAATACGCATAGCAGCCAAAGCCAGGCAACTCAGCCGGAAAATGCTGGCGCAATGTACCGTTCTTTTTACGCCTGACACGGTCATGCGGTGGTATCATAAGCTTATCGCGGAGAAGTACGATGGATCCCAAAACCGCAAGAAAGTCGGCAGACCGGCGATCACACCTGAAATAGTCCGGCTCGTAATCAAGTTCAAAAAAGATAATCCACGTTGGGGCTATCAGAAGATCACGGATCAGATTGTTTACCTGGGTTATAAAATCAGTAAGTCTACCGTCAAAAACATTCTAATCGAAAACGGTCTTGATCCCGAACCTGACTTAACGGTGTGGTCCACCTGGCATGAATTTATCGCCAGCCATTGGGACGTATTGGTCGCCTGTGATTTCTTTACCCTGGAACTACTCGTAGGCAGAAAGCTGATAAGATGCACCCTTTTCTTTGTTATGGAACTTTGCACCAGGAAAGTATTCTTTGCTCCTATCAAACTACAGCCAGATGGCGAATATATGAAGCAGACAGCAAGGATTTTAACTGACTGGGAAGAGGGATTTCTACAAGGCAAGAGATACCTAATCCATGACCGGGATCCGCTTTACACCAATGAGTTTTGTGCGATCATAAAAAGTGGGTAACATTTTAGCCAAGTGAAGCAGAAAACTCCGCAAGTTTTGGTAATTTGCCGGTTGTGATGTAGATTTGCAGGGCTTTTTTGGTGGTATCGACGGGATTGAGACCACGTTGTTTCAGAGTGAAAAACACACTCATCAGCACCGACTGCGTTCTCGCTCCACGGTCGCTACGGTTGTTATAGCTATTCTTTCGCATGATTACCGCTCCACGAATACTGCGTTCGCCAAAATTATTATCGAACGGCACATCAGGATTGCTCAGAAAAGTAAACAGTTCATCCTGATGGCGTTTCAATCGCTTAATCAAACGTCTGGCTTCTTGGTTCGACCACTCGTGTTCGATAATAAGCTCCAAACGTTTTTCAATCCGTTGGCAGCGACGCTGATACGTGGTCTCCTCCAGTTCATCCCTGCGTTTACGCAGTCGGATCGCGTCGCAAATCAGCCGTTTGAGTTTTTTACAGAACCTCGACCAATCGCCGCGGCTGTCTTTGGATTTCCAGACCCGCTCCAGCTCACGCAGTAAATGAACCAGGCACTTTTGTTTGGCGCAGGAGAGTACGTTATAAGCATACCAGAAGTCGCTTACGAACACGCCGTTAAAACATTCCTGGATAAACTCCAAAACCACCGGACTGCCACGCGATTGCTCGATGGTAAAAATCGTGGCGGTTCGGCTGGTAAAACACCATAACCAGTGGGTCTTGCCATTGACGCGCCAGCCGGTCTCATCGCCGTGCAAGACACCGGTTTTTTGTATGTCCTGCCTGATTTCTTCGTACCAGGCAAATAACAGATCCGCCAAACGATGCCACATCTGAACCAATCCGCCTTGCGAGATCTTGAATTGAAGATGAAAATTGAACACCTCCAGTATCTGGGATATCGTATTACCCAGGGAAAAATGCAACCAGACGCACAAAACCAGAATCCCGTTACCAATCGAGGCTTTCGGCAAAGCCTCCGTTACGATGGGTTCCACCGCCTTCCGGCAATGTGGGCACCAGTCGCGATGAATCACATGCTGGACCGTTTCGATACGAACCGCTTCGGGAATATCTTCGATGACTCGCTCCCGTACGCCGGAACATTCTTGCAAGGGACTACCGCAATCCGGACAACAGGCAGCACGATGTTCTACCACCCGGTCGATTCGTTCGGGTATCCTGTCAACAGTTTATCTATATTAAAGTGAACTTTCGCATTTTTTAAGCGGTTGAACATAATGATTTTCGAACAGAAAA
>CAZOMV010000088.1:0-25282 GCA_964580995.1 uncultured Pirellulales bacterium
TTCCCGTCCTATAGGTCCCATATGTCCTATAAGCCCTATAAGTCCCATTCTTTTCCTCTACCATTCCATCGACCGATGGTCATTCCTGCGAAAGCAGGAATCCAGGTTTTTTTCTGTCATTCCCGCGGAGGCGGGAATCCATCTTCTCTTCTTCGTATTTTTCTATTCTCCGATAACTGATATCCATTTTCCCATTCGTACTTCATAATCCATAACTCGTAATTTCTTAACCGGGAATCCATCTTCGGTTTTGAGTTCAACCTTCAGGTTGTCTTTCTGATTCCTGCTTTTTCTATTTTACCTTCACACTTTCACACTTCTTCTTTTAACCACAGATTTCACCGATTACACTGAATTAATTTTTCTCCTACTCAGCCTCTTGGTATTCCGTTTCGAGTCCAACGCGTTCTGAGTTCAACCTTCAGGTTGTCTTCCTGGTTCCTGCTTCTTCTCTTTTGTATTCACACCTTCTCACATCTTTATTTTTTCTTCTCCCTATCCTCGATCACCGGTAATTCGACATAAAATCCTTACTGCTGTCTATAATAAAATTCTCGCGCTGGCAAACTAGTTGCCAACCCTACCCGACTAATTATTGGTTTTACTTTGATCACCAAAGAAACGCTTTTTTATGCCATCATTGATGGTATCCCAGTTCGCTTGTTCTTTGGGTGTGTAGGGATACATTTCTTCATCATTAGGTAATGTATAACTTTCCGATTCGTATTTATCGAATATCCTTTTTAGTAATTCCCCTATCGTGCATTCCATCATAGCAATATATTGTGCAATTTTGGGCGTCTTGATATCGTGTGGGTAGGCAATCCTGGGATGTGCCACATCATATTGACTTCGAAGTATCATTATCGGAATAAAATTCGACTCAATCGTGGTTTCATCATAGCCAAGAGTTTTTAATTGTGAACGAATATTGTCACGACAACTTCCAAAAAGAACCTCAATTACTTTTGCATAATTTAGAATAATTTCTGTAACAAATTCCCAAATAGTATCTCCTGCCTGAACAAGCCTCCTAGCAGTGTAAAAATAGTGTAGAGCTGCTTTCAGACGAGGATTTTGTGCCTTACGCAACGTATGGAGATTTTTGAACGATTTCATAATTCGACATGTAATTTCTTCTTGACGCAATACTTCCAAAAAGCTCCCGTAGTTTCCAATTTTAACATTAAAGCTTTGTCCGTTGCATTTGCCCCATATTTTTTCAACAGTAATGGGTTCCCATAATTCTAAACTCAAGGAAGCTGGTGCAAGATGCTTTACTATACAAAGAAGCCCAAAAAGCTCAAGGTTAGTCTGACAATAAGAATCACAACTAAGTATATTTTTTTCAAGTGATATTGAGTAAGAAGGATATTTTTCGGTGCCATCACGTGAAATTGCTTGCTCAATAGTTAGTTTACCAAAGAACTCTTCTGGTTTTAAAACATTCAAGCAACCTTGTTTCCCTTTGTTAAAATCAACTATAGCTGCTGAAATTCTATTCCCTCCTGCAAAGACAGCTTTGGTTAAACCTTGAGCCATCCCGAATAAAACAAGAGGGCCGAGTTCAGCAAAGAGAGTTATTTGCGTTGGAAAATCAATTTTAGTAGAAATACGATAATCATTAAACATATATGTAAGCATGTTACGCAATCTCCGTCTCGTATTAATTGTAATTCGGGGCCTGAAGAAAAGGGGACATTATACTTTTCCCAAACACCAAACCAAAATATCATATTCTGCTAATTCTTATTTATCGTAAATCAATGCCTATGCACACAAAAAAACGTCCCTATCAAACACTCCTTACCTACCCATTACATCTAATACTTCTTTACAATTGGGGCGCTGCCAAGAAGGAAGTATTCGTTTTTTTATGATAAATTTTTCCAAAGCAGGATAATAATCTCGAAAAATGGGAATATCAACTTCACTTTTATCCGTTATTAATACATCAAAAGTACAGTTTTGAACTCCAGCTAACGCCTGTTGTAGCAGTGGAACTACAGGACCTGCTTTGAGTTCATACTTTTCTTCTCTTTTGCGGTATACTCCTTCAATATTACCCACATAAACTATTTCATTTGGCTCGATTATTATTTCCGAATAAACGGGTATGCAAAAAGACGCATCACTAGCCATGCCTGAAGCAAATGCTTTTCCAAAATCGGTTTCTTGATAATTTGCGCATGTCATTCCCCCAATCTCCTGTAATATGTATTTACCTGCTGGCAATCGCATACTGATAAGATACTCTACGGTAGGATCGGGTTCCCATGATTTTTTATACAGGTATTCATGTGGCATTTCATTAAAATTGCCTCTGCGAATTGAAAAACGATATTTGTATGTTTTATGTTTCGTTTTTAGGGGTATCATTTCTCCTACATAAACACTACGAGGTTCAACGTAAAATGTATTATTTTCATTATTGACAATCCTTACTGTTAGCAAAGCGATTGATTCACCCTGCATATCAATCTTTTCCATGTTCTTCTTGCAAGCCATATTTCGACCTGTTGAACATCCACCCAATAATATTAGAAATGTACCAATACCAATTTGAACAAATAACAAATACTTCTTACTCATAACAATATCCTCGATCAAAAATCCTGTATGAGTCAATAACTCGCTTACCGACACGATACCTATTTTTTCTATGGCCTTTGTGTTAAAATAATATTTTTTCAACCTCTTCTTTTCCCAAACTCCAAACCCAAAACCTCAATTCCTACCAAAATTTTATTTTCTCTGTATTTCTTCGTGTCCTCGGTGCTCTTCGTGGTTTATATGATTCTTTTCTGTCACCATTAATTCCTTCTCTTTCTCAGTGATCTTTGTGCCCTCTCTGTGGTTAACTTTCTTTTCCCGCCTGTCCCAGCTTACCTCTACCCATAAAAACCCATCACCCTCCCAGCCTGTCCTGTCGTTAAAAATCCCATACATCCCAGCTTCCCAGCCAAAAGCCGCTCACACACCAGATTACACGCCACAAACTCAAATTATACCTTCCCCCAACCCCATCAGGCAATACAATTCCCCAAAACATAACACCTTGTCCTCAAATTATTTACAAACCTTCTTCATCTGCGTTCATCGGCGTTTATCTGCAGACGAGTTTTTCTTCCCCATTTTTTTAACTCGTAATCAGTAATTTGTAATTCGTAATTTCCTCCCGCCCCTCAACCAAATTCCCAAAATTCTTTCCCCCTCTTGGCGTCTCTGCGCCTTTGCGGGATATATTTTAGAAAACACCTCCTACACCCACCACCAACCAGGTTCGGAATGAACCGTCAACATGCCAACCATCCCCGCGTCGTTTTCGCCGTAGGCCGTACCTGCTTTTCACACCTTTCGCACTTTTCATACTTTTCTTCCCCCCTCTTATTCGCGTCCATTCGCGCAGATTCGCGGTTCAAACTCTTTTCTTCATTTTTTTGAAATTTGCGATTGTTTAGAATTTAGAATTTACCTATCCCACCTATCTTCCCATTGTGGCTCTGGGAAACCTGGGCAATCTTCCCCTCCTCTAATTCGTAACTCGTAATTTTCTTTTCCCCCATTCGTGCCCTCGGTGATCTTCGTGGTAAAATTTCTTCTTGCTGATAACTTAACTAATCTAGGAAACCTGGATAATTTTGCCCCCCAAAAATTCCCGCCTTAATCACAATGACACGCGCCAATATCATCCACTTTTACTACACTTTTACTCAACTTTGCGTGCCTTTTGCTATACTTTTACATCACTTTCTTCATCTTTTGTTATACTTTATTCGACTTTTACCAATTTTACCTAAACAAACCATATTAACCATCAACTACTACCCAGCCTGTCCCACTAAATACCATAATACTTTAATTAACAATTACTTAAATAACTATAAAGCGACCATCGGGAGCGTCGCTAGGGTAAAATGATCGCGGCGAGAGTGGTGCAGGCTTGCCTGCCTTTCTTCAACATTTACCAACTCAACTTAATCGCCCCATCTTACCAAAACATCACAAATTCACCCAAATTGTCGGGCCTTTCACACCAACAATAAACACCAGACTCACTGCAATTTCGTTGACACCGCCCGGATTAACCGCTAGCATTCATGATCTTTTGACAGTATAAAATTAAGTCAATTGGTAACCTTGAAAGAATGGAGGTCATTGTATTGCATAAAGTTACGTTAATTCGCGGGGATGGGATCGGCCCGGAAATCGCCGAGGCCGCCCGCCGTTGCGTCGATGCCACCGGGGCCAAAATCCAGTGGGATATCCAGGAAGCCGGCATCGATATCATGGCCACCGCCGGCACCCCCCTGCCCGATCAAACATTGCAATCCATTGAAAAATCAGATGTTACGATCAAGGCCCCCATCACCACCCCCGTCGGCACCGGCTTTCGCAGCATCAATGTCCACCTCCGCCAGCACTTCGACCTCTACGCATGTCTGCGTCCCTGCAAGAGTTACGAAGGAGTCCGCAGCAAATACGACAATATCGACCTGGTCATCGTCCGGGAAAACACCGAAGACCTCTACGCCGGCATCGAATTCCAAAAGGGCTCCGATGACGTAACTGAGCTTATCCACTGGATTAACAATCGCAGCAAACGTCAGATCCGCCCCGACTCCGGCATCAGCATCAAGCCCATCTCCGTCACCGGCACCCGCCGCATCGTACAGTACGCCTTCGATTACGCCCGCAAAAACGGCCGAAAAAAGGTCACCAGCGTCCACAAAGCCAATATCATGAAATACACCGACGGCCTCTGGCTGGAAATCAGCCGGGAGGTGGCCCAGCAGAATTCCGACATCGAATTCGAGGACCGCATCGTGGACAACATGTGTATGCAACTGGTTCAAAAACCAGAACTTTACGACGTAATTGTCCTGCCCAATCTGTACGGTGATATCCTCAGCGATCTCTGCGCCGGCCTGGTCGGCGGGCTGGGAATGGCCCCGGGCGCTAATATCGGGGATAAAAAGGCCGTTTTCGAAGCCACCCACGGCAGCGCCCCCAAATACAAAGGGCTCAACAAAGTAAATCCCACGGCTTTGATTCTCTCAGCCGTTATGATGTTGCGCCACTTGAACTTACGAGCCGAAGCGGATAAACTGGAAACTGCGGTAGCCGCCATAATCGCCCAGGGCAGGTATGTCACCTACGATATGAAGCCCCACCGCGATGATCCCACGGCTGTCGGCACAAGTGAGATGGCCGATGCAATTATCGCCCAGATGTAGAGCAATCATCAGTGGGGAAGCACAGGACCTGAATGCCATTCTTCAGCGTATGGTGCTGCAAGGGTTTTGTGCATCCCTGTATAGTGTGGTTATCAGGATTCGCAACCATTTGTATGACAGCGGCTTACTGCGAGTTACCAGGCTGCCGGTCCCGGTGGTTTGCGTGGGTAATATCACCGTCGGCGGTACCGGCAAAACCCCCATGGCATTACTGATATGCCGGTTTTTTCAGCAGCAAGGTATTAAAGTTGTGTTGATCAGCCGCGGATATCGCGGTCGCGGTCGGGAAAATGATGAAATTCGCTTGGTACAGGAGGCCTTGCCGGACGTTCCCATAGTATTCGACGGTGACCGGGTCCGCGCCGGGCGCAAGGCCATTGCCGAACATCAGGCCCAGGTCCTGGTTTTGGACGATGGATTTCAGCATCGCCGCCTGCACCGGGATCTAGATATCGTACTGCTGGATTGTACCTGTCCGTTTGGTTACTTCTCTGTGTTGCCGGGGGGGCTGCTGCGGGAACCGGTGAGTTCCTTGCGGCGGGCGGATGCGATCATTCTGACCCGGACCAATCAGGTTACCCTCGATATGCTCCGTTCTCTCCGGGAAAAAGTGGAACAATTACTACAAAACCCGGGAAATAATAAGGATAGGAAAGAAAAGTTTATTGCCTCCAGTGAGCATAAACCGGTAAAATTGGTAAGTGCGACCGGTGAAGAACTGCCGGTGACGGCCTTGCAGGGCAAACGAGTGGCGGCCTTTGCGGGGATCGGAAATCCCGATTCCTTTTACCGCACTTTAATGCAGTTGGGAGCCGAAGTTATAGCAGAGCATAGTTTTGCCGACCATCATGATTATACCAATAAAGATGGTTTATTTCTGCAGGAGATGATGGGCCGTAAAAAGGCAGATTGGCTGATAACCACCGAGAAAGACTGGGTTAAACTGCGTGATTTGCCGGACATAACAAAACTGGAAGGACTCTGCCGGCTAAAGATCGAGCTGGTGCTGAAGGATGGGCGTGAGGAATTTTTCTCTTTGCTGAGAAGTAAAGTTTTAACAGGTAATCGATTATGTATGAACGATTAATGGATATATTTAATCATGTAGGAACCCCCCGTGTCTTACTGGTCGGTGATTTTATGATCGACCATTACGTCTACGGCAATACCGATCGCATCTCCCCGGAAGCCCCGGTAATGGTCATGAACGTAACCGAACGGCAGACACGGCCCGGCGGCGCCGGTTCGGTAGCCGCGGACCTGGCGATTCTCGGCGCGGAAGTCGCCTGCATTGGCATCGTCGGAAATGATCCCAACGGAAACCATTTATGTAACATGCTGACTTCTCTGGGTTCCATTAACATAGATGGCGTTCTGGCCGTACCCGACCGCCCCACCACTTCCAAGCAGCGTATCATCGGCTTGGCCCAGCATCGCCATCGCCAGCAATTGATGCGTATCGACGAAGAATCCAGCAGCGATATCAGTGAGAAAATTCAGAATCAGCTCAAGGCCCATATTCATAAGTTCCTATCCTGGTGTGACATAGTATGTTTGGAAGATTACAACAAGGGCGTTCTCTGTCCGGCATTTTGCCAGGAAGTAATTCACCAGGCGAATATCCAGGGGAAGAAAGTAATTATCGATCCCGCCCGAATCAATGATTACAGCCGCTATACCAATGCCTGGATCATCAAACCGAATCGCCGTGAGCTTTCCCTGGCAACGGGGATTGAGGTTAACGGGGAGGATTCCTGGTGTGCGGCGGCCAAAAAACTCGCGCAAGATTATAATATATCGAATGTTGCAGTCACCCTGGACAAACAGGGTTCATATTTATATCAGCAGTCCGCGGGGCAGGGGTGCGGAGAATTGATTCCAACCCGACCGCGGAGCGTGTACGATGTAACCGGTGCAGGTGATATGGTACTGGCCATGCTGGGTTTTCTCGCCGGCGGCCATTATGAGAAGATAGCCCCGCCTTCCCTCAAGGAAATCGTATGCCTGGGAAATGTAGCCGGCGGCTTGGAAGTAGAGCGTTTCGGCAGCGTCGGGATCAGCCGCGAGGAAATTATCGCGGAATTGTCCAGCCAGCGCCGGGCCAAGGCAGGTAAGCTTCGTTCGATAGAGGCGTTACTGGGGGAATTGCAATGGCATCGGCAGCAAAAGCTGAAGATTGTTTTTACGAACGGCTGTTTTGATATTTTACATCCCGGTCACATCAATTTATTGAATTTCGCAAAGGAGCAGGGGGATATTCTGGTGGTGGCGATAAACAGCGACCGTTCCGTAAGTTCGATCAAGGGACCAACCCGTCCGATTGTAAAAGAGCATGACCGGGCCGCCCTGCTTTCGGCTTTGGAAGCGGTGGATTATATTGTTATTTTTGACACGCCGGACCCGCTGGAGCTGATCCAGAAAGTATCCCCGGACATTTTAGTCAAAGGTTCCGACTGGACCGGTGCGGTGGTTGGGCAGGATTGGGTGGAGCAGCATGGCGGTATGGTAAAATTAATGCCTTTATTCGCTGGGCGAAGCACCACCAATATTATTGAAAAAGTCATCGAACAACATATGGACCAGATGAAAGGGGTGGACAAGGTCTCATGAGCAATCGAGCGGTATTTTTAGACCGGGATGGAACGATCATCGAGCATTACGATTATCTGACGGATATCAACCAGCTCCAGTTGATGCCCACCACCCCGGCGGCCATGCGATTGCTCAAGGACCGCGGGTTCCTGCTGGTGATGATCACCAACCAGGCCGGGGTGGCGAAGGGGATGATTACGGAGAAAAAGCTGTTGGAAATTCACGATCATCTGAAGCAGATGCTGGCGGAGAAAGGTGCCTATCTGGATCAGATTTATTACTGTCCTTATCATCCGGAAGGGGTGGTGGAGCGGTACCGGCGGGACAGCGAACTGCGGAAGCCGGCGCCGGGAATGCTCCTGCTGGCGGCGGAAGAACTGGATATCGATCTGGAGCAAAGCTGGATGGTGGGCGATGATGACCGGGATATCGAAGCGGGGCAAAATGCCGGTTGCCGGACTATCCTTCTGGAGAACCGCGGCTCATCGCTGGTAAAAAGAGGAAAATCGAAGCCGGATTTTCAAGCTGTCAATCTGAAAGAGGCGGCGAATCTGATTGTTCGCTATGCGGAGGTTCCCCCTGTTCCGCAGGCGGTCACTCCGGTGAACCCGATTTTGGATTCACAACCTGTGGAGCCGGTTTATCCCAACCTCCAGCCGGAACCCTGCCGTGACCCGGAAGCATTCGACGTTCCGGATTCGATTGATGAAAAAACACCGGAACAACCGGAGCCCTTTTCAAAAAATCCCATAGAGGATGAGGAGGCCGTATTCAGCGAATCCGTTCGCTTCCAGGAAATTGCCCGTCGGAAAGCCCGGATCAAAAGTGTGCATGGTACGGAAGATTCGAAGAGAAAAACAAAGCACAGGGATCATGCCCTGGATGAATCGGCGGATACCCATATTCTGCTGGCGGAGATTTTGCGTGAGATCAAACATTGGAATCGCCAGCATAATTTCACGGAATTTTCGATTCCGAAGCTCATGGCAGGTCTGGTGCAGATGGTTGTGCTGTTTTGTTTGATTCTGGCATTCTGGTTCGGCAGCGGAGTGGAGCCGCGGATGGACATCGTGCAGATCTGCCTGATTCTGGCGATGATTTTTCAGACGATGACCCTGACGTTTCTGATTATGCACAAACAGTAAAGAGGGAGTAAATCCCCCCGCGATTTGTTTTATGTATGAACGGATTACAATCGGCAAAAAAAATATTAGTAATGCTTCCCAACCCGATGGGGGATGCAATCCTGAGCGGGCCGGCATTGCGTTATCTGCGGCAGCGGCAGCCGGATTGTGCCATTACGCTGTTGGGCAATCCGACCGCTATCGAAATTCTCAAGGGAAATCCCTGGTCTGACACCTGCCTGACCTGGCCAACCGATAAAAACCGCAGGCGGGGATTCTGGGCTATCGCCAAATGGCTGTGGGGTTTTCAATTTGACGCGGTTATCCTGCTGCCTAATTCATTCCGCAGTGCTGCATTAGTCTATGCGGCGGGCATCCCGCAGCGGATCGGCTATGACCGCGACTGCCGAAAGATATTGTTAACCCATCCGGTACCGGCAATTCGGATTCAAGGCCGCTTCCTGCCCCTGTCCATGCTGGATTACTATGGGTATCTGATGGAACAGGCGGTCGGAGCCGGACAGAAGCTGAATTATTTTACCAGCGGGAATCATCTGGAACTATTCACCTGCCAGCAGGACCGCCAACAGGTGGGCGATTTATTCAAACGCTGGAAGATCGCCTCACCCCAGCGTCTGGTCATGCTGGTTCCGGGCGGCGCTTTCGGGGGCAGTAAGTGGTGGCCGGCAGAACGGTTCGCACAATTGGCGGATCAGTTCACTGAAAAAGGATATCCGGTGGTACTCTCCTGTGCCCCCAATGAAACGGAAAAAAAGATTGCCGCTGTCATTCTGGCACAAGTAACACGACCGGTATTCAATCTGTTGGATGAAGGTTTATCGCTGGGCGGGCTGAAAGAGTTAATTCGCCGCTCTGCCCTGGTTATCAGCAATGACACCGGCCCCTGCCACATCGCCGCCGGTTTCCAGGTGCCGCTGGTCACTCTTTTTGGCCCGACGGATCCGCGCTGGACCGCTACCGGATATAAAAAGGAAATTCGCCTGCGTGTCGATGTGCCGTGCGGGCCCTGCCAGCAGGATACCTGCCCGCTCGATCATCGCTGTTTGAACGAGATCCGTGTGGAGGATGTTTGGGCAGCCGCGATGAAACAGCTTACCAGGCAAGATCGGAACGAAAATGCTGCCCCAAATACCGATTCCATCTGCGGAACATATTATTCCCCTTATTCAGAATCCTTTATGCCGCTGCCGGACGGAGGTGGGTTGGTTCACAAAGGGTACCGGGATTTGCTGGTTCAAAATCAGTTGTCCACTACACAGGAGGTATTTGCCTATCAGCAGGGCCGGCGGCTGGAGAAGCCGGGGCTGGGCCAGCGTGAGCGGATTCGTATCGAATTGCCCCATCAGGGGAAACAAGTCGCACTGTATCTAAAGCGATATGGGAAACCTTCGTTCCGCCAGTTGTGCAAACGATGGTGGCTGGGGAGGAGTAAAACCGCAACCGCCGACAGCGATTTCTATGCTGCAATCCGGTTGGCCGAATATGGAATTTCCGTTCCGCGTCCGATCGCGCTGGGCCGGCAGATGGGCCGGGTGGGTGAGCTGCGCAGCTTTGTCCTTACGGAAGAACTGCCCCATGCCGATGCGCTGGAAAGGCTCCTGCCCCAGCGGCGGCAGGGCAATAAAACGGAATATGCATTACTGAATGACAGAAAAAAACTGATTGAACAGATCGCGTTGCTGGTACGGCAATTACACCGGAGCGGTTTTTACCATCGGGATTTATATCTTTCGCATATTTTTCTCTGCCAGGAGGCATCCGGTCTTGAGAAGTTATGCCTGATCGATCTGCAGCGGGTATTTCAGCCGCGACTTTGCCGGCGGCGCTGGCAGGTCAAGGATCTGGCCCAGCTTTATTATTCTTCACGAGAGTACGGCAATCGAGGGGATATTCTGCGTTTTCTGAAATTCTATTTCCAGTGTGACCGGCTGGACAACTCCCACAAGCAAATCGTTCGTGCGGTGGCACGCAAAACCCGCCGAATTGCCCGGCACGATCATAACCGATTAGAGAGGCACCGGGAAAACCCATGAAAGTAGCCCTGATCACAGAAAATTTTGACACCCGGCGGGGCGGGGCGGAACGTTCCACCTTCGAGCTGGCACACTGCCTGTGTGAGCTGGGTGCTCAAGTTACACTCGTGGCCGGCCAAATCACAAATCAGGACCAATCGAATTTGCCATTTGCCCTGCATCCCCTGTCACTGCCGGGAATCACCCGCCTGTCCCGCTGGCGCAACTTGGAACCTGCTTTGGCAAGCTATCTGGCCCGATCCGATTTTGATATCGTCCACAGCATGATTCCCCTTCTTGGTGCGGATATCTATCAGCCGCGGGGCGGGAGCATCCGGTATAGTGCCCAGCGCCATGCCCATTCCTATTCCAACCCCTGGATCAGGCGTTTCAAACAGAATACCGCTTTTCTGAATCTTACTCGGCAGGCACAAATCAAAAGCGAACGAAAATTATGCCATGCCGAACGCGGTCCGGTCATCGCCGCCTTGAGCCAGTATGTGAAGGATCAATTCAAAACCGGTTACAACCTTGCGGATCATCGCATCCGGGTCATACGAAACGGCATCCTGCCCGACCTCCTGCTTTCGGAGGAAGCTCGCCAACAAGGTGAAAACCTGCGTCAGCTTTATACCAAACACAAAGACTTCACGCTTTTTGTTTTTGCCGCAGTGAATTTTCGCCTGAAGGGATTAGGCTGGCTGATGGAAGCGGCCCGCCAAACGGCGGAGCAACTGACGTCTTCGCATCGTGACTTCCGCATTCTGGTCATCGGCAGCAAAAATTATGAAAAATACTGGCAGCGATCGAATCAACTGGGCCTGGGAGAACGAATGATTTTTACCGGGGCCACCCAATCCATGCCCGCCGTCCTGCAGATGTGCGATGCCGTGGTCCTGCCCAGCTACAACGATGCCTGTTCGCGGCTGGTGCTGGAGGGCCTGGCCGCCGGCAAGCCCGCCATTACCACCCGTTTCAACGGTGCCTGCGATTTCCTGGGCCGGGGCCGGTACGGCTGTATCATCGAAACCTGCGATGATACCGAGGCTCTTGCTCAGGCCCTGCTGCAACTGTGCCGCCGGAAGAATCTGGAACAAATGAAGCGGGCCATTCAAGAGGATAAAATTCACGAACAGGTTTCGATGGTTCGTCATGCCCGCGAACTATTGGAATTATATCGGCAGATTGTGCATAATAAATCAGGGACCTATTAGGCCGGTGTTTCGGGTGGAAGAGGTGGTATGATGAAAGAACAGGAAGAACGCAAAAAATGGCTCCATCTGCATCTGACCAGCGGATTGGGTTCCAAGACGTTTACACAGTTACGGCAGGCACTGGGCGGTGTGGATGAGATCCTTACTGCCGGCCCGGGTAAGCTGGCATCGGTGCCGGGAATCGGACACAAAAAAGCGGAAATGATCGCGAAAAACCGGGATGCAGTGGATGTGGATGCCGAATGGGAATTGGGCCGGAAGCTGGGCATCACGATTCTTACCGTGGAGTGCGAAGAATATCCCAAATTATTAAAACAGATTGACGACCCGCCGCAAGTGCTTTATGTTCAGGGGCAACTAACACGAGCGGATCAACTGGCGGTGGCGGTAGTGGGGTCGCGTAATTGCAGCCAGTACGGCCAAGAGCAGGCCTCGCGGCTGAGCCATATGCTGGCGGCAGCCGGGGTGACCATTGTATCGGGCCTGGCCCGCGGCATCGATACCGCCGCCCATCGCGGGGCCATCGCCGCCGACGGTAGAACCATCGCCGTGCAGGGGCGCGGCCTCGAAAAAATCTACCCGCCGGAAAATGAGGACCTGGCCAAGAGAATCAGGCAATCGGGAGCGGTCATCAGCGAGTTTCCGCTGCGCTATGAGCCGCTGCCGACTACGTTTCCGGCTCGGAACCGGATCATTTCCGGCCTGTCCCTGGGCACGATTCTGGTGGAGGCCCGGCCTCGAAGCGGCGCTTTGATTACCACCCGGCTGGCGATGGAACAAAACCGCGAGGTGCTGGCCGTACCGGGACGGGTGGATTCACCGGGCAGTTTTGGTCCGCATCAGTTGATTAAGGATGGCGCAAAACTGGTGGAAAATGTGGACGACATCCTCGATGCCCTGGGGGTTATTGGCGGGCTTATGAAAGATCATGCCGGTGAAGTTTCCGCCGCGGAAGAAAACGATCATGAGCCGACGTTGTTTGATATTGGGCAAATTCCCCTGACCCGAGAAGAAACGGCGGTTCTGAACTGTCTGGATGAACACCCGATCCATATCGACGAAATCATTTCCGGCAGCGACCTTTCCCCCGGCCAGGTGAATGCCGCGGTGATTTCCTTACAGCTTAAAAGCGTGGTAAAACAACTACCGGGCAGCTACTATAAAAAGAAGTAAATTCCCTGCCAACCCGATCCAGGTTTTCTCTGTTCTTTTTACGTCTGTTTTTCAACAGGTGATTTTGGATTTCCCCAGACAGGCTTCCCGCCAGACCGGCAGACGATCGGACAATCCCAATTCTTCCAGATGCCCGATGCACGGTTTCATGGTCTGGCTGGCCGGGCCAGGGGAATTTTCATGGGAGAATAGGTTGGCAATGCAGACGGCCGTCAAAACCGAAAATGCTTTATAGGGAGATTCCTGCGGATTATGATGAAATAACAGCGTTTCGATAATGGGCGTTTTAAACCCCCACAATCCCAATAGATACGCTCCCACTTCGGCATGGGTTGCCCCGATCCTTTGCCGTTCCGCCTCAAAAAGAGAAATGTTTTCCTGTTGGGCCGCCGCAATCGTCTGGTCATATTCATCCGGCAGTTTGGTCGCAAAAATCAATTTGCCGACATCATGCAGCATGCCTGAAAGCAGCGCATAATCCACTATGATAGAATCCACCTGTTCGATCTGGGCAATATGTTTGGCATGCTCACCCACTTCCATACAATGCCGCCATAAAGAATGAATGGAAAATTGTTTCAGATGGGCCGTCTCAAAACAGGAAAATATTTTCGCCGAGATAGCCAGCGTCCGGATGGTCTCCAGCCCCAGCAGAATCACTGCCTGCGAAAGGTTCTGCACATGCTGCCGGACGCCAAAAAAGGCGGAATTCACCATTTGCAATATCTTGACGGTCATCCCCACATCCTGCAAAATAATGCCGCTGACTTTTTGAATGGAAGCGTCTTCCGAATGGAGTTCTTCGATCAGTTCGGAATAAAAAGACGAAATACAGGGCAGTGATTCCAATTGCGCAACCAGGGCCTGAAGTTTCGGATTGGCCAGGACTTTCTGAAAGGAACACACGTGGGTGATGGTGGTTTTGAGGGTTTCGGCATCGCAGGGTTTCGGCAAATACTGATGAACCGGTCCCACCGTTCGCAGCACTTCCGCCTTGGAAGATTGGCCGGACAGGGCAATTCGTACCATCTGCGGGTATTTTCTTTTTACGATCTCCAGCAGATCCGCCCCATGCATACCCGGCATGCGCATATCCGAGACGATCACATCATAGGCCTTGCTGTCCAGCTCCCGCAGGGCCTCCTCTCCGCTTCCGGCGAAAACCATATCCCACTGGTTCCGCATGACGCGCAGCATACGCCGCAGACCTTCCAGAACCCGAATCTCGTCATCCACAAAGATTATTTTTTTCCTGTCGCTCATGCTACTACCGGATTCTCCTTTCCGGCGGGTTGAGACTGCATCGGGATACGAATGATAAAGGTGGTGCCTTTTCCCACTTCCGTCTCAAAAGTCAGCGTTCCCTGATGTTTATCGGTTACAATCCCATGCGAAATGGCCAGCCCCTGCCCCTGTCCTTCCCCGACATCTTTGGTGGTAAAAAACGGATTGAATATCTTATCCCGGATCTCCTCCGGAATCCCTGTGCCGGTATCGGATATCCGGATTTCCGCATTGGTGCCTCTTTGCCGGGAACGGATGGTAATGAGGCCTTTTTCCGGACCGCCCTCTCCGACCACATCCGCAATCGCATCGGCCGCATTGATAATCAGCGCCAGGATCACCTGATTCAGTTCAATCGGCAGACAGGAAACCAGGGGCAGATCGCTATCCAGATCCGTTTCCAGATCCGCCACCTCTTTCCACCGGTTCCGGGAGATGGTAATCGTACTCTGAATGGATCGGTTAATATCAACATCCTGCTTGCCGCTGGTCCCCGGATGGGCAAACTCTTTCATGGCGCGCACAATATGCGATACATGTTCGATCCCTTCCTGCGACTGCCGGATCGCCTTGGGCAATTCTTCCGCCAGAAAAGCGGCATCGATTTCCCGGCTCAGGGCATCAATCTCCGCAACCAGCGGGCGGATCTCCGGAATCTCGCGGCAGGCCTCCACCATCTGCGCGTATTTCGCAAAAAGTTTTTTCCCGTCTTCCAGGGCTTCCAGAACAAACTGTATATTGTCCCCTATATATTGGGTGGGCGTATTGATTTCATGGGCAATCCCCGCCGCCAACTGGCCGATGGATTCCAGCTTTTGCGACTGGGCCAACTGCGATTGCAATTCAATCATGCGCTCCCCTACTTTCAGCCGGGCCAGCAGCTCGTCCTTCTGAAAGGGTTTGGTGACATAATCATTCGCTCCCGCCTGCAGAGCGGCGGCGATATTTTCCGTTCCTTCTTTGGCCGTCAGCAGAATCACGTAGGTCAGACTGGCCTTGTGTTCCTGCTCCAGCTTGCCGCATATTTCCACCCCGCTCAGGCCCGGCATCATCCAGTCCAGGATCGCCAGCCGAATACCCGAGTCCTGCTTTAGAATCTCCCAGGCTCGCAACCCGTCTTCCGCGGCGAATACGGTATATCCATTTTTTTCCAGTGTGCTTTGTAGAAGTTTTCGCGTTACGATATGATCGTCCGCAATCAGTACCTTAGCCATTGATTTTCTCCTAACCAAGAGATTCCCACGCATATTGCTTTAGTAATTCTTCGAATTTTCCCATCTCCTTTTGCAGCGTCTCAAACAAACATCTGGTTTTACTCAAATCTTCCTGCCGGGCCGAATGCTCCATTTCCAGGGCCAGGGCCCGCACCCGTTCGGCTCCGATATTGGCCGCCGCCCCCTTGATTTTATGGGCTTCCTGCTGGATCTTTTCCGAATTCCATGCGGCAATCGCCTGTTGCAGCGTTTCCATGTCCGAAACCGAGGATTCCATGAAGATGCCCGTAATTTCCCGTAACAGGTTTACATCCCCATCCAGTACCTTTAAAACCTTTTCCGGATCAAAGATTTCCTGGGTATTTAGATTCTTTTGATTTGCCATTTGATGGGACTCCTTGTTTTCAGATACGGATTCTTTGGGAATCTCTGTTTCTTTGGTTTTTATCCAGCGGCAAAGAACATCCCGCACCACTTCTTTCTGTATCGGCTTGGCTATATAATCATCCATACCCGCCGTTATGCATTTTTCCCGATCCCCTTGCATCGCATGGGCCGTCATCGCCACGATGACCGTATGACGAGCCACCCCTTCATACCGGCGAATGGCTGCCGTCGCCTCATACCCATCCAGTTGCGGCATCTGGCAATCCATAAAAACCATATCGTACGGCTGTTTTTTGACTTGATTCACCGCTTCTTTGCCATCAGATACCAGATCCACTTGACAACCCAGCTTTTCCAGCAATATAGAAGCTACCTTCTGATTTACCACATTGTCTTCCGCCAGAAGCACATACGCAGAAACACATTTCATTCCTTTCGCTTCGGTTTTGCCTTCTTTTTGATTCGCAGTTGGACCGGAACGGTCCGTTCCCTTCTCATCAAATCCGAGCTGTTTGGCATTCCAGACGACGGACAGGGTCTCCATCAGCTTGAACATGCTGACCGGCTTCACCAGATAGGCGGATAGGGCGGGCGTGGAGAGCCGTTTTACATTCCCCACTTTGCCCACGGAGGAAAGCATAATCAGCAGCGTATCTTGTATTGCAGGATCTGCTTTGATATTCTCAGCCAGTGTGATTCCATCCATATAGGGCATCTGATAATCAATGACCGCAATCAGATAGGGATCGCCCGAAGTCCGCGCCTCCTGTAAACATTGCAATGCTTCCTCTCCGGAAGAACAGGTCTCGTTTCGCACATGATAATGAGCCAACTGTTCGCTGCAGATCCTCCGATTTACCTCATTATCATCCACCACCAATACCCGAACCCCCTTTAGATCCATTCGGGGTAAGGTTTCAGCAATCGCCTGCGTATCCCTTGAGGTCGCCAGTGTAAACCAGAAAGTGGAACCTTCCCCGGGCTGACTTTCCATTCCGATGGTACCGCCCATCAGTTCGACCAGTTGCTTGGAAATAGCCAGCCCCAAGCCCGTACCACCGTATTTCCGGGTGGTCGAAGCGTCCGCCTGTGTAAATTTATCAAACATACTTGCCTGCTTATCCGCCGGAATTCCAATCCCGGTATCTTCCACCGTAAAGCGGATTTCCAAAAATTCCTCATCGCCCGGGTCGCATTCGATTTTAACTAAAATATATCCCTCTTCCGTAAATTTGATGGAATTGCTGATGAAATTGGTCAGAATCTGCCGGATCCGCACCGGATCGCCGATCATTCGCTGCGGAATATTCGGGGAAAATTTCAGAATAAACTCCAGATCCTTCTCATGGGCACGGGCCGCCAGCATATGGGACATTTCCTCCATCATGGAGATCAGATCGAAGGAAATCGGTTCGATCACCATTTTCCCCGCCTCAATCTTGGAAAAATCCAGAATATCATTGATAATGGTAAGAAGCGTATTAGAAGAACTATGAATCGTTTCCACGTAGTCCCGCTGTTCCGTGCCTAAATCCGTCTCCAGCAATAATCCCGTCATACCCATAATCCCATTCATGGGAGTTCGGATTTCATGACTCATATTGGCCAGAAATTCACTCTTCGCCAGGGCCGCCACAGTCGCTTCCTTGGCCAGCATATTGGCCCGCTCGATGGACACTTCCAATTGACAATTGATTTCCTCCGCCTGGTTCTTCGCCTCGCGCAGCCTTTCCTCCATTTGTTTCCGTTCGGTAATATCAATAAACGATTCCAGCAAATGGTCCCGGCCATCAATGGTAATGTTGGCCACACTCTTGAGAACCGCAATGCTCCTGCTGTCTTTTCGCACTAGAGCACACTCATAATTATTGATTTCCTGATGCCCGATCAGAACCGGGCATTCATTTTTCTCTGCCGAGCAGAACCTCGGATAACAGGGATTCCCGATGATTTCTTCCTTCGTATAGCCGGTCAATTCACACACTTTCTGGTTGACCCGGACAATCGCATGGGTATTGGCATCCACCACAATGATCCCCGACGGATTCGAGCTGATAATCGTCTCCAACTCCTTCGTCCGCTCAACAATCATCTCCTCCAGATGGTCACGGTGTCGGCGTAATTCCGTTTCCGCGATTTTCCGTTGCGTAATATCCCGCACCACCACCTGAAGGATTATCTCGCCGTTAATTTCCATCGCCGTCAACATAACTTCCGCATCAAAAAAGGTGCCATCCTTTTTTAGATGCACCCATTCAAAATGATAATTGCCATCTTGCAGGGCTTTCTGGGTATAGTTTTCTGCTAATTCCCTGGATTCCCGGCCGTCGGGCTGAAAAGGAGGTGATAATTCAAAAGGCCTGACATGATATAATTCTTCATGGGTAACACAGCCGAACATATGCAATGCGGTTTGATTGAAATCATAAAACCGGTTATCCTTCAGTAACAATACCGCGTCACTGGAGGCCTCAAACAGGGTGCGGAACTTCCTTTCGCTTTCCTGGATCGCCATATCCCGCTGCTGAACCTGCTGGAGCATTTCATTGAAGGAATCGATCAGCATCCCGATTTCATCGCTGCTCTCCTTGTCCACCCGGATCGAAAAGTCTTTTTGTTCCGTCACCACCCGCGTGGCATCCACCAGATTGGAAATCGGCCGGGTAATCAGTTTTTGAAACTTGGCCGCCAGTAAATATGCAATCAGGCACGCCATGGAGGTAATCATGGCCAACAGGATAATTTTGCGATACAAATCCGCCCGCATTTCTTTCAGATCACTGTGGATATATAACGTACCGATGTTTTCCTCATCCTGTTCCAGCGGCTTAAACAAAATCAGCGCATCCTCCTGGAAATAACACCCCTCCGGTTCAACGGTGGGAGGAACTATCACATCTTGAATATCTTTTCGCTGATAAGCGGCAAAAAGGTTGCCTTCTTTATCGTATAAACAGGCATATTCCACCGAGGGATCCGCCTGGAGCATGGATAAATTATCCTTGGCTTCCTCTCTAGCGTCAAAGGTCAAGGTTGCCTTGCATCCCTCCGCCATCATATTGGCTTTGATGACATGATCCCGCTTCATGGAATTGTATATGTTTTTCTGCTCGTAAATAATATAGGTGATACATGTCGACAACAAGGCCGCCGAACTGATCAGCGTGATAATCCGCGTTAATTTCTGCTTGATGGTTACATTTCGTAAAGTACGCATGTTACTTTTCCGGTTTTTCCTTGCTTTGCACAATTCGTTTCGCCAATTTCAAAACCGCCGTTTTAAACTGGACTTGGGCCGGCTTGGCGGCATCCAGATTGATTTCAAAACGAATCTTATTGTCCTCCATCACAAAATTGATGATGCCGCCTTTTTCCAGAAAATCATCCATTTCACTAACGGTTAATACCGGATGGCCTTTGACCAGATCGAGGATCCGGCCCAGATTCTTTTCTTCGCTTTTCGGAATGAAAAGAACCTGACATTTTACCATCTCTTCCTGTACTTTTTTCTGCTGTTCTTCCTCTCCCTCCGGCAGGGTAAATATCTGGTAAACAATTTTTTGCTCATTGATCTTTTTATCCTGGACGATTTCCCAGGCTTTTCCAAAGGGATCTTTCCCCACCACTCCGATCAAAACGGAGGCCGGCTCCTTCTTCGGATCCGCCTCTGTTTCCTTCGTATGGGACTCGTCTGCGCCTTTTTCCTTCGGCCACTCGACATACTTTAAAAAATTATACAGAAACGCCATCTTCAATTCATACTCGGTAGCCTGCTTCCTGGCGGCGGACACCCACGAAGGAAAGAACGCCAGACAATAAATCAGGAATACCGGAAATACATATTTCAGGTTCTTAGGTCGCAGGCATGTTTGTATATATGGAATTCGCATTGCCATTGTGGATTTTAAAATGGATATTGCACTCGGACAAAAAAACTGCCTCCCCCTTGCGCGGCGGCAGTGCAAGCAAATATCCCCGGCACATCTTCCCCAAAAACGAGACCGGATAAGATGCCAAAGCCAATCATCCCAAATATCCCTATTTGCTTTGGCATCTTCATATAGTTCTCCATTTTTCATTTTATCAATGATTTGCCAGAGAATCCGCTACAGCACGATCTCGTCCGGTTCCATTTGGTCGGAAAAATGCTCGTGAATCGAGCGAAATTCGTCAAGGACTTTTTCAAACGCGGCAAACACCATGGGATCAAAATGGCTCCCTTTCTCTTCCTGCAGGATGGATAGGGTTTTCTCTTCCGAGAAACTTGGCTTATAGGGACGGGTAGAACGGAGGGCATCGTACACATCCGCCAGGGTCACGATCCGGGCCACCAGAGGAATGTCCGTACCCTGGATTCCCTGCGGGTACCCGCTGCCGTCCCATTTTTCATGATGATACAAGGCAATATCGGAAGCCATTTCCAAAATCGGATTATGAATTTTTTGCAGCAGCGCATGATTGCGATGAAACTCCAGAAATGGCTTCAAGCCCTTGGGGTCCTGCTTGAGAATCTCTTGCCCGATCCGGCAATGGGTTTCTATTACTTTGAACTCTTCGGGGGTTAATTTCCCTCTCTTCAAAAGAATGCTGTCGGGAATCCCGATCTTGCCGATATCATGCAGCGGGCTGGTCAGAAAAATTTTCTCGATAAATTCATGTTCCATGTTCAGCTCTTCCGCGATGGCCCGGCAATAGCAGCCGACCCGGATAATATGGTTGCCGGTCTCTTCATCGCGATATTCCGCCGCTTTGCCCAAACGCAAAATGATATCCAGACGGGATTCCTCCAGTTCCGCCGTTCGTTCCTTGACATTCTGATCCAGTATCTCTTTTTGCTTTTTCAATTCATCCTGATACGCTTTCAGACGCAGCACATTGTGGAGCCGGGCCAATAAATCTTCCGAATTAATCGGCTTGCTCAACAAATCCGCGGCCCCCATCTCCAGAGCACGGCGCTTTAAGGAATGTTCCCCATTGCCCGTTAATATAATCACGGGAATATCGGCCGTTTTTTCTGATCCCTGTAATATCCGCAAAAGTTCAAATCCGTCTTTACCCGGCATGGTAACATCGGACACAATCGCGTCAAAGGTCTTTTCTTCGATTTGCTGTAAGGCCTCATCTACACTATGGGCATAGAACATGTCCCATGTCGAGTGCTGGCGGCGTAAAATCCGCTTCAGACTATCCTGAAAATTAGCTTCATCATCAACAAATAGGATGCTTTTTTTCAAAACGCCCTTTTCATGCCACCTAGCCGGATCCCCTGTTATTACCATAACAGGAACATCCTATCCTCATAAACAAGTCGTAATCATAATGGGATTATCGAATGAAAATCTGGATCAATTAACCAGGATCTCAAAAAACTCCCCAAAACAGGCTTGCGCAGATGGAAATATGCCAAAACGAAATGGGTTTAAATGGCTAGATCGATTTGCCCTTCCGGGCCTTTTCTTTATAGGACCCTGGTCTATTGCGGTGACACATAGTAGCGATTGGACAGGCTGATAACCGGATTGGCATTCCCCTTGACAAACGCCACCAGATTTAAGGAAGAAGGATTTTGTTCGGTGAGGAAGAAAATATCAATATCAAACGTTTCGCCATTGATATTTAAATTCTGGATCATGCAGAAACCATTAAAATATAAACCCTGTTGGATCAGGGGAGTATAGTCCCGTATGATAGCTTCCGACTCAAAAGGACCGTATTTTTCCGCTATCCGGGAAAAGAGCTGGCCTAGCCCCTGCTCAACGCACTCTTTTTCAATATCGATCCGGCTGCATTTTTTCATCATCTCTTTCCGTTGATCAACAACGGTTATGGGAACCGCGGGCTTACTGCATCCTGCCCAAAAAACCAGCACCAAAAACAGAGAGACCCCGCCATAGCCATACCAGAGATAACGATGCTTCCTGTAGATATTTACGTCTTCTTTCATAACTGATAATACTATCGGACAATTTCCATAATCTTGCAATAATTTATTGAAAATTTAACATTTAGCTGGACTGCAAGGATTGTATCGATTATATTGCCTATAACGATTTTCAATAAAGACGTTGCGCTCGATTGGGTAAATGGGTTTTAAACAGGTTATCCACAAGGAATCAGGCGATTATGTCGACAATTATAAGGTGGTTTTGCTACCAACGCCTTTTCCTTCGGTTGGTTTTATCGGAACCCTGCTAACAAAAGGATAACAACCGCAGCATTTATTACCTTTTGAAAAACAGGTTGTTACGTTGTTTTTGCAAAATATCGGTTAGCCCATATTTTATCCTAAATCATTAGAATTAAAACATTTTAAAAAAAAGATTGCGTAAATCCCAAAAAGTTATCCACAATATATACACACCTGTCTTCCCCTAGCTGAAGCGGCCTTTTCCTTTTTATAAGTACTTTATTTATAGTCAGATAATTCATATTCACAAATACTGTTGGACTTTTCACGCAAATGAGCTACCATGATGCTTTTACCTGCGATCTTATACACAAATTGTTTATTAATAGGAATTTATGTAAATTTTATTTATAATAGGGTCTTGTTTTATGATCTCCCGCCATTTTATAATCATTCCGGTTTTTCTCTTTTTTATGGGCTGTCAGGCAACCCCCTGGTTTCCGGATCGCCCGTTCAAACATCAGGTCACGGAAAATGGTACTGAATCCGTCTGGTTTGATACCAACGAGGACCGTCAAATGGATTACCGGCAGGTGCAAAACAGTAATGGCAGAAAAGTGGAACTTCATTTTATGGAAAAGGATCTCTCGGAAAATGTGATAAACCTGGACCAGATCGGCATGGAGGAGACCATTCCTCATTTTATCATCGCCCTGGACGGCGTTCCCTTCGAGTTGGTCCAGCAGCTATACGACCAGGGCGGTTTCCGTTTATTTTACCCGCCCAGCCGGGTCATCAGTTGTTTCCCCTGCATGACCGATCTGGCCTTCCAGCGATTGTTCGGTGGCAGGCAGCCGCTCTGCTACGAAGCCGAATATTTTGACCGGGACAAAAACCGCCTCGTCCAGGGAAACAAAGTGTACCTCAGCGGCAAAAACGCCGACTGGGCTAAAATTTTATCCTATCGCTGTTCCTTCCTGCTGGATGCCGCCGCGTATATCGTTCCCAAAACCATCTTTCATCACGAACTCAGCCAGATCAACAAAACCTTCCGAAAAACCGATCAGGATACCTGCATCGCCTACAGCGTCGCCACCGCCGGTTTAGGTACCCACGGGGGCAGAGAAAGCATATTGCAATATCTTCGCCAGGTGGACCGGCTTTGCGAACAGATTGTTTTTGAACGGCGCGGGAAAGTCAAAATCAGCATCCTGGCCGATCATGGGCATAATATGGCCGACGGCAGGAGGGTTTCTTTCCGAAATACGCTGAAAGAAGCGGGATATCGAATCACCAAACGGTTACAAACCTCTCGTGATGTTGTCTCCATAAAATACGGACTGGTCACCTATGCCGCCTTTTATACCCAGGATCCCGCCGGTGTGGCCGATACCCTCCTGGCCGACCCCGCCGCCACCCTGGCCTGTTATCCCACCCCGGAAGGAATCCGGATTCGCAGCCTCAATGGCAGCGCACTGATTAGTTATAACCATGAAAAATATCGCTATACCCCCGATTATGGCGACCCGCTTCAGCTAAATCCCATCATCGAAAATCTACGTCAGCAGGGACACCTCCCAGCCGATGGCTTCATGGAGGATCGTGTTTTATTTGATGCCACCCAAAATCATATCTATCCCGATCCCCTCCGCCGCATCTGGCTGGCCTTTCATGGCCTGGTCGAGCACCCGGCCGATCTGATTGTCTGTTTGCAGGACGGCTGGTATCACGGCAGTGCTTCCTTTGACAAACTCTCCGGCGGCGCCGTCAGCACCCATGGTTCGCTGAATCAAATCAATTCCACCACGTTTCTCTTAACCATGACCGGCCCCTTGCCCCCCGCCCTCCGCCTGGAAGAGGTCATGCCCGCCCTCCAAAAAAACTCCTCACCCCACCCACTCCCCTAACCGCTGCCGAAAAATCGACAAGGAACTGGGCAAGGCAGCACCTTATGGTGTGTACGATATGACCAAAAACAACGGCTGGGTCCATATTGGCATTAGTCACGACACCACCGCCTTTGCCGTAGCTTCCATCCTCCGATGGTGGCGGAAAATGGGACGTCCTGCGTATCCGAAAGACTCTGATCTTTTGATTACTTCCGACAGTGGGGCAGCAACCGTTCACGAAGTCGTTTGTGGAAGGTGGAACTGCAAAAAATGGCAAACCAAACGGGACTGACCATCACGGTTTGTCACTTTCCGCCTGGGACCAGTAAATGGAACAAGATTGAGCATCGCCTGTTTTCTTTTGTTACCAAAAACGGGCGGGGAAAACCGCTTATCGATCTGGCTACTATTGTGAACCTTGTCGGATCAACGAAAACAAAAGAAGGATTGAAAATCCGTTGTGAGTTGGACACCAAAACTTATCCAAAAGGAATTAAAGTGCCAGATGCTCAACTGGAAAAAGTGTAAGTAATTGACGTGTTTACTTATTTACAATCAATCGTCAGGCAGTTGGGGAAGCCGGGACAGGGCAGCACGGTATCGGAGAGGATTAAACTCTTTTTTGGTTTTCATGATATCGAAGATTTCCGATGTTACCACACAGCCGATCAGTTCTTTGGCCTCCTTTTTCGAGTAGCCTTCTTTCAACAGGCGTTCCAGGGTAGAACGGGTTTCCGGGGGATCATTTGCCCGTAGCTGATTATCGACCACTTTCAGAACCATCGCCTTTAACCGGGTATTTGGTTTCATCTGTTTCACCTGATGTCAGTAATGTAAAACGTCTCATTAGGTAAAAAAAACTTGCCTCATCCTATCCAAATAGTGTATAATTACAACCATAATCGGTACATTCAGAGAATATTCGAAAGGTGGAGATTATGAAACGAGTTGATGAAGGTTCGGGTAAGTTTGGCAGGGGCTGGGGTTTATGGCTGGTGCTGAGCTGGG
>CAZOMV010000089.1:0-25204 GCA_964580995.1 uncultured Pirellulales bacterium
TTTTTATCCCTCTCGCCCCTGCTTTTTCTTCATACTGTGAGAAATGCGGGTTAACACCTATTTACGGAAAGGATTTGAAAAATGGCAGATTACATTCCAGGTTCGGACACCGGCTTTCAGGCGTGGGCGGGCTGAGCTTTGTGGCGATGGATACGAGCATATAATAACAGCTTACTGGGCGACATTTTCGAGATGCTGGCGGTAGGTGATTTCGGCGGCGGTGCTGGGGTCGGGTTCGGAACCGGTATCCACTTCGACCCAGCGGACGGTGATTGCATGGTCGTAGCCGGGGGGTGAGAACCAGGTTTCGTCGGTCATCCAGGCGGTGTAGATGGGGGCCAGCAGCGGCCCGCCGCGAATGACGGATTGCCAGTTTTGATGGATATGACCGGCGTAGTTGTCGGCGATGTTATCACGATAGGGAAGCAGGAAGTCCTTGATTTTTTTCATATCATCCCAGGTAAACAAAAACCGGTCCAATATCGGCACGCCGGTGGTATAGAGACCGATATGGGTTAGGATGATGATATTTTCTTTTTTCGGTTTGGGGCAACTTTCAACATCTTTTTGAAACCAGGGCCAGGTTCCCCCTTCCATCGCATGGAGGACATTGCCTTCATGGCCTTTTTGCCGGGACAAGAAGTCGGGGCAGATGAAATGGCAGTCTTTGTAATCGAAGGAAAAATTTTGCAGGTAGAGTCCTTCGGGGCCGGCGGCTTTGGTGAAATGGTTCATCGATTTGGCCAGAAGTTCAAGTTGCGGCTGGAAGGTCTCGGCGAAATCCTGAATACTATTCGATTGGACCTCATTATCGCCGGGTATGGGCACATAGGGAATACCCGCCTCATTGAGCGGGTCAAGGATCGTCTTGGCATCCGCCAACTGCCGCTGACCATCCGAACCGCCCCAGGCAATATCGCCCAGGACAAAGACCAGCTCGATTTTATTGCTCTGGCGGTTGGCGATAATCCAGTCCACCGCCGTTTGGAGACACTGGCGGTTTTCCGGCCCGCCGGGAACGTGGGGATCAGCCAGTATGGCAAAGGAAAAAGGTTCCGCCCGGCCCGCGGCGGCAAGCAAAAGAGTCAGCAACCCCACCAGGACCGGGCTGCATCTATTTATAAAGAATTTCTCATACATGTTTATATTATATTGTTTCCCGGCTGGAAATCAATCTTGCAATCTGACCGATGGATTGTAGGATACAGGTCGCGAATGAGATTTAACGGTTAAATATTGATTTGGAAATAAACAACGTATGAACAGGATGCGTGTTGAATACTCCTCCAGTGCCCTGCTGCGGCAGGATATCCCGCAAAAGGTCGAACTGGCCCAGCGGTTTTGCCAGACGCAAGGCTGGGATTTCGGCATTCAGATTCACAATACCTCTACGGAGCGGTTTATCGAGAAAATCGCCGCCAGCGGTGCGGCCCTGAGTTTTCATGCCCCGGTATGCAGTGAGTATTTTATCAATCTGGCTAATGAGGATCGTTCCTATGCCTGGCAGTCGCTGGCGCGGTCGGCGGAAATGATCAAAAAATTGCGGGGATCGCTGGCGGTATTTCACGGTTTTTTGATGACGGATCGCACCATCCTGTGTTTCAACCGGAACCGCAGCTTCGATGAATGTATGGCGGAGGCGTACCGGCCGGACCTTTCGGTGCCGGGGCTGGATTTGTGCAGTGATTTTTTCGGCAGCGAGGAATATGCACAGCGGCTGGAGCGGGTACAGCAGCGTCTGTGCCAGGTGCAGCAGGATTTTCCGGAGGTGCAGTGGTGCATCGAGAATGACTACCCGCTCTTCGGCGCCGGGCTGCTGCTGGCGGAGCATATCTGCCGGATCGATCATGACTACTGCCTGGATGTGAGCCACCTGTGGGTTTCGTGCCTGTTGTTTCAGAAAGACTTCTGGGAACAGGCAGAGACCATCGCCCGGACGGGACGGGTCGCCTGCGTTCACTTTCACGCCAACCCGGTAACGGCGGAAATGAGCATGGCCGACTACCGCGACGGGCATCAAAGTCTGACAATTCCCAATCAGATGAAGCTGGATCAGGTGGCCCGGATTCTCTATCAGGCGGGCATCCGGCATTGGGTGATCGAAACGCCGGATGCGGACCTGGCGGACCTGCGTCTGCTGGCGGAATGGCTTGATAATTGACGGAACCGCCAAAAGTCGATATTGACATCCAAAAACGGCTCTGGCTCCCCAATAACAAGGGGGCCAGGAGTTTTTGACGCTGGCGTCATAAATAACTGGTTTGGCTATGGCAAGTGAAAAAAAGAAATTTCTCTTTCTTTTGGTATATACGGCCGGCTGCTTGCTGTTCTGGCTTTTCTTTCGCCCCATTATGACCGGCCTTTCCCTTTGGCCGGCTGCCGCGCGGCTACCTGCCGGCGGGCAAACCAGCCCCTATATCCTCCAGCTTATCAGCGTTCTCTATCTGCTGATTACCAATATTCCCTTCCTGCTGGCGATTTTCATTCCGGCGGTTCTTTTCGGTTTTTGGTTGCTGCGGTTTTTTATCGCCAAACAGGAAAGCGGCTCGACACCGGGTGAAATTCTTAAGGGAAAACGGACACAAATTTTCCTTTTGTCCCTGGGATTGGGACTCATTTCACTATCGCTGATGACTCTGCTGCTGGGACTGGCTCATTTACTCTACCGGATAATCTTTGTGGTGCTGCTGATTCTTATATCCATTCCCGGTATGATTCATCTGGTGCGAATACGCCGGTCGAAACTAAAAACTCCCCCCCTTTCCGATGCAGAACGATCCGGGATTCATCCCCTGCTCTATTTGCTGATTCCGATGGCCGTGCTGGCGCTGCTGGCCGTGCTGGTGCCGGCGGGAATTCTCTGGGATCACGACGGACGGGGCTATGATGTGCTGGAGTATCATCTCCAACTGCCGCGGGAATATATCGCCCAGCGTGCCATCACGCCCAATGACCATAACGTGTATAGCAATTTCCCCGCCAATACGGAGATGCTTTACCTGGTAGCGTTATTGCTGAAAGGGAATGCAGTCGATGGCATGTATCTGGCGCAACTGCTGAACCTGACCCTGGCGGTGCTGCTGATAGCGGGCATGTATGTTTTTCTCCGGGATACACATCCTACTGGTGCTGCCATTGCCGCCATTGGAGCGGCCGGGGTTCAGTTTTTTTATGTGGCCACCAATGCCTATGTAGAACCGTATATGCTCCTGCTGTTTCTATTGGCCATGGCGGCCGCAAAGGCCATGCCGGTCCGGTTCCCCCTGAAACAGGAACATTTGCTGGCGGGGTTTTTCACCGGCGGGGCCTGCGGCTGTAAATTCACGGCGGTAATTCAAATTCTGCCGATGGTGGCTCTTTTTATTTTGGTTCTGCATACCTGCCGATTTCGCCGGCTGTTTCTTTTTCTTCTGGCGGCTTTGGTTATCTTGTCCCCGTGGCTGCTGCGAAATATCGCGTACCGGGGGAATCCCGTCTTTCCCATCGCCGCCACACAACTCGGCCAGGACCACTGGAGCGACGAGCAGGTGCAACGCTGGCAGGCAGCCCATCGCGCGTCACCCGAGCAAGCCACCCTGCCCGCCAGGCTGAAATCGCTGGCAGTGGAACTTGGCAGCCCCAGCCGATATGGTTTTACCGTTCTGCTGACCCTGGCGGTAATGCTGACCAGTATGAAAAAACCTTTTACACGAATCGAATATCTGCTTATTGCTGCCCTGGCACTCCAATTGATCGTATGGTTATTTTTAACCCATCTGCAGCCGCGATTTCTGCTGCCGATGCTGATTCCGCTGGCGTTGCTGACCGCCAGCCGATTTGAGGCCCTTTCTTCCCGACAGCTGCGGTATCTGGTGATTCTATTCGCCATTGGGACCGCGGCTGCCCATACCCTGATGGCCGCCAACCGCTATAATCAAAACACCTCGTTTAACACCCCCTATGGCTTTCATCCCCTCGCCGGCTGGGATCAACTGATCGAAGCACAGTATCCTTTCGGCGACTCCGAAAGGACCAACGAACCCAATACCCGGCTGCTGATGGTCGGGGACGCCCGGCCGTTTTATGTTCGATGCAATTATGTCTATAATACGGTTTTCGACCGCTGCTATTTCGCGGAACATCTGGCGGAAAAATCCCCCGCCGAGGTCATCGACTGGCTACAAAAGGAAAATTTCACCCATTTGTATATTAACTGGTATGAGGTGGAGCGGCTCCAGAAATCCTATCATTTCGCCCCCAGCCTGACACGTCAGAATGTCGATAAACTGGAAAAGGCGGGATTGATCCAGCTTTCGCCCAATGAGTGGCATGGGGTTGATTCTTACTTCAAGCTTTATCGAGTACCGCACCGATAGAATGTGATGTGAAATGATTTTAATTATTGGAATCCGGTCAATTTTATTATAACGAATCATGAAGATGATGGAGTTTGCGGATGATTGCCTTTAAGAAGATGGTCAGGTATCTACTGGCGGGGATGGCAGGGCTGGGGATGTTTTTGTCGGGGTGCAAGAATTACCACGAGGGGGACTATGAGCCGCCGGCGCTGGCGTATCAGGGGGAGACGACGGGGCTGGAGCGGACAATGATCGCGGCGACGCTGGATAGCCCGGCGGAGAAGGGGAAGAATGTCATCTGGTGCGGATCGTTTCAGATGGCGTGGGATCAGATGGTGAAGGAGGTGATCGGGGAACCGATTCAGCTTTCGGCGGCACAGGAGGTGGTCAGCCGGCTGAACCAGAACCGGATGGATGAGACGGATTTAATACCGGGGGGCTATTATGCCGCGGCGGGATCGGTAGAAAATGGGATACTAGAAAAGATCCGTAGGGATATGGAAACGAAATTTCCGGGAGTAAAAGTGCCACCGTTGGGGGGCGGGCCGGAAGATCTGGTGGCGTATGGATATCTGACGGTGGCGGTAAAATTTACAACACCATATTTTGATCGTCAAGGAATATTTACAGATGGAAACAATAATAAAACGGACATAACCGGCTTTAGTTTTTTTAAAGGTCATAATTCGGTAAACGATGAACTTGTAAAACAAATTGAAGTGCTTTATACCTCCGAAAATAATATGGATAATCTTTCCGAACCACCGACAGAGTTTGCATTGGATTTATGCCGGACCTCAAATCCCTGTCAGATTATTATTGCCTGTGTATCCTGGCAGGATAATCTGAATCAAATGGTTACAACTCTCTTGGACAATATCAAAACATGGAAGAATGAGGAATGGGAAAGAAATTTTGGTGAACACGACTCTCTTTTCGTCCCCAACGTAAATTATGATCTGACGCATCATTTTCGGGAATTGACCGACACGGATAATCAGGTATTAAATCAAGGCTTTGCGGAATATTTTATTGCAAAAGCATTCCAAAACATTCGGTTCAGGCTGGATAAGAGCGGAGCGTTAATCGCATCAGATTCATCTATTGCCATGTCGCTCGGCAAAATAAGATATTCAAGGAATTTTCTTTTTGACCGGCCGTTTTTAATTATCATGCGGAAGCGGGGCGCGGAGAAGCCGTTTTTTGTGATGTGGGTGGATAACGCGGAACTGCTGTGCAAGAGCGGGCCGGAAGGGGCGGGGAAAAAATGATGGTAGCCATTACAAAACAGGAAAGACGGAAAGAGAGAATCGGCAGAATTGTCCTGGTTCTGTTCTTTCTGGTTTTTGCGGGGGTGGGTGCGGGGCTGCTGTATCCGATGGGGATCCGGCCCATTGCCAAGACAATTGTCGCGGAAGGGTGGGCGGCGGTGCCCTGCCGGATCGTTGCGGCGGAGGTGAAAAGCCATTCCGGAGAGGACGGTTCGACCTACAGCATTGAAATTACGTATGAATACCAGTATGAGGGCAGGAGCTACCGGAGCGACCGGTATGATTTTATCGGGGGATCGTCCAGCGGGTATAAGGGGAAAGAGCGGATTGTGGAGGGGTATAAAACGGCGGCGAATCCCCAG
The DNA here is from genome assembly GCA_964580995.1 of uncultured Pirellulales bacterium. GTDB lineage: Bacteria > Planctomycetota > Phycisphaerae > Sedimentisphaerales > SM23-30 > JAKJEP01. The sequence continues at coordinate 5,971 of CAZOMV010000089.1, forward strand.
TGTTTTGTCAATCCGAAGAATCCGGCGGAGGCGGTTTTGCGGCGGGGATGGCACGCGGCTCTGCTTTTTGCGTTGTTTCCGCTGCCGTTTCTGGCAGTAGGTGTGGGCGGGCTGTACTTTGTTTTGAAAAGCCCGAAAGCAGGCCACAGGGCCGGGGCCGCGAAGTGGCTGCCGAAAGGCCCGTCGGAGCCGACGATGACCATGCTGCCCGGCTGGAAGGGGGAATCGCTGCCGGTGACGCTGAAGTCGAAATCGCCCTGGTTGCGGCTGGTGGCCAGTATGGTGATGGCGGGGTTCTGGAACAGCATTGTTTCTGTATTTGTAATGCAAGTTATTGAAAGCTGGAGAAACGGACAGGGTAGGTGGGGACTGACTCTGTTTATGATCCCGTTTATAATTATAGGAATAATCTTCATTGGAGCAATATTTTACTATTTTCTGATGCTGTTCAATCCGCGGGCAACCGTGACGCTCAGCAGTGCCACTGTGCCGCTAGGGGGCGGCGGGCAGATTCAATGGGAGTTTGGCGGGATGACGGGGCGAATCCGGAAGCTGACGCTGACGCTGCGGGGTGTGGAGGAGGCGACCAGCCAGCGGGGGAAAAACAGCCATACGGAAAGACATACGTTTCATGAGGCGGAACTGTTTTCCACGGAGAACGATCTGGAAGTGCCGTATGGGCGGGTGGATTTTACCATTCCGGGCGAAATGATGCACTCGTTCGAGGCCAGGAATAACAAGGTGATCTGGAAAATCGAGATGCGCGGGAAAATCAACACCTGGCCGGATATTAAAGAGGAATACAAGATTACCGTAGCCCCCCACCGGCGGGAGGAGCCATGAGCAGCTTTGACATTGAAATCGCAGAGAGCCGCCGTGCGTTTGCGCCGGGGGAGAGTGTCCGGGGACGGGCGATCTGGATGCTGGAGAAGGAGGCGAAGTATCTGGAACTGGCGTTGTTCTGGCAGACGAAAGGGGCGGGAACACAGGATGTCGGGCTGGCGGAGAGTATCCGGTTTGAAAGGCCGGGACGGGAGGAGGAGCGGGAATTTACGCTGACACTGCCGGCGGGGCCGTACTCGTTCCGGGGGAAGCTGGTTTCGATTGTATGGTGTCTGGAACTGACGGACGCGGAGGGAAAGGATGCCTTTCAGAAGGAGATTATCCTCTCCCCTACCGGGCAGGAGATTGTACATCCGGGGTAAGTGGGCAGGGTAAGGGCCGCCCCGCCGTCGAGGCGGCGGAATTATTCGAAGCTGTTGATGGCGGTTTGTTCGTCGTGGTAGATTTCAAACAATTTGTTGATTTTGGTGAGGACAAAGATGTCGTAGAGCATGGGGATTATACAGCATAATTTCAGGTTACCGCCCTTTTCCGCCACTCGCTTGTTCAACCGAATGAGGATGCCGAGCATGCTGGAGCTCATCTGCATGACCCGGGAAAAATTGATGACAATATTAGGGGTTTCCTCCTCAGTCAGGACAGAGAAGAGGGATTCGGTGAGATCTGCAAGGGTAGCCTCGTCAAGGATTTTGTCGTCGAGAAGTTCGATAACCTTGATTTTGTTCTTATACGATATTTTGATACGCGGTTTTTCCATACAACCTCCAGATAATTTTCAATCCAGACGCCAGCGTCAAAAACTCTTCGACCCCTTGTTATTGGGGGCCAGAGCTGTTTTTGGATGTCGATATCGACTTTTAGCGGTTCCGTCAATCCATCAATTATTGTATCCGGAACGGCCGGGCTGTCCACAAGAAAAGATCGAGTGGGCGAATAAGCCGGGTTCTGTTGGCCGGTTCGGTCGGAACCGGCTGGCGATCATTTATCTGGACCGGCGGTTACCCGCCGGCTCTCCTTGCGGAAGCAACCTACCCGAGCCTCAGACGCGCCGGGCGAGCGCTTGGCCCTGTTTGGTTTTGCAGGGGGTGGGGTTTGCCATGCCGCCGCTGTCACCAGCGGCGCGGTGCGCTCTTACCGCACCCTTTCACCCTTACCTGAGCCGGTTAAGGCCATCGGCGGTGTGTTTTCTGTGGCACTTTCCCGGGGATCACTCCCGGTGGCCGTTAGCCATCACCCTGCCCTGTCCTGCCCGGACTTTCCTCCCATCCTGTTAAAGGATGAGCGATCGCCTCGCCCACTCGATATAGATTATATCTGAAGTTTTGCAAAATGGAGGTTAGGCATACTTTGGAAAGAAAAAAAGTCATTCTTCTTTTTTTCTTTCCGAACGCTAACGGTATATTATCTCTATATTTATAAAATTATTTCTCGAAAATCTTGGAAGAGATTTTCGGAAATAATATATGCCTAACCTCCATTTTGCAAAACTTCAATTATATCTTACAATTCACATATTACCTCTAAAAAAGAAGGTCCGAAAATATTTTTGGCCACTTTGTAGAGGTACATTCGAGCTATTTTCCCTATTTTTACAATTTGCCCGGTAAAAAAGCAAGAAAGTTATCTCACGGAATTTGCCGAAAGGGGAATTCAATTTTATTCTTTATCAAGCAATCGTTGAAATAGTTGCGGTCAAAAACCATTTATTTACATAAGAAAGAGAGAGTTATATTGCTTACCAAAAGAATGATCCTGAAATGTTCATTTATCGTGCTGGTATCGGTTTCCCTGGCATCTTCCGCCTACATTGAAACCTTTGATAAGGAACCACAAAACTGGCAGTATGTGAATATTAAAGACAACGGGAAGTATAAGTCGTATGATCCGTTTTACTACAGCACAAACGGCAACGACGGAGGGTATATTGCCGCTCCCATCAGCACCTCTCCTTCGGATCAGAACAAATGGTGCCTCTCGTCAAACGGCAATGAGGCGGCATACAGCAAAGGACGGCTATATTCGATCGAGACCAGTAATACCAGCCTGTTAAGCGACTGGGTGGGCGGAACGCTAACCATTGATACCATGCTGCTGTCCGGAACGATCACCGGACCTGGCACAACTCCGACGGCACGCTTTTTCCTCGGGTCCGGAACAAATGGGCAGCCGTATTTTGTTTCCAATGATCTTTTTAGTTGGGATCTCAATGCGGATAGTAAATGGACCACGCATCAGGTGGAACTGCGGGAGGAGAATTTCATTGCCTGGCCGACTCTGAAAAGCCCGAAATCGTTTGCCGATTTAATCAGCGGCGTGAAATCCTTTGGAATTCTCTTTACCGATACCAGCAGTACATTCAAAGACACCGATTATCTGGGGATTACTAGCAAAGGCAGTGCCTGGGTGGGAATTGATAATGTGGGAGTGTATGAACCTGCTGAAAGCTGCATTCCGGAGGCATCCACAGTGATTCTCTTCGGATTGGGCGGCATGGCTCTAGTGCGCAAATCGAAAAACCGGATCACCAGCCCAGCCGCGTAAAGGCGGCCAGCGGGCAGGTAACGCTGGTCATGTAGATGGGATTTTGCTTATAATCACCCTGCGGGTGCATACATTCCCAGGGACTGCCGAAGCCCTGGCCTTTCCGGAAGTCCCCTTCCCGCAGCTCCTGAAGGTACTCTCGTGCCAGTTTCAAGGCTAATGCCTCATCCGTCTGGGCCATCGCAAAGCAAACCCAGCCGACCGGGGTTCCCCAATAGGCTCCGTGCTGATAGCGGTTTCTGGAACCTTCGCCAGTGACGGGGGTATCCCAGGATCGCTGCTCGTTAAAATCATCGGTGGTTCGCAGATGTCTAACCTGTCCCTTATAAGACAGAGTGCCCTCCCGATAGGATTCGCACAGAGCACGGCTGATAAGCTGAGTATGGGGCGGCTCGACGGCGCCCACATAAACCGCGAAAGCCGAGCTCCAGACACAGGGCTGATTGCTCTTGCCGGTGCTGGACCGGAAAAGCTCCTGGACCATAGGAAAGGTTTCGGGAATATTCTTTTTAATCGCATCCACAATCGCTTTATATTCGCCGGCTTTTTCTTCGTTTTTCTGCACCGCATGTATTTCCGACAACTCCCGAGCGGCACGATATTTCAGAAGGGAACAGAAAAGCAAATATCCCGTTTGGCTCACCGAATCCATAAAACCAAAGGAAACACCGCGGTTTTCATTTGTCACATAAACCAGATGTGTTTTCGGATCGGACGGCGGGACGGCAAAGGCCAGGTCCAGGCGATCGAGCAGCGGAAGACCCTTGATTTCGGTTTTGAGGATCGATGGATCGCCGGTTTTCTGGATATAGTACCAAGCCATATGGATGAAAAAGTAATGGTCATCCAGGCACGGCAGGAGTCCCCAAATGGATCCCCCCTGGTTGTTGTAGTCATAGGTACCGGGATAAAAAATTGGGGAGCCATCATAATTGATATGGTCGGCGATGGCGCCGCGTGGGACGAAGGCGCCGGTGGTTTCGATTTTCCAGTCGGCCTCCTGCTGATGGGCGGCAGTGACCAGCAGGGCATGCTTCTGTTCCCCCGGGGTAATTTTTTCACTTTCGAGCGACATGGCATAATCGCGAATCCAAAAGGCAGGATAATAACCGCCCGGACAGATCAAGGTGCCGCCGGAGGTATTGTTCTGCTGGCCGGGCAGTACCATGGCTTTTTCCACCACCTCGGCGGTTATCTGTTCCAGGAATTGCATATCTTCGGAGGAAAGGTCCGGCTGTTGGGCAATACTTAGATTAGAAAAACTCAGCAGGAAAATCGTACTCATCCAAAATAGAACAAACAATCTGGTATCCATGATTTATCCTGTAATTTAGAAGAACCATTTGGCCACTTTGAGGATGCCCTGGCTCCAGGGAACGCGGTGGGAGATGCCGGACTGGCCGGAAAATTTATCCACGTTGTCCAGATACCACTGAAAATTGCGGATGAGGGCGTCCTGATTGGAATACCTGGGGACGAAGCCCAGGATCTTCTCGGCCTTCTCGACGGAGACGAAGGATTCCTGGCAGGCGGTTTCATAGACCCATTTGTAAAGCGGGGAGAGTTTCAGGGCCTCCAGGATTTTGAGGGCGACGATGACCGGGCCGGCGGGAAAGGGCTTGATCTTCTTGCCGAACCCGGCGTGGTCGAGGACGGCCTGGAAATCCTCGCGGAAGGTTTTGTACTGTTTGGCGCCGATATTGAAGGTATCGTTGACGATTTTCTCGTCTTTGGTGGAGGCGATATAGATGGCCTCGCACAAATCCTCGACATCCAGAAGCTGATAGCGGTTATTCCCTTTGCCGATGATGGGAAAACCCTTGCCGTCTTTGGCCCAGTCGTAGAGCATGGCAAAGACGCCCAGCCGTTCCGGGCCGATAAAGGATTTCGGGCGGAGGATGGGGACACACAGGCCTTTTTGCCGGTATTCCAGGCAGACTTCCTCGGCCTTGATCTTGGCTTCCCCGTAAGGACCGACGCCGATTTTCTGGTCATCCTCGTAAATCGGATGGTGGTCCGGCACTCCATAGACGGCGGTGGAAGAAACATGGACCACCCGCTGGATGCCGGCCTGCCGGGCGGCTTCGAGCACATTGCGGGTGCCGTTGATATCGGTGGTAAAGATATCCTCCCGCGAATAGAGGGGCAGGGCCGCGGCGCAGTGAATGACCAGGTCCGCCCCCACGGCGGCCTGGGCCACTATGCCGGTATCGCGGATATCGCCGGTGATGATGCGTACTTTATCCTTTTCGGGATAATCGAACTCCGCCATGTCCAGCGAAGTAACCTCCCAGTTTCGCTGCAGAAAATAGCGTACCAGGTTAATGCCGAGAAAGCCGGCGCCGCCGGTTATCATGACGCGCATGGTTCGTCCTCCAGTTTCAGATAAGGATCATCCTTCAGGATATAATTTCGCACATAGTCGGTAATCGCATCTTCCAGCGAATGCATGGTATCCAGGCCCAGGTTTTTCAGTCTGCCGGTTTGAGCCTGGGTGAAATACTGGTATTTATCGCGGATGGTTTCGGGCATATCGATATACTCAATATACGGCTCCAAATCCATGGCATGAAACGTAGCAACGACCAAGTCATAAAAACTGCGGGCCTGGCCGGTGCCGATATTGAAAATTCCGTTGGCTTTAGGATTTTCATAAATACCCAGGGTAGCCGCCACTGCATCTTTAACGTAAATGAAGTCGCGGAGCTGCCAGCCGTCCTTAAAGCCTTCCCGGTGGGATTTAAAAAGCCGGACCTGGCTATTTTCATGAATCTGGCAGTATGCTTTATGGACGACGCTGCGCATGTCGTCTTTGTGATACTCGTTGGGGCCAAAGACATTGAAATATTTAAGGCCTGCGATTTTATCCAGCAGACCATTCTGCAAGGCCCACATATCCGAAAGATGCTTGGAATAGCCGTACATATTCAGTGGTTTTAAAGTTTCCAGTTTTGCATGATCATCGCTGAAGCCCTGCTGACCATCGCCATAGGTGGCGGCGCTGGAGGCATAGACGAACCGTTTCTTATGTTCGAGGCACCACTGGGCCAGATGCTGGGTGTATTGATGATTGTTACGCATCAGGAAGCCGGCGTCCCGTTCGGTGGTGCTGCTGCAGGCGCCCAGGTGCAGGATGCCGCTGATGGCAGGATTCAAAGCCCCTTTTTGCAACTGATCGAGGAAATCCTGTTTTTCGATAAAATCGGTGAAACGGAGGTTGACCAGATTTTTCCAGCGTTCGTCGGTACCCAGGGTATCCACAACCAGAATATCTTTCCTGCCCTGGCGATTCAAGGCCCAGATCACGGCACTGCCGATAAAACCCACTCCACCGGTAACCACAATCATCGCACGGATTCCTTTCCCCAACGTTTCATTCGGCCAAACCAGTGCATCCCCAGCCCGATCAAGACCAGGAGAATCCCCAGATTCTGCGAAATGGTCAGGCCGTCCAATTCCAGGGGGCTGTCGGTACGCAGGAATTCCAGCCCCAGACGGGTGAAGCCGTATAAAATCAGCATCCAGGCAAAGACCCAGCCGTCGAATTTTCGGAACCGGTAAATCCCATTCAAGATCAGGCACAACAGGAGGGCATTGAGGATGGCATACAATTGGGCCGGATGAATCGGGTGCATTGGATGTTTTCCCTGGCACAAATTGTTGATCTGCCGTTCGCTCAGTTCCGAGATCCGCTTGGGGGCACGATACCAATTCTCGCCGGGTGGAACCGGTTGATCCGAAGGCACCAGGAATCCCTGGGAATCGATATATCCCTGGTAATAGTCGGGGGGTAATTCGAGCAGCGGACCATTTTCGGGATGGCGATCCCGGTCGGGGGTGAGTTGGTATTCATAGGGGTAACTATACTGGTACTGTGTTTCCTTCGAGCAGCCGGGACCGCTGTGGGTCATGGTATTGACGGCTGGAAAGGTAATAGCCCAGGGCAGGGTGGTCGGGGCGCCGAAACAGCAGCCGTTAAGAAAGCATCCCATGCGCCCGAACGCCAGGCCCAGCATCAGCGAGGGGGCGAGGATATCGAGATATTTCCGCAGGGGCAGTTTCTTGCGGCGGAAGTAAATTACCATCGCCACGGAGGCGAGGATGACACCGCCCAGAAATTCCAGGCCGCCGGACCAGATGGCGAAAATTTCGTTATGGTGATCCCGGTAATACGACCAGTTGTGGAAAACATGAAAGAGGCGGGCGCCGATCACACCGGCCAGCAGGGCAATCAGGCCGAAGACGGCGATGGGAGCGGGATTGTCGCCCAGCTTTTTGCAGCGCAAGCGGGCCAGCAATCAGGCGGCCAAAAAGCCCAGCACCATCATAAAGCCGTAGCTCTTGATGCTCAGATGTATAAATGGTATGGAAAACAGCTCAGGGCGCACGTTTAAATAATCGGCTCATTTATAAACAATTGATTAAAAACCGGATAAAACAACGATCCCCTCTCTTTTTATTACTCTTTAGTAATTATGCGATTTTGCTCATCCACAAAAACGATTTTGGGTTTATGCCCGGCGGCATCTTGGGTTTCAAAATCCGCAAAGGCCATGATAATGACCTTATCGCCGGTATTTACCAGGTGGGCGGCGGCACCCATGACGCAAATCACTCCGCTGCCCCGCGGGCCGGAAACCGTATATGTCTCATGGCGGGTACCGTTAGTCAGATTCGCAACCAGCACCTGCTCATAGGGAATGATGCCGACGGCATCCATCAAATCTTGATCGATGGTGATACTGCCGGTGTAGTCCAGATTCGTATCGGTCACCGTGGCGCGGTGAATTTTAGCTTTTAACAATCTCAATCGCATTTTGAAAATCAACCTTATCGTAAAATCAATATTGAAACCAAATATTTTATTTTACAATGATTTAATCAGGGGGTCCACAATAATATTGTCAATCAGGCGGATGGGGCCGATATAGACGGCCAGGGCGATGAGACAGGGGTGGTCCAGCCGGACGACCGGTCGCAGTAATTCATTGTCAACAATGGAGATATAATCGATTCGAGCCTGGGGTTGCCGTTCGATCACCTTTTTCATGACGGCGATGATGGCTTGGGCATCCTTCTGCCCGGCAGTAACCATCTCCCCTGCCTGGGCCAAAGCCTGCCAGAGACATACCGCCTGCTGACGCTGCTGGGGATCCAGATACTTATTACGGCTGCTGCGGGCCAGACCATCCGGTTCGCGAATGGTCGGGCAAGTGCATATTTTGAGGTTCATATTCAGGTCGCAGACCATGCGCTTGATAATCGCCAGTTGCTGGGCATCTTTCTGGCCGAAACAGGCGATATCGGGAGTAATGATGTGGAACAGTTTCGCCACCACGGTGCAGACTCCCCGAAAATGTCCCGGGCGGCTGGCACCGCAAAGATGCTCGCCCAGCGTTTCGACATCAACCCAGATGGCCTGCTTTTGGGGATACATTTCCTCGGCGGTGGGGGTAAATAGGAGGTCCACACCGTTTTCGCGGCAGAGGCGGCAGTCCTGCTCAAACGGGCGGGGATATTTCGCCAGGTCTTCCGTGGGGCCGAACTGGTTCGGATTGACAAAAATGCTGACCACGGCATAATCGCACTGTTGACGGCAGGTCCGGATGAGCGAAAGATGGCCTTCGTGCAAGGCACCCATCGTCGGGACCAGACCGATGGTTTTCCTCGCCGCTTTTATCTGGCTGATTATTTCTCGCGTATTTTTTATTTCGTTGGTTATTAGCATATTGGATCCATCATGGAACGGCGGCAGGAAGATACCCGGATCATCTGCGGCAAAAGGTTTCGCACATCGCTTTCATTTCTGACATCATAATCGAGACAATTGATCTTCAGGATCGGACAGGAAAACCAATCCCGGAAAAGCTCCTCATAGGCCCGGTTGAGTCGGTCCAGCCAGGATTTGGTGATGGACCGTTCATAATCCCGTCCGCGCCGGCGAATCCTTTCCAGGCAGTTTTCGGTGGAGTCATGCAGATAAACCACCAGATCCGGACGGGCGATCTGAGATTCAACCTGTCGTTCCAGCTCCGTGTAAATACCCATCTGATATTCATTGAGATTTATTTGGGCAAAAATTCTGTTTTTGTTGAATATGTAATCACACACGACCGTCGGGCTGGCGTGAATGGCGGCGGAGGCAAGCTGTTTGGCCCGGCTCATCAGAAAAAACAACTCCGAGGCCAGGGCCGCCTCCTGGTCACCGGCCAGTTGACGGGGGAGAAAGGGATTCTGGCCGTACTCCTCGCAAATCAGCGGAGCATTCAGAATCCGGCTCAACTGCCCGGCCAGAGTTGTTTTACCCACCCCGATGATTCCTGATACCGCTATTAAACCCAGATTACTCATTCCACCTCCAGTGCACATTGTATCTGCCGCATGGTACTGCCCAGAACCGGGTGAATTAAATCCGGAGCGATCTGGGATAAGGGGATCATTACGAAACTGCGGGTTTGCATCAATGGATGCGGCACCTTGAGATGGGGTTTGTCGATAATGATCTGGCCAAAAAGCAGGATATCCAGATCGAGGGTACGCGGCCCCCACGGCAGAAGCCTTTCCCGCCCCATTTGTTTTTCAATCGCCAAAAGATGTTCCAGAAGTTCATCGGCAGATAACGAACAATTCAATTCCGCGACTCCATTGATATAGTCGGCCTGATTGGGCGGCCCGCCTATCGGCTGGGTCTCGATTAGTTGCGAAATCTGGACAACCTGAATGCCCGGAATTTCATCCAGCATACACATTGCCTGAATAATGGTACCGGCCCGGTTCCCCAGATTGCTGCCCAACCCAATATATACCCGAATCGGCTGCATGGCAATCATACTAAATAAGGCTCCAAAGCCTGCTGTAAGGCTTGACGGGTGATCCCTTCGACATGGATTTCCTTGCGTACATCATGCATGCCCGTTATGACCTGGACGGCGGATTTGGACACGGCCAGCAAGCCTGCCAGAAACTGGACTAGTTCCTTATTGGCTTTGCCTTTTTCGGGTGCGGCGGCAATATTGATTTTCAAGGCAGTTCCCAGCAAACCCGCTATCCGACTGCGGGAACTGCCGGGCACAACCTTGACGGAAAATCGCACACCCGACTTATTTTCCTGTATTTGTAAGCTCATACGCACTCTTGCCATAGGCATCGTAAGCCACTACAACCGGAAAATCGACTACCTCCAGCTTGCGAATGGCTTCGGTTCCCAAATCCTCATAAGCTATTATTTTAGAAGATATAATGCATTTACTCAGCAACGCTCCCGCCCCGCTTAGCGCCGAAAAATGGACTGAACCATATTTCTGGAGGCTTTCCGCCACTTCCCGGCTGCGATAACCCTTGCCGATCGTTCCGCGTAATCCCCGCGCATAGAGCATGGGAGAAAAGCGGTCCATTCGCGAACTGGTCGTAGGGCCGGCAGCGCCGATTACCCTGCCGATGGCGGCAGGAGTCGGGCCGACAAAGTAGATGATCTGCCCTTCCAGGTCGATGGGCAGGTCCTCCCCCTGCTCAATCAACTGACAAAGCCGCAAATGAGCGGCATCGCGGGCACTTAGCAGTGTGCCGCTAATCAGGATCCGATCCGAGGCCCGCAAGGCCCGTACCGTCGCGTCATTCAACGGCGTTGATAACTGGATTGCTTCCGTCATTGCACTATTTCACCTTTTTACATAAGTAACGTTCGAATGTACTGTTATTTATAAGATTATTGCGAGGAAAGGTCAATACCGCAGCAGCCAAAGGGTCGCATTTGTTTGCTGGTATCGGATCCGTCAAATAATTTTTGAAATTTATTCCGTTCCCAATCCCGGCATTATAATGTTAAGCGGTTGTTATTTCAGTAATTAGCGATTTAAATTGTTTCGATAAATCCTGTTGTCAAAATAATAGTACTTGCAATATCTTGATGATATGCCATAATTCGGTTTTTGATAATGCTTTGATTAACAACCGGACGTGGCTTGGCAATCGCTCGTTTAACAAGTGGATAGGAAGTAGTAAGGTTTAAAAGAGGATAACTATGGGTCCCGTTTTGAGTTCGTTGGTAAATTTACAGGTCATTGAACGTAACCTCAGGCAGGAAAAACAAAAACTCAAAAAAATTCAACATTCGGTTGCCTATCAAAAACAACACATCGAACAATCTAAGGCTGCCCTGCTGGCCAAGCAGGAAGAAATCAAGCTCACTCGGCTGCATTACAGCAGATTGGAACTGGAACTCAAAAGCCGCGAAGAAGAAATCTCCAAATTCCGCCTGGCCCTCAATACCGCCAAAACCAATAAGGATTACAGTGCCGTCTTAACCCAGATCAATACCCGAAAGGCGGATAAATCCAAACTGGAAGATCAAATACTGGCCCTGATGAACCAGATCGATAACGATCAGACCGTCTGTCGCGATATTCAGAAAACCATCGAATCGGAAAGCCAGAAAATCGAGCAGGTTCAGGTGGAAGCAGATAAAAAGAAAGAAACGATTGAACGAGACATATCCCGTCTCTCCGAAAAACGGCGGGCATTGGCTACCGAGGTTCCCGGCAAAGAACTGGCCTTTTTTGAACGACTGGCGCAGCGATACGATGGTGAGGTTCTCGCGGAAATTTCCCAGTTAAACGGACGAAAAGGGGATCATTCCTGCGGCGGCTGCTATATGACCATTCCCCTGGAAATGGTCAATGCACTGATGACAAAGGATGAAGTGATTTACTGCCCCAGTTGCGGGCGTATCATGGTGCTGGACCTGCAGCCGAAACAAGAACCTGTCAATCACAAATAAATAATACTTATGAAATTAATTATTCATTCGGACGGTGGATCACGCGGAAATCCAGGGCCATCCGCAGCAGGGGTGGTGATCTCGGACGTGAAAGGGAAGAAACTTCTGGCCAAGGGGTTCTTTCTGGGGGAGGGTACCAATAATTTTGCCGAGTACCAGGGGCTTCTTTTGGCTTTACAACACGCCGGCCAGCTCAACGGTACGGATCTGGACATATCTTGTGACAGCGAACTGATCGTCAAACAGGTCAATGGGGAATATAAGGTCAAAAACTCTACTCTGCAGAAAATACACCGGCAAATTATCGAACAAATGGATCATTTCAAATCCGTAAAGATAAAGCATGTCCGCCGAGCCCACAATGCTCACGCGGATCAACTGGTCAATGACGCCCTGGATGCCGGCTGCGATGTGGATGGATGCTCTTCGGACAATCATTCCGTTGTCCAGCCATCCTCTACCGTAACGTTTGTAGATCTGCTGAAAGAGGTGCAGTTCCACCCCGCCAAACCGCAGAAGGTCTTCTTTTCCATGCAGAATCAACTCCGGGCCGGTATTCTCTGTCTGGACCGCGGACAACATTACTCGATTGAATCCAATTGGCAGGAAGCCACCATTTCCATCATCCGCGGCAAGGGGACCATTACCGTGGCAGAGGAAAGCCGCCCTGTGACAGCAAGTACCTGGCTCCATTTAAGCGGTATCAGCACCGCACAAATAGCCACCGATCCGGATGACCAACTAGTTATCCTGGTCACATACCTGATCTAACCACCCCCCCTATTTCATTTTGTATTTGCTTTCTTCAAGCATCCATGACTTATAGAGGTCGCTGGTACTGTTACACTTCGGTTTCCGTTTTTTTGGGGATTTGTAAGAAACCGCAGCGACAGATGGTCACGGCAGACAAAATTCCAATAAGGATAAAACTCAGAATCGCATAGCGAAACCTGATCTGGGCCAATACCAGTCCGGCCATTGCGTAGATTGCTGCGATATAATAACACACCTTCACTGTTTTCTGTACTCCCCAGCCGTGATCCACCAGTTGATCGTAAATGTGGCCGCGGTCAGAAACAAACAGCGGCTGTTTATTCAGAAACCGCCGCACCATCGCCACCGCCGTATCCAGAATCGGCAGGCCGAAGATCACCACCGCCGCCACGGACCAGCGACCGATGGTTTCCATAAACAAAATCATCATGGTCCCGGCCACAAATCCCAACAGCATGCTCCCGGCATCCCCCATGAATATCTTGGCCGGATGCCGGTTCAAAGGCAAAAAACCCAGCGTCCCCCCCACCAGGGCCAGGCACACAATCAGCCGGACCGGATCGCCGATCGGGCTGTAGCCCCAGGTGGCCAGATGAACGGTCAACAACAGAAAAGCCAGCGTAATCACCGTCGTCACCCCCGCACACAAGGCATCCAGCCCATCCAGCAGATTCAAACTGTTGGTCGCCCCCAGGATGAAAAATAAAACGATCGGTATTTTCAGCAGCAGCACCAGGCTGGGGTCCACATCCATGTCCAAATAACGGAAAATCTGGGGCAGATTGGGCCGGATTCCCACTACCACCAAAATGACCGCCGCCAACACCTGGCCGGTCAGTTTCTGCAGCGGCTTCAAATCAATAATATCATCCAGCACGCCCACCAGACAGGATACGATCGCCCCGAACCCGATACCAAACAACATCAGCCAGTTGGGAAAACTCCCCGAAAAACTTCCGGATTTATGGTCCATCTCATTCAATTCCGGATACTTATATTTCAATAACCAGAAGCCGATGGCCAGCCCCGTCAGCAAACCCGCCAGAATCCCCACGCCTCCCAGATACGCCGTCGGCTGCTTGTGGGTTTTCACCGTGGCGTTGGGCATGTCGATCACCTTCCACCGCAAGGCTAGTAAACGACATAAGGGCGTCGCGGCAAGAGATACCAGAAAAGAAATGGGCAGAATCATCCAATAATGTTGAATAATTTGCCAGACGGAATATTCAGGACCAAAAAAATCAGCCAGTATATAATTCATCGCCATCAATACAAAAAAACTTGATTTAACGGTACAGATCAGCAGTTTCGTTTACGCCTGATACCAGATGGCCTCATCATACCGTAACATGACCAGGTTGTCACGCCATTTATCCGGAAAAATACGAGGCGTCCGGCCCGTCAGCATCTGAAGTATCCAATAGGGAAAATTCGCGCCCGCCTGAATCGACAATGGTGCCCCGCCGCCAAACCGCGGATTGATTTCGATAAACTGAATCCGATTCTCCCCGGTCAGAAAGCATTGGATGGTTATCACGCCCGGCCCGGCACCCAGCGTTTCCGTTAATTCTTTACAACGCTGCATCAACCAGGGATTTTTCACCGTGATACCCTTGCTCACCTCGCCTGCCCGGGTTTCGATCCGCCGCCGCGGCACCACGCACCGCACCGCGCCCTCAAAATCCACAAACACATCCACTGTATGCTCCTGCCCGTTTGCAAAATCCTGTACCATACAGTGGGGAATCCGTTTCGTATAAAATTTCAACTCTTCCAGATCACGCACCACCGCATTACCCCGGCTGGCATGACCATCCCAGGGTTTTAAAAAATACGGAAAGATGTGCTTCTTTCGTTTGAGAATCTGCTCCACGCTGTACGTTTCCGGGGTGTCAAAACCATGCTCCCTTAAAAATCGGAACATCAACCGTTTGTCCTGGCAGGTAATCACCACTTCCGGTGTCGAGATCAAAGCGGTACAGCCCATCCCCGCCAACTCCTCCCGATGTTCCGCCCAGACCGGCAAATCCAGATCCACCGTCGGCACCAGCAATTCCACCCGTTCCTTGCGGATAATGTCCATCATCTCCTGGGCATAGCCATTCTGGAACACCGGCGTAACGATATATTTCTTATCGCAGCATTGCAGGGCGGAGGAATAGTCCATTTTATCGGAACCAACTAACCGGGGCTGGTACCCCAACCGTTTACAGGCCCGCTGAAACAAGCGAATCAGGCTTACACGCCGACCGACGCACGGGAACAAAATTGTAATTTTCTTGCTCATAAAACGATAAATCTAACCAATAGAACCTGTTCAGAAAACTCTACGTACCAAAAATACTCTCTTCTGATATTATCGGGAAATCCGTACCTGCTTATTATAACATATTTTACAACCCTTCCAATACCATTATAGGTCCGTTTTCATTCAGAGTTATTTTTTTTGAACTGCGACTAATGAGGCAATATCCGCAAGCATTTGCGCTTTGGTATCAGCCGGGAGGTGAGTCAGTCCCAGGTTATCGCCCCAACCGTTGGTGACACCGACTGCCGCTCCCGTCTTGCGGGCCAGGTCCACCTGTGCCGGCCAGAGGGATTTATACATCCAGGCACACGGCAGCCAGGCTTTTTTGCCCAGTGCCGCCATATAACGGATGGGAGGTTTGCGGTACAGTTCATGGCCTGCCAATCCCTCATAGCAGTGGTCGCCCGCTTCCCCATCGCCCCACAGGCAGAAATTCGACATGGAGCAATCGCTGGCAAACAAGGCTTTGTCTGACCCGAAGGATCGGACGGTTTTCCGGAGCTGGCGCATCAGTTCAATTCCGCCGGCGGAAAGCCTCCCGCCATGTGCCTTATGGTAGTCCCACCCCCAGGAATGGAAAGTCTCGTCAAGTACAATAGCATCCGGGTTGAGCAGTTCCATAATCCATTGGGCCTGCTGCACCAAGTGGTCGCGCCACTGTTTGGCGTTTTGCGACATGCGCCAGGATTGTTTGATAATGTCCGGCCCCTTCCAGCCGAAGGAAATCGGATTGCCTTCCTTGTCCGCCCGGATCGAATCCCGCATACCCGCAAACAATGGCGAGCCTTCGTCCAGAATCCCATAGTGCATATAAATCGCCGGACGAACCCCGGCCTTCCGCGTCGCCTCCACCCGGGCCTTGATTTTTTCCAGGGTCATAGTTACCGGCCCTGCCGCATCGGTCGGCATCGCCTGCCATTCCTTGCGGTCCGGATGTATAAAATCCCCATAGGACAGATAATAGCCATGCTGGGTCGCCATGCCGACATGGAACTCCCCGAAATGCTGCAAATCGAGATCATACCCCCCGCCCCGGGGACCATCCGGTTCCACGCCGGAAAGGAAATCAAAATAATGCACGCGGACATCATGCGTCCAGGCGACACCGGGAAAATCTTCTTCATGGCCGAATTGATGAAAAACATCCCAGGCCTGGGCGGCATCCCCGTCATGCAGCAGCAGAAAGGCCTTCACCACCTTCGACTCACCCGGCTTTAAAACCATGCGCGTACCCATGCACCAGGCACGCGCGGAAATCCCCTGCCGGGCCTCAAAGAAAACCGGCTCAATGGACGATCCAAACAACGCCACGTGACAAGGATTTGTACCAGAAAAAATATCCATCACCGGCGCCAGCAGCACCGCCCGCGTGGTAGTGCGAAACGGATCGCTGGCCGGAATTTCCAGATAATGACACAGGAAAGGTTCATTCCCTACTTTTTGCTGGCATTCTTTCAAGCGGGCGTTGGGTGCATTATCGGGATCACCCAAACCGGCTCCGGAAAGGGGGATATAAACCAACTGCCCGGCCGGATCCGCGGTGGGACGTACCCCGGTCAGAAAACCGCAGTATAATTCACAAGACTGATAGCCATCATTTCTCAAGGTCAACGTAGCGGCCAGAATATCCTCTTTCGCTCCCTTCGCGGAGCTGAGCAGTTGATGAGTCAAGGTCATCTGCACCGGCCCACAGGTTCCTTTTGGCCCCTCGCCGCCCAAAATGACTTCCGGACCCGGCTTGCCTTCTTCCATCAAAGAGCAAAACCCATCAAACAGGCCTGCCTTCTCCTGGGGATAGATCAGGGGTTGATCATGGACCGATACCCCATCGAACAGTTTGGAAACTTCGTTCCGATGCCATGTGATTCCTGACATACCGGTTCCCTTTGCCTTCCCACCCAAATTACAACCTCCGAATGCCGTACCCACCAATGCCGCGCCACTCATCGTGATAAATTCTCTTCGATTCATATTCACCTCATTTGCCAAACCTTATTCGTTCATTATTTTTCAATATAGTTACGAAACCATAACTCCAGCATCAGCAGCGCCCAGAGCCGGTGGCCGTGATCCTCCTGCTTATTATCGTTTTCCCGCAACAGTTTTTCAAGGCTGGTTTTGTGAAAATATCCCCGCGCCAGGGCTCGCGGAGACAAAACTGTATCGCAGAACAGATCACGCAATTCCCGCCGAAACCACCCCCCCACCGGCACCCCGAACCCCATCTTCCGCCGCCGCTGCATCGCCGCCGGCAGCAAATCCCCAAAGGCCTGCCGCAAAATATACTTGCTCACCCGCCCCCGAACCCGCCATTCCACCGGCAGCGAATACGCCAGTTCCACCACCTTATGATCCTGAAACGGACAACGCAGCTCCAGCCCCACCGACATACTCGCCCGGTCCGTCTTGGTATTCAAATCCCCCGGCAGGTACATCTGCCCATCACATACCATCGCCTGACCGGCATGACGGAACGCCTCGCTGCCAAAGGCAGTGGTATTGGTGAAATATCCCGAAAACCGCTCCCAATCAGGGATATCGGCGGAACCGGTAAAGGTCTCCTGCAAAAGATCGGGATCAAAAACCGCCATCCATTTCAAATACCGCTGCGCTACAGGCAAATTCATCGCCGCTGCAAAACGTTTGATGCGTTTGGTGAAACTGCGATACTCCCGGCTGGAAAGGTGCTGCCAAAATCGCCTTTTCAATAACCAGCCCGCCAGCAGGTTCCGGTTTAATTTTTCGGCAAGCTGCAGGCCCCGATAGCGGTCGTAGCCGCCAAAACACTCATCGCCGCCATCGCCGGAAAGTGCAACCGTTACGTGGGAACGGGCCAGCCGCGACAGATACCACGTCGGCAGCGCAGAACTGTCGGCAAACGGATCATCGTAATAATAGCTGAGTTTTTCGATGGCCTCGAGACAATCCGCATGAACAATCTGCTCATGATGGTTAGTGCCAAAATGGCGGGCGGTTTGCCGGGCGTATGGTGTTTCATCATACAAATCGTTATCAAAGCCGATCGTGCAGGTCGTTACCGGCTCTTTTTTTAATTGGCTCATCAGCCCCACAATGATAGTCGAGTCAATACCGCCGGAGAGAAACGCCCCCAGCGGTACATCGCTGATCATACGCATCTCGACGGCCTCGGTAAGCTCCTGCCGGAGCTGCTGACAGGCCTGCCGGAAACTGCCTTCAAAACCGGGCTGTGCCGGCAGGGACCAGTAGGATCGGCTGCACGGCTGCTGATAATTTTCCCCTGTAACCAACAGGGTATGGCCGGGCGGTAATTGCCGGATGTCAGCAAACGCCGTTCGCGGGGCGGGCACATATTGCAGCAGCAGATATTCTCCGATAGCCCCCCGATCTACTCGCCGCGGAAAACCTCCACTTTGCAGAATCGCCTTGCACTCCGATGCGAACAAAAACCGCCCGCCCTGCGCCGCATAATACAGCGGCTTTTTCCCCAGCCGGTCCCGCGCCAAAAACAGTGACCGCTTTTTCCGATCCCAGACCGCAAAAGCAAACATCCCCCGCAGATGCTCCACACAATCCTCCCCATACTCCTCATACAAATGCACAATCACTTCCGTATCGCAGGCTGTCCGGAACACATGCCCCTTCTCCTCCAGGGGCCCCCGCAACTGCCGGAAATTATAACACTCCCCGTTATAGACAATCCATACCGTCCCATCCTCATTCCCCATCGGCTGCCCCCCCCCTTCAATATCGATAATCGCCAACCGCCGATGCCCCAGCCCGCACCATGGCTCCTCCGGATCCACATAAATCCCCTCCCCATCCGGCCCCCGATGCCCCAACACTGCAACCATCCGCTCCAGCTCGCAGGCATCCACTACCCCCCCCCCCCCCCCTGCCAATATTCCCGCCCTTTCCCCACTACCATACCCATTTTCCTCCCCTAAACCCGGGTAGGCCCCCCCAACCCTAACCCCCCCCCAAACCCTCACTAGCATACGGAAAAAGATCGG
>CAZOMV010000090.1:0-24019 GCA_964580995.1 uncultured Pirellulales bacterium
TTAATATCGGACGCAGAACCTATTTTGCATTAGTTATTATTTTACAATCGCTAAATATTGAACAGCCGTTAAATCATTTCTCCTTCACAAGTTGATATTCATATTTTCGTCAGAAATATTGCCGTAAACTTACGAATTCCTCCTGGTCTTTGTTTGATGATTTCTGAAATAGATTGTCTTTGACGCATGATTTCCGCAAATCGCATACTGTCGGTGTTAAAGTGCCCGAAGCAGCGACACCTTATGCAGCCAATCTGTGATACGATTTCAGCAGTCCCCCAAGACGTTCGATGCATACGATCTCAGCATTTTCATCTATGTTGTGTATCGGCTCAATAATTCTACCCAGCGATTGGTGAATCCTCTCGTGATGATAATACTCACAATAATTTTTCAGGGCATATTCTAGTTGCTTCACCGAAGATAATATCAGATGATTTAAACATTCAAATTTTACACTTTTCACAAACCTTTCCGCGTAAGGATTCAAATCAGGACTACGGGGCGGAAGTTTTACCGGTTTTACTCCACAACTTTTTATGATCTCACAAAACTCATGGGTGTAAAGCGGATCCCGGTCATGGATCAGGTATCTCTTGCCTTTTAGAAATCCCTCTTCATAGTCAGTTACTATTCTTGCTACCTGCTTCATATATTCACCATCCGGCTGTAGTTTGATAGGAGCAAAGAATACTTTCCGGGTGCAGAGTTCTATAACAAAGAAAAGGGTGCATCTTATCAGCTTTCTGCCGACGAGCAGTTCCAGGGTAAAGAAATCACAGGCGACCAAAACGTCCCAATGGCTGGCGATAAATTCATGCCACGTACTTTTAACGGTCAGATCCGGTTCGGGATCGTAGCCGTTTTCAAGAAGGATGTTTTTAACCGTGGATTTGCTAATCTTATAGCCAAGATAAACGATTTGATCTGTGATTTTCTGATATCCCCAACGAGGATTTTCTTTCTTAAATCGAACCACCAGATCGATAATGTCCTGACTGAGTTGCGGTCGGCCTGGATTGCCACGCTGTTTGCTCCCGTCATAGTTTTGAGCAATAAGCTTATGATACCACCGCATTACCGTGTCAGGCGTAAAAAGAACGGTACATTGTTCCAGCATTTTCCGGCTGAGTTGCCTGGCTTTGGCCGCTATGCGTATTCTTTGATTATTGTTTAGCAGAATCCGTTTGTTTTGCTTTTCCTGCTCTTCAATCAAGACTTCCACCTGAGTTTTGAGATATGCAATTGCCTTGTACAGCTCCTTGTTAATGCAATACGACAGATAGGTGATCATGGTGAGCCAGATTTTCTGTTTCATAGTCCATTGATACTACCAAATCGGTATAAAACTGGCAATCATGTTCGTCCGATCGCCTTATAACTATCTGTTTCCAAAGGGCTTATAGAATATTAATTTTTACACCCTACGGGGTGTACTTCGTCGAGACCTTACGCTAGATTTGATTCTCGAGAAATTTCTTTACGGGAACATCTCTCAGTGAGATATACAACAAACTCGCTGATTTTTGGTTTCGAGCAATATCTTTGATTGTAATTCCAACATGGTCTTATTGAGCAAGAAAACTCCATACGATTCCGGCGGTCTTTCCGTTTGCGTTGACCTCGTCAATTCGCCAGTAGTATGTGATATTCCTCACCAGGACTGGCGGATCGTACGTGGTAGAGGTTTGATTGCCTTTGAAGTCAGCTGAAGTCAGGTTCGGATTAGTTCCCAGATACACGTCGTGTGAGGCAGCATCGGTCCCTGCCAGCCAACTCAGAATGACAGTCTTCCTATTGGCGGCTGCTCCATCAGGAGGATTGGGATTCGTTGCCTGACCGGGAAGTATCCCTAGGGAGAGCGTCGTGGCCGAGGCCGGGTCGGAGAATGCGGTCGTATTCTGCTTCACACTTTTATCGCGTGCCTGAACCCGGTAGGAATACAAAGTATTCGGAGTTAACTCGACATCTTCATAAACAGGACTGTCCTGCCATCCACTGCTGTGTCCACCGCCTGCGGTACATTCGAAGTAATATTCCACACCGCTCGGATCGGTTGCTGCGGAGGCTGTCATCGAGATCGATGTACTTCTGGTAGCATAGGGTACTTCCGCCCACGTCATGGGGTCCGGACTGGGAGGTGTAGTGTCATCCGGGGTACTGCCCGCCTCGATGCAGATATACATCTGGTCAATGGAAATCGTATCCAATGAAATAGGAGCAACTGCATGATTCGTATCGGTGACTCGAATATAAACCGTTCCGTTGGTGGCAGGCGGGAGTATATAGCTATAAAGGTTGTCCGCTGTCGAGTTCACAGTTACCATGGATGTATAGTCTACACCATTGGTCGAATAGGCAAATACAAAGTCATCGCCATCGGTGCTGGCGGTCTTATGGGCCTCGAGATAGAAGGTTGCCGCACTGTCGCTGCTGAGGTTGAAGGACCACCGGTGTTCCAGCCGGCTATAGGCGGTGTTCGGCTTGTTACCCACCTTTTTCTCGGTAATGGTTTCGTAGATATCGTTACTGGTGTAGGTATCCAGATACGTACCGCCCAGGGTACCGAAAACCGGGATATCTGTCTGGGCAAATACATTGGTATTGGTACTGACGGTTACGTCCACCGTGTCTGTGACTGTGTCTTGGCCATCCGAAACCTCGACGGCCAGAGTGAAGGTCTGCGTGCTGCTCACGTCCGGCGGCATATAAATTGGATTCGCGCGGGTTGGGTCATCGAGACTACCCTCACCGGTGGCAACTATCCAATTATAGGTCAGGGAGCCTGGTCCGGAATCAGGATCGCTGGCAACGACCTGCAGCTGGCTGGTCTGGCCGTGCATAATCGTCGAAGGAGTCGCTGTGACAGAGGAAATCGTCGGCGGTAAGATAAAAAACGGCTCAACCGATATGTCATCAAAACAGCTGCCTTGATTCGCCCAGGAATACAAGGCAATACTGCCGGAGATGAGAGCACTGTCCGTGACCGAGAATATCAGCGTACCATCGATCCAAACCTCCAACAGCGGACCTTGTGCTACAATCCGGAGTTGATACGTCTGTCCGGTGATATAAGGAACGGAGTCGGCGGCCAGCCAGCTAAAGACTCCTCCGGCTTTTTTTACCAGGCAGCGGTAATTACGCTGGCCGTCCCAGCCGAACCGGTAGTAGTTGTCGCTGTTCTGATAGCGAAACATTACCCCAAAGCCGTCGTTGTCCTCGGAACGGATTACCAGATCCAACTGATAGTTCATCCAGCTCATACCGCCGGAGTAATAGGCATAGGTGCCGGGTTTGGCAAGTTCGGCAGGTGCCTCCAAACCGCCGTAAATATTCGAGCTCTGGACCATTGTCCCCGAAGCCGCCGACCACACCGAAGGAGGAGGGCCAAGAGTACCTTCATCAACGATCGTCCAGCCGGCATAATCACCGTCATCAAAATAATCGTTAAACAGATCGACATCCACATTATTCACCGTAACCGTCACAGTCGCTACATTGCTGCTATCGATGCCATCGGTAGCCCGATACGTAAATGTGTCGGTGCCGCTGTAGTTAGGATAGGGCGTATAGGTCACCGAATCGGTATTGTTCACCACGGTTCCATGGCTCGGTGGTGTAACCGAGATGACGGTTAGAGGATCACTTTCGGGATCCCTATCGTTGTTCAGAACGTCAATCACAACGGCCGTATCCTCATCCGTATTCGTGGTATCATTGATCGCTACCAACTGGCCCTCCACGGGGAATCCCTCCAGCTGAAGGTCGAAGCCTAGGTCGGAACTGTCTAAACTGCATTGGTGGACATCCACGGCCAGAATGTTATCTCCGGTTATGTACAGGGACGGGTCCAGATGGTATTCAAAGTATGTCGTTTCGTCGGTACCGCCTATGGCAGTGCTCGACCAGGTGCTATGGGTAATTGCTCCAGTTGGCAAGTTGGAGCGCACCACCTCCAATCCATTCAGGTAAACAACACACCCGTCGTCTCGTAATATTTTCAAGGTAAGGTTTTGATAGACATTGGTTAGTGTGAAACTTTTACGGAAATAGTAGCAGGGGTAGACCGAACTGTCGCTTCTCACAATTGTGAGAATATGCGTATCCCCGTAGCCCAGGGGTGCCGGACCGGACGACCATCCCGAATCGTCAAGGATCGGCCATCCTAAACTATACCGATCGATGTTAGTAGCGTCGTATTTCCAGGTCGATCCGGCTGGGATAATTACTTCGGGGGCTGGTGCCGTCGTAGTAAAACTCCAGATGTTACCGTAGGTTATTTTTCCCGAAGAATCCTGCTCGTCTACCGCCCAGTAGTAGGTCGTGCCTTCCTGGAGTATACCGGGATCATAGATGGTGGTTGTGGTCTGCTGCGCCACTAAAACCAGAGTGGCAGGATCGGTCCCAAAATAGATGTCGTGGCTGACGGCGTTAATACCGGGCATCCAGCTAAGGTCTGCATTTACATCCACATTGGTTGCCTCGTCAGCCGGATTCGGAATACTGGCCTTGGGCGAGCCGGTCGTAAAGTTCCATACCGGGCCGAGCGTTGTCCCGGCAGTATCGGTAACCGTTACATACCACTCGTATCGGGTCTCGAGAGAACGGTCCGGCCAAGTCAAAGAGGTATTCGTGCCGCTGGGTACATTGTTTTGTGTGCCGATGGGAATGAAGGGATTTCCGGTCATGGAGAAATCGAACGTGAACTGGCTGTTCGAATCTCCTTCGTATACATTGAGCGAGGTTGAATAAGTATTTACATAAACCTTGTCCTGGTCCGATTCGAAACGCAATAATCGCAGCCAGCCGTTGCCGCCGTTTGGCCGATCCTGGTAATCCGCCAGGATTTCGGTAACCGTGTGTCCATCGATGGCGGTCTTGCTACGCATGAACTCGCCGGCATGATGGCCGCACAGAACCATAAAGACATTCGAGCTGGGAGCGATCAGATTGTCCCAGAGGTATTGGGTACTACCGTACATGCCTACATAATTGCCGCTGGTGTCGATATAAGCATGAACGGTCACAATGGCCTTCCGATTGGCATACATTGAGAGAACCGACTGTGCCCAGGCGATCGTGGCCGTGCTCGGCGTGTCCTCCAGGTGTACAATCACATAATCATCCCCGCACGCAGAGAACAACTGGTAACTGTTGTTGTTCCCCTCCGCTGGGAAATGTCCGCCATACCAGCTCTCTCCCTGATAGCGCGCGAAGGGGAAGGTCTGGTTGTAATTCGTGCTAACCGAGGGATAGTCCGGATAGGTCCCGGATACGGTGGTATATTTGTCATGATTGCCTGGCAGGAGGCCATAGGGAACCACTCCGTCCAGCAAGCTCATACTGTTGTTCGCGTAGGTCCACTGACTCGGGTCGTTCCAGGAATTGACGATGTCACCCCCGTGTGTCACAAAAACGATATTTTCGGACACGGCATGATCGACAATCCATTGTGTCTGACTCGTGAATATCGGCTGATAACTCGTGTTCGCCACGTACATTTGCGTGTCCGGCAGCATCACAATGGTGAAGGAAGGATTCTGACGGCCGAAGAAGGTCACGTTCAGCGGATCGCCGGCATCATCGGGATCATACACCCTCGCTTCCAGGCTCGGTGAGATTGACACATGGACTGCATCATAGGCAGGATTGACTAGCTGAATCGGAACGTTACAGTCCACAACATCGAACATTTCGGTGTTATCCATCGTGCCGGAAATCAGTTCCGCATTCTTGCCCCAGGCAAAAACTCTGACGTTCGTCGCTGTGTGGCCAAGGATAGGACTCCAAGTGACAGTCGGAAGTACGCCTGCTCCGTTGTTGGCGGTTACCGTTAGCCCCCCGGTTTCGTGGTCGGCTGCCACCAAGATCAGAAAATCGGTCTCGTTTCTGGCTTTGGCCCAATCAATCGCCACCTGGACGGCATGGGAAAACTCAACTACTTCCTTGACGGCTTGAGGGAGCAAGTTAGAGTGGCAGGCTACATCGATCAATCCCCCTTCCACTATGAGGAAAAATCCGTCAGGGTCATTGTCAAGAATGTCAACTGCCGTCGCCGTCATCTCAGACAGATGGGGCAGGGTCCCCATCCCATCGACCTCGTAGGGCATGTAATGGGTACCGAATTGCCCGGAAACCTGGGTCACGGCATTGGTATCCAGAGCAACCATCATGGCTCGATCCGTAACTACAGTATAATCAGAAAGAGGATCTAACGCCCCGGTCATATCGGAGGCGCCCCCGCCGAATAGAACATTGGGTCTGGTTTGTGTCAGGTAATCGTTGGCTATATTGGCATAGTTGTACCGGGTCGGTTCATGAGCGCCAAAGGCAGCGGGTGTGGCATCTACCATATAGGAGGTGGTTACGATCCCTACTCTTTTATTATCAACCTGTAACCATTCCAGCAAGGTCTCCAGTTCACTGCCATCACCCGGGTACGCCATACTGATCACGCCATTGTTGACCTTGACGCCAGTAGCTAAGGCAGTTCCCGCGGCGGCGGAGTCGGTTACAGCATTGTCGGCGGAATAGGTGGTCAGCTCCCCCTGATCCGGAAAGGTTTCAAACGAGAGGGTCCCAGCCGATCCGTTGGCATACATTCCTCCGGCCTTGATCTGTTCCGGACCCATTCCATCGCCGATAAAGAAAAACACATATTTCGGTCCTGCTTGTGTTAAGCTGGTCCAACCCATCAGAATAAAGGGAACCAACCAAAGAACTCTCTGCAAACGATTAGCTTTAAACATTTTTTTACCTTCCGTTCTAAGGGTGGAATTCACCGATCGAATCCAATCCCTATGGTTGGGAAAACAATTGCAATATTACTGAAATCACTGTAACTAGGATAAACAGTTTTATGGTTTTTCCCTTTCGCAATACTTTTGATACCGGTACCCCCACCCGAACTTTGTTTTGATTTACCCTTTGTCGTTGCAATCAACATAACCTTCCAACTCCGTGAAAAGCGAAAATACAAGATAACTTTGAATGGTGTTCTCATTATAATTGACCACAATTGTAAAAACAAACATTTTTTTTACAAAAAGCGGTCCCGGTTGGAGGTTTTTGAATATAACTTGCATTGTTATAGGGGATTATGAATGTGCTTCCTCTGTTTCTATTCTTGCATATTTATTCTGTTTTCCAACCTATCAGATCTTGTCCCTATTAATCTCCGATACCACATTATTATTAGTCAGATCGCCGGTATGCAGAACATATTGGATATTGTGACTGCTGACATGATCTCGAATCCACTGGGTCTGAGAGGTGTAGATCGACGGGTAGAACTGGGCATAATCCTGGGTGTCGGGCAGGTGAACCAAGGTGAAGGATTCGGCAGCAGCAGCGGTGCTGGCGACCCTGAGATAGGACCCCGGAAACGCCAAGCCTCCCATACCGATAAGAAATACAAAAATAGGGAAAGATCTCAGGATGTTTTCCCAACACGAAACTAAAGAATTTACCACGTTTCGGGTATCAATCTTACCGTGACCTTCTCCCATACCTATTCACTCCACCTTGGGAAGGATCTCTGTCTTTGCCGCCTATTCCGATGACATTTCTACCGTTTTCTTCTATCCCATTTTTTTCTTTTACCCGTCATGAGTCCACGGTTGACACCTGACTCCCTTACCACTGACTCAATGAAAAACACGATGGGAGTCATTGGTTGTCTTCCCGAATTTATTTTCTGGATCGTCAAGGATTTCAATCAGCCGCTTCGGGTGAGCCTCCCACCTGGCCGCTTTGCCGCCAGCTGGCCGGATCGGACCAGGAATCACGGGGGGCCCAGGGATCTTGAATTTCCAGCGAATAACCACCGCCATCCGTAGCGGGATACCAGGTATCCAGAAATTCAAAGCGAAGGATGGCGGCTGCAAACGGGTAGGGCAGTTGCAGGATGATTTCTTCATTGCTGTTTCTTAAATTCAGATCATATACACCCGCGATGAGAATCCCAGTTCCGTACCGGGCCTGGAAGGCGGCCAGGTTCTTGACTATCACGACATATTCCCCTGCGGCCAGGGAGTAAGAAGGGAAGGTAAAGTCGATGCCGTTGGTGAACCGTACGCCAGCCAAATCCAGAGTATCCGTTCCGATATTTTGCAGCTCGATAAATTCATAATCATCGTTGTCGTACGGCAGGCCTTCCGCCGGGTTGTACATCAATTCCGTAATCCGCAGCCCGTTTAGAATCGCTTCGGCCCTGGCATAGCTCGGATCTTCGGGTACACAAACCGTTTCTTTGGCAACCAGCTCCGGAGAGATCAGGAAATCGGAGCTGGTAGTCAGGTAATTCAGGCCATGGATCGCCAGCAGATTATTGCCGGTATGCAAGGCGGAGAGTTTGGAGGTAATATTGAATTCCACGAAGTTGGCATTTTCCGTAGAGGCATCAGTCGCACCGGAATTCCAGATCAGGGGATCCGGGACATAGCTGGTGCGTTGTACTTCCTGACCATTCAGGTAGGCGACAAAGGCGTCATCATAACGTATCTTCAACGTCAGAGAGGTAAAGTCTGCCAGATCGGCGGCCAGGGCAAACGGAACGCGGATATAACAGGTTTGATTGATATTGTACATCTTGGTTTTGACATTATAGGTGATATACGGAAGGTAGTCCGCACTATTATCATACCCGATCCCGCCGGTCTTTCCGGAAACCGGGGGCGTACCGTCGGTCCAGAGAGAATCGTCGTAATTCAGATTGGTCCTCCAGTCATTCCCAATGTCGGAGCTTGGAACCAGAACCCGCTTGGCCGCCGATTCGGGAACTAGGGTAGTGGTGGTACTTGTACAAGAAACCCCCTTGTTGGCCAATCCGGGGGTGGGCAACGGGAAAAATTCCAGAGTATCCGTACCATCCGGCGAGCGGCCCTGGGAAACATCCTGCATCTGTCCCAGATAGAGGACTTTATCAATCTCGTGCAGATCGGCATCGTACAGGCCGATCATCCCCTGCTGGGCCGAGAGTTTGAAGTTCAGATGGTCAAGGCCCTGTTGTTCATCGTCGTCGGCGATGAAGACCGCATAGCCATTGCCGGCGATAAAACTCAAGGGGTCGATCGGATGTTTGTCCGGCCGGGCTACCGGGTGATCGGTCAGATACAAGCCCGCCAGAGCGACCGGGATGGAATCGGAGTTATACAGCTCGATGAAATCGTTGACAAAAAGGACTTGTCCATTGGCCAGCCATTCGTTGATTTGCAATGAGTCAGGAATGTTAGTAAACTGGGCCGGTACATTGGCCTGACCGAAGGTCGGTTCGGTCAAGGTCCAGTCCCCTTCCTGTCCAACCCGACCAACCCGTCCGATCGAGAGATCCGCAACCTGCACCCCGAACTCCACCGAGTCGATTAAGCCGCCGCCCTGAGCGGACGTATCGTAGAGATAGACTCCTTCTCCTTCTCCGTCCAGACTGAAGCCCAGGTGAAGGCCGGAGGCAGCACTATCATCCGCATACAGAATCAGGTAATTCCCCTGGCTAAGTGTGGTCCCTGCCGGAAATACAAACTTGGCGGGAACGAAGGGATCGTCACTAATACTCATGCCCGAAAGATCCAAAGAAGCGGCGCCGTCATTATAGAGTTCAATCAGGTCGGGGAAGCTGCCCTCATGGTCGACTTCCGATACGTTTTGCGCCAGGACTTCGTTGATCCGTACTCGTGCCAGGGCGGTGTCAACCGTCCAGCTTTGGGAGACGGTGGCCGCTGTAGTTTCCTGCCAGACGGACGCGTAGTTTTTCCCAATTACCAGGACGGCATAGGTTCCATTACTCAATCCCGTCAGTTCAATGGGTTCTGCAATGGACCGCTCCGCACTCCAGTTGTTTGGGGCAGAGCTCAGGGCGTATCGGTAATGGGTGATGCCCGGCCCAGCTACCAGGAGCGTAGCGGAGGTCTGGGCAGTCAGAGAGGACGGTTCGCCGCGGATCGAGGCACCGGCTGGAACGATAGCACCCATATCCAGGCCGTTGGGTCCTGAACCAAGCGCCGGTGAACCGGACAGCAAACTAAAATCGTAATTAGTTGGATCAGCCAACCGCGGATCACCGCAAATATTCCCTACACCTAAATCGAGGATCGTTCCCGGTCTTTCTCCTGCCACTTCGGAGCAGCAGTTAGGATCTACGATTGAGTTATGCATTTCCAGGTCGGTGGCAAAATCGGGATCATACGGCTCACTCACATCGACATATTCAAAGACGCGAGGCAGATTCCAGAAGATGCAACCGTCGATATACGCGCCTTTGCCCTGGGGATCCCGGCCGGGGATCAGTAATTTGATGGCGGAGCCGCCCTCGGCCACATCGAGAACCGTATTGTTCTCGAAGAACATGTAGGTGTCTTTCTTCAAATTCACCGCGTGGTCCACATCATAGAAGACATTGCGCACAACGGTAATTTCCGAGGTTTCGCCGCTGAGGTTGTCGCCGGTGGAAATGGCGTTGCTGTCTCCGGTGCCGGTGTTATACACATCCATGTGGATGTGCATAAAGCGATTGCCTTCGATGTGGGCATCACCGCCCAGGTCCAGACATTCATCGCCGCCGCCCGTAAAGGTATTGTTGAGTATCTGCAGGATGGGACCGGGCAGAACCGGGCCGGAAAAATCAATGATATCATTATGGCCGTGGGTGGAACCGAATAGATTGTTTTCAATAATCACCTGGCCGCCGGAGAGGATCCCAGTGCCGTTGATTTGTTCGCTGGAGTTGTCCGTCAAAGGAGCTTCCCCGGGTCCGAACATATCCATGAAAGTACAATTCCGGACCGTTAAGGAAGAATTTACCGTTTTTATTCGCCACAAGCCGCTATGATCAAATGTGACATGATCCAGGGTTAAAACAGAACCTGATGTACCGATCATACCACTGGTGGTTTGCCCATATTCCAGAATTGCGTAGGTAATCCGGTTGTTCTCGATGGTATTACTGAACTGCAGGCCGCTCCAGAGGGCCGCAGAGCCGGGAGTCTGGGTAAAGCGAATCAATTCGTATTCACTGCCTTCGGCAACCAGACGTCCGCCGGTGTTCACGGTAATGGACGTACTGGTATCAAAGAATAACGTGGTCCCCGGTTCAATAGTTAAGGTGATACCGGCCGGGACAATGACGCTAGCAGTAACGTGCCAGGGACCCGAGGCAGCATCCAGAATGGTATCGGCTGTCAGAGTGCCGGAAAGAGTGGATTCTGTTCCATCATCGTACCAGACATCGATTGAATCTTCGATCAGTACCTCTCCCGTTCCACTGGGCCCTTCGAAGGTCCGCACCCAGATGCGATTGATACCCGGATGCAGCGGAACCCCGGAGGTCACGATTTGCCCGCGGGTGGCTTTCAGTTCCAGATTAAAACTGATGTCCGAACTGACCAGATCCACCTGATGAATTTCCACCGCCAGAATATTCTCTCCCTCATTCAATTGGGCGGGATCGACCGAATACGTATAATACGTAGCTTCATCCGCATCGCTAACGGCGGGCAGGGAAGCGAAGGTGTTGTAAAGGATGGTACCCTCGGGCATGTGGCTGCGCACCACTTCCTGATTGTTCAGATAAACTACCCCCCCGTCATCTCGTAAAAACCGCAGGGTCAGGCTGGTTATTTCCGATTTATTGGTTACGTTGAATTTATGCCGGAAGTAGGTGGTGGTGTACTTATTCGTGTCACTGGGACCATAGCTGACCACTGTCGCTTCATCCTTGTCGCCATAGCCCAGTTGCGCCGGTCCGGAAGCCCAGGTGGTATCGGCAAAGCCCAGCGTCTGCCAGGCGGTTCCTTGATTGGTTCCGTTATCCAGGTATTTCCAGACCGAACCAGTGCTTACCAGGGTTTCCACGATTCCCGTGGTGCCTGCCCCAATCGACCAGGTACCATTGACCGGCGACCAGTTCGCCAGCAGTCCGTTCACCAGGATAGAACCGGTCTGGGCCGCAGGAGCGGCCCCATCCAGCTCCACCATATCGGCAGTGCTATAATAATAACCATTGGCTACCGGTAAACCGCAGACGATCGAAAAATCCTGCGGGATTTGCAACAGGACCGCATTTCTGCGATTGATGACAAACTGTTTCATGGCGGAAATGTTGGAGGAGGAAACAAAATCGCCCAGAATCTGATCCAGTAAGGGATTCATGGTTTCGGGATTCCAGATTGTGTCAAACAAATCGAAAAAGGCCTGGTAATAACGCTGCACAACCTCCGGATGATTCAGCAGCCGCGAGAAACCAGCGACATTGCGATAGGTAAAAATGCTATGAGTGATGGTACCTACCGGCTGGCCTTGCATCATTAAAGTATCTAGATCATAAGGGAGCAGAACAAAACGGGGATCGTCCACCCCGCGATACATTTGATAATCATCCCCGACACCCAGATTCAGTCCCGACTCATTGTTCAACAACAAAGTATCCAACGCCAGATAACGCAGCCATTGATCCAGATTGATAACCTGGCTGATCTCCGCGACAAAATTCTCATCCGGAATATTATTAACGCTCTGGGCACTGAGTTTATAGGTCAGATTGATCAGATCGGTCCAGTCATCCACTTCTTCATTGGTTGTCTTAATATAAGTATCCCGATAGGTACCCGGATCCGTGCCTTCATAGCGCAGATCCGCCCGTTGTGCGTCGTTATCCAGACGGATACAGCGATAAATATTACCAGCACCGTCACCCGGGAAATGGGCATCGGCAAAATCGCTGTCTGGAACTTCCAGATGAACATACGAGCCAAACATGCTGGGCCCACCGGTTTGCGCCAGGTTTTGACCATTGACCCGGACCTGCACTGGGGCGGCATCAAAGGCCGGCGAACCGGCCATGCGGTGAATCATATTTCCCATTAGCTGGGAGTGGATATACTTGTTGTTGATATTAATCGCCGTGACATCCTGCCAAGGGCGATCATGCACGAAGTTGATCCGATAGTTGTTCCGATAGACATCGCTGCCCACATGTGGTACCCGCGAGCCGTGCCCACGATTGCGAGCACCTACATGGTAGCGAACTTTGATATCGACCCCATCCGCACTGATGAACGTGGCGTTCATCTCGGCATTGCTGAGGGCCTCCCCATTCCAGGCCCCGCTATCAGTTCCTGTTCCTGCAGCAACTTCATTGAATCCATCCCCGATATCTGCCAGTTCCGCTCGCTCTGCTTCGGTCATAATTATATAATAAACCGGCTGTTCGCCAGGAGTCCAAGTATTGCTAAAATCATCGTCCACCTGATACAATAAATTCGTCACCTGCTGGGGTACCCCGTCCACCAGGCTGGGGGCCGGCCAGGTTCGAGTATTGGATTCACTGTCGGCGGCTTCCAGGTAAAATTCTACTATTGTATTGTCCGGCTGGGCCAGAATTAGCGCACCATAGATACCGTCGCCGGATCCCCCGTCACCGTGCAGGCCGTCATCCGCCATGGGTAACGGCGTAAAGGTCGTAGCACCATCGACACGATAATATACTTTGCTGCTGAAACCAGCGGCGTTTTCATCGATTAGACGGGTGGTAATCGCCACGGAATCAGTGGATTTGGGTATAATCGGAGAATGGTTTACCTCCAGGATCATCGGCGCGATATTCTGGGAGGCGGGATTCTCTATCAGCCGGATGGCATCCAGTGTCAGGCCCATGACAATATCACTACTGTCGGTGCCAACTTGATGGACTTCCACCGCCAGGACATTATCCCCCTGCACCAGAGAATCCGTAGGTAAATCGAACGGTCCTTCAAAGACCGCATTGCCCACGGTTTGATTGGCCAGGGTGGAATAGTAGATGGTTTCACCTGCTTCCACGCCCAGACGTAACACTTCGGTACCGTTGAGATAAAAAACTGCGCCATCATCGATCAAGGTGGTCAGCCGGAGAATTAGTCCGGTCGGATCTTCATTCAAAGTGAAATGCTTCCGGAAATAATAGGTAGTCGGGCCGAGGGTAAGAGTCGTGTTAATCGTAGCAGGAATGAAATCGCTTTCTACGGCCAAAACGCTGGCGCCGCTGGGCCAGGAGGTGTCGTCGTAACCGGCGGGTATCCAGTCCACCCCCAGACTGGTCCCGGATTGATTATATTTCCACGCATCGGTGATCGTAACCAGCGGCGTGGTTTCGGTAATAAAGTTCCCTGCGGCATTCTTCTGACCGGGACTGCCCTGATCGACCAGGCTGGTGGCCCAGTTCTGGCCATATTCGTTGGGTAGGGCAGGATTGATTAATTCCAAAGATTTACCATCGCCATCATGCTGCGAAATCCAGTTCCAACCTCGATGGCCCTGATCGATGGGGCCCAGCTCTCGTTGGCCCCAGTCGCCCTGATCGGCATGGGTTACTTCATCAATCTGGACACCCACATTGTCAATCAGTTTGATCGTTTCCCCTTTATTGCTCAGGTGGCCGTCCCAGCCGCCCACCACATTGGTGATACCGGGATACTTGGCGGAAAAGCTTGCCACATCCGCCGCCACCACCAGATACCCCTTCGGACCGATGGTAATACTGGGAAAAACAAAATCAACACCATTACTAAAACGCCAGCCGGTTAAAACGACCGTGTTAGTACTACGGTTATATAATTCGATATATTCCTCCCGGTCATCCAGGCTGGAAGGGTGATACATGATTTCATTGATAACGATCTGCCGGGTGGGATCGGGAATACAGTTGCCATTGGGCAGTTTGGGAGTCGGAGAGGTAAAATACCCTTTCTCGCTCATGTCGATACATAAGCCGTAAGATACATTATCATATTGGACGATCGGTTCATAGAAGGATTCCACCGTGATCCCGTTGGGCTGCACCAGGGCCAGATATTCCCCAGAAGCCTTGAGGGAAAAATTCGTGTGGAAATACCCCAGGTCATCCACAAAGGGATACGTTGACTTGCTGGAAGCAAACACCACTAGGTATTCACCGGGTTCCAGTAATACCGCCGGAAACGGCCACTGGGTGAGATCCCCAGGGTTATCCGTCAGATACCAGCCGTCCAGATTGACGATCGAATCGGTAGGATTATAGATTTCCAGCCAATCTGGATATACTACCTGACCATTCACAATTGTACTGAAACAACTGGTATTGAGTGCCATAAATTCACTAATAACCAGCGTTCCACCTGATTCCTGCCAGCTGTCGGCTACTATGGCATAATCGAAAAAATCCACTCCGTGGAGGCCATCCAGGTTGGCACAGCCCTGACCGGAACAACCCGGCGGATCCAGCCATTGCTGTACCAATAGGACCATGTCCTGCAAATCCACATAACAGTTACCATCTAAATCACCCGCCGGACAGGCCCCCTGAGCCGTAGTAAGTCCCAGCAGGCTAACCAGTAACACAGTTGTTATCTTGTGCCGAATCAAACGCATCAAGTTCTCTCCTAAAAATATATCCAATAGGAAAAAGGTTGGGATTAATACTCTTTTTTAGAGGCCGAAAAGCCAGTGTTCAGCCAATACCTCCAGATCCTGCAGATTGATACTATGGTCGGGAGGATTATTGAGATCACACAAACGGTTATAATTCCCATCACCCGGCTGGCTGAGCCAGGCGGCAGCAAATCCTAGCAGGTCGGCCAAGTCCACATCCCCGTCCGGTTCCAAATCGCCCGGCCAGGGAGCCAGAGTGGCGAACAACTGCGGGACTAAAATAAAGTCGGTACTGCCGAGGGTCGTATTATGGACCTGAACCGCCAGCACATTGTCGCCGGGGACCAGCAGGTCAATATAGTCGGACAAATCAATCGGGGTAGGAGTACCGCCGCAAGCCGCTTCGCGCGAACCGCTGGCGGGCTGATTGTACGCCACAACCGTAGGTGGATAATAGCTGTCGACCCGAGTGCCGTTGAGGTAAGCAATGTAGCCATCATCGAATTCCATGGAGAATGTCAGTTCGGTTACCCGGGATGGGTCTTCGATCTGGAAAAGCTTCCGGGCATATACGCTAAAATAGCTGTTTTGCATATCGGTTAAATTAGTGGCGATACAAGGACCGTATCCCGTTTCCTTCTCAAAGCCGATACCGGTGGCGCCTGTGAGCCAGCCGCCGTCAATAAATCCCAAATCATTCCAATTGGCGGGCGGTTCGGAAGTTCCCTTGAAGTACCGCCATACCTCGCCGGCCTGGATCAGGGTTTTTTCGATTTCGTAGGGGATCGCAAACAAGACCTGCTGGTACCCGGTGATCTCGGCGTTTACGGTATTGCTCAGAGTTACCAGCACCTCCGAAAGCCCCTCGGCGGGCGGCATGGCAAACTCGATGACCTTGATCGTTTCACCCGGAATAAACGGCAAGGTGCCGCTGTCATAAAGGCTGCCATCGGTATAGACGGCATAATCGACGGTTACGGGGTTGGGGGTGAAGGTGCTCAGGCGAACGGGAATTTGATTGGTCAGGTCGGTGAGATTGTAAGTATCTTCCCGCAAGGCGATGCCGATTCCGACCGTATCAGCCGGGCTGGGCAGGAACGGCAGCAGCAGGTTCGCCTGATTGGGATCAGACAGCGGCTGCCAGAGACGATTGTCAGGATAATCAGCATTGGCAACACTTACATAATTATCATGGATATCCGTTTGGGCAAAATTAGGAGCCCATTCCGTGAACGTCCAGTTCCAGATATCCCTTATGTTATACAGAAGCAAGGAATTGGTGACATCAAGAAAGCCGAGATAGTGATAACCGTTCGTTTCGTCATAACAATCGCCGAAGCGAGCCCCGACCACATTGGCAGTACAAAACGTATTTGTTGCGTTAATCACCGGATCATTCCAGCCGGCTTCCAAAGCTTGTCCGTTATTGATATAGACCGAACCGGTAATGGTTACATTAGTCACAGATGACATAGCCATCGCGTCGTGATAGATCGACTCGAACCAGCAGTTGGTTACATTCAAATTTTTCCCCATCGAATCAATCCCATCGTCCATTGTCCAGCCGATTAAACAATCCGTTACATTATGCGTATTGGAGCTACCGGTAAAATAGATCGCATCGTTGTCAGCATCGACGAAAGGGGCATCCGCCGAGGGGCACTCGATCAGAGCCGTATCTGTCAGGGTATCCGTGCCATAGTTATACTGGCCCGCCGTGATGCATTTTTGCACCAGACAGCCGGTCATGCTCATAACGGCACTTTCCCCGTGCCCAATCTGTCCGTAATTTTCCACCATGAAGCAATCCGTCAGGGTCAGATGGGCGCCAGGCGAGAGATAGTACAAACATTGTTCCTGACGGTGTCGGTGATCACCGGAATGATGGGTGGAAAACCAGTTCGAATCGGCACCACTGGCGGTTAGAATCGCACCGGTAATATTCGCCTGGGAAGTACTTGCTTCTAACAGGAAGCCGCCCCAGGGAACGCTTCGATTCTGGGCGGTGAAGATCACCGGCCGTTCGAGCGTACCATTCACCACAATACTACCCAGCACCTCAATTTCCAGTCCCGGATCAATCACGATGACACTGTCGGCCCCGATGGTTAAAGTAATACCGGCGGGAATGGTAAAAGCACTGCCCACCGAACTGGTAATTCGGATGCGGGCATTCTCACCCCAGTTGGCAGAGGCAGTAAGATCAGCAGTAATGTTTTGCCAGGCGGTCGATGCTTCAATCTCGATCTGTTTGGGAGTTTGCAGCGTCTGAATTTCCGCCGTATAAGAAAGGGTACCGGCTGCCGCCGCGGCCGGCAGAAAAACCGATCCGACACCGCGAAACAAACGCAGCGGATACCCTTCGAATCCGGCGGCTGTCACCATGCCATTCACACCCACACGCTCTTGCAGTGAATCCTGCACGCGGGCGATGACGGGGATTTCCAGCCCCATCGGATAGACAGCCGGAATAACAATCTGTAACTGGGCGCCGGCAAACTCTGCCGCCGCGGAAGGAATCAGCGGGTAAGGTGTCCAGGTCGGCAGCCCCCTTTCGGAAACTCCCCGCGTAGAATCCATAACGACAAAATGAATCAACACACTCTCCTCCGTTCCCGAAGACTGCTGACGCCGATGCACATACAATTCGTAAAAGTCCGGCTTATCCACCACAATCGCGACATCCGTCGCTATGGCAGCTCCATTAAGGGTGGCGGTGTAATCGTAACCGGCCGCCGAATTCACCAGAAAGGATACCGTATCCGCGTAATCCTGCTCATCCGCCACTCCGACGATGGAAATGGGATTCTGAGCGGAGACGGTTAATTCCAGATCAAAACTCAGATCGGAACTGTTCACAGCAGCTTGGTGCATCTCGACTGCTAATACATTGGTTCCGCTTACCAGGGCGGAAGCATCAAATACTTCCGTGTACCAGGAAAACTCATCCCCAACGTCCGCAAGTGTATCGTAATAGACGGTCGCGTCTGTAATGTTCACACGAGTAAGCTCGGTGCCATTCAGATACACAACCGCCCCATCATCATACAGAAGATCCAGCGTCAGGACTTGGTAAAGCGAAGCATCCGCTACCTCGAATGATTTCCGGAAATAGGTGGTGATGTATTTGTTGTTCTCATTTCCCCCGTAGGAAACGGTCGTTGTTTCATCCCCATCGCCGTAGCCTAATTGGGCCGCCCCGCTCTTCCATCCGGTTTCATCAAAGATAATCTCTTTCCAAGCAGTACCCTGATTACTGCCATTATCCAGATATTTCCAGCTGGAACCCGTGGAAACCAGCGTAGCAGCATGAATAGTACTGGTTATAGGGATCAGGCAAAACAGGCAAGCCAAAACGGTAGGGGCCAGCTGTAATAACCTTTTTCCTCCTTTTTCATCTTGACACTTGTAAATCGGTGAGTTTTTCATGTTTCTTTTCGTCCTAAGAAGTGAATAGTTTATCATTATTACCTTATACTA
This sequence comes from uncultured Pirellulales bacterium, assembly GCA_964580995.1. Classification (GTDB taxonomy): domain Bacteria; phylum Planctomycetota; class Phycisphaerae; order Sedimentisphaerales; family SM23-30; genus JAKJEP01. The sequence continues at coordinate 18,859 of CAZOMV010000090.1, forward strand.
TCATATCTTATCGTTCCCATTCATGCAAGGGTTTTGTTAAAAATGCACTCTCCGTGTGGTATCTGCCAATTCTTCCTAAATGAGCTTGGATACCATTTTTCTGCCTGAAAAACGCGTTTTTTTCATTTTGATAGCGTTCCTTATTGGTTGGACCTGGAAAACACACATCTTTACCGGACTATCCTTCAAAGTTGGGCCAATCTGCTTTGGGAATCGATGTATGGGAATATACGATTTGCAATGCGGTTATCATTAATACCCAAAGAGTTGGTGAATCCTGCCGACAATCCTTGCGTTTCCTTGGTGCGTAGCGTAGAATCATCAGGAAGTAGCTCGGGGATTACTGAGCTGTTTGATTTGAGAAATGTCTGGACAAAAGAATTTGCCATGAAAAAGCTTTCTGATTCACCTCACGCAAACCATCCTTCTTGTTGGCATCCTACCCGTCGCGATTTCCTAAAAGCTTCCACGGGTCTACTTGCAACCATGGCTTTGGGGCCGTTTTCTTGCCAATCGTTGAAATGTTTTCCACGCCAGACTGCCTGTTTCGGTATGGTAACGGATATTCATTACGCCGACATAAATACCCGCATCGGCCGCCATTATCGTGATTCTATTGGTAAATTAAACGAATGTACGGATTTGATGAACACGCAAAAGGTTGATTTTCTCATGGAGTTGGGCGATTTCAAAGACCAAGATGACAATCCTACGGAGGGGAAAACGATCGAATATCTGCAAACCATCGAAACGATCTACCAGAATTTCCAGGGACCTACCTATCACGTACTCGGGAATCATGATATGGACAGTATCTCGAAAAAACAGTTTCTCACTCACATTCAAAATACCGGTATTGCCCCGGAAAGTTCGTACTACTCCTTCGCTAAAAACAGGGTGCATTTTATCGTTCTGGATGCCAATTTCAGTTCCGATGGCAAAGACTACGACCACGGTAAATTCGATTGGACCGATACCAATATTCCCCCTGCCCAGCTCGATTGGCTTCGAAACGTGCTGAAGAGTAGCGATAAACCGGCGATTGTTTTTTCGCATCAAAGGCTGGACGGCGTTGGTTCTGTTTATATCAAAAATGCTGCCCAGGTTTGCCAGGTATTGGAAGATTCCGGCAAGGTTCTAGCCGTTTTTCATGGCCACCATCACGAAGGCGGCTATAATCGAATCAATAACATTCATTATTATACCTTACAAGCCGTTGTCGATGGCCCGGCTCCGGAAAATAATTCCTATGCCATTGTTGAAGTCCTGCCCGATTTGAATATTACTGTCACAGGATACCGCAAGGCAGTCCCTAGAGAACTGCATAAATCTATCACGGTTGTGTAAACTCGAGATAGCTGTCTCTGTTTTTAGGATTTTATTCGAAAAACTGGAACAAACGGAAAGAAACATTGCTTGATATAGGAGTTTAATACAGTAAAATAGTAACCACTGGAGCTGAAGTTGTTTCTTAATTCAAGGACCATCTGGTCTTGTCTGGTTGAAGATATCCGAAGCTCCCTAACGAACACGAGATTCAAACAAGCATAGTGTTGCCACCAAGTGCTGGTTTCCTACTTCAGAGGACCCCAACGCCCGAGGTCTTTCCCGAAAGCATATCACGGCAGCTTGTGATGCCAGCCTCAAGCGAATGAAGCTCGAATACATAGACCTGTATCAGGTCCGCGGCCCGGATCCCTACACGCCCCTGGAAGAAACGATGCGTACTCTGAACGATCTGGTCCGATCTGGTAAAGTACTCCATATCGGATGCAGTAATTTCTATGGATGGCAAATCGTTAAGGCGAATGCCATCGCGGACAAGTGCGGACTGGAGCGATTCATCTCTCAGCCCAGCACCTCTATAATCTGGTAAGCCGGGATGTGGAGCGGGAGATTCTCCCTGCCTGTGATGACCAGGGTTTGGGAATGATCTGCTGGAGCCCACTGGCCGGTGGTCTGCTGACCGGGAAGTTTCAAGGGAAAAACATGCCAGAAACGAAGACCCGGCTGGGCAAAGAGGAGCGTTTTCAGAACTGGTTCTGGTTCGACGAGGCACGTGCTCTGGTTGACGTTTTGGTGGATACTGCCAAAAAACTGGGAAAAACTCCCGCCCAGGTGGCGATGGCTTGGCTTCTGCATGACGAGCGAATCGCAGCACCGATTGTGGGTGCGCGTTCACTGAAACAGATCGAGGAGAATCTTGAGGCCAATGATTTCGATCTCCCCGAAGATGTCTGGAAAACCCTGACCGACGCCATGCCCCTGAAACATGGCTACCCGAAGGACTGGATGGACACTACATTTCCGAACACGTTCAACAAAATGGAGCTGAAACCCCGCCACTACCAGCGTCTGCCCTAAAGTCTGTTGGTTGTGAGTTCGAGTCTAATTTGTAAATATATGAATTGCAATGGTATACAACTGAAAAACGGCTTGGTAGGCGAGGCGACGAAGGCCAACCGAAGGCCAGACGAGCACCTCTGTTGCAAATTTTGTTGCAAATGGCTCAGTTAACCCGTCCTCTTTTCAGTCACAGCAGTTTTTTCCATGTTCCATTATGGTCGCTCAAATAAACCGCGTTTTCTTATGCTTAATTGTAGCTGAAATGTGTCAAAATGTGTTATAGCGTAGCACAGTTTTTTTTGTTTAATCGCTAACCAGCAATATGGAACTGAGGCAATTTCGATATTAGCTGCCAGAAATAAAGCAGATTCTATCAGGGTATAGAGAATATATAAAAGCCTCTCCCCTTTCAGTGAAAGGCATGAGCCAGCCCAAATCCGAGATATTGATCTGGAAATATCTTAGCAATGCCTGAACAGTAGCCCTTGCAATCCCTTGACGCCGGAATGGGCGATAAATCCAAAGCCGATCTACTGTCCATTTGGGTACCAGTTCCCGGTCAACAGGGGTAAGGGTCCGGAAATTTACTTGCAAACACTCGTTCTCACGCACCACAATCAGCCCCGCCGTTTTTCCTCCCACTACCGGGATGAAGGCGTGGGGATGGTACTCATCCCTCATATCGACCCACCAACAGGTTTTTTCACCATGAACCTCATAGCTGCGTCGCAAGGTATCGGCAAGCTGAGCAACATACTTGTTATCCTTTCGCTTTGATTTTGGAGTTACACAGTAGATGCAAAGATCATTATTGGTATGTATTGGGTTGGTATAGGGTAGTTGGCAGGTTCGCTGATGTCGTTTTAGGGGGCCTTTGGAAAGTTTAATGTTTTGGTCTTTGGGCATATGTCCACACTGGGAAAAATACCGCAGGCAGACCGGGCAAATCAGTTCCTCTATTAAATTGGATTCTTCACCACACAAGCTGAATATCCTTTTCCTGATTCTATTTTCTGAAATACAAACGCATGGCTAAACCTCTACAGCATTTTGTCCGATGGACCGCCATGTGTCAAGTAACCACGCCCCATAAACTTTCCATAAACAAGAGCAGAAGTGAAAAATTCGCGGTTGTAAATGGTTGTGCTAAAATGGTTTATACTTGTAAAATAAAGACTTATGATGCCGACCGAAGAGCGACCGAAGGCCAATAGTAGGCCGAACGTGCAGGTTTATTGCAAATTCCATTGCAAATTCGGAAGCTCGGACTAATTCAATTTCTCTTGTTATCTCGCGTATGTTCATATTGTATCGTTATTGTTTCACTATAAGTTTTTTCATTGTATCTATTTCTAAAAGTTGGTCTTTTCTCCGGTGAATAATGGCATGGCAATTAGCACAGACGGGTACCATATCTGTTTCAGGATTCACCTCTGTCTCTTCATCCAATGCACATAACGGTTTGGTGTGATGAATTGCGATATACCCTTTACCTACTTCACCGTAAAATTCTTCAAAGTTAAAGCCACAGATAACACATGTTAATCCGTGTATTTCGACTGCTTTTTGACGATTGGCGAGATCTCTTTCATATTTTTTGCTGTAGGAATATGTGACTTTTCCTTCCTTCCTTGGTTCAAATAGCTCTTCAACTTCAGACTGTATGTCCAACTCAATTTCTTCCGGGTGTATGAATTGTATGTCAAAACCATTATTCTTTTTTTCAAATCGTATTGTTGGGATTTCTTTTTCCGGTATCTGGCCAGTTTGGAAAGCTTGATACCAACTAGGATATTCCTTCCGAATAAGTTCAGTAAAATCGCTAGTCCAAAATAACCGAGTTCGTGGATTGGGCTGATTGTCGGCTTCAAAATGTGCTTCATAACTGGCGCCCTGGTGATATAGAAATATTTTTTGCTTCTCTCCCTTGTTAAGTATATCAACACCTAAATATTTTCTAATTTCAAAAGGAATACCTGTGCCTCTATGGAGAAATGCTGACTTATCTAACTGTTTGGTTAATATATTACTTGAGTAGACCGCCCAAGAATAGAACATGATAGGGAATATATCCGCATCAAAATCACTCCAACCTCCAATTAGCTGAATCACCTTGTCCCATTGTTCAGCAGTTACCTGGAATGGTTTTCCGCCCTGTCCCCTCGAAACACTTAAGCTTTTTAATGTACCAGTGGTATCTTCATCAATCCATCGAGGGGAGGTAACCGGCTTGTATTTCAGCCATACTCGCAATTCTTCCTTTGTGGGAGGTTCGGAAATATAGTATTTCACATCGTGTTCTGAAATTTTCATTTTTTTGGGAGCCGACAGGACTTTACCTAATGCAATAATCCCTCTTTTTCCGTTTTTTAGACTTCTCCAAAAGATTATTCCATCACCAGTATTTACATCTTTACCTCCTGTGCGCCACGTATCCTTGTCTAAAGACTTAATAGCAGCCTCAATGTCATAAGTATTAGGATTAGCAATAAATGCCCAATACTTTTTTTCTCTTTTGTTGTCGGACTTCATTTTCCCTAAAAGCAAAGGGTGTTCTTCAAGATATAACTTTACCGTGTCATATAGTATTTGTTGGTAATTCTGCCGAGGTTGATACCCATGGAGATAAGGGAATCCCATATCATTTAAAACTGCACTAATATTTTGATGCTTAAATTCAACTGAACCTTCGGAGCGATTGTTCAATAGCGGAATCAGCTTATGCCGATGTTCGGATTTACCGTAACCTTCTCCTTCCAGCTCTAACCCAAGTTCCGCAGTAGATGGCAAAATAAATTTTTTTGAAAAAATTTAT
>CAZOMV010000091.1:0-23649 GCA_964580995.1 uncultured Pirellulales bacterium
AGATTGTGAGTTTGCCGGGGGCGGGAACGCTGGCGGATCCCAATGGCGGGGTGATCGCGGCGGTGCCTTATACGCTGGCGAATTACGGCAATAGGGTGCTTTATACGGGGTGTCCTTATTTTAATGGGGAAGACAGCTTTGCTTTTCAGGCGGATGACGGCGGGACGGCGCCGCAGGACGGGGCATCGAATACGGCGACGGTGACGGTGAATGTGGATAATCATATTTATACCACTTTTGAAATACAAACCGATAGCGTCGCCAGTTATCCGTTTCGTACCAGTGCTCACGATGTGCGGATGCAGTCGATCTATCATGCCGATGAACTGGGCGGGGCGCAGACCATAACCGCTTTGTCCCTGAATATAGATCAGGTTCCGGGGCAGACTATAAACGAATGGACCATTCGCCTCCAGCATACCGATTGGAACGACTATAACAGCGGTGATACCTTTCTGGCTAGCGGCTGGACCACGGTATATCAGGGTACGGAAGCGGCGGGCAGTCCAGGTTGGCGGACCTTTACCTTCCAGGTACCCTTTGTATATAATGGTACCCAAAACCTCCTGGTGGATTTCAGTTTCGATAATACGTATGCAAGCAGCGATGGATGGTGTTATGTTTCGGGGACAGGCGAGGAAATCCGTTCGAGGATGCATCGGGCCGATAGTAATGAGGGTGATCCCCTGGGCTGGACCTGGGCTGGCTGGTATTCTTGGTATGTGCCGAATCTAAAGCTGATTTCGACGGTAACGGCGGAGGTGATACCGGGTGATGTCAGCCGCAATTGCCGGGTGGATATGCCGGATGCGGGGCTGCTGGCGGCGGCGTGGCTGAGTGAGGCGGGGCAGCCGGAGTACCGGGCGGAGTGTGATATTTCGCCGACGATGGATGGGGTGATTGATTTGGTGGATTTTGCAGTGCTGGTGGAGAACTGGATGAGGAGCTATTAAGGTGTGTTTCCGGCGATAGTAGCTGGAACACCTCTTTGTTACAGAGATCGTCTGTTTTTCAGGCAGGTGCGGCTAGCCGCCGGCATAAAGTTCTTGACGGGGGGCGGTGTTCCATACGCCCCGAGTTGACGGGTGATTCAAAAAGGGGCCAGCCGGTTACTGGTTTGAGGTGGTGTGGCCAGATTGAATACCCACAGATATTTCAGAAAAGACCTATATATGTCCACACATAATTATTTTTAGTGATGTATTTGATACTATCATCTGCCCTGTTCTCATATATAAGACCGTGTGTTGCGGCAAGTTGCGTATCCTACCCGGCTGAGGGAATAGTTACCCAGCCTTTCAGCAAGAAATGAATACATTCAACCCGACCAGATGGGGAAGGGGAAAGGGGGTCGTGCCGGTTTATGGCAAGGTTTGTGTCATTATTAACGCGAGAACAAATTACTGCGGAATATTCGACAAATATGTTCCCATATTATTTTAATCAAACAGTGCTCGGCATGGTTTCTTTTGATAGCGTTTAAGATAGTATGCCGACAATCACATCAATTATTTTCTTTAACGTACTTTTATCCACATAACCAAGTTGTCTTTTGATACCATTTTTATGATAAGCAAAAATATAACCACATTTAATCGCAGAAGGACTTTTTAGTCCTGTTTCTTTAAAATATGGAGAGTTTACATTGATTTCAATTTGGTAAGGATCTCCCTGCCTGATTTGAGAGGTTAACGGCACAACAATAACATCTAATGACGATTGGTTAAAATTTGAATTCGATAACACAATTGCAGGTCGAAGCTTTCTTGCTTGCGGATCATCTTGTGGGATATGTTCTACAAGTACAATGATTCCTGGAGAAAGAACCTTAGAACTCATAAAGGTTGCCCGTCCTCCAAGGTGTATATGTCTTCCTCGGGATTATCCCAAAAACTAAGGGATCCGCTGAACCTCGAACACTCATAAGAAGAAAATTCATCTTCGTTAGCAACATGATCTCTTATAGAGGATGTAGAAGATTTAATAGTAAAATAAATACTATTTTGAGTGATTTCAGTGTTATGACTGTGCGTTGTTTCTGTAAACGTTTTATCCAAATATTCTTGTACCGGGGACGAATATTGGGAAAATAATCCTGCAGAGCTTAAAAAATTAGGTAGTGCAGACATATTAAGTTTCCTCCGGACAATTAAGAAAATCTGGTAAATTATTTTTAATGTAAATATTTGCATTTGCAATAATATTGACAATATGGTTTTCATCAAGGTCTTGTTCGACAGAACGATTATTGAAATCAATCACAACCTTAATGCCATGACCAGCAGTCGAAGCCGTTTGTCCTGACGGTAATAAAGCTTTTTTTACAACAGATTCAATGGAAACAACTCTATTATAATCATCAGTACACAAATTAAATCTCAAAAATATTTCACCATCATCAGGAATTTTATCTTGAGCGATATGAGTGAATCGTTCTCGAATCAATGGAACACTCGAACCGGTATCGACCGAATAATATCTTTCATCAATATAGCCAACCCGTAAAATTTTTTTGTTGTGGATATGGTTCTTAAAACAATTTACAATTTTTATTATATCTGACTTATCTGGCACATTGCAAATTTCTTTGTCTTGAAAAGCAGCAAGTTTCAGTGGGAAGTTTAGTTCCATTCCAAATTGACCGATAACAAGGGTTTTTTGTTCCACTTCACCTTGTCCGAAAATGGTAAATTTTTTCCTAATCGAAAATTCGCTGGGCGATTCCACAAGGCTTTCAAATAAATTGGGGTACTTATTTTTCAATTCTCGACCAAGTTCAAATAAATGAGTAGTTTCTACAGAAAGCTCTATAAGGGGCATAACATTAAAGGCTATTTTAACAAAATTTTGATCAATTAAATTATCTTTAAAACAATAAGTACACATTATTAAACTACCCTAGTACTCTGAATCACATTAAGAATCCACATAGAAGCTACATAATCTTCTTTACCACAATATTTTAATATATTATCGACTTAAAAGCAATAAGATATTAAACATGTTTTATCGGTGATTGTAAGTATAATTGGGGATTGAAGTTATAAAAAGGGGGGATTGGGCTTGCTTATGGGGGGGAAGGTTGGGAAAATAGCGGGAAAGGTACATAGAAACCAAGTCGAAGGAGTATGTTATGAAGAGTAGAAATTTCCTTTCCGGGTGTTCCCAGTGTGGTTTGGATCGGCGTCAGTTTTTGGCGGGGTGTGCGAAGTGCGTGGGTGCGGTGGGGCTGCTAGGCGGGGCGGAGTGGCTAGGGGCGGCGGAGGCGGGCGAGAAGGTGCGGATCCGGGTGATTTATGCGCTGCATGATGTGGTCCAGCCGGGGCCGGACTGGCCGAATGTGGGGTATAATTTCGGGCCGGTGATGGAGCGGATCAATCAGGAGCTGGCGAAGGGGTGTCCGGGGTTTGAATTTGTCAGCTCGATGGCGAACGGGGCGGAGCAGGCGCAGAAGATTGCGGAGGAGGATAAGGCAGGGGCGATCGACGGGTATCTGGTGTACCAGATGAACTGCTGGAACCCGGTGGTGCAAACGATGGTGGGAACGGACAAGCCGGTGCTGTATGCGGATTATCAGTATGCCGGCAGCGGGGGGTTTCTGGTGTATTCGGCTGGGCTGATGCGGGGGCAGACGGCGAATTTCGGCTTTGTGGCATCCTCGAACATGAAGGACGTGGTGGAGGCGGTGAAGTGTTTTTCGCTGGTGAAGAAAGGCGGGACGGTATCTGATTTTGCGGCGGCGGTGCGGGCGGTGCGGATAGCGGGGACGGCCAAGACGGGCGGGCTGGGAGGTCGTCCGGACCCGGTGAAATGCCTGACGCCAGCGGAATGGCAGGAGAAGATCAAGGCGACGAAGATTCTGGCGATTCGGGACCAGAATGCCGGGCCGGCGGAAGCGATGATGGGGATACCGGTGGAGAATGTGTCGTTTGCGGAATTGAACGAGGCGTGGGGAAAGGCGGATCAGGAGCAGGTCAAGGCGATCGTGGACGGGTGGGAGAAGACAGCGGCGAAGATCGACGGGGTGCCGCGCAAGACGCTGGAGGAGTCGGCGGCGATGTACCTGGCGGAGAAGGCGGTGCTGCAAAAGCATCAGGCCAATGCGATTACGATCAACTGCCTGGGCGGATTTTACGGCGGGCATATTCATGCGTATCCGTGCCTGGGATTTTATGAATTGAACAATGAAGGGCTGGTCGGGGGGTGCGAGTGCGATGTGCCGTCGGCGGCGACGATGGTGGCATTCACGACGCTGACACAGGGGCGGCCGGGGTATATTTCGGATCCGGTGATCGACACGGCGAAGCGGCAGATTATTTACGCCCATTGCGTCTCGCACAACCGGCCGTTTGGTCCGCAGGGCCAGTCCAATCCCTATGAAATCCTGACCCATTCGGAGGACCGGCAGGGGGCGGCGGTGCGTTCGATTTTGCCGGTGGGGTATATGACGACGACGCTGGAGATTGCGCCGGGGCGGAAGGAGATTCTCTTCCATCAGGGCAAGGCGGTGGCGAATGATCCCGATGACCGGGCCTGCCGGACGAAGCTGGCGGCGGAGCCGGTGGGCGACATCGAGAAGCTCTTTACGATGTGGGATCAGTGGGGCTGGCACCGGGTGACATTTTACGGCGATTTGAAGGAACCGGTGTTTGCCCTGGCGGATGCCATCGGCTGGAAGGTGGTGGAGGAGGCGTAAGGGCCGAGTTTCGAGTGACGGTTAAAATAGCCGGACAGGGCGGTATGATTTCTAGTACCGCCCTTTTCTATTTCATAACCAGATAAGGAAGGAAACGGATCGAAATGAAGACAATGAGATGGTTTTCAGCATTATTAGTATCCCTGTTGGCCATATCGCTGTATGCAGATGAATCCAGGGTTGCGCCCGGCGGCAGTCAGGACAAGCCGCTTACCAGCCTGTCTCAGCCAAATCCCATGAATCTGGCCGCGGACCTGAGCCAATGGATTGTCAATATCGATCAGGGCGGTACGAAGATCAGCCTGGCCGGGGATGACAACGGTATGGTGATGGACGTGACTGCCGATGGCGGTCAGGAAGATTATCCCAAAGCGCATCGGGCCTTCGCCCAGCCGCAGGATTGGCGTGACTATACCCGGCTGAATCTGCGGCTGCGTGTCGTCTGCGACGATCCGGCGGTTCGTCACAAAATGATCGCGCCGGTTTTTTACGATGAGCACACCCGCTGGGAAGATAGGGAAGGCCGGCCCATGAAGCAGCAGGTGGTTTCGCGGGTGCTGCCGGTAAACCAGTGGATTGATTGGAGCATCTGGCTGGGGGAGATTCAATGTTCGGCAATCCGTCAATTCGTTCTCTATTTGTATGAACTGCCGCCCGCCCAGGTGCACCACTATCGCTGGGAAATAGCCCGGCTGGAACTGGAGAAGATCGACGGCGCCCTGGACACCATTGCCTTTCCCCGCGTCCTGCGCGAGGGTGCGGCCGGCCAGCCGGTCGGCAGCGTGAGTACCGGGGATGGCTTGCAACTGGAGATTGACAGTGCGGGTGAGCTGGCCCGCGTGGCGGTTGATGGAAAGACCATCGGCGCCGCCGGTGACACCTGCCTGTCCGGCCTGCTGGTGCGGGATGCAACCACAAATGATCCGCCCCGGATGATCGGCGGGCGGTTGGAACAGGCCGGCGGGGAAATCAGACAGGCGGCGGAAGTAGGCGAGCTGGGCCTGACTATAAACGCCAGCTATCGGGCGCAGGCCGGCTATATCGAGATCGCCGGTACGGTCGCCGACCGGCAGAACCGGGACCGTGCCATCACCATCTATTTCGCGGTGCCGGCGGCTGAAGGCCCTTGGAAATGGTGGGACAGTGCGGCAGCGGCGCGGAGCGGCCACGGCGAGCTGGTCGAGCTAAGCTGCCTGGAAACCGGCATGGATTACGGCCTCAACGGCTGCCACTCCCGGTACCCGCTGGGCGCCATTACCCTGCCCGGCAGTGCCGGATTGACGCTGGCGATTCGCATGGATGAGCCGGTTGTCCACCGCATCGCCTACAATCCGCGTTTGCATCTGTTTTATCTGGCGATCGATTTTGGATTGGTACCCGAGCGGCGCGTCGATGGGCGCCCCCTCTCCGAAGCACCGTTTCGCATCCTGCTCTATCGCCACGATCCGGCCTGGGGATTCCGGTCTGCCCTGCAGCGCTACTACGAATACTTCCCGGGCTTCTTCACCAAACGAGCTGCCAAGGAGGGCGGCTGGTATGTTTGGGGCGATATGAGCCAAACCGAGGGGGCACTTGAGGCGGGCCTGGGCTTCCATTGGGGCCCGGCCGGGGCGGAAGCCGTCCAGTGGGACAATACGCATGGACCCCTGGCGCTATTCTATATTGAGCCGCAAACCTACCAGCAGACCATGGAGGACTTCGACCGCCAGCCGGATGTTGACGAAGTGCTCGAACGCCTACGTAAGCTCGAGCAGGGCGATCCGGAGGAACTGGCCCGGGTCGCCAGCCAGCCCTACCGTGTCTATCCGGTAAGCACAACCGGGGGCAGTCTAGAAAAAAATATTCAAGCGACCGCTCAGATCGTAATGGATTCACTTAATCACGACCTGGCCGGCCGGCCCTATTGCATCATCGGCCAGTTCGAATGGATGCAAAAGAGCAAGTGGGGAGCGATTCTCTCGTGTAACCTGGCGCCCGGGATCCCAAACGGCAAGGGACAGATGAACCTGCAACAAATTATCGGCCCGGCGCTGCGGGATATTGAGACGGCGGGTGCCCGCTACGACGGCATCGGCCTGGACTCACTGGGCGGCTATGGCACGCACTCCATGGTCAACTACCGCCGTGCGCACTTCCCCTACAGCAAATTCCCGCTGAGTTTCTCAGCCATCGACTATACGCCGGTCCAGGTGGCGGCCTTCACCACCGTGGAATGGCTCGGCACTCTAGCGGAAAGCGTACATGCCGAAGGCAAAATTCTTATGGCCAATTGCTCCTGGTACATGACCCCCGGCTGGCTGACCTTTGCCGCTCCGTACCTCGATGTCTTCGGTGCCGAAGCGGTGGAATTCGCCGATCCTGACTTCATTCGTGCCCTCGCCTATCGCAAGCCCTGCACCGATCTGCCCTATACCCCGCGGCCTGCCTGGGAAGTGGCACGCCACTGGCTGCACGCCATCCATCCCGGACACGGCAACGACCTAAAGATGATGCAGGGCTGTGCCGGGCTGCTGCGCGACCTGATTGCCGCCGGCTGGGAGCCGATTACCGGCGCAGGGGTAAGCCCGGAGACGGTGTGTGTGGAACGCTATGGCGGGGGCCGCCGCATCTATCTCGTTCTCCACAACCCAGCCGATCAGCCCGCCGCCGCGCAGGTACGGCTGGACCGGGAAATCCTGGGAGAAGGGGACTATGACGCTGTGGTGTTGCCGGGAGACCAACTGATAACCATCAAAAATAGCGGGGCTGAGGTCTCGCTGGCACCGAAAGAGACCCTGGTGCTTGCTCTGACTCGACGGTAAAAACTTGCAGGGAAATTTAACGTCCGGCATAATTTCCGTGCTGTACAGTATCGAACTGATAAACTCCATTTTAAAGGATTCCGTTCTGCTAACGACCAATGGGAAAATCACTTGAAGGTACATGAGGGCTATGAGATGCGGGTGGTTCGTTCGAGGGATTTGTTGAACTGGCGGCCCTAACTTGGAAATATCTCCAGCGGAACCGAAACCCGGGCGGTTATTTCCCGGCCGATGTCTTCCAACTCTTTTTGCGACAAGGCGCTGGCCCGCGGATCGCGCGGTGTGCGGGCTACGGTGTGTAGTTGGACGGTGGAAATTTTCCCACCCTGTTGTAGGATTTCCGCCAGGCGGTCGGCGTAGTCGGCCACCTCTTTTTCCGCCATCCGGTGCCCGTCGATCCGGAGCAGTAATGATTGAATGACCACCGGCCGCTGGCGGGCGGTATCTATAATATTATCAAGGATTAATGAATACGGAATCTCCGTCTGATTGATGCGTTTGAAATAGTCTTCATTGCCAGCGTCCAGCTTGGCCCAGATTTCACCCTGATGGTCATCCAGTATCGCCAGCCCTTGGCGGATCTGGGGCCGGTGCAGCAGGCTGGCGTTGGTGATCAGGATGATCTTCACCGAATCTAAACCCATATTTTCCTTCACTTTAGCGCAGATCCGGCAAACTTCGGCGAATTCTTTCGCGGCTGTCGGTTCCCCATCCCCGCTCAGGGCGATATCATTCAGCCGCCGCAGATCAGGCGGTATGGTATCAAACGGTTTCACTTTATACAGATCTCCGCTCTGTACCGTATCGATTATCTCATGAAGTTCCGTTTCCAGCTTTTCCAGCGATACCCCTGTGGTTACTTGGGGTGCCGGCAGGGGGCGGCGGACCTGGCAGTAGAGGCAATTGAAATTACAAACCTGGTCCGGACAAAGGTTTACGCCAATACTGATTCCACGGCTGCGGCGGGACAGGACCGGATAGACATACTGGCTGCCCTGAAAATGCCGGGGGTGCTGCTGGTGGGCGGATAAACCGGCGGATTTTGGTAATTCGTTTTTCATACAAGCAATTATAGGAAAAATTTCCCGTATGGCTAGACTCGGCTGGAATTACCCACCTATAATCATGTAAGAAAGTATAGAATTGACATCGCAGGAATCAAATTTCGGCTCGCCAATCCCTGCGATTCGATGACCTGGCCTTAGGGAAAAGGTCAGGTTTTTTATTGGATTTTGCAAAACTTCCGTAAGAAGTTAAATTACTTCATTTGCAGGGTAGCCAGTGCGGATGCAGGGTCTTCAGCCACATCGAAGAGGGTGTCCAGACCGGTTAGCAGGAACACCCCCCAAACTTGGATTGGGATGCCGCAAAGGTATAATTTCCGCTTGGCGTCCAGGGTGGTTTTACGCAACTTCAGTAATTTCGAGATGTTAGAAGAGTTCAGGAATTTCACCTTGGTAAAATCGAGTACAGCATTTCTCGGTTCCTTTTCCATCCGCTCGGTCAGGGCGTTAACGTCATCCGAGAAGTCGGGGTCATCCTGCAAATTTACCACAACTATATTGTCAGACCACTCTTGTATCGACATCAACTGTTATCCTTACTATATAGACAATATCTACCGAACTACCCTTAAACCGTAACATAGCAATTGGGATTTGTCAAATATACTATAAAAGAGGAACCTGGTAAATGGCGGCTGGTAAGGTATGTTTCAATCCTCAATCTTTGTCTGATGTGTGTAATTGGCATAAACCGGAAAACCATCCGGGAAGGACCGATAATTTTTCTTCGGCAGAATTCAAATCGTCAATTTCATAAAAAAAGAAAGAAAAGCAGGAAAGAAATTCCAACGAAAATTTTTTTTATAAAATTTATATTGATTCCAATAATTTTATCTTCTGAGAATGTTGGAATTTTTTGATAAGTCATAAGTTGTTTTGCATAAAGGGATTATCAAATACAGAAATTTTACGGGGTTGCTTCCTCCCAGCCGGAGGTTTTGTAACGATGGAGGGGGGAATAAAGTTTTTGGGAATGGGGATGCAATTTTACCCGAAAGAAAAATTACTAAGTTAATTTGGGTGAAATATCAACCGATTTCTCAAATGTCCAAATGGAAGCTAAAAAAAGTATAAAAATAGTTTTGGAAATTGATATAGCTCGGGACGAGAAGAACGGGAGAAACTAAGGGCGAGAATATCGCTGTAAGTGAAGTATTTCTATGGATAAGAAAAAAGACGTATTAACAACAGGACAAGTAGCTAAGATCTGCAATGTCGCACCCAGGACGGTATCCAAGTGGTTTGATTCGGGGCAGTTACGCGGATATCGGATACCCGGCAGTAAAGATCGCAGAATTCCTCTATCGCAGCTGGTCCGTTTTATGCGGGCGCACGGGATGCCGCTCAATGGACTGGACGGGGGAACCACTCGCATTTTACTGGTGGACGATAAGGATGAGATTGTGGATGCCTTGGCGGATTCTTTGGAAAAAAATGGGCGGTATGAAGTAAAAACTGCCAGTTGTGCCTTTGATGCGGGCATTATTGCAGAGCAGTTCCGACCCCATATTATTTTCATCGATATTATGCTGGAGGATATCGATGTCAAACGCATCTGCACTGTGATCCGCGAAAACAGCGATTTGCAGAATACCCGGATCGTGGCGGTTACTTCTTCCCTGACGGAAGGAGAAGGACAGGCAATCCTGCAGCAGGGTTTCGATAGCAATCTGCAAAGGCCGTTTGATCTCAAGCGGATGATTCAATGTATCGATGATTCCTTGGCTATTATCCATTAATTATGATATCGAATAACAGAAAATAAATTTGGCTTCCGGCCCGGCACTGCTTGGAGGCAAAACAGAAATGTTTTAAAAAAGAGCGGTGTATGGGATCCATTGATTCAGGGTCGTCGTGATAACCTTACGGCGGCCTTTTTTATGCGCAAGGGATCTTGGTTATCGGGTTTATCCTGAGAACGGCTATTGCTAATTGGCGACAATATTAACCAGGCGGTTTTTAATGACGATCACTTTTTGGAGTTTTTTCCCTTCGATGTGCGGTTTGACTTTCTCGTTGTTTAATGCCAGATTCTTAATGGTTTCCTCGTCGCTGTCGGCGGGGAAGACGATCTTGTCGCGGATCTTGCCATTAACCTGAACGGCCAGTTCCACTTCCGGGTCTTTGGTAAGGCTTTCGTCATATTCGGGCCAGGATTCATAGGTTAGCGTCTGACTGTGTCCCAGCCGCTGCCAGAGTTCTTCGGCGATATGCGGGGCGAAGGGGGCCAGTAAAAGAACAAATTGTTCCATGGCCTTTTGGCTGCGGGGTTCGAGTTTGCTGAATTCATTGACAAAAATCATCATCTGGGAAATGGCGGTATTGAAGGCCATAATTTCGATGTCGCGGGTGACTTTTTTGATGGTTTTGTGCAGCAGGCGGAGCGGCTCGCCCTGCGGGTCCATCGCGGCAATGGCAGGGTGGATCTTGCCGTCCTCGCCGATAATCATCTTCCAGGCCTTTTGCAGAAACCGGTGTACTCCCTCCACACCTTTCATGTTCCAGGGTTTGACCGCATCCAGCGGACCCATGAACATTTCGTAGAGCCGCATCGAATCGGCGCCATATTCCCGGATGACCGAATCGGGGTTGACGACGTTGCCGCGGCTTTTGCTCATCTTCTGGCCGTCATCGCCCAGGATCATGCCCTGGTTGACCAGCTTCTGGAACGGTTCTTTGGTCGAAACCCAGCCGGCATCGTACAACACCTTATGCCAGAACCGCGCGTACAGCAGGTGCAGCACGGCATGTTCCGCCCCGCCGACATACAGGTCCACCGGCATCCAGTATTTTTCCTTGGCCTTATCGAAGGGGGCGGAATCGTTATGGGCGTCGATGTAGCGCAGGTAGTACCAGCAGGAGCCGGCCCATTGCGGCATGGTATTGGTCTCCCGCCGAGCTTTCTGCCCCTGGTATTCCACGTTCAGCCAGTCGGTGATATTGGCCAGCGGCGATTCCCCGCTGCCGCTGGGTTTGTAGCTTTCCACTTCCGGCAGCGTGACCGGCAAATCTTTTTCTTCTATCGCCACCACCGAGCCGTCTTCCAGATGCAGCAGGGGGAACGGCTCACCCCAGTACCGCTGCCGGCTGAAGAGCCAGTCCCGCAGCTTGTAATTGATGGCGGTTTTACCCAGCTTGTTTTCCTGGAGCCATTGGGTAATTTTTTTCTTGAATTCCTCGGTGGCAAGGCCGGTAAAGGGACCGGAATTGACCGCAAAGCCATTGCCCGAAAAACATTCCGTACCACTTTCAATCTTATGAATTGCTGCCTCGCCGTCTTTCTCCGGTTTGACGACGGCGATAATCGGCAGGTGGAATTTTTTGGCGAATTCAAAATCGCGTTCGTCGTGGGCCGGGACAGCCATGATGGCACCGGTGCCGTAGCTGATCAATACATAATCGCTGATCCAGATGGGAATCTGCGTGTTGTTGACGGGATTGATGGCGAAAGCACCGGTAGAAACGCCAGTTTTTTCCTTGGCCAGATCGGTTCGGTCCAGATCGCTCTTACGGGCGGCCTGGCGGCGATATTCCTGAACCGTCGATTTTTGTTCCGGGGTAGTGATTTGATCGACGAGGGGATGTTCCGGGGCCATGACCATATAGGTAGCGCCGAAAAGGGTATCGGGCCGGGTGGTGAATACCCGCAGGGTGGCGCTGTGGCCGACAAGTTTAAAATCGACTTCCGCGCCGAGGCTCTTGCCGATCCAGTCCTGCTGTAATTTTTTGATGCCTTCGGGCCAGTCCAATCCTTCCAGGTCCGCCAGGAGCCGCTCGGCGTAGGCAGTAATCCGCAGGATCCATTGCCGCATGGGCTTGCGGATGACGGGGTGGCCGCCGCGTTCGCTGACGCCGCCGATGACCTCCTCGTTGGCCAGCACGGTTCCCAGGGCCGGGCACCAGTTGACGGCGATTTCGTCCTGATAGGCCAGACGATGATTGTCGATGTATTTCCGTTTCTGCTGTTCGTTCAGACCGGCGGGGATGGGCAGTTCCTCAATCGGCCGGGCCTGCTGTTTGTCCTTGTCAAAATAACTATGGAAAAGGCGGAGAAAAATCCACTGCGTCCATTTATAATATTTGGGGTCGGTGGTGTTGACTTCGCGGTCCCAATCGTAGCTGAAGCCCAGGCTCATGATCTGCCGGCGGATATTGTTGATATTCCGCTGGGTGGTGATGCGGGGGTGGGTGCCGGTCTCCACGGCGTACTGTTCGGCGGGCAGGCCGAAGGCGTCATAACCCATCGGATGCAAGACATTGAATCCACGCATCCGTTTATACCGGGAAACGATATCGCTGGCGGTGTATCCTTCCGGGTGGCCGACATGCAGGCCGTCGCCGGAGGGATAGGGAAACATATCCAGAATATAATATTTCGGCTGGGAGGAGTGGTCCCGGGCCGCGAAAACCTTGTTTTTCAGCCAGTAATCCTGCCATTTCTGCTCGATCTCGTTGAAGTTGTAACTTCCTGCAGCGTTTATATCCATTTCTACCGTTTCCTGTCCAAGCATCGATTTTGATACGTAAAACAGTGAAATTACAGAGATTTGGCAGGAAAAGCAACTAATTTTCAGGTGACGGGATATTCGTTATCCTTGGAGATGATGTTGAGTTCCTGGAGGGCGCGGTAGGCGGCCAGTTGTTCGGCGTCTTTTTTGCTGGGGCCCCAGGCACTGGCAAACCGCTGCTGGGAGATGATTACGCCAACCTCGAAGCATTTGCTGTGATCGGGTCCTTTTTCATCGAGCAATTCATAGGCGGGGGTGGAATCCATTTCCTGCTGGGCATATTGCTGGAGCATACTCTTGAAATTTTCATGATGGGATTCCGCGGTTACCTCATCCATCAGCGGGCCGACATGGGTGAGAATCATTTTGCGGGCAGCCGGGTCGCCGCCATCCAGATAAACCGCTCCGATGACGGATTCGTACACGGCGGCAATGCAGGACAGGGGCAGCTTCCGCTGGGCTTTCATGCCTTTGCCGACATGGAGAAATTCGGCCAGCCCCATCTTCTCGGCGATGCGGGCGCAGGTCCGGCGCGAAACGATCATGCTTTTAATCTTGGTCAGCTCCCCTTCCAGATAATGGGGAAAACGTTCGTAAAGCTCGTGGCAGACAATGGTTCCCAGAATGGCATCGCCCAGAAACTCCAGCCGTTCATTGCTGGCCAGGCGATTTTCGGAAGCAGACGCATGATTCAGCGCTTTCTCAAGGAGGGATACGTCTTTAAAAGAATACCCGATCGACTGCTGGCATTGCTCCAGCATAGTATTTTTTTTACTCATAGTTCTCACTACATGCCGGAGCTGTAGGCCGAAAACGAAAAAGGCTTCGAAAAAGGCGCTTTAGTCTTCTCAAGCCGCTTTCGTCATAGGTCAACAGCTCATAAGTATATATGTTACAAATAATAAGCTACTTGCTTAATTCGCCAATACCTTTATTATAAATAAAATGCAGCCAAATGTCAAGGGAGATTCTGCCTCTGATTTCCCCCCACTTCGGTACCACAAACGTTTGTCCATGCGGGAAAACGGGTTAGGGGCAACGATCCCGGCTACAGATAATTCAAAGCTGGAACGACATTATTCTGCTTCAACAAATAGACGAATCATCGAATTCGACCAGGAATACTTCTGAAATACGGATAGGGAAACACCTGCCCCATCTATCTCAACTTTGTCAATCCCCTGCCAAAAGCCCTGTGGCTGTTTCTCCAGAAACTCCTGCCATACCGTCCCCTCCAGGATAATTCCCCTCTCCAGTAAAGCCGGCCCCAGCTTGTCCGCCACCAGATTAAATAGCTTCAGCGTCACCCGCCCCCTCTTGACTTCCCCCATCCGGTCCACTTCTTTATAACTGATCTCACTGCGAAAAGAAACAATCGGGCTGCCCCGACGCATCGAGATTCCCGCCAATCCCGGCAAAGACCCACTCAGAGCAATCTGGCTGCCATCCTGAACGATTGCGGTATCCAGATCATCCACCGGGCGACCGTCCAGAAAAACCGCACGAACCTCCTCTTCGAGAAAACCTTCAGCAATTCCCAAATCCTGACGGCACACCTGACGAATCGATTTGCCTGCTTCCACCTCGATTCCAAAACCCCGGCAAAGAATTCCTTGAAAATTCGGAAGGATACCTCTGGAAAAAATCATTCGAACCAGGATAAAACACTTCGTAAAACCGGGGATTCTTCCCATAGTTCCTCCGCTATTCCCCTCCGAACCGCCGGGCTATCAATTGAGCTCCCGTAAGTCCTTTTCCAGCGGCGATGCTTTGTGAAAAGCCGGTGGCTCTGGAATATCTACCTGATAGCCTTTTTTGCCCAGCTTTTGCGTCAGACCCGGATAGTACGGATCAATTTCAAAGGCACGGGACAGGGCCTTGTTCGCCTGTTCCTCATCCCCTTTGTCCGTATAGAATTGCGCCAAAATCAGGGAAGGATTCGGATCCTTAAAGTATTTCTCCTGAGCATATTGCATCGTCGTTACATAATGTAAATCCATCCCTTTTTCCCGAAAATTATCCGCGATCCGCACATACTCTCCCATGAGCATATCCCGATGCGCCAAATAAGCCTTCGTCGCCTGCAGCGACTCTTCCTCTCTGCCATCCTCATGCAGTATGTTGATATATGCCATCTGTGCCGTTTCCATCGAAGGGGCAAATCGAACCGCCACACTATATTCATAGATCGCCCGGTCCTTCCGGCCCGTCGCCTGATAACAGCGCCCCAGCCAATACCGCGTCGCCGGGTTCTCATGGTCATTATCCAGGCTCTTCTTTAAAAGCTCTTCCGCCTTATCGTACTCCCCATATTCCATATACACCTGGGCACGCTGGTTCAATCGTACCGAATCAATCGTACAACCGGCAGCCAAAACCAGTATCAGACCCGCCAATATTCCTGCGCCCGTTACATACACTTTCATAATCTATCTCCGCTACAGAACAACTTCAGAGACAATGCACCAAAAAAAAGGGTGAGAGACGGGATTCGAACCCGCGGCCCCCAGGACCACAACCTGGTGCTCTATCCAGCTGAGCTACTCCCACCATAACTATTTTATTTATATATAATTACCTCCGGATCAACACCTTTATCAGCTCTCCAGAGGCTTCTCAGTGTATCCGGAAAAAAACTTTTGTCAACCGGCTGAAAACTCATTTCCCACAATAATCGATTATCCGTGCCAGCTCGCTCCGCAGCTCTTTCCGCGGCACGATCATATCCACAAACCCATGCTCCAGCAAAAATTCCGCTTTTTGGAACCCTTCCGGCAACTCCACCTTGATCGTGTGCCAGATGGTTCGCGGCCCGGCGAAGCCGATCAAGGCCCCCGGTTCGGCGATGATCACATCCCCCAGCATCGCAAAACTCGCCGCCACCCCCCCCGTCGTCGGATCGCTCAAAATCGATATAAACAACCCACCCGCCTCATTCAGCCGCCCAATCGCCGCACTGGTCTTGGCCATCTGCGCCAGACTCAATACCCCCTCCTGCATCCGCGCACCACCCGAACAACTCACCACCACCAGCGGATACTGGGTCTCTGCCGCCATTTCCGCCGCCACCGATAGCTTTTCCCCCACCACCGAACCCATCGATCCCATCATAAATTCCGGATCCATAGCCGCTAACATGACGGGCCGGCCTTTCACAAAGGCCTTGCCCATGACTAGCGCATCATTCAATCCGGTTTTCTTCTGGCTGGACTCTAACCGGCTTTTATAGTCCTGTAAATCATGAAAATCCAGCGCATCCACCGGGGCATAATCGGTTAATAACTCCTCAAAACTCCCTTCATCGCATAATTGCTCGATCCGCGTCTTGGCCCGAACCCGAAAATGATAATTACACTCCGGGCATACCTCCAAATTCTCAGTCACCGTCTTGGCAAATATCATATCTTCACAACCCGGACAGCGACGCCATAAACCTTCCGGCACATCACGCTTCTTCTTTAACGAATACCCATCCCATGACCCGTTTTTGTTTTGTTTCATGCGATATGCGCCTCAAATCGGATCGGCTGGCCAGCATCCTCTTTCCCACATGCCGGCTCCTGTGGTGCTAATCCTGAAAATTGCAATGCCGGCCGGTGTATTTCATAGGATCCCACTCCTACCCGATTCGCAAATTCGATGATTTTGACCGGCGCACCCTGATCCACCAGTTGCCATACATATTTCGGATCACCTTGGGTCAGATAACATTCGATCAATGCGGATACAATCTGGCCTGCAACTATCGCTATCGGCTTGCTTCGACTCTTTTTGGTTATATGACTGACCGCTTCTTTCACGCGTTCATAGGCCGCCAGCATCGCCTCTCCCTGGGGTGTGGTAAAGCCGGTCGGATCCATTCTCCATTGCTTGTAGGAACTGCCAAATCGCTTTTTGATCTCATGAATACGCAAACCCTGCCATAACCCGCAGTCCAGTTCCCGCAAACCAGGATGCTTTTTCGTCTTAAATCCGCACAACTCCGATAAATATTGGGATGTTGGACCCGACGATTCATTTCCGCTCGAATACAGACAATCCACCCCCTCCTCTCTCAATAGAGACGAGATCCGGTTCAACACCTCTTTGCCCGATTCGGAAATCGGCAAGGGGAGCGTGCCTTGTAATCTATCTTCTTCTTTCCAGGCCGGACTGCCGGCCCGGATAATAAGTATCTTTTTCATAATCCTATATATAAAACCTGTCTTAACAACAATCCTTCATTATACTAAAGATGGGGGGGCTAAAGCAAGAGCATGACTGACGGAAGACGCAAATTTATCGTATGTCCAATAAATATAATCACTTATACTCTATGTGCGGCAGCCTTTTTATTACTTGCCTACCCCATGTTCCTTCCCCTGTCGAGCTATTATCCGACGATTTCCCGATATACTTCCCAGGTTTTCCCAGCCGTTTGTTCCCATGAAAATTTCGCCGCCTGAGCCAGGCACGCCCGACGAACCTCCGCTTTCCCCACATCATTTTGAAGGGAATCCCGGATCGCCTCGGAAATCGCCCCCGACTCCAGGGGATCAAAAAACCGGCCCGCTGCACCAACCACCTCCGGAATCGCCGTCGCCTGGGAACAGACAACCGCCGTCCCGCACGCCATCGCCTCTACCAGCGGCAGACCAAATCCTTCATACAGGCTGGGCAAGACACACAGCGACGCCAGATTATACAATCCCGGCAAGTCCTCTTCCCCAATCAAACCAAGAAATCGTACCTTCGGACTAATCCCCAGGCCCCCAGCCAGCTCACGCAATCTTTCGGAATACTTTGAAATCGGACCCGTCAAAACCAGCGTATATTCCTGCCGCATCTCATCAGGTAATTGCCGATAGCCCTCCAGCAGTCTTTCCAGATTTTTGTGCGGTTTGTGATTACCCACATACAAAATAAATCTCTCCGGCAATCGGTGCTTTTTCCGAATGCCCGATAACTTATCCAAATCCGCAATCGGCTGGTACTTCCGGTCATACCCCTGCGGAATCAGCCGGATTTTTTCTTCCGGTATTCCCAGATATTGCAATATATCCTTTTTTGTATGTTCCGATATGGTAATCACCCTTCCAGCCCGACGGGCATTATGCCGGAGCACCTGATAAAAATACCGCCGCTTCAAACCAGAACAATAATCCGGCAGCGTTAGAGGATACAAATCATGAATCGTCATCACCAGCGGCACATCCCGCATCCCCCAGGGCAGATCAAAGTGGGGATAATGATATAAATTCGCATCCTCACGAAACTTCCGAAACTCCCAGTGCTGCCGTACCGAAAGACACGGGGCCTTCACCGCCGCCAGTTCGATTCTTTCCCCCCGCTCCGCTTCTAATTCCTTGATGATGGTCGATTGTGGCCTACTATCGGGATTGTGATAAACCTTCCACGTCACTTCCGGTCTTGCCCGTACCAGAGCCTTCAGCAACTGGGCCGTATAAACACCGCCCCCACCCGGCAGGTGTGCAAAACGAAGATCGTAACTGATTTTCATGCAAAACAACGGCTCTAGTATCGATAATTTGAAGTTTTGCAAAATAGAGGTTAAGCATATATTATTTCCGAAAATCTCCTCAAAGATTTTCGAGAAATAATCTTATAAGTATGGAAACAGTATTCCGTTAGCGTTTGGAAAGAAAAAAAGAAGAATGCCTTTTTTTTCTTTCCAAAGTATGCCTAACCTCTATTTTGCAAAACGTTAGTATAATCATAACTGCCCATCGGCCTCATACCGACCGGATTGCCCAGGATCTCCGCATACAAAATCGCCCGAGCCAGCTCATCCGGCTGAGTGAAACCCAAAGGAATTGCCCCGGTCGAAACCGCTCCGCTCTTATGTGCGGCTGAAACAAGCGGCTCTTTCCTCTCCGTAAGTTTTGTCTGAATACTCGGCACAACCTGTTTTCCCATCGCCCCTTGCATGGTTTGAGGAACAGGCTGAGAGGGCTTGGGAGGTTGCGAAACCGGCCGTGGTACTGGTACCGGTTGTCTCATCACAGGTCCAGGCTGCGGGGTTGGGGGTCGGGTTTGAGGTCGGGTTGGGGGTTGATGGGTTTGGCCCGACGGAATTCCAGGCTGACCGGACGAATGCCTCGGCGACTGCTTGGCAGGCGGTGCAGGCTGGGGACGATTCTTCGGTATCGGCGTCTCTGTCGGTTTCTTGCCCTGCCGGTTCTTGAATAAACCGCTCACTACATAAAGAACAAAGATAAAAATTACCGGCAGAAGCTTTTTAAGGCCGCCTGGCTCGTTGTCTTCAGCTAATGTAAAATAAGAAACAATCTTGTACCACATATATTATGCCTCATGGTGAGGTTCTTGCTTCGGCTGATTCCCCCGTCCGATCGAATCTCGCATAGTAGTATCCGCCGCGATATTCTTCATGCGGTAATAATCCATGATCCCCAGATTCCCGCTGCGGAATGCATCCGCAATGGCACGGGGCACTTCCGCTTCCGCCAGCACCACCTTCGCCTGGTTTTCCTGTACCAAAGCACGCATTTCCTGTTCCCGTGCCCGGGCCATCGCCGCCCGGCCTTCCGCCTCGGCCTGCCGCATCTTTTTGTCGGCCTCCGCCCGGTCGGTTTCCAGCAAAGCCCCGACGTTGGCCACATCCCCGGCACTGGCCACGCTCACATCGGCGATATCAATCGACACAATCTCATAAGCAGTTTGGGCATCCAGCCCGCTTTCCAATACCTTGCGGGAAATCCGATCCGGATTCTCCAGCACATCCTTATACGTATTGGACGAACCGATCGCACTGACAATCCCCTGCCCCACGCGAGCGATAATCGTCTCATCGGTCGCCCCGCGTACCAGTTGGTCGATATTGGACCGCACCGTTACCCGTGCCCGCACCAGCAGCCGGATCCCATCCTTGGCCACCGCGTCCAGCATCGTGGTCCCGGGTGTCTGGGTCGGGCAGTCGATGACCTTGGGCATAACCGTCATATGCACCGCCTCCAGAATATTCCGGCCCGCCAGATCAATCGCCCGCGCCACATCAAACGACAGCCGGATATTGGCCCGGTTGGCGGCTATCATCGCCTTGACCAGACTATCCACATGGCCGCCGGCAAAATGATGCGCCTGCAAATCCGCAAAGCTGATATCCAGATTCGCCTTGAACGCGATAATTAACGCATTAACACACATTAGAACGTCCGTCGGGTCGCGGCGAACCAGAAATACACTTTCCAACTGCTGGGAACCCAGGGTAGTAATCCCCGCCTGCACCGCCGAAATCCGGGCACTGACAATTAACTGCGGCGGTACTTTACGCAACCCCATCCCGATCAAATCAAAAAAGCTGACCCGTGCCCCGCTGAACAACGCCTGCACCCAAATCTTGACATACATGCCCAGCAACAGCAGCAATACCACCACAATAATAAGTGCAATCACCCCAAAAACCATCCAGATTTTATCCGTTGCAGCGGCTAACAATGCCATATCCATAATTAATCTCCTATGCAAAAAAATTGGTACTAGCCATACTATTGTTAAACTTCAATTCCTACGTATGTTTCTGATTTACAATAATACTGTTTCCTTCAATATTTATCACCACGATCTCCGTATTACCATCGATCATCTCCCCTTCCGCCATCACACTATAACGCTGACCGTCAATTTCCGCGATTCCCCCCGGCCGCAGAGCCGTGATGGTTTTGCCGGGTTTGCCTGTCAATTTGTCAAATTTCTGTTCACTGACTCCGGCTTTTCCGCGTTCCTGGGGTGTTTCCACCACCGGTGTCAAAATGGTCTTCCTGCCGATGGCTGTTTTCGGTAACATCTTAAAAGCCCAGCAGATAGCGATCGGCAGGCAAACGATAATTACCGCCAAAAAAATAAAACCCGTCGTGTTCGACTCCATAAACGCCAGAACCAGCGAACCGATTAGTGCAGCAGTGGCAAAAATACAGATCAATCCGCCGGATGGCAGTAATACTTCCAGAATAATCAGCCCAATCCCCAGCAATAGCAAAATAATCGCGTACAACAAAAATGCCACTCCCTTTATTTAAAATAATGGTTATCCGATTCTTTCTTCACTACTATACGGTTTCCTTCCACTTCGACAACTATAATCTCTTGATGAGCCTCAATATGTTCCCCTTTTGTGACCACATCCACTTTCTGGCCGTTGATCCGAGCCGTGCCCGCCGGCCGCAACGTTGTCACACTTACCCCCTTCTGCCCCATCTTCACCACCGGCATCGGCGTCGTACTGGACTCGACCGCCTTGACGACCGCCGCTTCCCCCTGCGGAGCCGCTAATACTAACTTGTTTGCAATCGGAATTTTATGTAAATATTTGCTAATAATAAACGCCAACAACAGAAAACCCGCAAACCCGCCCAGCGCCCCTTTGATATTGCGTTTGAAAAGGTTCCAGTCGAATTCCGTCATTGGAATTGGCAGCTCATCAGGCCGATTGCCCACCATCATGGCCCCCAGCGAGAAGATAATCAATATAATACCCAATATCCCCGTGACACCAAATCCCGGTATAATAAAGATTTCCACAATCAAAAGGCCTAAACCGGCTGCAAAAACCGCAATTTCCCACCAGTTGGCCATGCCGATCAGATATTTACTGCCGAACAATATCACCAGCGCTACTACCGCCACCGCGCCCGGCAACACCACCCCAGGGGAGTTCAACTCCATGTAAATCCCTAGCATTGCAACCATTAACAAGATTCCCGCCACCGTGGGGCTGGCCAGCCAGCGGACCAGTTCCTCCGACCACGTGGTGGTTAGCCGCGCAACCGGGCGGTCGAATTTCACACCATCCCGCTCCTCCAGGAATTGCAGCGCACCATCGAAATCATCCACAACCGCCCTGGCCAATCCATATTCATAAGCCTTTTCCGCATCCACGGTTAGCAATTCATTGTCTTTGTCAACTTTCTTCTTGTTACCCAGGTCGTAAACATAGGGATCCAGATTGGATAATTCATCTTTTTCGAAATACTCATTCTGACCCGTTTGCAGGTTTTTGACCTGCCAGACTTCCATCGTCATTGTTACCATAGCCTTACATAACGCCACCGGATACCCATTGGCCTTGGCGGAGGCTTCAAAATTGGAACGGAGAAAACTCTCGGCTTTCTCCCGTTCGGTCCCTTCCAGAGTGCCTCCCATGACGATCGGGGCACAATCACCCAGCTTGGTGGCCTTTTTCATAATGATATCGTTGCAGGCCACGCTGATTAACGCTCCGGCGGAAAGGGCTTCGGTGGGAATATAAACTATTGTATAGGCTTTATTTGCAACTTCATGGATCAGATAGTTGGAGATGGAAATAGCGCTATCGACCCGGCCGCCAAAGGTGTCCATCTCCAGGATGATATAATTGGCACCATCGGCAAGGCTCGCCTCGACCCGCCGTTTGATCGATTCATAAAGACCTTCGTCAATCATATCCTTACAAACAATCACAACTGCTTTGGCAGGCTTATCTTCCGTTACAAAATTTCGAGCCGCTTTTTCTTTTTTCTCCTCCAGGACCGGCTCGGGGGCCTTGGTCACAGGTTCCCCGGTTAAGTTGATATCCGTTAAAGACACCCCTAACGCCATACTTAATTCCTGTTCATTCGCAGCCAGATGGGCAACGAGACCCAGTTCATAACTCTTTTTACCGCTTAGGAGTAGTATCTCATCGGAACCAACTAACGGGCCGGTGCCTTTCATTTGCCACTGGGCGTTGGGAGCCTGGACGAGGGTTTGGAAGCCGGCCTGATCGACCAGTTGGGTTTCTGTGCCCCGCTGGATTTCGTATAGGATCATGCGTTTGCTGGTCATGGCCCTGGCCAGCAACGGGTTGTGGCCGGCGGCTTCAGCGAAGCTAACTATTTTATTTTCAACGGTTTGTTCATCAACTACCGGCCGGGGATTGTCGGGATCGGGTTTTTGATCGGTCAGGACTTTTCCCATCTGGGCAAATTCGTCCGCAATGATCTGCTGGCAGGCGAAAACGGGGAGCATGGTCATGCCGACCGCTTCGGAAGGGATGTAGGCAACAGTTTTAACCTCTTTATTTTTCAACAGATAAGCTATTTCCCGGCCCAAATCAGCAAAACCGTTGAAGGAGTTTCCGCAGCCGTTGAAGCGGAAAATGATGGTTTTTACGCCCTGCTCGATGGCCCGGTCGATCTGCTGGCGTGTGGAAGTCACGGTAGTTAAATTGGTTGGAACATTAATGATAACAGCCTTTTCAGGAGGATCACTCTGTGACAAAACCGGGCAACAGGGTGTCAAAACAGCGAAAATCATGGTAAAAACGAGTACAATTCTTGTATATTTTGCCATAGATCGTTTGTCCTGTATAAAGAGTAGAGACTTTATGCCTAGTATATACCGATTTTACGGCAGAACAAGATGGAAATTTTCACCGCCCCATGACAGCTATGCCGTTTGGGTTCTATAGAAATACGATCGCCGGCGGCGGGTTGAGTTGCGGAAAATCCCGGTTTGTTCCTGGTAAAAAAACAAGAGTGTCACGTGTAAAGTGAGCGAGTTTATTTAGTGGCAAGCTATGCGCCCTTCCTTTCGGCTTTCCAGTA
>CAZOMV010000092.1:0-8321 GCA_964580995.1 uncultured Pirellulales bacterium
TGACAGGATAAGATTCAAAAGATATATTTACAAAAGATAACGAAGGGAGCAAAGGACAGGAAGAGGAGATGGAGGGCGGAGCATAGCCAACCTTGCTGAAAGAATAAATGAAACCACGGATGACTTGGCGCGGCCTTCGGCCGCAACCAAAGGTTACTATAGGAAGGAGTGTAATAGAACCCCACCGCCTCGTGGTTGGAGGGTTGGGCGGTTTAAAGGAGATTCCAGCTCGGAGAGCATGGAACACCGGTTTCCCCCCGTGGCTGTCGCTCGTTGCGGCGTTCCGATCGAATCGGGACCGATGGCCAGGGGGATATGGTGATGGGCGGCGGCGGATGGCTGCCTATACACCAGCGGACCCTCTCCGACAGGAGGGCTGCTTATCTTTTATCTGGCCGGGTTGAACCGTTTTTTTTACGATTGGTATTCCTTCCGGGCGTCCATACGGAGCGAAAGTCTGCGGCGAAAAAACGCTGCGCAACATCCTGTAAACACAAACATTAAGTGAAGGTAAAACAAAAATCACGCAGAAAAAACAAGGAATGGAAGGATAGTAGTACGAATACGATAAAGATGGAAAAAGGGAAGGCAGAGAAGAGAATTGACGCTGGCGTCAAAAGCTCATCGATCCCTTGTTATTGGGGAGCCAGAGTGCGTTTTTGGATGACAATATCGACTTTTGGCGGTACCGTCAGAATCGGGGTTGCGGGTGGACGGGCAGTTGGGTATAAATTATCCGTGTGCATATGGAATCATTCCATAAATCATTCTGTAGCAAGAGAATAAGAACCAGAGGGCGTTGGCTGGCATAAGTTCGATCGACATCGTTGAGAATACGGTTTTACATCCACGGGTGCAAAAAAAGCGTTTTTTTATGGTCGGTTGCTGGGCGTTATTATATGATGTGATGTCAACTCCTGGAGGTGTCAACCGGGAGTTATTCAAAAGCGGCAGAGAAGCCTCAGCGGTTTTGAAACAACGAGTACCCTTTTTTGAAAAGAGAGAAGAAGATTATGATAGGTAAACAAATCACATCAAGGCAGATGGTGGTGGTCTGTGTGCTGGTGATGGGGCTGGAAGTTTGCTGTGCGGGAAAGACCATCACGGTGGATGATTTTGGATCAGCGAATTACAACAGGATTCAATATGCCGTTGATAGTGCGGCGGATGGCGATGAAATCGTGGTGATGGACGGTACCTATACGGGCGTGGGCAACCGGGATATCGAAATCACCAAGAAAATTACCCTGCGCTCGAAAAATGGGCCGGACTATACGATTATCGATTGTCAGGGAACGGCGAGCAATGCCCATTTCGGAATCCATTGTTCCGCCAGCAGTACCCTGCAAGGTTTTACGATAAAGAATGCGTATAGTGACGGGTATGGCGCAGTGACGATGGGGGATGACGGTATCGTGGCTAACTGTATCATCACGGACAATACGAGTAGCGGCATCTTGTGCGAGGCGGAGGGATCTCTGGTTATCGTGAACTGCCTAATCGCAAGAAACGCGGCAGAGCTGGGTGGAGGGATCTGGTGCACGGGCGGGGCCAAACCCAATATTATCAACTGTACGATCGCTGGGAATATGGCGAATTATGGCGGCGGCGTGCTGGCGCAAAGTGTAAAGGTATATGAGGAGGAAGACGAGACCATTTATACCAGCCATCCGGTGATGATCAATAGCATCATTCGGGACAATCTGGCTTTGTACGGCGGGTCACAAATCTGCGTGGGTTATGGGGATGATGCCAGCGAGCTTTCCACCACCATAGCCGTGGCGGCGGAAGTTACGGTTTTGTATTCCAATGTGCAGGGGGGATCGGCAGGAATTTATAAAGATCCCAATTCGACCGTCAACTGGGGAGACGGCAATATCAATTCCGACCCGAAGTTTGTGGATAAATATAACGGCGATTACCATATTTTATTTAATTCGACGTGCCGCGATACCGGTTTTAGTCTGGCGGTGGCGGAATATGATACGGATCTGGATGGCAATCCCCGGAAGGTCGGCAATGCCGTCGATATGGGCGCCTATGAAATTCAGGATATGGTAACGGTTGATAAAATGACCATGCTGATCAACAATAACGGGCAACTGAATTTTGCCCTTAAAGGGACGTTTGATACGGAAAGTATATCCGGGCTGGATGTCAAGGTGCGGTTTGGAGATTATGAGCAGGTATTAACAATCAATGCGAGCAATTTCATAATAAAAAGTGATGGGGATCATTATGTCTATAAAGGGGCCAAGGGCGGGATTACTTCCGCAAAATTTACCCTGAGCAAAGGCGTGTTTTTGATTGAGGGTAAAAATATCGCGGCAAGCCTGGTCAAATTTCCCGTGACGGTGGAAGTTGCCTTTGGGGATTTTTGATAAATGTCTTTCGATCGTACTTTGCGGCTGGTTTTGGGAATAGTTTTTGGTTTGGCATATCATAGCCAGGCGGCGGTGAGGCTGGAAACGGATCCAAACCGCCATTTTATTCTTCAGGCAGACCAAATACGGGTGGAGATTGACACGCAGGGAGATGTTATAGCTCTGGATCGTATGCAGGGCGGGCAGTCCGTCTGGTCGCTGCGGCTGCCGGCGCATACTTTCTGGAATGTGGCGGTGGAAGAGCCGGTCGATGTATCGACGTGTGAGCTGGTATCAATCCAGGGGTGGGAAGATCCGATGGGAGCGGAGGTGGAAACGGTTCATTGGCATGAGGGGACCGGTTTGCGTATTCGAGTGAATTATCGTATTAATACCGCGGAGTCTGATCGGCTGCGCAGCCGATATGTGATTGATAATGTCTCGGAAAAGGTTCGGAACATTCGTGTCTATTTTGCCACGATTGGGAATCTGCCCACCGGGCCGGACAAGTGGCTGGCGTATCCCTATCGCAGCGGCCAACTGCTGCGGTCGGACAGCGTTCCGCACTATGAGCGGCCCTCGCCCGGGCATATGTGGATGCAATGGATGGGATATTACGACGGAGCCAACGGATTGTTGAGCTATCCGGAGGATGTGACCGGATATCTCAAGTTCGCGAATCACTGGCCCCGGAATGGTTTGACGCTGTCGTGGTCGGACGCAGTTTATATAGAACCGCAGGAACAGTACGCGATTCCCTTTGACTATGTGATCCGCCCGCTGGGAACTCCGGATGGGATTAACGATCTTTGTTATGCGTATGGGCAGTGGGGGCGCAGGCAGGCGTGGCTGGTCAGTTGCCAGGAGAAGATGAAGAAACGTCCCGCGCTGCGGCAGATGACGGAGGAAGGGATTGTAAAGGTGGTCGGGATCGGTGCCCTGACCGTTGCCGACAATGCGTTTATTCCGCTCGAACAGAAAGAACAGATGGTATCGGTAGGGCAAAGTTATGAATGCATACTGGAACTGGCCCGTCATCTGGAAAAGATGTACGATGTGAAGCCCGTTTACCGCCATGACGGCTGGTGGGGCCGGTTTGACTCGGCGTATCCGTTTGTTCTGCCGGTCAGCGAGAAGATGGGCGGGGATGCGAAGTTTCAGTGGTATCTGGATGAGAATCGTAAAGACGGTCGGATTGTGGTTCTGCACAACAATCCCGTACAGTGTGATGCGGAGATGGCCGGCTATGATGCCGGTCAGATGGCGTGCGATCCGGATGGGAACATCTATACGGCCTATTGGAGCGGCAACCGGCTAAGCATGGTGAGTCCCCGGTTTGCCGTACCTACGAATCTGGAAATTTTGCGGCAACTGAGGCAGTGGGGAACTACGGGGGTGTTCTGGGATGTGATCGGGGCGATGGCGCCTGTCTCGGATTTTAATTCTGCCGCGGAATACCCGTATTTTATGAAAGATGCGCAATACCAGGATCTGCTGCGGCTGTTTGCGGCGTTGCGGGATACCGCCCCGGAAATGATCTTTGGAACGGAGGACGGCCAAGAGCCCATGATCCCGTATTTTGATTATGCCCCTGTTTACGGCGGTTCCGGCGATGGCCAGAGTTTAACCTGGGCGCCTCTGAACGAACTGGTTTATGGAGACACCTTTGTCAATGCGGTGGGGATTGAAGGAAATATCAATCCTTATAATGACAGCGTTGGAGTGGTCGCCAGACTCTACGGTGCTACGCTGGGCGGTGATGCAAGAACCGAATGGCCGGAGGCATACACCCCGGTGGTGCAGCAGATTTTCGAGGTCAATCGCGTCTTGAGCTGCATAGCTGCGGAACGAATGCAGAGGCACCGAATTGATCCGGCCGGCTGGCGTGCGAGTATCTGGCCGAGTGCGGTGGTAATCGGAAACGTGCAGGCGGGAAAAACGATTGATGTTTCCCTTGACACGCCTTTGGGACCGATCGGGGTCAAGGGGCTGCGTCCGAATGGTTTTGCGATGGTAACCAATAGCGGCCACTGGGCGGCATGGGGAGCACAGGAACTTTCGCTGGAAGGCAAACTTGTGGTTCGTTGTTCCAATCCGGATAGTGTGATCGTGTGTAATACGCACGGATTGACGCTGGCCAGCTACGGATTCTTTGACCCCCGGACCGAAAAGGACCGCCAGATGGATCTGTCTGAATGGGAGTTTGAGTGTCCGGAGTGGACGGCAGGGATGCAGAAGCAGCTTTTGAAACGGCCCGAACCGGGATCTGTGAAGGTCAAGGGAATAGAAGGTAAACTATTCCATTTTGCCGCTCCTGGCCCTGATGGCACCTACTTTGTTGCTGGTGCCCCAGATGGGAAATTCTAATAACCTGAATTTTGTTTAAGCACATACGGAAAGCAGCCAGTATTTATTCTGAGATAAATAAGACGCCAGCGTCA
Organism: uncultured Pirellulales bacterium; assembly: GCA_964580995.1. Lineage (GTDB taxonomy): Bacteria > Planctomycetota > Phycisphaerae > Sedimentisphaerales > SM23-30 > JAKJEP01. The sequence continues at coordinate 4,805 of CAZOMV010000092.1, forward strand.
AAAGCTCGTCGTCCCCTTGTTATTGGGGAGCCAGAGCCGTTTTCGGAAGTCCATATTGACTTTTGGCGTTTCCGTCAAACAAAAGAAGGAAGGCGATTATTTCCCGATCAATTGGCAGGCAGCGGCGGGGTTGCCGTTTTTTGGTCGGGGGTGGCGGCGATTTGACGCTCGCGGGCCTCGATTTCCTGCTGGAGGTTATATGCTTTGATCAGCCGGGCGCGTTTGCCCGCCAGTGCTGTAAGCAAGACCAGGGAACCGGCGGCGGCGGCGATCAAAGCAACGGCAATAATAAAAGATTCAAAAGAAAGCAAAACCATTTCCTTGCGAAAAAATTGCATACTATCGTTTGTTCGTTTTTACAGAGACAACGAACCGATTATTGCTATCGGATAAAGGCGCGGAAAAATTTAATTATCGAATGCAAATGATATTATCGGAACGTAAAGACCCAGCTTCATCCTAAAAGGGCTGTATATCCCCCATCATGCCGCAATGGCTTGCCTTCGCTATCGCCAATGGCAATTGCCTCCTTGCCGGGCAGGATACCTCTTTGCTCCAGCAAACGGAAATCAGGATGTTTTTGCAAGAATTTTTGCACCAGGATTTCGTTTTCAGCCGGTTCGATGCTGCAGGTGCTGTAGAGAATCCTCCCCCCCTTTTTCAGCATGGATACCGCCTTTTGCAGGAGCTGCTGCTGAAGGGCGACCAGCCGCTGAATCAGGACGGGTTTGAGTCGGTGGCGGACCTCAACCCGGCGGGCGAGAACGCCGGTATTGCTGCAGGGGACGTCGGCCAGGATGGTGTCGAAAGGACCGCCCGCGGCGACTATGCCGTCCAGTTCTTCGGGCAGGCAGGTTTGTACGATAGTGATGCCCAGACGGCGGCAGTTTTGCTGAATCCGCTGGAGTTTGCCGGCGTTGACATCGCAGGCAACGATGCAGCCATGATTTTGCATCCGCTCGGCCAGGTGGGTGGTCTTACCACCCGGAGCGGCGCATAAATCCAGTATCCGCTGGCCGGGCTGAGGCGGGAGGAGCGGGGCGACCGACATGGCGGCGGGATCCTGCACGGAGAAGAAGCCTTCGTGATAGCCGGGCAAATCGTCCGGCTGGGCCGGCTGGAGCAGTTGCAGGGCCGGACCGCAGGAGAGGGTAGAGAAACCAGCGTCCTGGAGAAGTTTTTGGAGTTTGGCACTGCTGCTACGCAGCGTATTTACCCGCAGAGTGAGGGCGGGGCGGGAGTTATTGGCCAGGCAGAGCTGATGGACGAGCTGGGGGCTGTAGCGTTTGAGCCATTTTTCCACGAGCCAGACAGGATGTGCATAGGCTTTGCTGAAGTATTTGGCGGGATTGGTGGCTGGATCGGGCAGGATATTTTTTTTGAAAAGCTGGGCGGTATCTTCGTCTATCCAGAGGGTTCGCTGGGGCAAGGCGGGGTCGGGTTGGTCGGGCTGGCCGATTTTGGCATCCAGGTCACGCTGACAGGATCGCAGAACGGCATTGGCAAAACCGGCGGCGCCCTTGCCGCCGGCCTGATGGGCCTGGCGCACCGCCTGATCGACGGCGGCGAAATCGGGGGTGTGCTGGAGGTATAAAAGCTGATAAAGCCCGATCCGGAGGATGTGGAGCAGGAGCGGTTCGATTCGTTTCAAGGGGCGGCTGCTGTATTGCTCTATCAGGTGATCGAGAGTAATCAGGCGGCGGCAGCAGCCGAGGGCCAGTTCGGCGGCCAGGGGTTTTTCGCGGCTTTCTATTTTTCCGGTTTGAAAAACGGCATCCAGCGTATCCTGAAGGTCGCGGTCTTCCCGGGTGAAGGCCAGGAGGGCATTCACGGCGATAGAGCGGGCGGTATCATTGGGCAGGGTGGGGTTATTTCGAGGGGGCATCGGGATTCCTTTATCCGCCGTTGAGGAAGCGGTCGCCCGGTTGGAGGCGCCGGCCATTGACAAAATCTTCGAACTTCATCAGGCGGCTGTTTTCGGGCTTGACCTCGAGGAGTTTGAGGGCGTCGCGGCCGCAGATAATATTCAGGTGCTCATCCAGCGTACCGGCGGTTGCTGGGGGGTTCGATTGGTATTGCGGGGCGATCTTGGCCCGGGCGATGGTTAAGCGGAGAGGAAGCTCGCCGCCGGGCGGCTGCCAATAACAAAAGGCACCGGGCCAGGGCCACAGGCCGTGAATCCGATTGCGGATGGTTTCGGCGGGCATGGTCCAGTCGAGGGCGGCGTCGGTTTTTTGCAATTTGGGTGCTCTGGTGGCCTGGTCTTCGTCCTGCGGCAGAGGTTTATCGGTTCCCTGTTCGATTTGGCTTAGCACATCGGCGACCAGTTGCGGTCCCAGGGCGGCCAGGCGGTCGTGCAGTTCGCCGGCGGTTTCCAGGGGGAGGATATCGGTGGCAAGGCTGCCGAGGATATTGCCGCCGTCCCAGACCTGATTCAGTTCGATGACGGTTAAGCCGGTTTGCCGCTGGCCGTCCATAATCGCGCGGTTAATGGGAGCGGCGCCGCGGTATTGGGGCAGCAGAGAGCCATGCAGGTTAATCACGCGGCAGGAAGGCATATTCAGGTACTCGGGGCCGATTTTCTGGCCGAAGGCAATGACCAGCAGGACGTTAGGGTTGAGGGCGGTGATATGGCCAACGAAAGCAGGGTCGTTGATATTGGGGGTTTCCCGGCAGGGAAGTTGAAGCTGAGCGGCAAGCTGGGCAATGGGAGTGGGCTGGACTTTTTTTCCACGGCCGGCGGGCCGGGCCGGCTGGGTGACGATCTCCAGCAGTTGGTGTGATGACCCGCTCAGCCAGCGCAGTGTTTCACATCCAAACTCGCCGCTACCGAAAAAGATTATTTTCATGCCGCACTATCCCTTTTCTAAATAAAGGGATATCATACCATTAAATCAGATAGCGGTCAATGGCCTCGGCGGCCTGGCGGCCGAGATTGATGGCATGAACGACCAGGGATGCGCCTTTGATGGCGTCGCCGGCGGCAAATACGCCGGGGATGGAGGTCATGAAAGCGGCATCGGTTTTGATGTTGCCCTTGTCGTCGAGGGCCAGAGCCAGATCCTCAACTAGTTTGTTATGTTCCACATGGACAAATCCCATCGCCAGCAGGACCAGGTCCACATCCAGGGTGAATTCGGTGCCGGGGATCTCCTGCACCTTCCAGGCGTTGCCGTCCTGCACCCAATTGACCTTGATGCCGTGGAGCTGACTGACGCGGACCTCGATACCGGAGAGTTTTTTGGTCATGACGGACCAATGGCGATGACAGCCCTCCTGATGGGAGCTGGAGGTGCGTAAAATACGGGGCCAGGCGGGCCAGGGGGTATCGCCGGGGCGCTCCTGCGGCGGCTGGGGGAGGATTTCGAACTGATGGACCTCTTTTGCGCCCTGCCGGATGGCGGTGCCGACGCAATCGCTGCCGGTAACGGCGCCGCCGATGAAGGCGACTGTTTTGTCCGCGGCGTAAATGACTCGCCTGCCTTACAACCAAACCCCGGCGGTAATGTTTTTTCGT
>CAZOMV010000092.1:8331-23557 GCA_964580995.1 uncultured Pirellulales bacterium
GGCGACGATTTTGTCGCGGGCGGTAATGATTCGCTGCGATTCCAGCGAATCGCCGGCGTTAATTTTGTTCTGTTGTTTGAGATATTCCATGGCGAAATGAACATTCTCAAAACCGCGGCCGGGTACCGCCAGATCGCGCGGCTGGCCGGCTCCCATGGTGATACAGATAGCGTTGAACATCTTGCGGAGGTAGCGGGCGGAGATATCTTCTCCGACGGCGACATCGGTACGGAACTGCACCCCTTCCTGGCGAAGCTGCTCCAGCCGCCGGTCGAGAATTCGTTTGTCGAGTTTGAAATCAGGGATGCCATAGCGAAGCAGGCCACCGATTCGATCTTCCTTTTCAAATACCACCACGTCATGGCCCATGCGCGCCAGTTGCTGGGCGGCGGCCAGACCGGCCGGACCGGAGCCGATAACAGCCACCCGCTTGCCGGTTTTTTCGAGGGGCGGCTGGGGCTTGATCCAGCCCTGCTGCCAACCGTTTTCAATAATTTGCAGCTCCAACTGGCGGATGGTGACGGGGTTTTTGCTGATGTCCAGGGTGCAGGCCGCCTCGCAGGGAGCCGGACAAATCCGCCCGGTAATTTCGGGGAAATTATTGGTGGCATGGAGCAAATCGAGGGCCTTTTGCCATTTGCCCCGATAGACCAGATCGTTCCAGTCGGGGATGCGATTGCCCAGGGGACAGCCGAAGGAATGGCAGGAAGGCACACCGCAGTCCATGCAGCGGGCGGCCTGGTCCTTGAGATCTTCCAGGGGAACAGGCAGTTCGATTTCCCGGTAATCCTTGACCCGTTCGCCAACCGGCCGCTTGGATGGTTCGCGGCGGGGGAATTCCATGAATCCGGTGGGCTTACCCATGATACACCTCCTCCGTAGCGGAGACCGTTTCGTTGTCCCGGTGCTCCCGCAGTTTCATGCGCTCCAGCACTTTGCGATATTCCAGCGGCATCACTTTCACAAACAACGGCAGGCGTGCCTCCCAGTTGGCCAAAATCATCTCAGCTTTTTTGCTATGCGTATAGCGGAAATAGTTTTCGAGGAGGCTGCGAAGCTGCTGTTTATCATCCTGGCGCCAGACATACTCCACATCCACCATGTCCAGATTGCAATGATTGTCGAACAGTTCCGACTCATCGTACACATACGCCACGCCTCCGCTCATGCCGGCGGCGAAATTATTGCCGGTGGCCCCCAGCACCACCACCACGCCGCCGGTCATATACTCACAGCCGTGGTCCCCCACCCCTTCCAGGACCGCGACGGCGCCGCTGTTGCGAACGGCAAACCGCTCCCCGGCAATGCCGTAGATATAAACTTGGCCGTCGGTGGCTCCATACAATACGGTATTGCCGACGATGATATTTTCTTCCGGGACAAAACCGGCGCCGACCGGCGGCTTTAAGATGAGCTTGCCGCCGGAAAGCCCCTTGCCGAAATAATCGTTGGCATCGCCTTCCACTTCGATGGTAATCCCGGGAGCCAGAAAAGCCCCCAGGCTCTGGCCGGCGGACCCTTTCAGCTTGATGGTTATTGTGTCTTCGGGCAGACCTTTAGGACCGTGATATTTCACGACTTCATGGCTCAGCCGCGTGCCGGTGGTCCGGTTGACATTGCGAATCGGTAATTCCATCACCACCGGTTGGCCCTGTTTTAAGGCCGGCTGGGCCTTTTGGATCAACTCCTGATCGAGAATGTGTTCCAATTCGTGATTTTGCCGGGCCACACAGCGAACCGGATGGCCATCGGCGGCAGGCCGGGTCAGGATGGCGCTGAAATCCAGCCCTTTGGCCTTGTAGTGATCGATCGCGGTCTGAGGTTCCAGCATCTCCACATGCCCGACCATTTCATCGATGGTCCGGAAACCCAGTTCGGCCATGTATTCCCGCAATTCCTGGGCCATAAACCGGAAGAAATTCACGACGTATTCGGGTTTGCCGGCAAAGAGGCAGCGGAGTTTTTCGTCCTGGGTGGCGATGCCCGCCGGGCAGGTGTTGAGGTGGCACTTGCGCATCATGACGCAGCCCAGCGTAACCAGCACGGTGGTGCCGAAACCGAATTCCTCCGCACCCATCAGGGCGGCGATAGCCAGATCGCGGCCGGTCTTGAGCTGGCCGTCGGTCTGAACGCGAATCCGGTCGCGCAGGTGGTTGCGCACCAGAGTCTGCTGGGTTTCGGCCAGGCCCAGTTCCCAGGGCAGGCCGCAATGCTTGATCGAGGTCAGCGGCGAAGCGCCGGTGCCGCCGTCATAGCCGGAAATCAGGACCATGTCGGCCTTGGCCTTGGCTACGCCGGCGGCGATGGTGCCGACCCCAACGGCGGAGACCAGCTTGACGGAAACGCGGGCCTGGGGATTGGCGTTTTTCAGATCGTGGATGAGCTGCGCCAGATCTTCGATGGAATAAATATCGTGATGCGGCGGCGGGGAAATCAAGGTGACGCCGGGGGTGGTATGGCGCACGCGGGCTATGTCCTTGCTGACTTTGTGGCCGGGCAGTTGGCCGCCTTCGCCCGGCTTGGCGCCCTGGGCAATCTTGATTTGCAGTTCGTCGGCGTTCATCAGGTATTCCAACGTCACCCCGAAGCGCCCGGAAGCGACCTGCTTGATGCGGGACCTGAGACTGTCCCCGTTGGGCAGCGGGATATAGCGGGCGGGATCCTCGCCGCCTTCGCCGGAATTGCTGCGGCCGCCGATGCGATTCATGGCGATGGCAATGGCTTCGTGGGCCTCTTTGTTAATCGAGCCGAAGGACATGGCCGCCGTCACAAAACGGCGGGTAATGGCCTCGACCGGTTCTACTTCGTCGATGGATACCGGACTGCCTTTCTTAAACTGCAGGAGGCTGCGCAAGGTGGCATGCGCTTTCGACTGATCGTCAATCAGGCGGGTATATTCCTTGAATGTCTTATAATCGCCCTGCCGGGCGGCCTGCTGAAGTTTGGAAATGGACTCGGAGGTCCAGAGATGTTTATCTCCATTTTTGCGGACATGGTAATCGCCGCCGGGCAACAGCAGTTCTTCGCGGCGGCCGCGGCGGGGCAAGGCCCGCTGATAGCGTCGCAGAGCATCGATGGCAATCTGGTCCAGGCCGATCCCTTCGATGCGGGAGGCGGTACCGGCGAAATATTTATCCACCAGGGCCTTACTTAACCCGACGGCTTCAAAAATCTGGGCGCCGAAAAAGCTGCGAATGGTGGAGATGCCCATGCGGCTGAAGGTCTTGAGCAGGCCCTTTTTAACAGCGGTGATGTAGTTATCCATTGCGATTTCCGGGGCGATATCCCCTTCGAGCATACCTTCCTCCGCCAGTTCGTGGACGGTGGAAAAGGCGACATGGGGGCAGATCGCGCTGGCGCCATAGCCGATGAGCTGGGCGAAATGAATGACCTCACGGGCCTCGCCGGTTTCCAGGATAATCCCGGTCATGGTCCGCAGCCCCTTGCGAATCAAATGATGGTGCAGGCCGGAGGAAGCCAGCAGAGCCGGAATCGGGGCGTTTTGTTCGTTCATGTTGCGGTCGGTAAGCACCAGGAGCGTGGCCCCGTCGGCGATATACTGCTCGGCTTTGGTGAATATCTTTTCCAGGGCCAGTTCCAGCGCCCGGCCGTCGCCGCCGACGGGAAAGAGGATATCGATTTCCCGCACGACCACTTCGGGATGGCTGGCCTTGCGCAGACAGAGCATATCTTCGGGAGTTAATATGGGATGGCTTAATTTGAGCATCCGGCAATGCTGGGGCGTCTCGTCCAGCAGATTTTTAGACCGCCCGACATAACTCATCAGGGACATGACCAGTTCTTCGCGGAGCGGATCGATGGGGGGATTGGTAACCTGGGCAAAAAGCTGCTTGAAATAATGAAACAGCAACTGCGGCTGATTCGAGAGGACCGCCAGGGCGGCGTCGTTGCCCATCGAGCCGACCGCCTCCTGGCCCCGGCTGGCCATGGGACTGATAATCATCTTTAATTCTTCGTCGGTATAGCCGAAGGCATTTTGCTTGATATGGAGGGCCTGGGGGTCCTCTGCCGGGGCTTCGGACGGGGTGAAAAGTCCGCGCAGTTCGATGCGGTTGTCTTTGACCCAGTGCCGATAGGGTTTTTGCCGGGAAATCTTGGACTTGATTTCGTTATCGGGGACCACCCGTTTTTGCTTGAGGTCCAGCAGGAACATTTTACCCGGCTGAAGCCGCCCCCGGCGCCAGATGCGTTCCGGCGCGATATCGAGGACCCCGGTCTCCGAGGCCATCACCACGATCCCGTCATGGGTAATGGTATAGCGGGCGGGCCGCAGGCCGTTGCGGTCGAGCATGGCGCCGATGTAGCGGCCGTCGGAAAATACCAGAGCCGCCGGGCCGTCCCAGGGTTCCATGATGGTGGAATGAAATTCATAGAAGGCCCGTTTGTCTTCACTCATGTGGTATTTGGCGCCCCAGGCTTCCGGCACCATCATCATCATGGCGTGGGGCAGGGAACGGCCGGCCATCACCAGCAGTTCCAGGGCATTATCCAGGATGGCCGAATCGCTACCCTTCTCGACCAGGACCGGTTTGATTTTTTCCAGGTCGCCGCCTAATACCGCCGATTGCATCCGTGCTTCGCGTCCGCGCATGCGGTTGATGTTGCCGCGAAGGGTATTGATCTCGCCGTTGTGGGCCAACATGCGAAACGGCTGGGCCAGCGGCCAGGTCGGCAGGGTATTGGTACTGTAGCGCTGATGGGCGATGGCATAGGCCGAGGCGAAGGTCTCCTCGCTCAGGTCGGGAAACATCGGCAGCAATTGGCTGCCGGTCAACATGCCTTTGTACACGATGGTATAGCTGGAGAGGCTGGCAACGTAAAACTGGCTGTAATCGGCATCGGTCCAGTCGGCCACTTCTTTTTCGACCAGCCGCCGGATGACATATAATTTTCGTTCGAAGGCATCCCCTTTTTTATCGCCCTGCAGAAAGATCTGATAAAATACCGGCATGGTCTGCAACGCAAATTGCCCCAGATGATCTGTACGAACCGGCACTTCCCGCCATCCTAAAACACGGCATCCCTCCGCGTGTATGATATCTTCCACTCTTTTTATGCATCGCTGAAGCAACCTCCGGTCTGTGGGTAAAAACACCATGCCCACTGCATAGCCGCCCGGCTCCGGAAGCGAGAAACCCAGCTTACCACTTTCCCGGCGGAAAAACGCATCCGGTATCTGCATCAGCAATCCCGCCCCATCCCCGGTTGACTGGTCACCGCCCACGGCGCCTCGATGTTCCAAATTCACCAATAGCTTGATCCCATCGTCCACCACCGAATGCATCGGCACCCCATCGATACGGGCAACAAAACCAACCCCACAGCTATCATGCTCGTTTTGATAGTCGTACAATCCCTGCTGGTCCGGAAAACCGGCTGCATTGCATTCAAAACCAGAAATTCTCATCGTCATTAACTTCTATATCCTTTTGCTCTGACATCTCTAAGCTAGCCAATAAACACGGATTGCCGATTACCCGGCAATCCGACTGCTATAAAATTATAGGGGCCCGAAGGACTCGAGGCCACTATAATTATTCCCTTGGGGGAAAAATTCTTAGGTTGGAATTTATTTAATAAAAAGCATTTCCGCATAGCTGGGTAGCGGCCATAACTGGGCGTCCACAATCTTCTCCAACTCATCTGCTATTTGGCGAACGGCTGACATAGCGGGGATTACCAGATCCCGGTAGCTTTCGGCATGTTTGACGCTATTGCTGATTTCTTCGGTCTTTTTCACCACCTTTTCCAGGCTTTCGATATTGCTGTTCAGCTCGTTGACCAGACCGCACACCTTGACCAGCATATCGCTTTGCCCTTCCGCCGTCGCCCCGGCCGAAGCAATCGACTGAATCGAGGAAGCCAGCACGCCGGCGTACTTACTGGCGGCAGGCAGAATCTGGCGCTTGGCCATATTCAGCATGGTCAAGGCTTCGATATGCAGCAACTTGCTGTAATTTTCAAACAAAATTTCCGCCCGGGCATGCAGTTCCGCTTTCGAGAGCACCTTATGTTTTTTCATCACCTCGACATTTTCCTTATCCAGAATCGTCTTCAGCGAATCCACCGTCGAGCGAATATTCGGCAGCCCGCGTTTTTCTGCATCGACCACCCATTCCTGGGTATAGTTGTCGCCGTTATAAACGATGCGGCGGTGTTCCTTGGCAATGCGGTGGGTAATTTTTTGAGCTGCGACTTTTACATCGGATGATTTTTCCAGCTCGTCGGCGATCTCTTCCAGCACATCGGCCACGATGGTGTTCAGGACGAAATTCGGGCCGGATGTGGACTGGCTGGAGCCGACCATCCGGAACTCAAATTTGTTCCCGGTAAAAGCAAAGGGGGAGGTGCGGTTGCGATCGGTGCTGTCTTTGGGCAGAGGAGGTATGGTCGTAACCCCCAGCTTCAATTCACCGCCGCGAGTGGAAGATTTCGCGCCGCCACTGGCCAGTTGATCGAAAATATCGGTTAGCTGTTCTCCCAGGAAGATCGAAACGATAGCGGGCGGGGCTTCATTGGCACCCAGCCGATGCTCGTTGCCGGCATTGGCGACACTGGCACGCAAGAATTTGGAATACTTGTCCACTGCGCGAACCACCGCACAAAGCATGATCAGAAAGATCATATTATCATGCGGGGTGTTCCCCGGTTCCAACAGATTCATGCCGTCATCCGTAACCATACTCCAGTTGTTGTGCTTGCCGGAACCATTGACACCGGCGAAAGGTTTTTCATGCAGCAGACAGACAAAATTGTTTCGCAGGGCCACTTTGCGCAGCGTCTCCATTGTTAATTGATTATGATCCACAGCGACATTCACGGTCGCGAAAACCGGGGCGATTTCATACTGGGCCGGGGCCACTTCGTTGTGCTGGGTTTTGGCGGAAACGCCCAGCTTCCAGAGTTCCAGGTTCAATTCATGCATGAAGGTGGCGACCCGTTCGTGCAGCGAACCGAAATAATGATCTTCCAGCTCCTGGCCGCGCGGCGAGGGAGCACCGAAGAGGGTTCGCCCGGTCAGCAGCAGGTCCAGCCGTTTTCGATAAAAAGAGCTATCGACCAGAAAATACTCCTGTTCCGCCCCCAGCGTCGATATGACCCGATGGGAGGTGGTGTTGCCCAGCGCGTGAAGCACCCGCAATGCCTGCATATTCAACGCTTCCATGGAACGAAGCAGCGGAGTCTTTTTATCCAGCGCCACGCCGGTATAGGAACAAAAAGCACAGGGTATATACAGCGTGATATTTTTGCCATCCTCTTTCACAAAAACCGGGGAGGTGCAGTCCCAGGCGGTATAGCCGCGGGCTTCAAAGGTCGCTCGTAATCCGCCGGACGGAAAGGAAGAGGCATCCGGCTCCCCTTTAATCAGTTCCTTGCCGCTGAATTCCATAATGATTCGGCCGTCAGAGGTGGGAGAGATAAACGAGTCATGTTTCTCCGCCGTCAATCCGGTCATCGGCTGAAACCAATGGCAAAAATGGGTCGCTCCTTTTTCAATCGCCCAGTCCTTCATGGCATTGGCCATAACGTCGGCGACGGCAGGATCCAGCGGCTCCAGGCCATCCTGGGTCCTCTTAAAGGACTTGTAGGCATTCTTGGGCAGCCGGACCCGCATCACCGAATCGCTAAACACATTCGAACCAAACACTTCCGCTATGTTTCCTAAAGTTTCACTCATATTCATTTACCTTCTTTCTTCCAGGGATTAACTTTGAAAATTCCTTTCGGTTTTACGTACTTATTTCCTATCAGCATGCCTGCTGAAACCATATTATCCATCGTAAACTTCGTCGAATCAACCATATTCCGACTTCTTTTATATCGCATTGACACCTCTTTCATCCGTTCGGATCCGGATGCACTCTTCCAGAGAAGTAATAAAAATTTTTCCGTCACCGATTTCACCGCTGCCGTGCCTGGCCGAGATCAAAATCGCCTGGACGGCACGGTTGGCCCATTCCTGGGTGCTGCAGGCAATATCGATGCGCACCTTGGGCAGCAGGTCCAGGGCTACTTTCTCGCCGCGGTACAGGTCGGTCTCTTCGGCCCGTCCCCGGCCGGTACAACGGCTGACGGTGATACGGTAGATTTCCGCTTCGATGAGCGCTTGCCGCACTTCGTCCAGCTTGTCGGGTTGAATGATGGCGGTTACCAATTTCAGAGTCATATGCGTTCTCCATGTTTGTCGGGTTTGTCGGGTTGGTCGGATTGGTCGGGTTGACTTAGCTAAGGTTCAACATACCATATCCATGCTCACCGTGCAGTTCGTGGTCCATGCCGGCCATTTCCCGCTTGACGCTCATGCGGAAACCGACGGTTTTTTCCACAAGCAAGCAGATAATAATGGTGGCGGTCACCGCCAGGGCAATCGTAACGCCGATGCCGGTCAGTTGTACTCGTAATTGATCGAAAGCCGTCCACGTGCCGGTGACGCTGTGGGCCGCGGCGTTCTGCATCCAACTGTCCCGGATGAAAAAGCTCAGCAGCAGGACGCCCAGACCGCTGCCCACGCCGTGTATGCCGAAACAGTCCAGACTATCGTCATAACCCAGTTTACCTTTGAGTTTCAGGGCCAGGAAGCAGACGATTGCCGAAGCGGCGCCCAAAGCAATCGCGCCCATCGGCTTGACCACTCCCGCCGCCGGGGTGATGGCCACCAGGCCGGCCAACACTCCCGAGACAAAGCCCAGCGAAGTAGCCTTGCGGAAAGCAACAGCTTCAATCAACAGCCAGGTCAGGGCCCCCGTCGCGGCCGACACCTGCGTCATCGTCAAAGCCCGGGCGGCGTCGAGGTTGCTGGTGACTGTCGAACCGGCATTGAACGCGAACCAACCGACCCATAACAGTCCGGCCCCCATCAGCGTCATCACCAGATTGCTGGGGCGCATGGCGATTTTGGGATAGCCGCGCCGCCGTCCCAGAAACAGCGCCACCGCCAATGCGCTGAAACCTGCCGATACATGAATCACCATTCCGCCGGCCAGGTCGATCGTACCGCGGGCTCCGAGGTTGGCCAGCCAGCCATCCGGCGCCCAGATCCAGTGACACAGCGGGCAGTAAACCGCCAGGAACCATAACGTGATAAACATCACGTAGCCCCGCAGATACACTCGCTCCGCCAATGCACCGCTGATCAGGGCGGGGGTAATGATGGCAAACTTGCCCTGGAACATGGCGATCAGATATTCCGGCACACCATTGATTATCGAGTCGTCAATGTTATGGAGTCCCAGGTAATTCCAGTTCCAGCCGATCAACCCGTGCAGGCTGCTGGTACCGAAGCACATTGAGTAACCGCATATCACCCACAGCACGCCGATCAGCGCCATCGCCACGAAGCTGTGCATCATGGTTCCCAGCACGTTCTTGGTGCGCACCAGACCGCCGTAAAACATCGCCAGCCCTGGAACCATCAGGAGAACCAATGCCGTCGAGGTCAGCATCCAGGCGGTGGCTCCGGTATCCACCGTCCCCGCCTCCGCCGCCGTGGAAATTTGCGGGAGAAACAAAAGAATTCCTCCGATCAACCACCAGCCATCTCGCCTTTTGATCATCAACATCGCCTTCCTTCAATTTTTCTGCGCGGACATACTTCCGAAAATAAACACTGTCTTTCCACATAACAAAAGTTGTGCCAAAAATTCAAAAACCACTAATTAATGTTTATCTTATTTTCTCACAAGAAGTTACATATTATCCTCGGCAGAATTTTCTAGAGCGAAGATTTTGTATCATTACATATTTGTAGCATTTTTCAAAATTAATACAATTATGTAGGCTTGCGATCCTTCCCCATCCAGGCCATTGTGCCGGTTAGATACTCCCAACCGGCACAACACCTTTGCTATTTCCCGCATCGCATTTACCCGATGGCCTGGTTCCTTTTTCGATGGCCCAGTCGTTCATGGCAATGGCCATCTCCCCGGCAACGGGAGGGTCCGATTTTGCCAAACTTCAGTTTTTATATGGCCTTGCCCCCCCTTTCTTCCGTGCGGATGCGGATGCATTCTTCCAGAGGGGTAATGAATATTTTACCATCACCAACCTGCCCTTTCCCATCGCGATTGGATTTCGCCGTCTTGATAATGGTATTGCAGGTAATATCCACAAAGTCATCGTTGACCGCGATATCCAGACGCATCTTGGGAATCAGGTTGGGAACTACCCGCTGGCCGCGATAGATGCCTTCTTCAATCTGCTGGCCATGCCCGGCAACACGGCTTACGGTGATCCGGGTGATTTCCGCGTCGATCAGGGCTTCCCGTACCCGATCCAGTTGTTCTTCCCGTATAATAGCTGTTATCAGTTTCATGCTGGGTCCTTTCTTTCATTAGCTGGCGCTTAACATTCCATAACCGCGTTCCCCATGAAAGGCGTGATCCAGTCCGGCCATTTCATTTTCCGCTTTGGTTCGGAATCCCAAGGTTTTTTCCACTACTATAACAATAACAATCGTAACAATCGCCGCATACGCGATGGCAATAACCACAGCGGTAGCCTGCACCCCCAGTTGTTGCCACATACTCCAGGAACCGCCAGCCTTCGCTGCCGCATCCGCCATCCAACTGGACCGGATGAAAAAGGAGAGCATAATGGCCCCGACGATGCCGCCGATACCATGCACCCCGAAAGCATCAAGACTATCATCGTATCCGAGTTTATTCTTGGCCAGGATCGCCGAATAGCACAATACCGAGGCGATGGCACCTAATGCCAGAGCGCCAGCCGGCTGGACGACTCCTGCAGCCGGAGTAACGGCTACCAGACCGGCTAAAACCCCGCTGCCAAATCCCAGGGCGGTCGCCTTGCCTTGATGAAATCCTTCGATAAGCATCCAGGTCATAGCGCCAGCCGCAGCGGCCGCCTGGGTGGCCGTCAAGGCCTGGGCAGTAAGGAGAGAACTGGCAACGCTACTGCCGGCGTTGAAGCCGAACCAGCCCACCCACAACAGGCCAGCGCCAATAATCGTCATAACCAGATTGCTCGGCCGCATGGCCGTCCGGGGAAAGCCACGCCGGGCTCCCAGATACATCGCCGCAACCAGACCGCTGATACCGGCGGAAATATGCACCACCGTCCCGCCGGCAAAATCAATCGCCCCGGCTGCTCCCATATTGAACAAAAAGCCGTCGCCAGCCCAGACCCAGTGGCACAGGGGATTATATACCAGCAGGCCCCAAACAGCGATAAAGACACAGTAACCGCGAAAGTTCACTCGTTCGGCAAAGGCCCCGGCAATCAGGGCGGGAGTAATAATCGCGAATTTCCCCTGGAACATGGCAAAGACATATTCGGGAACCCCGCTGGCCATAATCGTGGTATCGATGCCGCGGAGAAACAGCAGGTTGGAATCCCAGCCAAACCAGCCGCCCAGAACATTTTTGCCAAAGCACATCGCATAACCGCAGACGACCCACAACACACTCATGATGGCCATGGCGGCAAAGCTGTGCATCATGGTGCCCAGCACATTTTTAGTCCGCACCAGCCCGCCGTAGAACATGGCCAAACCGGGAATCATCAACAGCACCAAAGCGGTCGAAGTCAGCATCCAGGCGGTGGCCCCGGAATCCACCACGACCGGGGCATCCGAAGCCCGGGCCATACCCGGCGAGAGAAATAGCAGCGCCCCCAAAATCACCATCCAATTCCATTTTTTCAGTCTCATTTTTTTCACCTTCAATAGTAAAGTTCAAACCTTACTACGCCTTAAAATAACACCATATGTACCAAGTTGTTTAAACCGTCAGATTCTTTAAAAACTGATACTGGCGGTAACGCCGCCGTACAGTTCATCTTCCTCATTGACCGTATCTTCCATGGATACCTGATAATTCAGGAAGGGAGTGATCGTAACGGGTCCGACGGGAACACCGGTAGATACGCCAAAGGTGGTGTGCGACCAGTCGGAATCGGCATTGAACATGCCATCGTTGTAATTAATATCCGAGTATAGGTTTAACACCTGTTCGGTATTTGGAATGGCAAGGCCGTAACTCAGCCCCAGCGAATGATATACGCCGGCGATATCATCCGCCCCATCCACCGGCCAGAGTTTGCCGACATAGTATTTCGGGACCAGGGCGCTGCCGCCGATTTCCAGCAGCTTTGGCAGGACGAAACTGATGCCGACCTCTTCGGTATCCGCACCTTTGGACTTCACTTTATAAAAATCGTAATAAATATAATTGGCGGACACATCCAGGGCATATTTTTCCTCCTCGAAATAACTGGTGCCATACGCAATGGTGTAGTCCAGTTCGGAAAGATCCTCGAAGCCGCTGCCCATCGGCAGGGACCCCCAGGTATTGATACTGAAGCCGGAGCCGAAGAGGTCCACGGTCGCACTGGGCTGCAACGCCGCGTGGTCATCGAAGACATCGTACCCCCGCCACATATAGCGGCTGGTATAGGTGGTGCTTAAATCCACGCCCAGTTTGGGTTTTGCGGTTTCGGCGGGGGTATCCACCGGGGCTTCCTCCGGGGTTTCCTCCGCGGCATTAGCCAGGGACACCACCGCTACAGTCATAAACAACAACAGGTTTAATCGCTTCCACATTACAAATTAACTCCTTATGCATTTTTACAAAAAACAGTTACCAACACGATCACGCTGCGTACGCAATCGTTGGTAAAGCATTTTTCATGCCAAATTCACAATAAAAAGAAATTTAAATGTAAATACTTGAATTGGAAGCGATTGCGTCATGAAGAAAAAATTATAACTAAAAAAACCAGTACTTGAAAATACTACATTTATGTAATATTAATGGTTATACCTTACAAATAAGTACGAAATCGCCGGGCGTCAATGCCATGTTTTTTCACCCGCAAACCCATAATGCGCTCGGTAAGCCCCAGCATCTTGGCGGCCTTGGCTTGATTTCCGCGTGCTGATTTCAAAGCGTCAATAATTAGCTCCCGCTCCACCTTATCCAGGCTTTCGGTCAGTGTCCCTGTATGAGTGGTGCCGCTGGCTTCCGCCGTTTGCAGGGTCGGGGGCAGATAATGACCATGCAGCACTTCATCTTCGCTGAGCAAAACCGCCCGTTCGATGCAGTTTTCCAGTTCCCGCACATTGCCCGGCCAATGATAGCAGGTCAGCATATCAATCGCCGGCGTGGAAATCCGCCTGATATTTTTGTGATGAATCTGGCTGTACTTATCGACAAAATAATTAGCCAGCAAAAGAATATCGTTTTTCCGATCCCGCAGAGGCGGGATATGTATCGGAAATACATTTAATCGATAATACAAATCCTGCCGGAATCGGTCTGCCACGATCATTTCCTCAAGATTTCGATTTGTAGCGGCAATAATCCGAACATCGGTCTTTATGGTCTGCGCCCCGCCCACCCGTTCAAATTCCCGTTCCTGAATCACCCGCAGCAACTTGATCTGGGTGGTTGGGGATAAATCTCCTACTTCATCCAGGAAAATGGTTCCCCCGTTGGCCAATTCGAACCGCCCCTTACGCATGGCCAAAGCACCGGTAAAGGCTCCTTTCTCATGCCCGAATAACTCGCTTTCTATGACCGTTTCGGGCAAGGCGGCGGAATTCACTTTGATAAAGGGTTTGTTAGCTCGCGAACTGTTGTAATGTACGGCACTTGCGACCAGTTCCTTCCCAGTTCCGCTTTCCCCACGAATCAAGACCGTGGTGTCGCTCTTGCAAACCTGCGCAATCAGATCGTACACACTCTGCATCGACTTAGAATTACCAATGATATTGGCCGGTCGAAACCGGTCCTTCAATTGCTCCTGCAACCGGACATTTTCTTCCATAAGTCGTTGTCGCTCTTCCATTACCGACTGCCTAAGACGAACCGCCTGCGCGATCATCGAGGCAATAATGGAAAGCAACCGGACATCCTCCTCAAATGATATTTTTTCGCTGAAGAGATGGTCCACGCTCAGTGCTCCCACAGTCTCATTTCCCATTTTGATCGGCACACATATGAAAGAAATATCCTTTTTGCTCAGTCCCTTGAACGCCCCGGTCCGGTTTAAAAACATCGGCTCCTTAGAAACGCGAGGAACCGCCACGGGCTTGCCGGTCTGGATCACCTTGCCGGTAACTCCTTCACCTGGTTTATAACGGCCTTTTTCACGCTGATTTTCGGAAAGCCCATAGGCTGCCTCGATGTAAATATCGCCAGAATCACGATTTAGCAAAGTCAACGTACTGCGGACATCCCCACCCATATGGTCCGCCAATGATTTCAAAACTGGCTGAACCACATCCTTAATGTCAATACTGCGGTCTAGCAACTGACTGATGTCAAACAACAGTGTCAATTCACTTATTTCTGGTCGAACTTCCGGTTTCTTTTCACGGAGCGACATATTCACCTCAACTAATCAGCCCAAAATTGCATTTTTCCTACATTTTTGTAAGTATCACAAATTAAACTAAATTGCAAAGGGAAATTGCCCCTTTCCCTAAATGCTTATCCCTTCAGGATTTGCTCTATGGCCACCGCTAAAATATAATCTGGTAATTTCTGAGGGGTCGGGCATGCCTGGTATTCTGCCAGAATGCTCTGATTCGGATAGGCACCACATTGCTGGATGATCTCCGCTACAGCCGCCTCTCTATCCGGCTGGGTCATTCCCAGCCTGGCTTTATGACGCAGGGACTGGCATAAGCGGTTGAATTCTGCTTCGCTGTCGTACCAGTCGAGTTGTTTTTCCAGGTTAAAGGCGGCTTTCCGGGTGGTCGGTTCAAAGGTGTATTGTAGCCCGGTTGGATTGTACATCTCCAGCCGCTCGTCCATAAATGCGGTACAGGCCTCAAGATACGCGCCGGTCTTGTCGTTGGTAATTTCCCGGAAGCCCCTTTCCCGAATCTCGGCTGAGAGGACCTGCTCCATCCGGCTCAGGCAATCGGCCTTCCGTTCCTGGAGTATGTTATAAAGCGTTTCGTAGTAGAGATTTAGTAATATTTTTACTTCGTTCATCGGCTGGGGTTTGCATAAAAATGGCGTTATCTACCTGGCCAATATCGGTATAAGCATTTGAAAGGATAAAATCAATATGAGGCCCGTTATTTTTAGGCTACCATAATAAAATTGTAAGTTCTTATTTTGGGTCTTAAGAAATTGCTATAAGTCTTTATTTTTTGGGACGGGAAAATGATGTAAGTCTTTATTTTACGTTGAAATAGGTGGTCCGATAATAAAGTAGGGATTATAACGATTGTAAC
>CAZOMV010000093.1:0-23115 GCA_964580995.1 uncultured Pirellulales bacterium
GCCTTCAAAATTGGCATCGGCACTCCAGGTATAGCTGTTCCAGTCCACAAACGGATTTTCCGAGCCGGCGTCGATCCGAATGGTGGGTTTGATCTCCGGGGTCAGTTCAATTGCCTGGACCAGCGCCTTGCCGGATTCCATCAGCGGCTCCCAGCCGCCGGTGAAATGGAGGACGATGTGGCCGTCACCGTTGGGGACCAGATAACGGAACAACCGGTCGAAGGAGCGGCGGGGACCGCGGGCAGCCTGGCAGATATCAAAATTATGCAGAACCTCTTTACCGTTGATCTCCAGATTGAAAGGCCGCTCGAAGAAGTTTTCGTATTCGTTTTCCGCAAACTTCAGCCGCAGGCAATAGAGGCCGGCGGGTACGGGGATCGAATAGGTGAAATCCTTGCCTTCCCGGCCCTGCTGATAGAGCTTGGCATCGTCCAGCGCGGGAATGCCGGTGGTAATAATGGCCCTGGATTTAACGCGTGAGCCGTCTTCAAAATACTGGTCCGCGGACCAGGTGTTGCCGTTGCGGTCGGTAAGAGGTTCCTTCGCCCCGCAGAGGATACGAACGGTGGCGGAGGGATAGGTTACGATTTCCTCGATATATTGAATGTTGGGCATCCAGACCAGGATGTCATTTTCCGGTTCGGTGCCGGCGGCCAGGACAAAACGCAGTTGATCGCCCTGGGCGACATTGAGAACCAGGTTATGGGTTACGCCGGTGCGATTGTTGACCGGTACGACGGCCCAGTCCTGATCGGGCCAGACCTGTTTGTCATTCTGGAGGATGCGAACCTTCAGCGGCTGGCCTTGTTCGAGGTGATAGAATTCCTTGATGGCCCGGCCGATCACTCGCACGGTGCCGGCTTTTACGGCGGTCCATTTGCGGACGCTGGCGGCCTGGGTAGAGGCCTGCTGCCAGCCGCGTCCGACGCGGGCGGTTTCCGCCGCCTGCCAGTAGCCCTCGGCCCCGCCGGGCTGAACTGTTGTGCCAAACTCTATGCAAGACGGTTTCGCGGGCGGAATCCAGGTCATGGGTTCAAAGGTGTTTTCGCCGGTGGCGATTTCCGCGGACCAGCCGTCACGGCCAGTTTCGGCAAAGTGGCCGCCCAGCACCGAGACCACCAGCGGCTCATCGCGAAGCGGATCAGCGGATTTCCAGTCACTGACATTGCCGTCGCCATCCACGGTGCGAACCTGGTACTCAGCATCGGGATTCCAGCCGGGGGAATAATCAAAATAGAAGGTACCAGTACTGGACTTGCCCAGCAGCACGCCGTCCCGCTGCACTTCGTAATAACTGATCCAGTTATTATCGGAGCCGGGCGACCAGTACAGGGCGGAGCCGTTGTAGCCGATGTTGCTCTCCCGCTGTTTGTAGATGCGGGCGGGGGCATGCGGAGCGGTTTTGTCCCGCCGGCTGCCCGGATGATTGGGCAGATTGAGGAAGATTAATTCCTCCGGCTGCTGTCTGTGGATGACGATCCCGTTATTCATCAGGTCATCGCCGGTGGCTGTCCCGGCATTTTTAATCGAATCAAAATCGATGGTGTATTCCTGTTCGGGCAGCAGGCCGCGGGGGTAGATAGTCACTTCCTTTTCCGCCCGATGTTTGAAGATGATAACGGATTTCTTCCGGTCGTAGCTGATTCTTTGGCAATAATGATGTTCCTCATCGCCCTGGACCACGGGATGGGGCATATACGACCAGCGACCCGCCACGCCTTCCTGTAACAGATAGTGATATATATCGGTAATCTGCCGCATGCCTTCTATGCTGGGTTCATCTATGTAAAGTCCCCATTTGGGTACCTGGGTCAGGTAGCGCCGGCCGATGTTCGGATCGTAGATCACACCTTTGCCATATCCCTGGTAGCAGCAAAGGTTGTCAAACCATTTGTCCGGCGTTTCCAGATACGAGAAGTAATAATTCGTAAGATTGCTGCCGGGCGGATCGGTATCATAGTTGATGTCTGCGTAACGCTGCACATCAAAGGTATGAGCAAAGCGGCTGCTGCCGGAGCAGGTATGAAAAGAACAGCGGGTATTGGCATTCAGGAAGTATTCGGTGTCGTTTCGTAACCGCTGATCCAATTGGGGTGTAAAGCCGATCATTCCGTCAGTCCGCCGCTGAAAATTTCCCCAGGAACCGACCTTGGTATCGATCAATCCCGGATCCTGATGGTCCGGAATCCAGACAATCAGCTTCATGCCCAGCTTGGGCAGATAACGGTTGGTAAGTGCAAAGTCAGGCCCTTCCAGACTGGCATGGTACCAGAGTTTCCCCATAGACCAGCCGGCATCTTCCCAGAGCAGCTCCATTCCAGTCTCACGCAGATAGTCAACCCAGTGAAAATCCAGATCCCCCAGATGCCCGGCCCATTGCTGCTGGAGATTGTCCGATTCGCCGTACCAGGCGACCGTGAAAGGCATCTTGGTATAATAATCGTCATGGGTGTAATCCCACATATACTCGTATTGCCAGTTGTACAGCCATTTAGCCATATCATCGAGTTGATCGCGGAAAACCCCGAAGGTGACGGTAGGCAAAACATATTTCTGGCCCGGACTTAAATCGACGCGAATATCCGTGGCGGATGTACCTAATCGCAGCGGGCCGCCGGTTTCATAATCCACCCGGTTCTGCCAATACGCTAGAAACTCCTGAGCCAGAAAAAGACCATCACCCGGCTGTGTTTTGTTTTGCAGAGCCATCCAGGGAACCTGGTTTTCCGTAGCCCGGCCGTTGATAATCCGATGATAAGGCTGGGTAAGTTCCGACCTTTCCAGCTTGCCTTGATTGGCAAACATGGTGGAACCAAACATCCAATAATGGGAATAAGAGGCTGCCGTATCCCCGCGTAATTCAAACTGGGCCGAAGTGGGAGCAATCAATTGGCAGGAAGAATTACCGTGGTTTTCCAGTTCCATCCATTGCCGGAGTATGGGAGTGCCGGGGAAAACCACAACATGATACTTTGCGTTTATGTCCTGCCGGGTTAAATCGACGTCCAGTTGCAGGACCGGCCGGCCGGCGTATGGTGTTTGTTGGGCAGAAGCACCGGTCATGGTCCATGGGATACTATCTGCGCCGCTGGCATTTTCTTTGATTTTATATACGTACAGATCGACATCTCCATTGCCGACATGCTCAGCCAGTCCTTTCAAGGTTACTTTTCCGGCTTTAGGGGCTTTCCAGACCCGCATCGCATCGAATTGATTGGACGGATGCAAAATAGTGGGGCCTGCCTGGGGCACATCCCCCGGTGGTGCCTGAAAGCCGCTTTCCGGGCTGGGGATCCGAATCTTCTCCTGCCATTTTTCCGTAAAGCTGGTTGTGTCGAGTGGTTCCAGCCGGCCGGTCCCGGGAGCATGAAGATAATAAAACCAGACCGGCCCCTGCTCCGCCTCCTGATCATCGGCGGACGAATAACTCTCACCGTCTTCATAGGCAACTGTGACCGGCCAGCGGACCTGATCCCCCGCATAATCGCCATACGGCCCCACGGCAAAGCCGATCATTTCCCCTTTTTCCACTTCAAGCTGCACCTGGTCATCGGCTATTTCTTCCCGATCCGCGCCCAGAATGATACCGACCAGAAGCCTCATCCAGACCAGTTCCATCGAGTATGGTCCGGGCAGCATATCTGTTTGGATGGCAAAAGGCGGGACCATATGAGCTGGATCGACATATTCGATTCCCGGTTTGCAAAGTTTGTTTTTATAGCTGGTCAGACAGAAACCGCCAGCGGTGACTCCATACGTCAGTTCGACCGAATCGGTCCCGATCGTCCAGCTCTGGCCGTTTTGGGTACTGTAGATAAAGGCATCGTTGACACGCACCTTTTCTGCAACCGAAAACTGAATGATGGTAATACTGAAGAGAAGGGGAAGATAAAATTTTGCGAATGGCTGGAAATTCATAACGAAATCTCCTCACGATTGGGGTGTTTTGAATAACGTTTTCACAAATTCGGCATTATTATAGCAAAATTCGGCGGCAAAATTAGCCATTTTACGAATATTTTTAGTGATTTTGCGAATGAAGAAGCGGATTTCCGTTGTTTCCGTTTTCTTTCTTTCGAGGTTGTAATTTGAGCCCACATGATATAGTATTTCTGTGGATACAACCTTTGGTTTTTGCTGGAAAGGACAAAATGAGTTTGGATTTCACGGATCATACGCGGTATATGATGGCGGCCCTGCAGGAGGCGCAGGCGGCGGCGAATGAGGATGAGGTGCCGGTGGGGGCGGTGGTGGCGCATGAAGGCAGGATCATCGGGCGTGCCCACAACCAGCGGGAGCGGCTGGCCGACCCGACGGCCCATGCCGAGATGATTGCCCTGACGCAGGCGGCCTCCTATATCGGCAACTGGCGGCTGCACGGCTGCACGATGTACGTAACACTGGAGCCGTGCACGATGTGTGCCGGGGCGCTGGTGTTATCGCGGATCGACCGGCTGGTCTATGGCCCGGCCGATCCCAAGGCCGGTGCGTGCCAGTCGCTGTACCGGATTCTGGACGATGAGCGGCTCAATCACCGGATCGAAGTGATTTCAGGCTTTATGGAAGAGCCCTGCCGTTTGGTTTTGCAGGAATACTTTGCTACCAAACGGGCGATGAAGAGAAATAACCAATACGAGGAATAACGAAGATGGAAAAGATCAGGGATTTCATTCGGAAAAATGACCGGCTGGGCCTTCACCTGGGGATCGAATTACTCGATGTGCAGAGCGGCTACGCCAAAACGAAACTGGAAATTCGGGATTGCCACCTGAACGGGGTGGGGGTGGTGCATGGCGGGACGATCTTTACCCTGGCGGACATCGCCTTTGCGGCCGCCTCCAATTCGCACGGCACAATTGCCCTGGCGATTCATGTGGATATTTCCTATCTGAAAGGGGTGAGAGAGGGCACCTTATACGCCGAAGCGAAGGAAGTTTCCTGTACGCCCAAACTCAGCAGCTACGATATCAGGGTGACCAATGAAAAGGACGAATTGATCGCCCTATTCCAGGGCATGGCCTACCGCAAAAAAGATCCGATTCTCCCATCGTAACGATAGCTATATTTGACGGAACCGCCAAAAGTCGATATTGACTTCCAAAAGCAGTTCTGGCTCCCCAATAACAAGGGGACGACGAGCATTTGACGCTGGCGTCATATTTTGCCTTTTCGATGATCCAGTACCCGCTGGGCTTTGCCGAAAGACCGTTCCAGGCTTTGCGGCTCGACCAGGTTGACTTTGGCCCGAATGCCGCAGATGGAATTGATTTCCCGGTCGATGCGGTCGCGCAGCGCCTGAAGCTGGCTGAGCTTGTCGGAAAAATCCTGGGGCCGCATTTCCACATGGACCGTTACTTCATCCAGAGTGCCCGGGCGGGAGACCTCGATCAGATAATGCGGGGCAGTGCCTTCCACCCGCAGCAGGGCCTCCTCGATCTGGGACGGAAAGACATTCACGCCGCGAATAATAAGCATATCATCGGTGCGACCGATGATCCGGCTCATGCGAACGCCGGTTCGGCCGCAGGGGCAGGGGGAATCATCCAGCGTGGCAATATCGCGGGTCCGATAGCGGATGACGGGCATGGCTTCCTTGGTCAGAGAGGTGAATACCAGCTCACCCTGCTGTCCTGGAGCCACCGGTTCCAGAGTGTCGGGATCGAGGCATTCGACCAGGAAGTGATCCTCCTGAATATGCATGCCGGTGCGGTAGCCGCATTCGCCGCTGACGCCCGGCCCAATGACCTCACTGAGGCCGTAATTGTTGAACGCCAGCAGACCCAACTCCCGTTCGATTTCGATCCGCATATCCTCGGTCCACGGTTCGCCGCCGAAATGGGCGAATTTCAGCGGCAGATGCTGGGGATTGATCCCCATCGAGCGGGCCACTTCCGCAATCTGCAGCGAATAGCTGGGTGTGCAGATGAGGACCTGTGCCCCCAGGTCCTGCATGAGCATAATCTGTCGCGGGGTGTTGCCGGAAGCGGCCGGGATAATCGCGGCCCCGACTTTTTCCACGCCGTAATGCAGCCCGAAACCGCCGGTGAACAGGCCATACCCAAACGCGATTTGCACCATGTGATCCGGCCGCAATCCGCCGGCCACCAGAAACCGGGCGCAAAGATTGGCCCAGTTTTCCCGGTCCTGCCGGGTATAGGCGACAAAGGTCGGTTTGCCCGTCGTGCCCGAGGAGCCGTGAATCCGCACGATTTCTTCCCGCGGGACCGCCAGCAGCCCCAGCGGATAATTCTGGCGAAAATCCTCTTTGGTGGTGATGGGCAGCCGGCGAACATCATCCGGGCTGGATATGGAATCCGGAGTGATGCGCAGTTCGGCGAATTTATTTTTGTAAAAGGGGACATTATATACCCGCGCCACGCACTGCTTCAGCCGCTCCGCCTGTAATTTCCGCAGTTCCTGCCGCGGCAGGGTTTCCGCCGGTTCCCAAATCCGATTTTCAACTACACTTTCCGTCATTGGTTCATCCTGTGCCAGAGGCGGTTAAAGGTTTCATTTAATTAAAACGCTTGAATAGTTCGCTGCTTTCGATAATGGTAAAACCTTTGGAACGCAGCAGCTCAATGGCGGCATCGGGCGACTCAAACCGGAAATTGATGATGGCCTTGTTTTCCTGCCGGAAGGTAAAGGCATACATGTATTCGACATTGATTTTGGCCTGTTCGATCGCCTGCAGGGCCTTCTCCAGGCCGCCCGCCCGGTCCTCTACCTCCACGGCGACCACCTCGCTGACATGGACCACGCAGCCGGCCTTCTCCAGCAGGGTTTTGGCCTTTTGCCAGTCCTTCACGACCAGGCGCAGGATCCCAAACTGCTGCGTATCCGCCAAAGAGATCGTGAGGATATTGATCCCCGCATCTGCCAGTATTTTACATGGCTCACTGAGCCGCCCCGGCTTATTTTCCAGGAATACGGATAGCTGATTGAGTTTCATACAGAGTACTCCTTAATAACTATTTGCCTGACTTTTATTTCGTAAGTGTTCATGATAGTTTTCGGTTGTCAATCAGTCGTTTGGCCTTGCCTTCGCTGCGCTGGATGCTGTGCGGCTCGACCAGTTTGATTTTTGCGTGGATGCCCAGCGTGTGTTCCACGGCACTGTTGAGTTTGGCCTGCAAGTTTTCCAAAGCTCGAATCTGGTCGCTGAAAACCCGGGCCGTTACCTCCACCTGAATTTCCATCATATCCAGCCCTTTTTCGCGGGTGAGAATGATCTGGTAATGCGGCAGAGTGCCTTCCACCGCCAGCAGCGCCTCCTCGATCTGGGATGGGAATACATTCACGCCGCGGATGATGAACATGTCGTCGCTGCGCCGGTTGATGCGTTTGATACGGCGGATCGTTCTGCCGCAGGGACACGGCTCGTTGATGATGTGGGTGATATCCCGCGTGCGGTAGCGGATCATGGGCATGGCCCATTTGCTCAGGGTGGTCAGCACCAGTTCCCCTTCCTGGCCGTCGGGCAGCGTCTGGCAGGTTTGCGGGTCGATGATCTCTGGGTAAAAATGATCTTCGAAAATGTGCAGCCCGTTCTGGGCGGAACATTCGCTGGCTACCCCCGGCCCGATGATCTCCGACAACCCGTAGATGTCATAGGCCTTGATCCCGCTGTCCTGCTCGATCCGCCGGCGCATTTCCTCGGTCCACGGTTCAGCGCCGAAAATCCCCGCCCGGATCGGCAGTTCCTTGATGTTGATGCTCATCTCCCAGGCACGTTCGATCAGGTGCAGGAAATAGCTGGGTGTGCAGCAAATCGCGGTCACTCCGAAATCCTTCATCACCATGATCTGCCGGTCGGTATTGCCGCCGGAGGTCGGGATCACCGTGGCTCCCAGCGCTTCCGCCCCGTAATGGGCGCCCAGCCCGCCGGTAAACAGGCCGTAGCCATAGGAATTCTGGATAATGTCACCTTTGTGGAGTCCGCAGGCCGCAAAGGTCCGCAGCATGGTGCTGGACCAGACATCGATATCCTCTTGGGTGTAGGCCACCACGATCGGTTTGCCGGTGGTGCCGCTGGAGGCGTGCAGACGCACGACATCCTGCATGGGGCTGGCGAACAGGCCGAAGGGATAGGTATCGCGAAGATCGGTTTTTACGGTAAAGGGCAGGTTCCGGATTGCCTCCAGCGAAGTCAGCGATTCCGGTTTCAAGTTCCGCTCATCCATTCTCGTGCGAAACAATTGCACATTCTCATAGGCCCGTTTCACGATCGCTCGCAATCGCGTTAATTGCAGCTCCCGCAAGGGGGCCACTGGCAGGTAATCCGGGGCACTGGCGGTATGAAACCCGCCGTTTCCGCTTTTTTTTACATTGCTCATCAGCACATCCTCCCGTATCCAATAAGAAAACATCTACCTACAAAACAGAATCATATATGGAATCAGCTACAGGCTGTTGCGTTTTGCTATACATTATGCCGAACCGCTGTCTCTGCCCAGCCGAAAGGCACGTTCGTTCATCTCATGCAGATTCTCCGGCAGAGTGGCTTTGATGGTGTCTAGCCAGGTTTCTTCCGGAATGGATAAATGCCGGCTCAGAACGCCCAGCAGGGCGATATTGATACTGCGGGGATGCGGCAATTGCTCTTCGGAAATCGCATCCGGGGTAATTAAAGTTCCGCCGGGCTTCAAAACCGCCTGGTTGGTTTCTATCTGATTGGCGGTAAGCACTACCAGAAAATCCGCCTGTCCTTTGGGAATCATCGGGCTGAACACTTCCTCACCGAAACGGACATCGCTGCTGACCGAGCCGCCCCGCTGGCTCATGCCGTGAATTTCACTTTTTTTGACATCGAAGCCGCGGCGGAAGACCACCTCCGCCAGGATATCCGAGGCCTTGAGTACCCCCTGACCGCCCAGCCCCGCAAACACTACATTCGTTACTTTTTCACCCATAGGTTATTACTCTTTACCCGTTTTGGTATATTCTTTGATTTTCTTGGCCGCCAGCAGACAAGGGCTGCGAACGATGAGGACCGTCGGTTCATTTTGCTCCAGGCTCTGCAATAGGGTATCCTGAATGATTGCCGGATCTTTACGCGGGTCCAGCACAAACACCCGCTGGATCCCCAGCGAACGGGCCAGATTTTCAAAATGCAATTGGCCGGTGGGCTGATGGCCGAGGGTCCGGCCCGTACCGGGATGTTCCTGCAAACCGGTCATGGCGGTCGTGCCGTTATCCAGAATCAGAACCACATGCCCGGTGGGGGGGCGGTTGTACATCATTTCCACCAGACCGGTAATGCCGCTGTGCACGAACGTGCTGTCGCCGATCACGCTGACCACTTTCCGGGCCTGTTCCTCCGGCAGGACATGCCGCATACCCAGCCCCACGCCGATGCTGGCCCCCATGCAGACGCAGGAATCCATCGCCTCAAAGGGCGGCAGTACCCCCAGCGTATAACAGCCGATATCGCCGGATACAAAGCAGTGATGATCCCGCAGGATTTCAAAAACAGTGCGGTGCGGACATCCCTGGCACAATTGCGGGGGGGTGCCGCGGGGAGGTACTTCTTCGGCGGAGGTATCGCCTTCGAGAATCCGCTGAATACGCGGGACATTCAATTCGCCGAACCGGTACATCTCCGGCTTGCCTTCGACCGGCAGGCCCGCCGCCCGGATGGAATCCGCCAGATACGGATCGCCTTCCTCAATCACCACGCAGCCTTCCACGCTTTCGAAAAAGGTCCTGATTTTTTGTAGCGGCAGCGGGTACGTCATGGCCAGCTTCAGCACGGCTGCCGTGGGGGCCGCTTCCCGCACGTGGGCATAACAAACCCCGGAGGTAATGATTCCCAGCGACCCATCGCCCGGAATCATTTCATTCAGCGGGGTTTCTTCATTCCACTGCGTAATCTCCGCCAGCTTTTTCCGCAGCCGCCGGTGTGCCTGCCGGGCATAGGCCGGGATCATGACCCGCCCCGGAATGTCGTGCTCAAAGCGAGCGGCAGGGGGGGGCGTAGTGCTTACTTGGGGCAGGACCACCGTTTTGGAATGACAAACCCGCGTGGTCATCCGCAGAATCACCGGGATATGCCATTTTTCCGAAATTTCAATAGCCGTTTTGGTAAAATCGTATGCCTCCTGCGAATCGGAAGGCTCCAGCATCGGAATCCCGGCCGCCCGGGCGTAATGGCGGTTGTCCTGTTCGTTCTGGCTGGACGCCATACCCGGATCATCCGCCGAAACGATAACCAGCCCGCCGGCTACCCCCGTATAAGCAGCGGTAAATAACGGGTCCGCCGCCACATTCAATCCCACGTGTTTCATGGTCACTAGCGTTCGGGCATTGGAAAAAGATGCTCCTAAACCCACTTCCAGGGCTACCTTCTCATTAGGCGCCCATTGGGCTTTCCCACCCAGTTGGGAGAAGCTTTCCAGTATTTCCGTGGAGGGCGTGCCCGGATAACCGGTACCCAGGGCCACGCCCATATGCCGGGCAGCCAGCGCTACGGCTTCATCTCCGCTCAGAAACAACTTGTTCGCTTGGTCCATTTACTTCCTTCGATTTTTCCAGAATGGGCCGCATTTATCCGCTTAATCGGCCTTTTCCCTTGCCCCCAACTATCCAATTAAACAATATTCCTTTTAATCGAATCCGGGCGGGATTGCAAGATAAAAACAGCCGTAAAATTGGCAATGCGGTCCATAAAAAAACTCGCTGTCAGCAATCGTACAATAACCGACAGCGAGCGCATTGCGTACTGAAGTAGAGCAGATTATTAAAAAGTAATCGTCAATTCATACCGGAGAAATACCGCTACGTCATTATTGTCCTCGCTGTAATAATTGCCGGGGAACAAAAATTCACCCAGCAGGTGGCCGGAAATCAGGGGGGTGAACTTGTAGCTTAACCGGCTGGTGAACAACTGGCCCCGGAAATGGCCGTTATCGCTGAATTGCGCCCGGTCCTTGCAGGTATTTTCATCCGCAAAGAGCAGATTGTATTCATTGGCCAGATGGAATTTCGGACAGGGGTCGGTGTCCCAGCCGAAACCGGCCCGGTGCAGATTCGTGGTTTCGGCAATCCGCGTTTCCGGAATATAGCTATAGACATACAGCTCGCTCCATTGCGGCCAGCGCGCCCACAGCGGATCGAATCCTTCATCGGTCCCGGTGCTGGGGTCATCCCCGGAAAGATATTCATACGCCAGATGCACATCATTTTTCCAGTCATCATTGAACAGGTAATCCAACCGGCTGTTCAATCCGAAGGCACACAATGACGCGCCCTCGCCGCCCCAGTTCTTTTGCCGGCCTACTTCCTGAGCAAATTCCGCCCGGTACAGCCAGCTTTGATCGATTTTCCCGGCTACCCGGCCGCCCAGGGCATGGATATCCGACTCCCGGCTCCAGGCCGGCGGGTGATTCGTCGAAAAGTTATCCGGGAACATATCATGCTTCCAGATGTAGTATCCGTCCAACTGCACATTCTCAATCGCTTTGTTGCTCAAATACAAAATGGCGCCCCGTTCATCCTGTTCGTGCAGCGCCCGTTCCTGATCGTTGAAAGGCTCCACCCAGCGGTCGCTTTCCGTCGTCTGATCGATATACACCAAATCCAAATTCGTTTTGCTTTCCTCGAAGCGGTACGTCATCCGGGCCGCGTCAAAGAAAATGGTCCGCGATCCGTCCAGCGGCGTCCCGTCCAGCACCAGCCAGCCGTTGCCGAATATGATATCCTGGCGGCCCACCTGGATATCCATCGGTGCACCAAAGAGATTTTTAAATTTGGCATTCAATTGATCGAAGATGGCTTCATCCCAGTTGATCGAAGACGGATTGGACAGCGGCCCGCCGTCATTGCAATTGCACCAGATCCGCCATTCCCACACCAGCCGCGTATTGACTTCAATGTCTTCCGCTGGTCGGAATGTGGACCACAGCCGGGACCGGAACCGGTTAAACCGCCGTTCATGCCCGACGGCGTCTTGATTAAACTGGACAATGTTATTGGTATAATTGGTCCGCATCCGTTCATCGAAACCCCAGGTCATCCAGGAAGTGGGGTTTTTAATCTTCTGTATCTGTTCTTCCAGCGTAGGCTCCGCCGGTTGAGCGGGGGCGGCGGTTTCGGATTCCGTTGCGGCCACGGATTCCGCTGCGCTCTGGCCGTAGGCGGAAGAAGAGATTCCCAGACATACCGCAACAATGAGCAAGATAAAAAGTACTCCTGTTTTTTTCGACATACATTTCTCCTTTACAAAAATAATACCAGGTACCAGAAATACAAATTACTTCTTAAAACAAAAACTGACATGTTCCTGTGGCAAAGGCTTGGTAATAGCGCTGACGACAATCAATACGATAAAACTGATCGGCAGGGCAATGACAATCGGATCCACCGAGGGCCAGTTGTAATGGCCGTCCAGAATGCTGGTTTTGCCGCCGGTTACCAGCTTAACCAGCCCGATATCGCCCGCTTCCTGGGCTTTGACAAACAGCAGCCAAAAGGCTGTTACCAGAAAACCGACGATCATCGAAGCAATCGCCCCGGCTTTAGTGACTTTCTTCGAAAACAGGCCGCCGACAAAGGCCGGTAAAAAGGCGGAAGCGCATAAACCGAAGAAGATGGCCGTAGCACGGGCAATGAAGGTGCTTTGACGCCAGCTATAGCTGATCCAGACCGCGATGACGATTCCCACAATAATACCGAACCGGGTTATGGCGATACTATGGCCGGATGATTTAGTGATGTTTTCAAAAACATCTCGGCCGAAACTGGTTCCCAGCGTGTGGAACTGGCTGGACATGGTACTCATGGCGGCGGCTAACAGCGTCAGCAGGAAAACCAGGCCGAACCATTTCGGCAAGGCAGAGGTGATAAAGGTCGGTATGATCTGGCCGGCATTCCCTTGGGCGTAAACAATGGCAATACTGCGCCCCTTCACTACGGGAACCGTCAGGGGATTGCCGTCCTGGGTAATCGCCGCCTGCCCGTCCGGTTCTCCCTCCGATAGCACGACCGGCACGACGGCTGGCACCTCATTGCCTTTCTCATCCTTTTTGAATACATCGGCCCATTTGCCGGCATCATCTTTTTTCATGATTTGCAGGACAGCGTGATGTTTCGCCGGATCGATGTCTTTAACGACACGGCCCGAAAATTCCTTGCCATGCTGGGAGAAATACGCATTCGACAAACTCCCGACTGTAAATGCCACGCCGGTCATAAATAGGATAAAAATACCGCCGATCAAAACCGCCCGGTTTAGTTCCCGTTTGGATTTGACGGTCATGAAGCGAACGATAAGCTGCGGCTGCGCGAGTACCCCGATTCCCACCCCCAGAGTAATGGTGGATATGACCGTCCACCACAGATCGTATTTTTTGTCACCGAAGCCGAACTCCGGCATCGCGGTAAAACCGCGGTGTCCCATCTCTCTCAATTTCCCCGGTACCAGATCGGTCAGATTCGTCAGGGTTTGATGGCCTTCCACCACACCGCCTACTTTATAATAGGAGTAAACCAGGAGAATAATCATTCCGACGAACATAATGCAGCCCTGCAGGGCATCGGTGTACATGACCCCCTTCAAGCCGCCCATAATCACATACGCCGCGACAATAATGCTCAGGATCATCAGCGCGACCGTATAATCCATATTGAATTGAGTGGTGATGAATTCGGTTCCGCCGATTAAAACCGCCGCCGCATAAAGAGGGATAAAAATAAAGATAATAAGTCCCGCCAATACCTGGATGAACTTACTTTGATAACGTCTGCCCAGCAGTTCCGGAAAGGTATGAGCATCCAGCAGATGTCCCATCCGGCGGGCGGGGCCGCCAATAATTACAAAGGCGACAAAGATGCCCACAAAAATATTAAAAACGGTCAGCCATAAAACACTCATCCCGAACAAGCCTGCCACGCCGCCAAAGCCCACGATGGCACTGGTGGAAATGAAGGTGGCGCCGTAGCTGAGTGCCATAATAAAAGGATGGGTTTTTCGGCCGGCCACCAGGTAATCCGACGTGGTTTTGGTGCCCCGATACCCCAGATACCCCAGATAACCAACCATCAACAAATAAATCAATACAACGATAATATCCAGTTTTCCGACGGTTTCCGCTAACATAAACTTTTCTCCTAAACAGATTCGAATTGAGCGTGAAGTGTAACCCGATTCAACGGATCCGAATGAGAAAATCCGGGAAGGTCCCATAACCGATGGAAACGCCAAAAGCTAATATGGACTTCCAAAAACAGCCCTGGCTCTCCAATAACTAGGGGACTACGAGCTTTTGACGCTGGCGTCATAACTCCTCTTCCACCTTTTTCTCTTTCGCCGCCCAGTCGATATCCTCTTTTTTGGCTTCCACATCACCCTTGTTCCAGTTAAACAACCCATAGAGCACACACAACAGCGTGCTGCCCAGGCACAGCAGATAGGCCAATGTAACATATTTGTCTTCAATGCCTAACATATATCAGGATCCTTTCGAAATATGAAAACGTTACCAATCCTTTGAAAAAACAATAGGCTAATTACACTACTTTTTCTCTATTTCACAAAGAAGCTGTGAATATGAAATTGATCCTTAGAACACCAACTTTTCTCGCTGCCTAAGTTGATTTATTATTTGGCGGAAACGCTAAAAGTCAATATTGACTGCCAAAAACCGCTCTGGCTCCCCAGCCACAAGGGAACGACGAGTTTTTGACGCTGGCGTCTTATTTAATCAATTTCATAATTAGGGTCAAGTAATTTTACCCCAATTTTTCATAATCATGTGAAAATTATCATTTTATCGTCCTGGTGGAATTTTCAGGTCATATTATCGGGCATATACAAATTCTTTGCTGTATTTAATAGATCTGGGTAGGGGGCTTCCCTACCCTGAACAGGTTATGTCTGAGGGTATATCTAAAAACGAATGGCTGAACAGAAATACATGATTTTCCTTTGTAGATTGGTTTTACTTTGATTATGAAAATTCATAAGTTCTTGTAAATTATATAAATAAAATTGACGGAACCGCTACAAGTCGATATTGACTTCCAAAAACAGCTCTGGCTCCCCGATAACAAGGGGACGACGAACTTTTGACGCAGGCGACACTTTTGCTGGTTTTAAATCAAAAAAAATAAAATTTTTAAAAATAGTATTGACATGACATGATTAAACGACGATAATGATGACATGTCATGACTGGAATGGACATATTCATATGGTTTGATAAAAGAACAAAGAAAGAAGTTTTAGAAGATCTGCTTTTGAGAGTGCCATGGAAAACGAAATTAAGACGAAAAAACAACCTGAGCAATTGAATTCGATGGCTGTGATTAAACGGAAGGTGTCAGTAAAAACGGACAAAGCTGCCGAAACTCCAAATATGACCGAACGGATTATTTCCTCCCTGATTCAATACATCAGTACGGAAAAACTCCGGGAAGGGGACAAGCTGCCGACCGAAACAGCCTTGTGCCAGATGCTGGGCGTGAGCACCCGTTCGCTGCGGGAAGCCCTGGTCGGCTTAAAGACCACTGGCGTGATTGAGTCGCGGCATGGCACTGGCTGGTATGTGGGGCAGTTCAATCCGATGTATAACCTGCGGTTTCTGTCGCCGCTGATCCAGAGTTTCAGCCGGGCCGACGCCAGCCAGATTATGTACAGCCGCTTGACCATCGAGCCGCGGATTGCCCGCCTGGCGGCGACGAATATCAGCGAAAAAGGCATTGCCCAACTAAAAGAGTCCTTCGACCAGATGCAGACCACCGGCCGGAATGACGCCTATGAAGAATTCCGCATGGCGGACCGGCAGTTTCATCATATTTTATCGAGTGAGTCCGGTAACGATGTCCTTCTGATGATTAATACCATTTTGATGGATCTTAATTTTTCTTCATTATGGTGGCAGATGACGATATCACACGAATACGAATCTCCCATTGAACAGCATCGAGTAATCCTCGATGCAATTCAGTCGCGGGATCCGGTTCGGGCGGAAAAAGCGATGGAAGAACATCTGCAGGATGCCTGGGAATTGATACGAAAAACATTGGATCAGGAGCAGTAAGTAAAAAAGCAGGCAGGCAGAAGAAACCAGTTGGAAAGAGTAAGCCGGCTGATGACTTTGGCCAGTAGCCATACCTTTAGTCTGTGTAATATCCATATCGATTCTCCTTATAAGCACCATGCTTATAAGAAGCTATTGACGTTTCCATCCTGTTTTCTTGAGCTTTATTTGCGCTGTAGTAGTAGAAGTCCATATCCTATTCCATTCGAACCGGCATGATAATAAAGGGAATTCCCTGCTGGTAGAACTTTCGCTGCACGGCGAAGGTGGTGTAGTTATGAAGCAACTGGCTGAAAAAAGAATCCTTGGCAAAGACCATCTGGCCGCCGAAAAATACTGCCTGGGGATACTTCTGGAGTATTTTATGAGCGGTATTGTTGATTTCCTCCACCGTATCGGTTCCAATCGCGGAAATTCCCTCGGCATAATAACCCTGGCTTTGCATTAATTGTACATAACGGTTTAGTTCTGCGCGGACATGCTGCTTGAGTTTTTCTATTTCTTCGGTTCCTTTAAAATTGGCCGCATCGATGGTTCCTACCTGGACAAATACATAATTCTTATAACTATCGCCGAAGAGACGGGGAATGGTGAAAAGAGTATGGAGGCCCAGACCATTGTACCCACCGACCAGGAGAACCGCCGTTTTGGCCTCCGGATTCCATTTCGGCAAAATCTTACTTTCGACCGATTCGCTGGATTTGGCATAGATTCTCTCGGCAGTTTGGGCAATTTCGTTAAGGCGTTTGATCGGTAACAAGAGTTGATTATAGCTGCGTTTAATCAGTAGGGCCAGCGTAATCAGGGAACCGGTAATCAGGATGGTTATCCAGCCGCCCTCAAAAAACTTGATGATGACTACGGAAACGAGGATAAACGCGGTAAGGGTCAGGCCTACCCCATTAATGAGGGCCTTTTTCAACCAGTATTTACACTCTTTTCGGGCAATCCACCAGTGACGGACCATCCCCAGTTGAGACAGAAAAAAGGTGATGAATACATTAATGCTGTACAGCACGACCATAAATTTTACCGACCCGTGCGTAAATACCATCAATAGCAAAGCCGCCCCTCCCATCACCAAAATCCCATTTTGCGTGACAAATCGGTCGCTCAGGATGGCAAACCTCGACGGAATCCACCGGTCGATAGCCATATTGGCCAGGATCCGCGGACCATCCAGAAAACCGGTTTGAGCGGCTACAAACAGAAGGACCGCTTCCGAGATCAACGTGACCAGCACAAAAATATGGCCGGTGTTTCCACTCCAGCCGGCGGTAAGGCTTTCCAATAGCACGGCGTTTAAGGTCTTGCCCGGCTGATAGCGCACCCGGTATAGCAGATACCCCAGCATTAAACCCACTACCATAAAAGCCAGAGAACCTGCCATATAATGCATCGTTCGCCGGGCGGTCTGCACTTTCGGCTCGCGTAATACCGGCATCCCATTGCTGATGGCCTCGATTCCGGTATAAGTTCCTGCCCCCATGCTGTAGGCCCGCATAATGAGAATGATCATCCCCAGAATCCCCAGTTCACTACTGGTTTTTTGGGTTTCTACTATTACCTTGCTGGCAATGCCGCCAAAATTCCCTACATGAGTGAATATTGCATAAAGGATAACAAATACATGCGTAACCAAAAATATCAGAAAAATAGGTATCAGCGGGATGACCGATTCTTTTACGCCGCGCATATTCAATAAGATAAGGATGATCAGGACGACCAGGGCAAAGACCATTTTATAGGAACGCCAACTCGGAGGCATAAAACTGAAAAGGGCATCGGCGCCGCTGGCCACCGACAAGGTAATCGTCAGAACATAATCCACCAGCAGCGTACAGCCGGAGACCATACCCCAAAAGGGAGAAAGCAATTTACTGGCTACCAGATACCCGCCGCCGCCGGCAGGGAATAATTCAACAATCTGGGAATAGCTGGAACTGATAACAAAAATAGTTATAACCGTAGCCAGGGCGACAAAAACACCCAGATAGATATGATCCTGCAGGGCCAGAAAGGCCTCTTCCGGGCCGTAACAGGAAGAAGAAAGGCCATCGGCTCCCAGCCCGACCCAGGCGAAAAAAACCACCAGCGACAGCTTATGAAACAATTGCGGATCGTGAGGATTTCGGGCCTTACCAATAACCAAATCCTTCATTTTCTGATAGAAAGGAAATTGGGATTTATCCTTCATTTGGAAAACCATAGATTATATTTTTCCTACTAAACCTCTCATGCATAGTTTAACCTGCCCAGCAAAAATATCCCCAACCCGTCTGATCCTCCCATATCCTTTTCAAAGGTATCTAATTGCATGCAGTATTCCTAACTACTTATTTCACAGTCACCTAGAGACGCCAATCGCTTGCGGTCCCACTGGCCGAACCATTCGGCGCGAACATCATAAATGAAACACCCCATGAAGTCAAACGATAGCTCTTCGCGAAAGCATCCAGCCAAGATGGAGAAATAGCAATGACAGCCTCTCAACCGGACTTTTTATACCGGTTGGGGCAGATGGATCGTAAAGGTGCTTCCCTCCCCCAGCGTGCTGGCCACCATAACCCGGCCGCCGTGAATTTGGACGATATGTTTGACAATGGAAAGCCCCAGCCCCGTGCCCCCCAGCTTGCGGCTCCGCGCCTTGTCCACCACGTAAAACCGCTCAAAAATCCGCTCCAGATGTTTCGGCGCGATCCCGCTGCCATGATCCTGAACCGATAACTCGATCTCTTCCCCACTCCGGCTCACTTCGATCCGGATTTTCCCTTGTTCCGGACTGTATTTGATCGCATTATCCACCAGATTCAGCACCGCCTGCTCCAGCAGGGCCGGGTTCACCCTTGCCTCCAGCCCCTCTTCACACGACAATTCGATCTCGATCTGATTTTTTTCCGCCTTGGGCGCGATCAGTTCCAGCACCCCGGTCAGTATCGGCCGCAGCTTCTCCACCTGAAAATGCATCGCCCGGCCTTCCCCTTGATTTTCCAGCCACGACAGGCTCAGCAAATCTTCAATGATCGCTTGCAGCCGGTCCGTGTGCTTGCTGACAATCTGCAAAAAATACTCCGCCTGCTGCGGATCCCGAATCGCGCCTTCCTGCAGCGTTTCCACAAAACCCTTGATAGAGGTAATCGGCGTCTTCAGCTCATGCGAAACATTCGCCACAAAATCCCGCCGGATATTCTCCAACTGCCGCACCCGCGTCATATCATTAATCACAATCACCACCCCGCTCTTGTCCCCACGGGCATTATGCAGACTCGCCCCCTGCAAACGAAGATACCGTTCCTTGAAGGTATAAATATGAATTTCATCTTCCACCACTTGTTCCGTTTGCAGGGCCTGTTCGACAAACGCCTGAAATTCGGTGTTTCGCACCACCTCTTCAATCGGCCGTCCGGGATGGGAAACATCCGCGATATTCAGCAGGCCGATCGCCGCCTGATTGATATTCACAATCCGCCCCGACCGGTCAATCGCAATGACTCCCTCCGCCATACTCGACAGGATGGCCTCCAGCTCATTCCGCTGGCTGGTGATCGTCTGAATCCGCTCCTCCAATTCGCCCGCCATCTCATTCAGCGTCTCCGCCAGCGTACCCATCTCGGCCGTCGCCGGGACCGCCATCCGGCGGCCCAGCTTCCCCTGCGCAAATTGCTGCGCGATCTGCCTCATCCCTTCCAGCGGCTTGCTGATACGTCGGGAAAACAGCAGACTGAACCCCGCCAGACCCACGGTTGTCAGTATGCCCGCCCATAATATCTGGTGATAAATCGTCGATAATGCCACCTGAATCGCTGAGGTAGGCATCGCCGTCCGAATCACCGCCGTTACCTTATCCCCCTGCATCATCGGCAGCGCTAGGTATTTCATGGTCTTGTTCAGGGTTGTGCTGAATCGCTCGGAGGTTCCGGTTCTGCCCTGCAAGGCTTCCAGAACTTCCGGGCGGAGATTGTGATTTTCCATCAGGTCCGGATTCTCCTCCGAATCCGCAATCACCTTGCCCGAGGGCAGGATCACCGTTATTCGCGTATCCACCGACGCATGCAGTTCTTTACACCACCGGTCGATCGCCTGGGTATCCCCGCTCGCCAGCATCGGCTCGAACCATTTCTCCGCCAGCCGGGCCTGCCTCTCCAGATCCTGCCGGATGCGATCCCGGTAAAAAC
Source organism: uncultured Pirellulales bacterium (assembly GCA_964580995.1). Taxonomy (GTDB): domain Bacteria; phylum Planctomycetota; class Phycisphaerae; order Sedimentisphaerales; family SM23-30; genus JAKJEP01. Next base: position 20,213 of record CAZOMV010000093.1, read on the forward strand.
GTTCCAGCGAATGCGTCGATACCCACGTCACCACCGCCAGCGCCACCAGCACCAGCAATAAATACGAGGAGTACAAATACCAGATCAGCCGTTTCTTCTTCATGTCATATCCTTAAACCGGTACCCCACCCCGCGCACCGTCTCAATATACTTCCCGCAACTGCCCAGCTTCTTCCGCAGCGACACAATTTGCACATCCACCGCCCGGTCCGTAACCGCGGCATTTTCGCCCCGGATCGCATCCACAATCTGGTACCGCGTAAAAACCCGTCCCGGACGCTTCGCCAGAATATGCAGCGTCTTAAATTCCGTAAAGGTCAGTTCCACCGTCTTGCCCTTCGCCGTCACCTGAAAACGCCCCGGATCAATGCTCAAATCATAGATGTGCAGCGCCTCGTCGTTTTGCGGCAGATGGTCTGTCCGCCGCAGATTCGCCCGCACCCGCGCCACCAGCACCTTCGGGCTGAACGGCTTGGTCACATAATCATCCGCACCCGCCTCCAGCCCCGCCACCACATCCGACTCCTCCCCCTTGGCCGTCAGCATAATAATCGGCACGGCTTGCGTCGAACTCTGACCTTTCAATTTCCGGCAGATCTCCAGCCCGTTCATCCCCGGCAGCATTAAATCCAGGATCACCAGTATCGGGGGGGTGCTCCGCGCCATCTTCAGCGCCTCCTCCCCGCTGCCCGCACAGCTTACCGCGAAATGCTCTTTCTGCAGGTTAAACCGCACCAGTTCCAGAATGTCTTCTTCATCATCAACCACCAGGATAGGGGAACTACTCATACATATTCTCCTTGTAAGTTCATAGCCCATCTTACCATATCTGTCAAGTTTTGCAGAGCCTTTATTCGTTAATTTTGCGCTAAAATTAGGTTAGATTGCGATTAAAACGCCCTTTTGGTATAATGCCGGACAGGTAGAATATGGTTACACCGCGGCAAATTATTCATGTGGACATGGACGCGTTTTTCGCCTCCGTCGAACAACTGGACAACCCCCAGCTCAAGGGCAAACCCGTCCTCGTCGGCGGCTCCCCCCGCGCCCGCGGCGTCATCAGTGCCGCCTCCTACGAGGCCCGCCCCTTCGGCGTCCACAGCGCCATGCCCACCAGCCGTGCCCTTCGTTTATGTCCCCACGCCATCCTCCTGCCCGTGCGCATGGATCGCTACCTGGAATGCTCCCATCAGATTCACGATATCTTTTCCCGTTTTACCGCCCGCATCGAGCCGGTCTCCATCGATGAGGCGTTTCTGGACGTAACCGACTGCGTGCGGCTGCTGGGACCAGCCGAACAGATCGGCCGCCGCATCCAGTCCGCCATCCGCGACGAACTGCAACTGACCGCCTCGCTTGGCATCGCCCCCAACAAATTCCTGGCCAAACTCGCCTCCGACCTCCAAAAGCCCGGCGGCTTCGTCGTCATCACCGAAGAAAACAAGCAGGCCATCCTCGACCCGCTGCCTGTCAGCAAGATCTGGGGTGTCGGCAAAGTCACCGCCCAGGCCCTGGAGTCGCAGGGCATCCGCCTGATCCGCGACTTGCGGACTACCCCGCTGCCGCAGTTGCAGTCGCTCGTCGGCAATGCCGCCTCGGATCTGCTGGACCTGGCGCAGGGGATCGACAACCGGCCCGTCGAAACCGAATCCCAGGCCAAAAGCCTCTCCAGCGAAAACACCTTCCCCGAAGACCTCCTCGACCCCGAGGCCCTGCTGCCCGTCCTGCTGGCCCAGGTGGAGGAAGTCGCCCAGCGGCTGCGCCGCAAAAACCTCCTGGCCGGCTCCCTCACCCTCAAATTCCGCTACGCCGACTTCCGCCTCATCACCCGCAGCAAAACCCTGTCCGAGCCGACCGCCACCACCCAAACCTTATGGCAATACGCCAAAGACCTCTTCGAAGCCTGGCACCGCCAATCCGCCGCCCCCATCCGCCTGATCGGCTTCGGCGCCGCCAGCCTCACCGGCAAAAACAAAGGCCAGCTCTTCCTCTTCCCCGACCCCGACGAAGAAAAACAGGCCAAACTCGACCAGACCATCGACGCCATCCAAAAACACTTCGGCCCCAACTCCCTCCACCGCGGTGGCATCAAGCCGGATGTGTAACCGGTTGCCTGCGAATCGTCGTCTTTAAATTGTGCCACGGCTGTGCCAGCCGTGTTCTTCTCGAAAATACAGCCAAAATGGCCATGACACAATTGTTTCCTTCACAAAAAAGTAGCCTCGGCCACTTGCCTGCCGACGCGATACCTATCCTTTCGCCAGCATATCCTTATAATCCCCGCAAAATTCCTTCCGCTTACAGCCTTTGCAATGTTTCCCGCTCCAGACGGAATCGAACTGTTCCATGATGGCCTCGATAAGTGCTGCGTCCGTCGTAACCACCCCCGCCTCGAAATTCCGCCGGTCCTTGCTCTTGGCCCCCATCCCCGCCCCCGTCAGATTCGCACTGCCGCTATACGCAAACGTGCCATCGACGACCACCGCCTTGAAATGCACCCGCGGGCACAGGATTCGCTCGATCCCCCGGATCAGATTCGGGTACCGGTCGAAATCCCTCCGGAAGTTCGGCCCCGGCTCCTTGGCATGGAGCAGCCGGATCTCCACCTTTTTCTTCACCAGGTCCGACAGGATCTCCAAAAACGGCACCCGTTTGCCCTTCTTCTCCACATACAGATCCTTGATATCCGCCGTTGCGATCCACACATATTTCCCCGCCTTGGGGATCGCCCCGCCGATCACCCTCTCATAAATCCGCTGATCCGTTATATACTCCAGCATCGGTTTCCTGTAGGGTGGTGCTTGCCCCACCATCCTTTCTCATATATAGGGACCTGTTTCCATCATCATCGCTTCTGTCAAGGGAGGGGATGCCTCTGACTACCATTTTAATTTATCCAGCGT
>CAZOMV010000094.1:0-23040 GCA_964580995.1 uncultured Pirellulales bacterium
CTCTGGCTCCCCAATAACAAGGGGTCGAAGAGCTTTTGACGCTGGCGTCAATATTAAATGAAAATCGTACATATCATTACACGCATGATTCTCGGCGGGGCACAGGAAAACACCCTGCTCACCTGCGAAGGTCTGCACCGCCGAGGCCACGAGGTGACCCTTATCACCGGCCCCGCCCTGGGCCCCGAAGGCCAACTGCTCGATCGCGCCCATAACGGCGGCTACCGGGTCATCGAGCTGAACTGCCTCCGCCGGCAAATCAATCCCTTCCATGACCTGCCCGGCTACTACCAGTTAAAACGCCTGCTGTCCGAGCTGAAACCGGACATCGTCCATACCCATTCCGCCAAAGGCGGCATCCTGGGCCGCTGGGCCGCCGCCGCCCTGCGCAGCCAAACCGATCCGGTCTGCTGCAAGGCCCTCGGCGAACTCCGCAAAGCCCAAACGCAGTCCTGTGCCCAGCCCCGCATCGTGCATACCATTCACGGCCTGGCCTTCCACCCCTACCAGCCGCATTGGCTTAACCGCCTCTATATCGCCATCGAAAAGAATGCCGCCAAAAACACGGACGCCTTCCTCTGCGTCGCGAACGCTATGACTCAACAAGCCTTGAAAGCCGGTATCGGCCGACCCGAACAATTCACTCGTGTTTTCTCCGGCCTCGAAACCAAAAACTATCTTACCCAGCCATCCCCCGCGGAAACTGCCGCCCTTCGCCGCCAGCTGAATATCCCCCCCGAGGCCATCGTCATTGCCACCGTCGCCCGCCTGACCGACCTCAAAGGCCACGAATACATCATCGAATCCGCCCCCAAAATTACCCAAAACCACAAAAACGTCATCTGGCTTTTCATCGGCGACGGCCGCCTGCGTCGCCGGATCGAGGAACAAATTGTACAAAACCATCTGCAAAATCATTTTCGCCTGACCGGCCTGGTCCCCCCGGAACAAGTCGGCCCGCTCCTCCACGCCAGCGACATCCTGGCCCATTGCTCCCTCCGCGAAGGTCTCGCCCGCGCCCTGCCCCAGGCCCTGCTCTGCGGCAAACCTGTCATCAGCTTCGATGTGGACGGCGCCCGCGAGGTCGTCATCAACGACCAGACCGGCTACCTGATCCCCCCCAAAGATGTCCAGGCCCTGATAACCGCCCAGGTAAAACTGATCACCGACAAAGACCTTCGCACCCGCCTTGGCAGCAAAGGCCGGGAATTTTGCCGTAAAGAATTTGACCATGAAACAATGGTAGATAGAATAGAAAATGTGTATCAAACGCTACTATAGGTGTAGGGTGTGCACTGCACACCTTTCTTTTTGACAGGAGTTCGCCATGAAAAAAACCTTCCTGGTATTCACAATCGCCCTTTTTCTTACCGCCTCCCTGTCTGCTCAGGACCAATCGATCTGGGGTTTCGATAAAACCCACTGGCAGGAGGTCTCCTTCACCGCCAAATATGACAACACCGAACAGCTCTACTCCATGTTACTGCCCGAAAATTTTAACCCCGACCAGCGGTACAATCTGCTGCTCGTCTTTCACGGCATGTATGGTGACCGCTGGCAGCTTTATAATTTACGCGCCGAAGGCCCCTGCCAGGCCATTCTGGAAATAGCCGCCGAAAACCAGTTGATCGTTGTAACCCCCGATTACCGCATCGACCAGTGGATGGGCCCGGCCGGAGAAGCCGATACCCTCCAGATCCTGGTGGACCTCCAGCGGAAATATCTTATCAACAAAGTCTTCCTCGCCGGCGGCTCCATGGGCGGCTCATCCGTTCTCACGCTGATCGTTCGCCACCCGTACCTTTTCGACGGCGCTTTCTCCATGAACGGCACCGCCAACCATCTCGAATACGAAAATTACCAGGACTACATCCAGAAAGGATTCGGCGGCGTCAAGGCGGAAATCCCCCTCGAATACAAGGACCGCAGCGCCGAATACTGGCCCGAACGCATCATCATGCCCCTCAGCCTCACCGGCGGCGGTCAGGATACCGCCGTACCGCCCCACAGCGTAACCCGGCTGGCCAATATACTCAAACAAATGAAACGAAAAGTCTTATACATCTACCGCGAAGAAGTCGGCCACGGCACCCTTTATGAAGATGCGCGAACGGGCCTCGAATTCGCCCTTGGTCTGGAACCCAAAAAGGAAATGGCCCCGAGTCAGAAGCCATGAACCAGCAGCCCAAACTCGAAATCCGCCACGAAATCCCGGTCAAATCCTTTTCCGTCTGCACCTATATTTGCAGAAAGACAACCGACCGCGGCGAATATCTCCTCCTCAAACGATGCTGCTCCTATATGAAGGGCCTCTGGCAGGGCGTCACCGGCCGCATCGAAAAAAACGAAACCGCCTGGCAGACCGCCCTCCGCGAAATCCAGGAAGAAACCGGCCTGGCCCCCGACCGCCTCTACTCCGCCAACACCGTGGAAACCTTCTACGAAGCCACCCAGAATTGCATCAGTATCATCCCTATTTTTATCGGATTTCTCGATGGTCCGCAAACGGTCCGGCTTTCCCGCGAACATGACGAATATCGCTGGCTCCTCGCCGGCCCGGCCAGAGAACTCCTTCTCTTCACCCAGCAAAAACAAACCATCGATTACCTCGAACAGGAATTTATCCGTAAACCACCTCTGGATTGCCTGAAAATGAACTTGTAGGGTGTGCAGCTTGCTGCACACACGGTTTTAAACCAAAGGAAAACCATGACTGCCAAGACCTCCAAAAAAGTAATGATCCTCTCCCCCCATCCCGACGACGCGGAAATCGCCATGGGCGGTACCATAGCCCGCCTGATCGACGATGGCTGGGATGTCGTATTGGCCGATCTGACCAACGGCGAACCCACCCCCGCCGGCTCCGTGGAAATCCGCGCCGCCGAAGCCGCCCGCGCCGCCGAAGCCCTCGGCCTGAAAACACGCATCTGCCTGGGCTTGCCCAACCGCTATCTCATGAACACCCTCGAATACCGCGTTATCGTCGCATCCGCCATCCGCCAGCATCAGCCCCACTGGCTTTTCACCGTCTCCCAGCCCGACGCCCACCCCGACCATATCCATGCCCAGGAACTCGTGGACGATGCCCGCTTCGCCGCCAAACTCACCAAAACCGATATGCCCTACGAACCGCATTACCCCGAAAAAATCATCTATTTTTACGCCTCCCATCTCCGCGCCCATCCCAACCCCAGCTTCCTCGTGGATGTCACCGCCCAGTGGGACCGCAAAATCGTCGCCCTCGAAGCCTACCAAAGCCAGTTCTGGCAGCATGACAAAGGACGCGGACCCGGCTGGATCATCGACTACATTACCACCTACTGCCGCTACTTCGGCTCCCGGATCAACGTCCAATATGCCGAACCTTTTTTCTGCCGCGAACCCATCGGCCTGGCGAATCTCCGTGCTCTATTGTAAACGACTGTCCCCCAAAATCATGGTTTGGGCTATCGCGACAGGTTGCTGTGTTCCGAAATCGGCGCCTGCCGCTGATACACATTCACAATCCGGCTGATCTGCCGTAACATATGCCTGCCCTCTTCATCCATTTCCAGCCCGACCAGCTTGAATCCCAATATGACATTCTCACCCTCCGGCGATTCCACCGCATGACGGAAACATCCGTGCAACTGCAATGGTTTTTGTCCCGCCAGCGGCACAAACTGAACATAAAATTGTTCTCCCGGCACCAAATTCGGGATTTCGTTCTTGGGCATGCTGATCCCCACTCCGCCGGCCGACAGATCCGACAACGCACCTTCCCAGACGGTTCCCTGATCCAGGTTCCCGTCTTTCCAGAAACTGACCGGGATCCGTTCCCCCGCCGGTGCTTTCGTCCGGTTATAGGCCCGTCTTTGCACTTTCTCAATTTGCTCCGGCATCAGCATCGTGATCGAAGGAGCCATCACTCCGGGGTCCAGTTCGTACGGTTCCTGCGAAATAATTCGCGTCACAAACAGGCACTTGTGATAACCCTTCTTGAACGAAACGCCGATCTCCTGGCCGGCCGCCGGCTCCATCTGATACGTTGTGACATCCGGCACCGGCAGCGACACGATTATCCGGTGGGACTTCAAGGCGTAAAAGGTCGAATGATAAACCCGCCAGTTCGTATCCTGCTTATTCGTGATAATTAATGGCAAATGTTTCCCGGCCGCTTCGTCCAGAAGCATTCTACATTCCGATCCGACAGCAAATTTGCGATTCATGGTCACAACTCATTCCTCCGGAAAACATCCAGTTTATCTATACTACCTGTCTATTTTCTTCGGCTCCCCACCGGTATAACCTGAGTAGAATTCCTCCGCTGAATCCGCTGGACGGCCGCTCCTTCGCCCGCTTTTTCTTAAATTACTATGAAATAACCACTTAAATGCCTGACACTCGCTCTCCCCCTTCCCCCGCCGAATAGTTATCAGGACATCACCTCTGGTCTTATCCTGCGGGTATCGGGCCTACCACGGCGTCGTAATCGGTCATGCTGCTGCGGTCCCCGCGTAAAATCTGCCGGCACAGCATCGTCACCTTGGCGCCGTTATCGCTGATGTACCGCCGGGCCACCGCCGCTTTATGCGCCTGGATCTTGCGATAACTGTCCGTCGTATCGCCGTTGCCGCTCGCGCCGGCCGGCTGGGTGGTAAACGCATCCGCCCGGCTAGGCTCCGCCACGCTCTGCCGCAATAGTAAATGTCCCACAATCAGCATAATCGCCGCATCCACCAGCTTCCGCCCCTGCAAATCCATATACTCCGTTCCCGGCTGGCTCTTCACAAACGCGATGGTCTCCGCCAGTTCCTCCCGCCCCTGTTTTAACATTTCGGCCAGGGCTGATACCGCCTGCGGATACGAATATTCTTCCTGTTCCAGCAGATATTTCTCCACCGTCCCGTTGCACACGCCCCGCACCGCCGCGATAATCTGCAATTGGCTGGTTCCCTCATAAATCGTCGTAATCCGCGCATCCCGGGCATAACGCTCCACCGGATAATCCTTCATATACCCGCTGCCGCCCAGCACCTGAATCGCATCGTACGCCACCCGGTTGCACATCTCGCTGGCGTAATACTTGCTCATCGGCGTCAGCATGGCCGACAGCCGCTTGTACTTCTTCTCCCGATTTTTCAGCTCCTTCTTGGCTTCCTTGTCCAGCCGATCCTCAAACTCCAGCTTCCGTAAAATCCCATACTCATGGTCCACCACAAAGCAGGTCTCATACGTCAGCGTCCGCGCCACCTCAATATCGATCTTCATTTCGATCAGCAGATCCCGCACCGCCGGAAACGCCTCAATCGCCAGGCCAAACTGCCTGCGGCTGGCCGCGTAATTCCGCGCCACCCGGAACGCCGCCTCCGCAATCCCCAGCGATTGCGCTGCGATTCCCACCCGCGCCCCGTTCATCAGACTCATCACATACGTAACCAGACCCCGCTGCCGTTCTCCAATCAGTTTGCACGGGGTATGATTGAAAAACAGCTCGCACGTCGGCGAACCATGAATCCCCAGTTTATTCTCCAGCCGCCGCACCTTCACCGTCGGCCCCCGGTCGCACACAAACAAACTCAGCCCCAGTCCCCCAGTTCGATCCGGTTCGCTCCGCGCCAGCACCAGCAGCACCTCCCCGCACCCGTTGGTAATAAATCGCTTCACTCCGTGCAGACGCCACTGCCCCTTTTCATCCTCATACGCCCGCAGTTTCACCGCCTGCAAATCGCTGCCCGCGTCCGGCTCCGTCAAAACCATCGCCCCCGTCAGCTTGCCCTCCGCAAAACCCGGCAGATATTCCTGCTTGATCTCCTCGCTGGCAAAGGCGTTGATCGTCTCGGCGATTCCCTGCAATCCAAAGATATTCATCAGCGCCGCGTCCGCCCGCGATACGATCTCATTGCTCATCGTGTAAATAAGGCTCGGACAGTTCAATCCGCCAAACCGGTGCGGCAGTGTAAAGCCCATCACCTGCGCCTGTGCCAGCTTCTCCAGATTCTCCTGCGTCCCCGGCGCATAGCTCACCGTCCCATCCTCATGCAGCGTATTGCCCGTCAGATCCACATCCTCCGCCCGCGGCGCAATGTACTCCCCGCTTACCTGGCCCACAATCTCCAGGATATGGTCGTAGTTATCCACCGCCTCTTCCGCACTGGCCGGCGCCCAATCATACTTCCCACTGGCCGAAAAATCCCCTTCCATAATTTCCGCCAACTGCTTCAGTTCAAAATGCCGAAACAAAAAACGAATATCATCGTTATCAGTATAAAAATTTGTCATGCCTTCACTCTCTTATATCTACTTTCTTTTGTAGGGTAGGGCTTGCCCCACCGATTTTATTCTCTTCCGGTAGGGTGTGTCCCAATGTACATCGGGATTGCACACGCGGTTATCTCAATTGTGCCACGGCCATCTTGGCCGTGTTTGTTAAGGTGGTGTGGGGCTTAGACCGCCATTTCATTCTCGCCAAGCGGCACCTCAACTCTGCTATTTAATTTTTCATCCGGATAGTCTTGGTCAGGCGCGGCACCACCTCGCACAAATCGCCCAGAATCCGGTAATGCGCAAACTGAAAGATCGGCGCCTCCGGATCGTTGTTGATAGCCACGATCTTGGCCGATTCCGCCATCCCGGCATAATGCTGCACCGCCCCGCTGATTCCCACCGCGATATACAGCGCCGGCCGCACCGTCGTGCCCGTCTGACCCACCTGGTGGTCATGGTCGATATACCCCAGATCCACCGCCGCCCGGCTGGCGCCCACCGCCCCGCCCAGGCAATTCGCCAGCTCCCACAGCATCTGGAAATTCTCCCGGCTGCCCACCCCCGCCCCGCCGGCCACGATGATCCGCGACGCCTTCAAATTCACCTTCTTCGCCTCATGATGCACGTCCAGCACTTTCAGCGCCAGATCCTTTACCGATAATGCCGCCTTCTCATTTACCACTTCCCCGGTACACTTGCCGTTGCGGCTCGGCATCGCCATCACCCCTTCCCGCACCGTCGCCATCTGCGGCCACCGGTCGAAATTCACGATCGTCGCGATGATATTCCCGCCAAACGCCGGCCGAATCTGCAGCAGCAAATCCTTATACACTTCCTTCGTCTTGCCGACCTCATAATCCCCGATCTGCAGATCCGTGCAATCCGCCGTCAAACCCGCCCGCATCGCCGATGCCACCCGCGGCGCCAAATCACGTCCTACCGCCGTCGCCCCATAGAGCACAATCTGCGGTTTGTGCCTGGTAATCAGCTCGCACAGCACCTTGGCATAAGGGATTGTCTGGAAATGCTCCAGCAAATCATCTTCCACCACATACACCTTGTTCGCTCCATAGGCAATCAGCTCGCTGCTCAGCGACCGGATGCTTTTCCCCGGCAATACCGCCGCCAGCTTGACCCCCAGCTTATCCGCCAGCTCACGCCCCCTGCCCAGCAATTCCAGCGGCACATCGCTCAGCTGCCCCGCCCGCTGCTCCGCGAATACCCACACTTCACCTTTTCTATTTACTTCTATCATCTCGACTTACCTTATTTACGGTTTGTTTTTCTATTCTTTTATCCGATTGTGTGGTCTTCAATCAACTCATGCACCATCGCCCGAATCCCCTCCTCGCTCGGATCGATATCCTTCTGCTCCGTCGCCGTCAGCACCACACTTTGAATCCGGTGTACCTTCGTCGGACTGCCGTCCCGCCCGCACCATTGCAGATCCGCCTGCACATCATCCAGATTCCATTCCTCAATCAATAACCCTTTGTGCTGTAAAGCTTTAATATCTTCTTCTCCCGCCCCCGCCTTCCGCAGTTCCGCCAGGCTTTTTGCCTTTTTATATTTCATCATCCATTTCGCCCCCGCTGGCCGCGGCTCATTCGCCGTCTCCATCACCGTCAGCAGAATCGGCAGCCGCCCCTGGATCTTCTCCCAGCCCGCCCCGATATTCCGCCGCACCGTTACCTCTTTTCCCTGTAGATCGATCAATTCCTCCACATACGTAATCTGAGGTATATTCAATTTCTCCGCCATCTGCGGTCCCACCTGCGCCGTGTCGCCGTCTATCGCCTGCCGGCCGCATAACACCAAATCATATGTCAGCTTCCGAACCGCACAACTCAAAATATAACTCGTTGCCAGCGTATCACTTGCGGCACATCGCCGATCCGTCACCAAAATCGCCCGATCCGCGCCCCGGTATAACCCTTCCCGCAGCACCTCACAGGCACTGGGTAGCCCCATCGTCATAATGGTAACGGTACCGCCGTACTTTTCCTTGATCGACAGCGCCAACTCCAGGGCGTTCAAGTCCTCCGGATTGAAAATCGCCGGCAACGCCGCCCGGTTCACCGTCCCGTCATCATTCATCGCCTTGCCCGTCACCGCCTTGGTATCCGGAACCTGCTTGGCTAACACTACACAATCGTAAGGCATTTACGAAATCTCCTATTCTCTTTCCAGTTAAAACGGCGTACTCTATGCAATTCTCTCTTTGCTGTCAATCCCGAACCCAAACTCCGGTTTCCTCTTCTCGTTAAACTGTATAATGTCAAATTACTCAACTCCCCATTTTGAACTAATTCTCTAACCAGCCAACTGGCACAGACTTACGCACCCATTTAGAATTTTGATTATTTGTCTTTTGAATTTATTTAGGTTTTAGATATTAGATTTAGGTATTATTGTTTTTCTACGGCAGACTATCCAAAAACGCCTGATTCGTCGGATGCTTTTTCATCGCCTTGATCAGCGTCTCGACATCCTGACCCACCTGCAAGCTGTCCAGATGCCGCCGCAGCCGGTATATCTTCTGCAGCGATTCCTTCCCGATGAGCAGCTCTTCCTTGCGGGTCCCCGACTCCGCTATATTGATTGCTGGATAAATCCGGCGATTCGCCAGATTCCGGTCCAGCACCAGCTCCATATTCCCCGTTCCCTTAAACTCCTGAAAAATCACTTCATCCATCCGGCTGCCCGTGTCCACCAGCGCCGTAGCGATTATCGTTAGCGATCCGCCCCGCTCATTCTTGCGGGCCAGCCCGAAAATCTGCTTGGGAAGCTGCAGCGCCTTAATGTCAATCCCCCCACTCATCGTCCGACCGCTGGATTTCGTCCAACTGTTAAACGCCCGCCCCAGCCGCGTGATCGAATCCAGCAGAATCACCACATCCCGCCCCACTTCCACCTGCCGCTTTGCCTTCTCCATCGCCAACTGTGCCGTCCGCACGTGGCTATCGATGGTCTTGTCATTCGATGAGGCAATCACCTCCCCCTTGATATTCCGCCGCATATCCGTTACTTCTTCCGGCCGCTCATCGATCAACAGCACAATCAGATCGATCTCCGGATGATTCGTCGTGATCCCGTTCGATATCTGCTGCAAGAGAATGGTCTTACCCGTCCGGGGCGGCGACACAATCAATCCCCGCTGGCCCTTTCCGATGGGCGTTAGCAGGTCTATCACCCGCGTCCCCAGCGGCTCCGCTCCCGTCTCCAGCCGAATCCGCTCCTTCGGATCCACCACCACAAAATGATCAAAACTCACCCGCGTATCCAGATATTCATCCGGAACCAGGCCGTTTATCTTCACCAGATCGGTAATATCCGGACTTTTGCCCCGTTTCCCGTTAAATTTCGCCTCGATCATCAAGCCATTACGCAACCCCAAATTCTTGATGATATTCACGCTCACAAACGGATCGATATCCCGCGGTACATAAAAATACCCCGGTTCCCGCAAAAATCCATGCCCCTTTTCCGTGATCTCCAACATACCTTCTACTGTGTTATTTTCTTCCGTCATGGCTCCTCTAGCGACTTACTTTTCGGTTGGCGCGACAAAATTCCCCCATCAATTCCATCGCCTTCATACTCCGTTCCGCACTGCCATCCTGTTTGGCAAAGGCGTCCACCAGCTCCAGCAAATCCGGATCCACAGGCTTCAACCCATATTCGTGCGCTACATTCACTATCCCCGCGTCCAGGCCGTATTCCATCGCCTTGGCCACATACGCGCGGCATACTCCTATCTTACGACCCGGTAAATCCTTCACACTGTTGGAGATACCCAGCGAAGTGTGTACTCCCTTCATCTTCGGATCGGTCGTTATCTTCCGGATCGTTTCAAACGCCCGGTACGTATATCCGGGGGTATCCGGCGACATCGGCATATCGATCGCCAGCGGAAACACCGTCGAATCAAAAAACAACTCATCCGGCATAAATCCATATTTCCCAACGGCCGCCTCAAATATCTCCCGGGCCATCTCATGCAGTTCATTCATCGAATAGGCGCCGTCACTGCCTGCTTCCTTGTCCGATACCAGAAGCCCAATCACCTTGAAGGGATACTTCTTCGCTAAGGGAAGTATTCTCTCGATTGTATAGGTTTTCACAGAATTAATCAATGGCTTTGGTGAATTTTTCGGCAAATCCCGATAATATTCCTCCAAACCCGCCTGCAATACCTTGTCGTTGCTGCTATCCACACACGGCGGTACGCCCTGGCTGTGCTTTTTCACCAGACGGACATACTGACACATCAATTCCTCCGCCAGCTTCGGATCGTCCTCACCAAAGGCATCCACATTGATCGCTATATAATCCGCATGGAGCGCCGCCTGCGAGGTAATCAGCGAAATCATATAATCCAGCGCCCCGCTCGGTTTATCATAGGCTCCCGAACCCATGGCGTGCACTTCCTTCATCGCCGCCCCCGGCTTGGGAATACTCGCATGTACGCTTTCGCCGATCTGGATCAGTTTTACCTTCTTCATATGGTCTTTCCCAAACAAATAATTCAAAATCGAAGACGTTCCTGCCAATTGAGGATCACGCTTCTTGTTCAGCGTCTCCGCTAACTTCTTCAGACCTTCTTCACCTTCACTGGCGGCCGCTTCGTAAATCAATTCGCCAACACACTTTATATCCGGGTTATTCCCGCAGGTACCATCCGGATTCGCGTCGCCACAGGGAGCATTCGTTAGTCCCTTTTCGCATTTGCCCATACTGCAAATGCCAAAATTCTCGACTAAAAAGCAGTCCCCGCACTCTTCACAGTCAAACATCATGGATTTAACTGGCTTTTCAAATCCATCAAAGAACATCTTATACAGCAAACCCCTGCCCTCACGCAAGCCTTTACTTGCACCAAATAATTTTTTTAGCCCCCCGTGCAGCCCCTTGCCAGGCGCCAGGAACATATTGTGGAACAGATCAAAGGACCGTTTATGGAACCCCGGCGACGGTTTAGATAGCGTCCGCCGCTGATTTCCCCCTTTATAAAGGTAAAATCCGTCCTTCACCCCAAAATCCAGATTATTTTGATACTCCCGCCAGTTTTTTCCTATTTTTTTGGCTTTTTCCAGGATTTCGATCATCATCCCAAAGTCCAATAACCCGCCCAGATCGATCCCCACCGCCCCCATCTCCCGGAACATCGCCACCTGCTGGGCCGCTCGTTCCAGATGCTGCTCCGCCGTCTCGCTGCCTAGCTTCTCAAACAATTCCTTCGTCACCACGCAACCCGGCAGCTTCCCCGTATGCATCAGCCGCGGCGCCGGCGTCATCGTCGTCAGAACGTAAACGTTCCCAAATACCGGTACCGCAAGACTTTGCTCCTTCAGATACCGGAACAGTTCCTCGCATTTCCGCCAGTCCCACCCCAACTGCGTAATCAGGCAATCCGCCCCCGCCATCAGCTTCTTGCCCATCTTAAAATACTGCTGCATCTGCGACGCCTCGGTATATTTATACTGCGAGACCGCCGCCGCCACATAAAACTGATGCGCCTTGTCAAAACTGCCCGGCTTGGCCTTGGCCAGGCTATCGCAGTTCATTTCCTTCAGCAGCGCAATCAAATCCGTCGAGTCCAGCTCAAACACCCCCTTGCTGTCCGCTGGCTTATCCCCCGTCAACGCCAGCACCGACTCGATCCCCAGCTTCTGTAAACCCGTTAAATAGCTGAGGATACCGTCTTTATTATGATCCTTCGTCGTCACATGCGGCACCACATCCAGGTCCGCCCACAGCCCCTTCTTATCCAGAATCGAATAAATATCCGCCGGACTCATACTGGCCACCCCGCCCGGACTTTGCGGTATCGTGATCCCCGCCAGCTCAAATTCCGCCGGGATCTGACCCTTCTTCTCCCCATACTCCTGCAAAAATTTCTCAAAATTAACGATATTATGCCCCGGTAGCGGCACAAACTCCGCCAGTACCAAAAACCGATCCGAACTCTGCACCAGATTCTTAACTCTTTTTCTACTATCCATTTAACATCTACTCCAATAACAGATAAAATCTTTCACCATCTCAAACCATTCAATCAGGTTAATATGATCACCAAGGCGGTCCCAGCTTGACCCTACCGCTTGCACAAAATCAGACCAAAACTCATCCGCCGATTTTAGACCCTACCCATCTTATATAACTGTGCGAAAAATCACAATCCCATTTTTGATTTTTCCCTGTTATTCCCGACCTCTCTTATCACCGCCTCTTTAACGGTTTTTTAATTCAACTTCAAATCTTCGTTTTTTCACAAATATCTATACACTCTTGATTTTCCAGGTATGAATTAGTATGGTACTTACTATGTTGCATATTTAGTTTTACGTCACTCAAGTTGTAATAGTAGGCATATTATAAGGAGCCATCACTATGAAACGACCAGGGATTCATGACAAGGTAAAATCGTTGGGGACAACACCTGATAAATTTTCTCGCCGTCAGTTTCTGGCACAGAGCGGCCGGGTGGTGGCCGGTTCCTTCCTTGCTGGGGTCTCTCTGCCTGGCGCCTATGCTGCCGAGGACAATACGATCCGGCTGGCACTGATCGGATGTGGCGGTCGCGGCAGCGGCGCGGTAGGAGATGCCCTGTCTTCCACGACCGGCCCCACCAAACTGGTGGCCATGGCCGACCTTTTCGAAGACCGGCTGACCAGATCGTATGACGCCCTCCGGGAGATGTTCGGTGAACGGATCGACGTACCCCCAGATCAGCGGTTCATTGGTTTCGATGCCTATCGCAAGGCAATTGACTGCCTGCGGCCCGGTGATGTAGTGATCCAGGCCACTCATGCGGCCTTCCGGCCGGTACATATCGCCTATGCCGTCGAGAAGGGGGTGAATGTTTTTATGGAAAAATCCTTTGCTCCTGATGCGGGCGGCACCCATAAACTCTTGCGGCTGGCGGAGGCGGCGAAAGAAAAGAACCTGAAGATCGGCTGCGGCATCATGTGCCGCCATTCGTCCGCGCGGCAGGCCCTGATCCAGAAGATCCGGGACGGGGCCATGGGCCAGATCCAACTGATCCGCGCCTACCGCATGGATTCCGGCGCCCGGATGGAGCCGTTCCCAGGCAACGAGAACGAGCTTTTCTGGCAAATCCGGCGTCCGTACTACTTTATGTGGGTCTCGTCCGGAAATTTCATCGATCTTATCATTCACCAGGTGGATGAATGCTGCTGGATCAAGGACGGCTGGCCCGTCACGGCCCAGGGATTGGGCGGCCGGGAGCCTAACAGCACCGATTGCAGCCAGAACCTCCACAGCTATGCGGTGGAATACACCTTTGCGGACGGCACCAAAGCCATGGTCAGCAACCGGGGCATGCCGAATTGTTATAATGAATTCGCTACGTTTGTGCATGGGGCGGGCTGCGCGGCCCAGTTCTCCGGCAATGTGCATGCCCCCACCGTACAGATCTACCAGGATCAGCGGATGGACAAAAACAATATTACCTGGCAGCCGGAGAAGGAGAAGATGAGTCCCTATCAGATGGAGTGGGATACGCTGCTCAAGGACATTCGGCAGGACCAGCCGCACAATGAGCTTCAGCGGTCGGCGTATTCGAATCTGACCTGCATTATGGGACGGGCAGCCATTCACACCGGCAAGATCATCACCTGGGATGAGGCCATGGCCTCCAATTTTACCTTTTGCCCCAACCTGGCTGCCTTAACCCAGGAGAGTCCGGCGCCGGTGCAGGCGGATGCCCAGGGACGTTATCCGGTGCCGATCCCGGGCATGTGGACAGAACTCTAAGCAGCCTCCTATACTCCAATCCGGTTGAGAAACAACGCCGCGGCTGGCGGACGAACCATTGGATTGATGATGGAATGTTTTTCCTTGCAGGAAAAGGATACGAAGGTGTACCAGAGTATGTATGCAATAAAGATGGCGGTAGTGGTGTTTCTGGGACTGGCATTTCTATCGTGGGTGCCAGCGAGCGCAGAGGATCCGTGGGTCATTTTTGAAGGCAGGGAAGGCCCCGGCCAGGGCAGGCATATTGTTTTTGTTACCGGTGACGAGGAATACCGTTCGGAGGAATCCATGCCCCAACTGGCCAGGATTCTGGCGGTGCACCATGGTTTCAAATGTACAGTCCTGTTTGCTGTCAACCGGGAGACCGGTGAGATTGACCCCATCACGGTCGATAACATTCCCGGTGTGGAAGCCCTCCAGACGGCCGACCTAATGGTGATTTTTACCCGGTTTCGCGAACTGCCCGACGAGCAGATGAAGCATATTATCGATTACACCGATTCCGGCAAACCCATTCTGGGATTGAGGACCGCCACCCATGCCTTCCGGTACGAAAAACACAAGGACAGTCCCTATGCCAAATACAGTTTCCAGGATCAGGGATTCGAAGGCGGGTACGGGCGTAACGTTCTCGGTGAGACCTGGATCAATCACTATGGCGTTCATCAAAAAGAAAGTACCCGCGGGATCGTGGCAAAAGGCAGGGAGGATCACCCGATCGTGAAAGGCGTGGCCGATATCTGGGGACCGTCCGATGTGTATGAGATTACCAAACTGAGCGGAGACAGCCAGCCGCTGATCCTGGGACAGGTGCTCCGGGGAATGAATCCCGCCGACGAGCCGAATCCCGAAAAGCAAGTAGTGCCGGTAGCCTGGACGAAGACTTATACCGGCGGGCAGGGAAAAACGGCCCGCGTTTTCACGACTACCATGGGACACGGCGACGATCTTAAAAGTGAGGGTTTTCGCCGCCTGCTCGTGAATGCCTGTTACTGGTGCATGGGTATGGAGGATCAAATCCCGGACCAAAGCAAGGTTGACTGGGTGGGAAAGTATGAACCCAATCCGATCGGCACGAACAACCATAAAAAAGGATTAAAACCATCGGATCACCGCCTGCGCAGAGAGGATCAAAACCGGGAACAAAAATAAACTTTTGTACCCTAAGGCTTACTTCTGGGTATCCGTTTCTACAGATTGGGCCACCCGGAAACCGATAAAGTCCATATTAGGCAGCCACCACTTGCTCTTGGGGATCTGGGGATCGTCCATCCGCCACCACTTTTCTTCGAAGTACCGGGCCGCACAGCGCACCTCCCCAGCCAAGCTGTTATAGTCACCCCCCCGCGCTGCGTGTACTGTGCCGGTCTTCGGCCCTTGGGGATTGATCGCCGGGGTTTTTTGGGCGGCCTCTTCGTATGCGGTGGGACTGTAAAAATCGTACACCCACTCATACACATTCCCCAGCATGTCATACAGCCCCCAGGGATTGGGCTTTTTCGTGGCAACTTCATGCGGTTGGCCATCCGAATTCGCTTTACTCCAGGTAAAATCAGCAAGTTGGTTTGGATCATCTCCAAAACTAAACGCATTCGTGGTACCCGCCCGGCAGGCATATTCCCATTCCGCTTCTGTGGGTAAGCGATATTTCCGGCCCGTCTTCTTCGTGAGCCACTCGCAGAAAAACATGGCATTATGCCAGGTCATCCCGATAGCCGGATTCTTCTTCCCATACCCCATCGTCATGTCACCATAGACGGGGGTTGCCCCCGTAATCGCATTCACACCACCCGTACCGGCCGGTTTTGCCTTGGCTTGCGCGTCTTTCTGATCGCAGACTGTTTCTTCATAGTATGCTAGAAATAGCTCCAGCGTGGTCTCGGTCGTGCAAAGGTAAAAGGGATCCAGTTTCACCGGAAACGACGGCCCTTCATGCTCTTGACGACCCGCCTCCCCCAAAGGACTTCCCATCATAAAACTACCGCCCGGAACGAAAACCATTTCAAAGGAAATCTTTTGGCCACCTCGGGTCGTAATCGTCTCTACATATCTTTCAGGATGTTCCTTGGGCGATACCGCGTTATCGCCAGCAGCCGCAACACTGACAAAGGTTAACAAAGCAGCAACGCTCAGCCATCGCCGACTTATACTTATCTTCCGTCTCATTACTAGCCATTCCTATAAAGAACAAAAAAATGATTCTGACAAAAACAACCTTTGTACCTTTTTCATTATACACGGCATTTCATAAGTGTAGTTTATACTCCTCTCCAATGTCTAACCAAAAATAACGATTTTTCGATGGATTTATCCCTTGGATAATTTCCGCTGGCACAAGGAGGGATCCCGGAGGGCAGCCGTGCCGCCTTTTCTACTCCCCGTCTGGTCGGGTTGAAAGTCTTCTTTTGCCACCGTTCGAACCTAATTGTGCCACGGCTGTGTCAGCCGTGCCTCCCATCCCCCATTCCCAGCCGGGTGGCACCTTCCTGCCTTCCAGCAGGGAGGTGTTCTTCCTCTTGTATTCCAACCCTATCTCCCATGCCTCACCTTTCCGCCTCTTCCCTTCGACGCCGCTAAACC
Source organism: uncultured Pirellulales bacterium (assembly GCA_964580995.1). Classification (GTDB taxonomy): domain Bacteria; phylum Planctomycetota; class Phycisphaerae; order Sedimentisphaerales; family SM23-30; genus JAKJEP01. The sequence goes on from CAZOMV010000094.1 coordinate 16,606, forward strand.
CCCATACTTCTCTTTTACGGGGGGGAAACCGGTCCCGATTATTGATCGGGATGCACCCGAGCCGGAAATACTCCTCCGACCAACCGTCTAATCTTTCAACCACGAGGCGGCGTGGGCCGTTTTTTCCCATTCTCCCTGTACCGCTACTATTATGCGGATGGGACCAACAAACCGTTCCTGGTGGACGATTTTTCCGATACCTTCCCAGCCAATAATATCCTCCTGACCGACGACCGGGGCACGGTCATGGGCGTTACCGATACCTCCGGGACCCTGCTCGAAAAGCTCTACTACAACACCTCCGGCCTCTGCCGCAGCTACGACGCCGCGGTGCCCCCCAATCTCCACTTAGCCATATAAAGTACAGCGACCGGCGGGAGCGTCAAAAGGATACCCATCCTCGCGTCGATTTGCCGTCTGCCAAGACCGCGACCGCTTCACCGGCCTCTACCACACCCACTTCCGCGACTACGACCCCGTCCACAGCCGCTGGCTCTCCGAAGACCCAGCCGGCTACGCCGACGGCCTCAACCTCAACGCCGCCTACATGGACGTCAACGGCGTCGATCCGCTGGGATTGGGAAGTTTACGTGATTCACTATCTGATGGAAAATTATCTGTAGGTGAGATTTTAGATATTGAATTAACACCTGAAGAAATTAAGGCAATTATATCTTCATGTGATATCGTAAAGAAAGACGGGACGGAAGAGGATTTATTTAGGCGGTCCAAGGAAATCTTATTTTTAAGAAACAAGAGTATTCAAAGTTATACTACCGAAATGTATGAAACAGCTCGAGCTTTTAATCCTGTTCATTATGTAGCTGAAAAAAGTTATGCTCTTGGGTCTGGTTCTGAGCCGGTTTTAGGAAACAAAATTGATAGAAAATGGACTGCTGCCGAATTAGGTTTATATCTCATAACACTTTATGGTGGCGATAAGGGGATGGGAAAGCTCAAATCCTATTGTCTGGAACCTGCAAGTACTGAAGCCGCAGCACTTACTGGAGAAGCCGCAGAAGAAGTTGCAATTCAATCAAAATCGTATTGGGTAAGTGAAGAATTGGGAAATTCTGTTCTTGCAACTCCGGGAGCAAACAGTATAATCACAGCTCCGAATGCAGGAGTATCGGCACCACCATTGACAAGCAGCTTTACGGCTGGTTCAGTAGATTCTGCCTTGTCTTCCACCATAGATACTGCTACGGTGAATACTACTACAGATATTGTTTCTTGGCCTCCTAATAACGGGTTTCTTTTACCTCCCGATAGAGAGTTTTTGATGCCAGGCACACTAATTGATAGATATGGGTATCAAAATGGAAGATTTACTGCTCCAGTAGGTACCCCTATTCCGTCCCGGGCATTACGACCAGGGACTGTTGAAAAAGGGTATCATATGTTTGAAGTGCTAAAGCCATTCGAGGTTAATTCAGGGTTATCAACCCCATGGTATGGCAAGCCTGGCATGGGAATACAATATCAACATCCACCTGTTGATGTTCTTTTGAAACATGGTATAATAGAAAAAGTAGGTCCATAAATGAATAGATACGAACTAAAAAAAATTCTACATGATAGACGTATTAGCCCAGATGCTTATTCTCTTGATGGAGGACATCCTTCAGAGATGTATGTATTAAGCCATGGTCCACGCGGTTGGTCCGCTTACTATAGTGAGCATGGTCTAGAGTCAAAGGTCAAGTATTTTGACAAAGAATCTGATGCTTGTGAGTATTTTTTGCAATTAATAAATAGTGATCCAAGTACTCGTATAGATTATCCACGCCAAAAGCCCGAAGACCTAAAAGAAGCAACTGACAAAATTCTTAAAGAACAAAAAATGAGGGAAGAGAAAAATCGAAAAGGCCCATTTTACTTATAATGATACGGGGTACGCCATCGCTCAATTGAAAACAGTGCTGGACGACTTCGTGCAGAGATGCGTACAGGAGACCCGATATTTGATTCGTACCGCGATCCTATTACTGGCGAACCGATATCTACTACTGGTTTCCTCAACGCAGAAAGAAATCTTTTGAAGTCGCGTGACTGGCACTATAATTATGAGACCGGAGCATACCATTCACGAGGAAATTAGTAAATGGAAATTGATAACATGAATCCTTCAGACTTTGCCGTAATGGTTAGAAATATTTTCAACTTTTTAGAGAAGCAATCCTTCGTCTATTCATGGAGTGGAGGATATTCTGTCCGCTATGATTCTTCGACAGTATTTGTGATGGTGGGTTATGATGCTAAGCGATCCTATGAATTGGCGATAAATATTGGACTACAAGTAGGCATATCTCATTCGGTTGAACGGTCGTTTACAATATCGGAGATGCTTCGCATAATAGGCCGCCCTGATCTTGGAAAAGCTACCAATTTGATCCAAGCACTTCCTGATGAAGCCCGCAATAAAATAGAATGGCTTGCGGGCCTTTTACGCGAGCATGCTTTAGGATTATTGGATGGTGATCGTACATTGTTTGAGATGATGGATAAGCAGCGTGAAGCAGATTGTCGTGTTTATGCACTACAGACAAAACTAGCTGAGGGGACACGTGAAGCAGGCAAGGCTTGGCAGCAGAAAAAATATGATGAAGTAGTCAAACATCTTGAACCACTGGCGGAATATCTACCAACCTCGGAGCAGAAACGCCTTGAGATTGCACGCAGACGGAGTCAATCGAAATGATTTGTAATTATTTTAAACGTAGGGTGACACCTTTGATAAAACAAAAATGGTGGTACCGGTAAGATGAAAATAAAATTGGAAGTATTCTGGGCAAAATGCAGGGATTGTGAGACAAATTTCGAAGTATTTGCAGGAACTCAATTATATGGTACTAGGATACTACGAAGTAAAAATACGTGTAAACATGCTGTAGTTGTATGTGATTCAGATCCGGCTTTTGATGAAGTTAGTGAACTAGTTCGAGGATTACTCAAATATAAAAATATACCTCCTTATAAAAAAGGAGAAATGTTTGATCAAATCTTTGGCAAAATATGTGATCCCGCACCAGATGGCAGTAGTTATGATATGAGTGGTCGAATATGGTGTCCCAAGTGTCATAAATCAAATGTGTCGTATGGCCCCAATGAACCACCCCAATCTCGTGAAGTGGATTTGGATGAAGTTACTCACAAAAAGTGGAACAGCCTGCAACCAAACCAAAAAGTACAAAGGATCAAAGAATTGCTTTCACAATTAGAAGTTTAGTCCGAGAGTCTGGTAAATGGCGTTTGTACACGCGGTATTATACCAGGTGACTCGTCCATGATGCAGCGTCCATCTGAAATGACTATGGCTCATCATGATCGCGGCGGTGAGAAAGGGCCTCTTGACCCCGCTGTGTGCTATGTGAAGCGACTGGGATAGAAGGTACATCAATAAAATGCCCGGTAAAACGCTATATCCTGTGCCGGTGTGCAATTATCAGGAATGATTGGTTCTGAAAGGTTCCGTTTCCTGCAGGAAAGAAAGAGGAGTTTGCTATGATGGCTTGGCAGAAGAATTCGGTGTGGGCCGTTTCTTCCCTTACCCCTCTACCGCTACTATTATGAGGACGGGGTCAACAAATCGTTCCTGGTGGACGATTATTCCGATACCTTCCCAGTCAATAATATCCTCCTGACCGACGACCGCGGTTCGGTCATGGGCGTTACCGATACCTCCGGGGCCCTGCTCGAAAAGCTCTACTACAACACCTCCGGCCTCTGCCGCAGCTACAACGCCTCCGTTACCCCCATCCATCTAAATATTGGGAATCCCCCAACCACGCGGCGATCGGCCGTTTTCTTCTTTTCTCTGGTTTCTTCATCTGGCCGGGTTGAAAGTATGATTTCTTTTCTTCTGCTATGCCCGGGAGGCGGTGAGCCAATTATTCCCCGTCCGACCTGTCTGATTTGTCAGGTTTGTCTTCTTTGTCCGACTTTCTTATGCTGTTAATCTGGGCAATCTTTTTTCTAAAAAAATTCTCTCTTCACCGATAACTGATATATTGTTACGTGTAATAATCGTTCACTTTTACCACACTTTTACCCAACTTTGCGCGCCTTTTACCCCACTTTTATATCATTTTCTTCATCTTTTGTTATACTTTCTTCAACATTTACCAACTCAACCTAATCGTTACAAATTACCAAATTTCTTACCCATCTTACCAAAAATCTTACCCAACCGTTACAATCGTTATAATCGCTACTTTATTATCGGACTATCACCTCCAACGTAAAATAAGCACTTACAGCAATTTTTTAAATCCAAAAATAACGACTTACAGCAATATCCCAACGGCTATGACCGCATGGCGGCTACCAATTTTTCCTGGAACCGTTGGGTATAATGCCCCCTGATTCCTTTGCCGATTGTCTGGCCATCTACCTGGGTAATGCCCATAACTTCTGTGCCAGTCCCGGTTATCATCAGTTCTTCCGCGCTTTTCAAATCCACCAAACTGAACAATTCCTCCTGCGGTTCCAGCCCCAAATCCCTGGCCCACTTCAGCAGCAGAGAACGCGTAATTCCCGGTAAAATATTGGCTTGCAGCGGAGCGGACCACAGCGCCCCATCCTTGACCATCAAGACAGAGGAACTGGTCGCCTCGGTTATCATCCCCTTTTCATCCACCAGAATCGCTTCATACGCCCCAGCCTTCGTGGCAGCATGTTTGGCTAACACATTGGCTAGTAGGTTCAAAGACTTGATATCGCAGCGTTTCCAGCGCCAGTCCGGATGAATAATCGCCCGCCCGGTCTCCTGGTGTTTATCTTTGACCGGGCGCACCGTCAGCAGAAACTCCGGCTGCCAGCTATCGTTATAATCATGAGCACGAGGGCTGCTGCCGCGGGTAACATGAAAATATACTTTGGCCTCCTTCAGCTTCGACTCCGCCAGGGCCTGGTCCACCCGGTTGCGAATCACTCCCAAATCCACGTGGGAGAGCATATCCATTTCCCGCAAACTATGCTCAAAGCGGGACATATGTTCTTCCATCTCGAACAATTTACCGTTACAAAACCGGATGACTTCATAAACGCCATCCCCAAATAACAGACCGCGGTCATGGGCACTCACCCGGGCCTGTTTGATATCGACTACCGTGTCATTGATCATCGCCAATTCCATAGCTATTCATCCTTTATAAAATATAACCGAATTTCGGGCTAGATGACTGCATGTACAATACTAGCCAATCTGGGAAAAATGTAAATGATTACTTGGCAAAGAAATAATACAAAACTTGACAAGGCTGAAACCAGAGCATACGATTTCCTACTGAAGTAATAGAAAAACAAATAATTTATAACTTCTTCCAACAGATGAGGATAGAAAAATGGCTACTTATTTTGCAGACAATTCGTTTACGATCGGGAACACTCCGCTGGTCAAGCTCAACCGGATCGGTAAGGATACCGGAGCGATAATTTTGGCGAAAATAGAAGGCAGAAATCCTGCCTATTCGGTGAAATGCCGGATCGGAGCGAATATGGTCTGGGATGCCGAAAAGAAGGGTAAGTTAGGTCCTGGCAAGGAGATAATTGAGCCGACCAGCGGTAATACGGGGATTGCCCTGGCGTTTGTGGGGGCGGCGCGGGGATATAAAGTGCACCTGACGATGCCGGAGACGATGAGCATCGAAAGGCGGAAGGTTTTGATTGCGCTGGGGGCGAATCTGATATTGACCGATGGGACCAAAGGGATGAAGGGGGCGATTGACAAGGCCCAGGAAATAGCAGACTCTGATCCAGCTAAGTACTTTATTCCGCAGCAGTTTAGCAACCCGGCCAATCCGGAGATCCATGAGCAGACCACGGGACCGGAGATCTGGGATGATACGGAAGGAAAGATTGATGTGCTGGTGTGCGGGGTGGGGACTGGCGGGACCTTAACGGGTATAAGTCGTTATATTAAAAACACTAAAGGCAAGAAGATACTGACTGTCGCGGTGGAACCGGAAGACAGCGCGGTGATTACCCAGCATCTGGCGGGGGAGGATCTGCGGCCGGGGCTGCACAAGATTCAGGGGATCGGGGCGGGGTTCATTCCGAAGAATCTGGATTTGTCGTTAGTCGATATGGTAGAGAAGGTTGCGAACGAAGAGGCTATTCAATATGGCCGGCGGCTGGGGCGGGAGGAAGGGATATTGGCGGGGATATCCTGCGGGGCGGCGGTGGCGGTGGCGGAGCGGCTGGCGGGCCGACCGGAGTTTAAGGGGAAAATGATTGTAGCAATCCTGCCGGACGCCAGCGAGCGATACCTGAGCGGGCCGCTGTTTGAAGGGATGTTTAAGGAGATCGAGGCGGCCAAGGCTATGAAATAAACGGAATGTAAGTTCTTATTATTGAAACAGGAAAAATGACGTAAGTGCTTATTTTGCGTGGGAGAGAGATAGCGTGATGGCGTGATATATAGTCCGATAACTG
>CAZOMV010000095.1:0-22454 GCA_964580995.1 uncultured Pirellulales bacterium
GCGTTTTTACGCCAAAATCAACGTTTTCCACCCCTAACTGCGGAACTTGGGCTAAGAGTTCCGGAAAATAAAATCAAAAAGAACCTCAAATCTCGATAGCGGCTTCGATTCATTTTTCCAATTCCTGCGCAACGTAAGTCAAGACCTTATGGACCGTATCAAAGGCGGTGCCGGCAAAGAGTGCACCTGCCGGTTTGGGTAGCCGCTACTCTATTTCGATTCCTTGCAGGATCGCCTCGTTGGCACCGGCGGCCTTCACCCGGATGGTGATCCGGCCGCTGCTATCCGGGGTTAGATCCTCCGCACGGATATCGATGGATTGGCATTTCCCGCCGGCCGCCGTGAACGGATCAAAAGCGGTATAAAATACTCTGCCATTTACTTCAATATCCAGGGGACGCTGACCCGCCTCTTCCAGCCACATCTCGGCGAACTTTAGACGGGCACAGTACAGGCCCGCCGGCAGAAGGAAGGAGTAGGTTATCTCCCGCCCGGTTTTGGCGGTCTGATAAAGCGGATAGTCATAGATGGTCGGCGTGGCCAGAATCACTGCGCGGCTGGAAGTAAGGATTGGTCCTTCCGCCGTATCTTTTTCCCATATGGCACTGTTCCAATCTACGAAGGCATCGCCGCCGCAGTTGATTCGCACCACCGGTTTTCTCTGCGGCAGGATCTCAATCGCTTTGATGAGAGGTTCGTCCGTAGTTTGCCGCGGTTCCCAACCGCCCGCAAATCGCAACGTAATGGCGCCCTCCCTACCCGGCACTACATTACTCATAACCCGTTCGAAAGCCTTGTTCGCACCTCGGGCGGCCTGCACAATATCATAATTGAGAAGTTCCCGGGCGCCATTCACATACAGATTAAACGGCCTTTCGAAAGCCCATTTTTTTTCGGTTTCCGCGAATTTGAGGCGGATGGTATATAAGCCAGTTGGAACGGGGATATCATAGGAAAAGTCCTTTCCCTGCCGGCCGTGCGCATAAAGTTCAACGTCGTTTGCAGCCGGCAGCGCACCTTCCATCTCATTGCGATTTGAGGAAACGGCTTTCCCTCCCTTATACAAGGTATCGGCAGACCAGATATTTCCCGCTGAGTCAAGGTAGTCCTTTTTCGAGCCGCAGAGAATCCGTACGGTTGCCCCGCCCATGTCTGGCTGGCCATCCTGATACTGGATGACGGGCATCCAGGCCAGTACGCCGTCATCTTCGGTAAGGGCTTTATCAAGAATAAACCGGACCTTGTCGCCCTCTTGCACGTCCCGCTCCAGGATGTGGGTGGCGCCCACCAGATCGCCGCCCGGTATCTCCGCCCAACCCGATGCGGGCCAGACCGATTCGGAGTTGAGCAGAATCTTTACCTTCATGGGAGAACTTTTGGCCCGGCTGTAGTAGTCACGGAAGGCCCTGCCGAACATACGGATTTTTCCCGGACGGGGCGCTGTCCAGGTGCGAACGCTGGCCAGTTCCGGTGTGGAGGTCTGCCAGCCCCGGCTTATCTTAGCCAGCGGCTTGCCTTGAGACTCTTCGGGCTTGCCGGACATCCACACGCCGGTCAGCCCGCCCGGCTGGAGGCAATTGCCGCCATATTCCAAGGCCCGCGTTCCCTGATGAGGCACAATCACCATCGGTTGGTAGTTGGTAAAATCACGGGTTACTTCCGCCAGCCAGCCTTCCCGGTTCGGTTCATCGAATTGGCCGCCCAAAACCGCATAGGTTAAAGGCTCACCCTCGATGGCGGCAGCCTCTTGCCAGTTGCTGGCGTTGCCGTCACCGTCAATGGTTCGTACCGCATAAGCGGCGTTTACGTTGTAATCCATAGTGCGATCAAAATAGAACAAGCCCTTGGCGGCCCGGCCGATTACCTTCCCATCCCGCGCGATTTCATAATAGCTGATCCAGTTGTTGTCCGTTCCCGCTGCCCAGTAGATCCCGATTCCTGAGTAGCCCAGATTGACTTCGTATCGCTTGAGTACCCGACCGGGAGGCGCCGGTTCGGTTTCATCACTCTGATTCCCCGGTAGATTCGGCAATCCCAGATAGATGACATCGGCGGGTTTCTGGCGTTTGAGATAAATCCCGCGGGTCATTAAGTCGTCCCCGCTGCGAGTGGTTATGTTCACCGAATTTTCAAATCCGATGGTGTATTTCTGCTTCTTGATAAGGCCCTGGGGATAGATGGTTATCGATTGATCCGCTCGATGTTTCAAGATAATGCACGAGCGTTTGCGGTCATGACTGATCCGCTGAAAATAGTAAATCGGATTATCTCCTTCCACCTTCGGGCGTTCCACAAAGCTCCAGCGGCCGGCGACGGCCTGGCTGACCAGGTAGCGATAGATCTCGGCATTGCGGCGGACCGCTTCCCGGTCATAGCTATGATTGGCGTCGGGCCAGGGGCGCAGGGAATCGTATAGATCGCTGGTCTGGGCAGCCGGAGAAACCAGCATGTGATATAAATCGTTATGCCGGCGCTGGGCGGCATCATAGGAATGCGTCATAAAGGCCCACGTCAAGGAGCCGCATAACTGATTCCGGCCGGTATCCGGCGGAAAGACTCCCATCGCTCCCCACATGGTCACAATATCCACCCATTTGTCAGGGGTATCCAGCAGAGAGGCGTAATAGTTAATCTCATCGCTGCGGCCATAATCGGCGAAGTAATTGATCGTGGAAAGCCGCTGAATATCGAAAGTATGGGCATAGGTCCCGCCAAAGGCACAGGTATGGTAGGCACAACGCGGATGTCGAACGAGCCATCCTTCCACCATCTGTTTCCAACGACGTTCCACATCATAGCTGGGAAAGCTCACGCTATCGGTTCGCCATTCAAAGTTGCCCCAGCTTCCTACATAGTTCGAGAGCTGACCGATATCGGCATTCCCGGCAATCCAGAGTGTCCAATCCATATTATGTTTTTCCAGTACGTGCAGCAAAGAAGAGAAATCGGGAGCATCCCGGGGCTTCCAGAAGTCCGGGGCGGCTGTACCCGGCGTCGGTTCCACCGTGGTCCAGCCGGCATCGTCCCAAAGCATGTCATGTCCCGTATCCCGGGCATTCTCCACGCCCTGCATGCCGCTGCCCGCCAGCCGGCCTGTAAACTGATCCTGCAGGCACAGGCCGCTCATAAACCACTCGCTGCCCCAGCGCGTTTTGGCGTAATGATCGTAATTAGTAAGATCCCACAGGTATTCGTACTGCCAGTTGTAAACATGGCGGCTCATATCATCCAGGGTATTTTCAAATACTCCCAGCACCACCGATGGGAGCGATAGGTTTCCCCCGGGCGGCAATTGACAGGAGGCCAGATCGGTTACACTCGCGCTCAATTCCACCATCCGGCCATCCGGGCTGGCTGCCTGGAGGCCCCATCGTCCGATATATTCCAGGGATACGAATATACCGCCCCGATCCCCGGCGGTAAGAGCCATCCAGGGCAGTAGAGGGGCGGTGGCCGAGCCATTCAACATCTGTTGATAGCCGGCGGCGATTTGCTCTTGCATCAGGCTGACCGATCCATAGTTGGTCATCCAGTAAAAAGTACCGGGATGGTCCGCGGTAGCCACCTTCAGAAGGATTGGTTTACATTCGGGTAAGGCGATGCTGTTTTCAGAGGTATTGATCAGGAAGGTATCCAGCCGCACAATCGGTGTTCCGGGGAACGCAGTTAGATGGACTTCCATGTCACAGCCTTCGTTAGTAAGAATAAACCTCAGCCGAACCGCCGGTCTGCCTCCCACGTTGACTTGTGCCGTTTCCACATCCTGGAGGGTCCGGACATTCGCAAAGGAAACCGACTGTTCCGTTTCCTGTTTAGGCTGGATCCGGATGACACTCAGATCAACGGTGCCGCCGCAATTGGCATTTTTCGCCGTACCACGGAGTGTTACAGTACCATCCCTGGGAGCTATCCACACCCGCAAAGCGTTAAAACTATCCGAAGGGTGCAGATAGGTCCCGTTGACATGCGGACAGTTGCCCGGGGCCAAAAACGAAGAGGAAGGGCTGGGCATGCGAATCATACCAAGGGGAACCAGTGCTTCCGCCGTGTCCATTTCCCGAATACAACCCTTCATCGGTGAAAAGAGGCAGTATTTCCAGATCGGCCCCTGCCCCAATTCCTGATCAGCTACAGATACATATTCTTCTCCGTCCGAATATTTCACACTCGTGATCCACTCCGTTTCGTCGCAGGAATAACCACCCGCCGCCCCCACGGCAAAACCGATCCAGTCTCCCTTTTTTACCGAAAGCGGCTTCTCCTCCATATCCATTGAGGCTGTCTCCTTGCCGGAGATACGTTTCTGCCAGAGTTCTTCGATGTCATACACCGAAGGGCAGAAATCCTGGCCGAAATCGAAAAACGGCTGAGTACCATTCGATACCAATTCTGGTTCACCGGGAAGTGTCTTGTTCGTCAGACTCTTCAAAATGATTCCGGCCTCTGATTTCTCCAGTCGCAGCTCTATCAGGGAGGTGCCAATACTATATATACCCTGGGATTTGTCGGCGGAGGCATAGGCGTCGGCACAGGTGGTTTTGCCCGATCCCAGCGGCAGAAAAAAGGAAAGGTGCAACACGGATACGGTGATAATGGTTTTAAAACTACACATGATGAATTGGTTCCTTTCTCTGGAATTTCACGGCAAATATTGTATAAAAAGGTGTTCGGCGGCAAAACGGAAAAATTCCTGCTTTCCGGTTTAACGCAGCATGGAAGCGGAAAAACCGCCATCGACATTAATGACCAGCCCCGTTGATTTTCGCAGATCCGGCCCCACTAGTACGGAAACCGCCGCGGCGATATCTTCCGGCAGGATTTCTTTTTTCAGCAAAGTCCGCTGTGCGTAGAACGTTCCGAGTTCGTCTTCTTTCACGCCATAGGTTCTGGCTCTATCCGCTCCCCAGCCATGGGAAAAAATCCCTGAATTTTGTACCACCGCATCCGGATTCACCACATTTACCCGTATCTGACCATCCGCTAATTCCACCGCTGCCAGCCGGGCCTGGTGGAGTTGAGCGGCTTTGGCGGTACCATAGGCAAGGTTGTTGGCACCGGCGTAGAGAGCATTTTTACTGACGATATAAACGATATCTCCGCCCAATCCCTGCTTGCGCATAATTTGAGCGGCCTGCCGGGTACATAGATAACTTCCACGCGGCATAATATTATTCTGCCGATCATAGTCTTGGGGAGAAGTCTCTTCTATCGAGCGGCTCAAGGCTACCCCGGCATTGTTGACCAGGATATCCAGCCCTGCCCAGTGGCAACAGACCTCTTCAAAGGCTCGCTCCACGGATTCCGGATCCGTAACGTCACAAAACAGGGCATAAATAGTATCTTCCCCATATTCACCGGCCAGAACCTGCCGTACCTCTTTCATTTTTTCCCGGTCAATATCCGCGATAACCACACAGGCGCCTTCCGCCAAAAGCCGACGAGCGGTCGCCAGGCCGATCCCGCTGGCGCCGCCGGTAATCAGTGATATTTTCCCCAACAACGGTTTGCTTTGATTTACAGTTTTCGGTTCATAAACGCGTGATATATCCTGCAGAATCTTCTCTATTCTGTTGTCGGAGGAAGTACCGACCAGATCCTTAACGCTCCCGCAAACAATCTTGCTGACACAATGAGCGGTTTGGGCATCCTTTCCAAAACTAAAAATGCCGATCGAGGGGATACAAACAATGAGGGGATGCGGAATTCCTCTAGGAGAGGAAACAAGGCTTGAACCGCAGGAAAAAGAGTTATATTTTTGCCGGTATTCCTGGATACCAGCCTGAAGTTTCTGTTCGGTATCTTTTCTGTTATAATCCGACGATAACTCCACTGAAACGGGACAAATACCAAGTTTCAGAATGCTTTCCGGATAGTCGGCTCCGCTTTTGGCCCGCAGACTGGTATCTGCATATTCCAGAAAGGCAATAGCTTCCTTCGAATCGTTCCAAAATCCAACCACATGCTGCGGCTGGGAACACAGTCCCCGAATCCAGGGGGCAAGGTTCGCGATCCAATTTTTTATTTCCTGAGGAGTATCCATTTTTATGCCTCCCTTCCTATTACTCAATTCTGCCGGCCATCATGGTTAAAACCGGAGACGGGTATGTCATTTTACGCACTCCCGTTGACGTTTGAAAACCACGGTCAGGGAATCTTCCAGAATCGATAGAATCTCATCCGCTTCTTCCTGCGTAACAATCAGAGGGGGCTTGATTTTCAGAACCTGCTGACGCACGCCGCCCAGGCCGAATATGCAGCCTCGCGCCATCGCCTCTTTGCGAACCGCTTTGCATTCGTCCACCAGGGGAGTGAGGTTCCGGTCTGGCTGGGCAAATTCCACCCCGATATGCAAGCCGATCTGACGGATATCCGCGATTTGCGGGAAATCGTCTTTGAGTGCCTGAACCCGTTGGGCGATATAATCACCCATCCGGCGGGTATTTTCCAGGATATGATCCCGTTCAATGATCTCCATCATTTTCAGCGACGTAACATGCGAGAGGGTGGGACTGGCAAAGGTATGTAATTCCTGTACATCGCTGCCCAGACCTTCGATCCCGTCCCGAATCACGATACAGGATAGGGGCAGACCGCCGCCCAATCCTTTGCCGAGGACGATAATGTCCGGCTCGACGCCGAAATATTCCGCGGCGGTATAGCGGCCGATCCGGCAGAAGGTCTGGATTTCATCATAAATCAAAAGGGCGCCATGCTCATTGCAGATTTCACGGACCCGTTTCAAATAGGCAGTGGTGGCGGGAATCTGGCCGGCGCTGGCCTGGATGGGTTCCACAATCACACCAGCGGGCGGTCCGTTAATTCCCCGTTCAATCGTGGTCCCCAGCATTTCCGCGCAGGCCACATCCGGATGCTCGTGCTGGCCGGGGATGGGCAGCCGTAACAGATAGGGATTGGGAAAACGGGTGATGGTATTATTCAGCAGGGGCAGAAAATGGCTGCCGCCGACATATTTGCCGGCCGCTTTGGTGGAATGCCAGGAACCCGACATGGCTCCCAGCGTGGTGCCATGATAGCTATCGTATTGGGTCAGGATGGCATGGGCCCCCGGCCGGTTCAGGATCGCCACTTTCATGGCGGACTCGATGCTGGGGCCGCCGCCCGGGGTAAAGGAAACCCGGTTGAAGCCTTTCGGGCATTTTCTCGATATTTCACGGGCGGCGTACATCCGGGTTAACGTATGAAGTCCCTGGTGGATATGGGTAAGGGTTTCACAATGCTCTTTAATTACCTGGTTAATTTCAGGATGAGAAAATCCCAAATACATGGCCCAGCTCTGGGAGGTACAATCGATATACCATTTCCCCTGCCTATCCTGGAGCCGGATTCCCTGGCCTCTGACGATGGTGGGCCCGGGTGTGCCTCCCCCTAACATGACATGCCTAAGGCAATCTTCTTGTTCCTGGGGAGACAGGTTATAAATTTTTTCTAATAAAGTATCCATGTAAAATTCTCCTGTTTGTAGTTTTCATTATTATCCATTACTTATTTTCTCCATGTTCCATACACTGGTTCTCTACCTCAATTGTCTATTAGGGATCCGTTACTTTGGTTAATAAAGCCTTTTGCCCGGGTTCCAGTAAAATCGATAAAGCCGTTTCACCCTGAATTACGAAATCCGAATCACTGGCTTTGGGTTGGGGAATAATATCCATTTGGGTCTTTTCGGCTACCAGGCGTATAAGCGGCTGGTTCTGCGAATTCAATTTTACGGTAATCTTTTCTCCAGCCGGTATATGGATATCATGTTTGCGGAATCGATAGGGTGTGTCTGTTGCCAGCCATTTTTCGGCGGTTATCCAAAGCCACTGATTGTCCTGAACGTGGTTGTACCAGTTAAAAGCAACTTCCCGCCAACCTTCTGCAGATTTTTCCTCCAGAGTTAAGCTGGCCTGTCTATCCCGACACATCGTTATAGGAGAGATTGACAGGCATATCCCTATCTTGTTGAAGGGAGAAAAAGAACGGAAGGTATAAACGAAGGGTTCCTCCGTTTGAAGAGAAGAAACGGCAACCTCCGTCCGGACGGCCTTTACATGATAGTCAAAAACCGCACCGTGATAGCCAAGTCCTTCCCACTTCATTTCCTCCAATTCGCTGGGAAGACGAGGGTGCAGCCACAATCCCTGGGCGGATAATTCCATCCCGAGATAGGCCTTCGGCTGAAAAGAGGCCAAAACCCCATTTTGCGGGAATATTTCCCGAAAACCTTCTATATCCGCCCGGTCTATCCAGGGGGGGCCGAAATGCCAGCGCCCGCGGCCCCCCGGATCCGCAAAAGTCCGTCCGCCGGTTAACCGATCCGGACTTGCGAAACGACTCAGAATCTGCTTATTGCGTTCATGCATATTGTCCACCGATAAATACTTCGCTCGCACGTAAAGATCTCGAGCGGCAATATCACAGCGTGTACCCCCATTGGAAAGTACTTCCATATAGGGAAGGGTACCAGTCACATTCAGCCATGTATGATTTTCTATCGTATTGAACGGCGGTGCGATTTCCCATATCGAATAAATATCATCCTTCCAGGTAGCACCGCCATCCGAACTCCACTGCCCGCGATCCAGCCACCAAAGAATAGCACGCACTTGCTGGGGGGCGGGAATCCCTCGAAACGCCGCTTCCAGATTATAATAACTGAAACCATAATCGTGAATATCGCCATCCCAATCCTGGCAGGCATAGTAACGGGAAAATTCCCTGCCATTGTCCTCAATGGTATGCCAGTATTTCCGGTTATACGCCTGATCGGCCCTTTCTCGGAGTTGGCGATAGCGCTGGGCCTCTTGCGGTTTAGCTACTATCTCCGCCAGTTCCGCCATAGCAGAACAGGAGGCATTATACCACAGTCCGGCAAAGGCGTCATAACCGCCGCCCGCGGCCTCCCAATAGGAATTTTCCGTACCAACTCCGGATCGCCCCGATTTGTGATTGGGAATATTGTAATTGGGATCATTTTGATAAAAAGACAAATTTTCTCGATTTGCCCCTGTATGAAGGAAAATATAATCGAATAAGACAGTCAAGCGGTCGTATAGTGTCCCGCTCAAAAATGGCCCACTGGTTGCCTCTCCTTCCACATAAGCGGATTCAAAATCGGTCCACCAGTACAGGCTGGAACCGAAATAGCGGCCCTTAACACTTTTTTCATCCAGTACTTCAATATAATATTTCCCGGCGGACATCGGTTCGGGAAGGGGAAAGGCTACCATTTCATCCTGTTGGCCGGGTTCCAGAATAAAACTTTTTTGGGCTAAGATTTTCCCTTGGGGTTTGTCCCGAAATAGAATCCTGCCTT
This sequence comes from uncultured Pirellulales bacterium, assembly GCA_964580995.1. GTDB lineage: Bacteria > Planctomycetota > Phycisphaerae > Sedimentisphaerales > SM23-30 > JAKJEP01. The sequence goes on from CAZOMV010000095.1 coordinate 9,320, forward strand.
TTGCCGGTTCCCCGCCTAGGAGGCCCAGGCGGACCATAATTTTTGTGAAAGTATTTTTGGCAGTAAAGGTCTGCCCTAGGGTAAAAACGGTCTCCGGTTTTTGGTTATCCAGCCGTACATCTCCGGCGGACAAGACGAAATCATAATCCTTTGCCTTTTCGCCGCAAATCGGCTGCGATTCCGCACCATCCGTGGATACCCATCTGGCCCGTCGTGACAGAAGAAAAGACCGATCCCCGGTTGCCAGTACATAGGTTGCTATTTGCTGAATCCACTGCGGTCCCAGATGGATCATGCGCATATCCCAGCAAGCATTATTTTCGGGAACATTCAGTAATCCGCCGGCACCGTAATCGGGATATTGCTCCCAGGCAAACAGCAATCCGAAGTGTCCGAAACGGTCATAGCCGATATTGCCCATATACTTCAAAAGTTTTTCGCGCAGCCGGCCCAGATACCAGGAACGGGGATGGTCCAGATGATGGGTTTCCACCGCCCCCAGGCCCCATTCTCCCATGGCCATCACATCATCATACCAGTAAATCCCCATTTGCATCAGTTCGGTGGCTAATTTGCCGGCCGATATGGATTTATTGGTTAACTCATGGGTCACCAAAAAATCGGGAATAAAGGAAACACGCGGGAAGCTGTGCGGTGTAAGCGAGGATGGCAGAGACCCTTGGGGTAAAACTTCCAACGTAATTGGCTTGTCTGAGGGAAGAACAGCCTTGAGACGAAGAAAATCTTCTCCGATTTCATACGTAATGGTTTTTACTTGAGGAATGGTTAATCGGAGATCATAATTTTGCCGGTCTTCACTAAATAGTACCAATTCCCCTCCGTTATTGACATTCAGACTTTGATGGTAAGGTCCCAGCGGCAGCCTTTTGAAATGTTCCATGAAGACGACCTGGCCGGCACTCGTTATCAATTTCCGAAAAGGCAGACACAAGTGGATGGCGAGGGCCGTATCTTTTTCGGAGGGGTAATTGAGGTTTAGATCGGCGTCATAGTACCCGGAGCGAAAAAAGGGGATATCCCATATAAACCGATCCTTCGGGTTTTCCATGATTAATTTTCTGTCTTCCAGTCGGATGGATCCCCAACCTTGCAAGCGGCCATTGCCAGCGATGGTTTCCGGGCCATACTTACCGGTACCGCCGGCATCCAAACGCAAGGAAATAATTTTGTTGTCCAACAGATAAGCTTTTACAAAACCATTATTTAGAATGGTTTCTGATTTGTCCGCAGCAAAACAAGACACCGGTAAAATGATCAGTGACGCCGATAAAAATCGGGATAACCGGTTCACAAACAAATCCCTTATGCTTTTTCCGTATATATATGACATAAATAACATCAGATCTCATTGAGTGATTATTTTAATCATCTATCATAAATATAATGATTGAATCAGTCATATTAGTCAAGAATATTATTTATTTTTTGCAAATATTTTTGCAATATCTTGTCAATATAGTATTATAGATTAAAGATGGTATCATAAAAATGCATTATAAACCTTTATTTTATAAGTGATTAAAATTATTCAGTCAAGATGGATGAATAATGATCCATGCAAGGAACTAAGAGATGGGAGTAGCCGATCAAGAAAGACAGGCCGGAATTGTGGAATATCTCCAGGAAGTAAACAAGGCTTCTGTCGCTGAATTAGCAAAAAATTTTACTGCTTCCGAAGCAACCATTCGGCGGGATTTAACCAAGCTGGAAAGGCAAGGCCATATTTTCAAAATATACGGGGGAGCCAGGATTTCCAAATTCGAACTCAGTTATCAGGAAAGACTATCCAAACATACCACTGAAAAAAAACGGATTGGCCTGTACGCAGCCAATCTGGTCAAGCCTGACAGCAGTATTCTGCTTCATTCCGGGACCACCACCCAAAAAATTGCGGAAAACCTGAAGCAGCATCAGAACCTGACCGTGGTTACCTCCGGAATTTCCATTTTACAAGAGTTAGCAACTTGTGAAAATATATGTGTTTACCTGCTAGGCGGCCATTATCGGCCACAGACTCAGGATTTGGTAGGTTCCATACTGATCGATAACCTGAAACATTTTGCCGTGGATATCGCTTTTCTTTCTGTGGATGGTTTTGACCCGGCTTACGGTTTAAGTGCGATCGATCCCGATCAGGCCGTGGTGATAAGGGATTCCATAAAAATAGCGAAAAAAAAGATTGTGGTGGCGGACAGCAGTAAAGGTAACCGGCGGTCCCTGGCAAAAATTTGTCCGATCGAGGAGGTGGATATGCTCATATCCGATACGGGACTCCACAAAGATGTTGTGCAGGAATTAAAGAAAAAGGGAGTAGCCGTGGAATTGGTTTAATACGGATTATTTGGCGTTCCTATTGACCAGCCGGGAGTAAAGATTGAAACCAACGCAGGATTTTTTGGCATTGGATGTGGGGGCAACCAGCGGCAGGGCGGTTATCGGCAAATTTGACGGGCACCTGCTGCAACTCCAGGAAGTTCATCGTTTTCGTAACGGACCGGTAAAAAAAGAGGATGGACTCTATTGGAATTTCCCGGCCCTTTTGAAGGAAGTAGATACGGCCCTGCAGCGGGCCTCCGCCGAATCGCAGCATATCGTCAGCCTCGGCTGTGATGCCTGGGGGCTTGATCATGGCTTTCTGGATAAAGCAGGACTGCTTCTGGATTGGCCGTATTGTTATCAGGATCCCAGAACCGGGGGGATCCAACCAGAAATGGAATCCCGTATCCCTCGCCGGGAGTTGTTTTGCCGGACGGCCGCTCCTCATCTATCGATTTCCACGCTCTGCCAATTATTGGCTACCCGACAAAACCGCCCGGATCTCTTGCACGGTGCGGATTGCCTGTTATTTATTCCGGATTTGATTCACCATTATCTTACGGGGCAAAAGGTTACCGAGCTAAGCATGGCCTCCACTTCCCAGCTTGTTTCGTGGGCAAATAATCAGTGGGATATGGACATCATGGATCGGTTTGATCTACCCCGCTCTCTTTTTCCGGAGATCAAATTGGCTTCCGAAAAGATAGGTTCTCTTCAAAAAGAAGTGACAAGGCGTTTGCAAATACCGGAATGGGATCTTCATCTGCCCGCCTGTCATGATACCGCTTCCGCCGTGGTAACCGCTCCCTTGGATTCGCCGGCAGATGCCGTCCTTAGTTCGGGGACTTGGTCAATGCTGGGAATACTGGTTGATCAGCCGATTGGTTCTGAAGAGGCGGCGGCCGCAGGGTATGGCAGTTATAAAATCCCCGGCAGCGGTTGGGCATTTATGGGGGGGATCATGGGCTTGTGGTTTCTGGAACGTTTTCGCCGGGAAGAACGGCTGGCAGCTCCGGAAGCACTGATCGAAGGGGCGGGAAAAGCCCCTTCCCTTACTAGTTTATTTGATCCGCAGAATACATTTTTTACTCAGGCCCCTTCCCTGCGAAGTGCATTAATCCGTTGGTATCAAGCGACCCGGCAGAAAGTACCCGAAACGAAGGAGGCTTTTATACGTTCCATACTGGAAAGTCTGGCCCTGTTTTATCAGGAGTCGCTTGAGCGGATATCCCGTTTTGCCGCCCGCAAGATCAACCGGATCGTGATTGTCGGAGGGGGTTCTCAAAACCGTTTATTGAACCAACTTACTGCCAATGCCTGTGGCATCCCCGTGGTTACAGCCGTAGCGGAAGCAACCGCCGCTGGGAATATTCTCATGCAGATGGCGGGCTGCGGCCTGTTATCTTCACCGGATGAGATTCGCTCGCTTGGTATGCGTTCCTGGCCCTGTACGGTATATGAACCGCAAGAGCAAAGTATGTGGCAGGAAGCCCGGCAACGATTTGCCGGAATCCAATCGGAAACCATCGGGGAAAAAGCCTACGAGAGGGTGTAGAATGGAAAATCCGGTAGTCGAGATTGAGAAACAATTTGAGCAAGAGGTAAGCAAGCTGCATCCTTACGATGCTTCCGTGTGGCTGGGATATACCGCCAAAGGCCGAATAGTCTATCGGGATATTTCCAGCCTTCAGGCCGCCTTGTCCCGGCAACAGATAAAAAATGCCTTGATTTCCCACACCATGGGCGAATTATATGATGTGGCTCTCAGCAATGAAATCTTGAAACAAGCACTGAAAGAACAGGCTGGTTTTGGGGGTGTCATGACTTTGCTGCCGGAGGGAACCGGCGAAATAGAAAATCTTTCCAACTACATAGAAAAAGGAATAGAAGCGGGAATGCGGGCGGCCCGACTTTTTCCCAAATCGCATCGGTTTTCACTCACATCTCCCAACATTCCATCTTTATTGACCACTCTCGAAAACCTGGGCATGCCGCTTTTTATTCCCATCGGGGAAACCCATTGGGAGCAAATGGCTGCCATTGCCGGGCACTATCCGCGTTTGGCGATCCTGCTGGAAGGTGTCGGCCATCACGAATATTTAAACAACCGGACCTGTTTGCCCTGGCTGGTGGAGAGGCCCAATTTGCTGGTTCCCACTCATAACCAATTATTATGCGGCGGGCTGGAACTGATGGTTGATCAGTTGGGACCTCATCGGATTTTCTTTGCCTCGAACCAGCCGATGGACGATCCCGCCGCCGGTTTGTCACTCCTGGTGTATAATGATCTGGCTCCGGCCATACGGCGGCAGATTGCGCACGGCAACCTGAAAAAGCTCATCGCAGGGGTTGGCCGCGGAGGGTACTTTGCATGAAGAATCCCTACATCATTGATGTGCATACCCATCTGGGCAGGACGCGGGAGTTTCGAGCCTATTGGGGAAGTCTGGAAGATTTTATTCATCTCATGGATCTGACCCATACGCAATTGTCGGTATTTGCGCCGATGCCCTTGCTGGCCCGCCAATTTGAGCTGGGGTATGAATTGGCGGTTGAAAGTTTGAGGCAGTACCCGGACCGCCTGCGGGCGTATATGGTATTTGATCCCAACTGGGGCGATATTTCGCTGGAGTTGATGGAGAAATACCGAAGCGTTCCCGGTTTTGTTGGCATAAAAATTCATCCGACGATGCATAGCGTAGCGCCGGATGATTCCCGCTATCGGCCGCTGTGGGAATTTGCGGAAACATATCGCCTGGTGGTTTTGTCGCATACCTGGAGTCCCGACCCTCTCAATCCTGCTCAAAACCTGTCCACGCCGGATCGTTTTGCGTCCATCCTGCAACAGTATCCGCACATGAATTTGATAGTGGGACATGCCGGCGGCCGCGAAGTGGGAAACCGGCTGGCGGTCGAGCTGCTGAAACATCATGCCAATTGCTGGCTGGACATCTCCGGAGACAGCTTTGGGCTGGGCCAACTCGAATGGATGGCCGGTGAGGTGGGTGTGGACCGGATTTTGTATGGAACCGATGCGAATTGGATCGAACCGCGTTACCAACTGGGCCATGTGCTCAAGGCCCGGCTATCGGCGGAAGATCGATACAAAATATTCCGCACCAATGCCCTGACTCTCTTCGGAAATTCAATCGTGGAGAAGCTGTCATTCGATGCCGAAGGGAAAGCGTAAAAATAAAGCAATAACCTTTCACCCTTGAGATATGAGGAAAGGGATTCCATGTTAGAGCATCTGATCAATCCGAAACCGAAAATTGCCGTGCTGGGCACTTATCTGGATTTATATGATACGGCCTGTCCGGAACACCGGAATCGAATGCAGGCCTATCTGCAAAATACCTTACTCCATTTATCTCCGGATGTTTCCATCCATGCGGTCGAGATTCAGACCCGGGAAAAGGGCGTTGCCCAATTTGTACAGAATGCCGAGGAGGCGAAAGTCGATGCGATCCTGGTCATGAGCCTGGGCTATACCAATAGTCTGGCGGTGGTCGGGCCTCTGGCGGCCACCCGGCTTCCCCTGGTTCTTTTGAATAGTCAGGCGGCGGCAAAAGTAACAGCCGAATTCACCCTGCAGGATTTGATGGATAATCATGGCTTGCAGGGAATCCAGGATCTGGCCTGCGTATTAGTCAGAAGGAAAAAACCTTTTGAGATCGTAACCGGATTGCTGGATCAGCCGGATACGAAAGAGGAACTCCTGGATTATCTGGTTGCCGCCCGCGCCGGGCGTCAGATCCGAAATTCGCATATCGCCTATATGGGGGAGGCCATGTGGGGCATGGGAGATGCCCAGTTTAACCAGGATAGCCTGGCTCACACATTTGGGATTCAGATTCACTGCCTTTCTCCGGAATGTCTGGTGCAGGCGTCCAGAGAAGCAAGGCAAGAGCAACTGGATGAGATACGGTCGTTCGATCAGAAACATTTTGACATGGATCCGGCCGTTTCCCGGGAAGATCATGAGCGTTCTGCCCGGCTGGAAATTGGATTGCGTACAATAGTGGAGCAGCATAAATTATCCGGCTTAACTTTCAGTTTTGATGCGATGGCACGTTTTCCGGGTATGGAAACCATTCCGTTTATGGCGATCATTAAGTTGATGGGAGAGGGGCTGGCCTATGCCGGAGAGGGGGATTTATTGGCCACTGCGGGAGGAATCATGGCCCACTGCTTATGTGGGGACGTCTGCTTTACCGAAATGTACACCATGGATTTCCAGGCCAACGCCGTCTGGAATACCCATATGGCCGAATGCAACTGGAAAATGGCTCGCAAAGACACGAAACCTCAATTCCTGATTCGCCAATTCTCCCTGGCAGAATGCAAACCGTTTTCCTCTCTGTATTTTGGTTTGGAGCCAGGAGAAGTGACTTTATTTGATTTCACGGTAACGGCGGAAGGAAAATTTCATTTTATCGTCCTGGAAGGTTGCATTGACGACTTTCCGGCGGTGAGGGATATGGACAGGCCCAATTTTAAGCTGAAGTTTTCCCGGGATATCCGGTCGATTCTGAATGAATACAGCCATTTGGGCGGAACGCACCACCTGAACCTGGTGTTCGGCCGGCAGGAAAGAAAATTCAGGACCCTGGCCAGGCAATTTAACTGTCCTTATTCGTACATTCACACCGATTGATATGCCGATTCTGGTTATTTCATCAGGTGAAGCACCACCGGGCCGAGCAGGCCGCTGACCTTGTTCTCCGGTTTTACACCGCCGTTGCTCCGGGGAGCAACGGACAATTCCTCGAACTGGCCGTAGTAGTTAGCCAAGGTATTGGCTACAACAATACGCAGATGATTCGGTCCCGGCTTGAGCAGCCGGGTAATATCTATCTGCCACGGATCAAAAAATACCACACCGGCGGATTGCTCATTGATGAAGACTTCCGCACTGACGGCGACCTTGCCTAAATCCAGGATAGCTTTGTTCTCACCGGTCAAAGCTGGTACTTCAATCTCGGTTTCGTAATGTCCCAGGCCGGAGAAATTTTCCAGTCCCAACTTACACCAATCCCCGGCCGGTAAAATTTCCGGGATAGCCGCCGGCTGGGAGGCTGGCGTGATAGGCGATTCCGCTGCCAGTTTCCAATGGTCCTCCGCAAAATTCCACACTACATGCGGCCGGGCCATGGTTGATTCGATTCGGAATCGATACGGACCCGGTAGGGGAATGGTTTTAACGATCTTCCTGGATTCCGCAGGAGGCGTAATTCCGTCAGGTAGATTGGGACGCAGGATGAGCGGGATAATTTCGTCGGGAGCGAAGGTGAGATTCAAGCTGATGCCTTTCGGCGTAACCTGGTAATTTGCCAAAGGTACTAATTCGATACTACCGGTCACAGGATTCCATATCTCAGGATAACCTTGAGTTGACAAAGTGAAACGAACCGTTCGTGTTTCATCGCGGCGATTGAGGAGGAGATACAGCTCACTGTCTGCGAGCCGGCGATGATAGGCGCACAACCCCTTATGATTGGTATCCAGCAACAGATCGGGCACCATTACCTGGTGGAGCATTTCGATAGCGTCCTCAACCCGCGGCGCGAATCCGGCTTTGAGACCGGCATGAGCAGTCCAGAATTTTGTGCCTTTTTTCGCCTGTTCCAAACACGTTTCACCGAGCAGGTTGCGGAGGAGCCGGGTAACTTCCGGATCATCCGCACCCGATTCCAATGAGTGGCGGGGAAGCTCTCCGACCATCAGAACCACTCCCTCCGCTTTGGCTAAAGCCACCGCCTGCTCCAGGGTGGCCCGGCTGACCGCATCCATCGGAGGAAGGAGTAACACGGGAAACCGCTCCGTGGCCGTCGTTAACACTCCATTTGCAACCTGAGCTTCCTTCTGAATTGCCTCATCGTCAAGGATATCGTAATCGTATCCTGCCTCCCGTAATGCATCGCCCAGACGATTATAAATTTCGCTGCGTGCGTCTAGAACAGAAAGGTCCCAGCAATGGGCCCACATATCCACGCTGGGATAGGCCAAGGCAATCTGGGCGATATGCCCGCCGCCGGCGGTCAACACGCACAGACGTGCCTCATAATCGGCAAAGCCGCGGAAATGATCCCAGTAGGGCTGCTGATAGCTGATGCCGGGATTGTAGAACCTGGCACGATTCGGTCCCCGTAGGGAATACTTGTAACAAATGGGAATTTGCATATTGATCCCATTAATATGTTCCCAGTTCACCATGCGGCGTATCTGCTGAAAGTTCAATCCCCAGCCACTGGCGGCGAACGATTCACACCAGGTTCGCGGACGGCCCTTCAGATGGGCAATCGACGTGGCGTATTTTGGGACATTAGCCGGCAACGGATTTTCAAACGGACAAATCCAATCGATTCCGGGAATATGCATTTGTCGGAAATGATTGAGCATGTTACCACCCTGCAGTGTCAGATGGGCCATCAGGCTTTCCTCTACATGGACATGTCCGGAGGCAATCAGTCCCCGCTCCTCACAGAATTGATAGATTTGGCCGAAGTAGTTTTCGGAATATAAATAGTTACAGGTCTGCCAGTGGTGGCAGCGGAACGGAATGGTGCGCGGTCCGGCCTCATGGTAAAGCAGCGGCAGATTCACCTGCCATTCATACCCGTATCTGCGGCGAAACGCCTCCGGCAAATCCTGGGAATAGGGCATGGCCGGAACCCAGGGAAACAACTCTCCGGCCGGATAACTCGCCCAGTTCATCGACGGTTCATCCGTGAAAAAGCCGGTCATCTTCGCATCCGGGATCTGTTTTACCAATTCGTCATGCCCTCGGTAAACCAAATCAACAAACGCCTCCCCTGTTTTAGGGTTCATGAGATCGGGATAATCATTCCCGGTTATGAAGAATATTTTTCCGGTCGCCGCGGTATAAACAGCTACCGTCCAGTTTCCCGCGGGAACCTGCCAGACAAGATGTTGATTGGCAACTTGTTCTGATAAATCCGTCAGAGAGTCGATTCGGAGCGTATTGCCATCCATCTGGAAAGCCACCGCGGCCAGAAAAGGCTCATCTCCCACCGGGATGTCCACCGTTACAGGGCCCTTGTATTGATGCTCAGCCGGCCGGATATACTTCCAGGCTAAATCCGGATGCTGTGCCAGCAGTTTGCCACCGGCTGTGCCGCTGGGCCAGTCTTCCTCATCATAAGCCCAATAGAGCATGTCATACCTGGCACAGGCGGAGGCGGTATGCCGGACCACTTTCCACCACCAGTCACTCAGAAATCTTTCCGGCGATCCCTCCTGCATGTGCTCGCAATAGGAAAATACCCCTCCCCCGCCCTGTTGCCGGATGGAATGAACCTGCCAGTCAATTTCCTCCGGGTTAACCTCGTCATTGGTCCGAAGCAGAAATTGAATCCGATAGGCCTGGGAGGGATTCTCAAACTCTTTATAAAGGTCTTTGATGGTTTCAGGAATATTCCCAAGAATCGTTGGAACTATAGGTGTAACAGAGGCTTTCGTGTTTGGCTGAGACGGTTTTTCAGAAAATGCCCGTCCAGAAAGGATGATTACTAAAATAGCCACGAAATACCGGTATTGTTTCATTTTGGTACTCTTTTCAGTCAAGGATAATCAATAATCTATCAAAACACAATAGCAAGGCAAATGATTGAAATAATCATTTATTACCTTTTATCTTTGAGTATATCAAGAAAAAAACAAAATTAAATCAATATTTTGCTTGCTTTAATCATCACAAGCCGTATAATACGATTTAAATATTCACTATGAAATACTTTACAGGTAAGGATTTAGTTTTGGTTGGCACGAAATAATATAGGGAGAGTTGAACGCATGTCGAATTTTTCATGGCCGATCGATGGAAGCATTGTGGGATGTTATCTGCTGGCCACCATGATCGCCGGCATTATGGTGCGGAAATACGTCGGCAAAGTGGAACACTTTATCGTGGCCGGCCGCGAGATGAATGTATATCTGGGCATCGCCTCGCTGGCGGCGACTGAATTCGGTATCATCACCTGCATGTACACCGCCCAGAGCGGTTATCAATACGGTTTCGCCGGTGCGACGCCGGGTATTCTCATGGCCCTGGCCATGTTTTTCGTGGGAATTACGGGGTTTTGTATCAAGCCGCTACGCGATTCCGGGGTCATGACGATTCCCGAGTTGCTGGAAAAACGATTCGGCCCCCGTATTCGCTGGGCCACGGGGGTCGTGATCGTACTGGGCGGGATGCTGACTATGGGATTATTTCTCCGTATCGGGGGAGAATTCTTGGTGTTGGTGTCAGGTTTTGATATCAAATACCTTGAAATTGCCATGACGGTTTTTCTGGCGGTGGTATCCATTTATACCATCCTAGGGGGGATGTTGTCCGTTCTGGTAACGGATTTCCTGCAATTTGTAGTAATGAGCGGCGGTTTGATTGTGGTAACTTGCCTCATCCTCTTTCGTATCGGGTGGTCCCGGTTGGTTACATGCGTAGAGATCCATTATGGCGCCGCGGGATTTAATCCTTTTCTTAATCCCCAGATGGGATGGGAGTATGTGGTATATTTCTCGCTGGTGAATCTTTCGGTCGTGCTGACCTGGCAGACCATTACCGCGCGGGTTCTGTCGGCAAAAGATACGCCAACCGGTCGGAAAATATATACCCGAACCGCCTTTTTCTTTGTTTGCCGGTTTTTAATTCCGGGAATCTGGGGGATCGCGGCTTTGGCCATGCTTACGCCGGACCATCTGGTTTCGCTTTCCCCGGAAATGCAAGAACAGGTTTCTCTGTATGGAATGCCCGTTTTTTTAAGCACGTTCGTGCCGGTCGGTTTTATGGGTATTCTAATAGCCGCCCTGATCGCAGCGGATATGTCCACGGATTCCTCCTATATGCTGACGTGGGGCAGTGTCATTTACAATGATATTCTGGCCCCGTTTCGAAAAACGCCCTGGACGGAGAAGAAAGGATTGCTTTGGAATCGTATGATCGTAGCGTGTATTGGTGTATTTCTGCTGATATACGGTCTATGGTACAAACTGGAAAGCGATTTATGGACCTATCTGAGCCTGACCAGTACTATCTATACCTCCAGTATTTCCGTCATTCTTGTAGCCTGTTGTTACTGGAAGCGGGCCAATAGCTGGGGAGCCGCTGGCGCCATCATCATCGGCGCCCTCATCCCCTGTTTGTTTCTGGTAACCGAAAAATTGCCGATCACCAAAGACTATATAAAAAGGATCGGCCCCTATTATCCAGGTATGGCAACGTATTTTTTTACAGTCATAGCCATGGTGGTAGGATCTTTGCTGAGACCTTCACGTTTACAACCAAAAATTTAAAAAACGGATAACATAGATTTTTAATGGCAGGTGATGTATGATGAGCAACCATTGGTTTTGGTTCTTATTGACGATGGTATGCGTGGTGTGGTATTGTACCATAACCGTCTATGTGGCAATTCGGGGTATATTCGATATCAAACACATGTTGGTCCAGCTGAGTAGATTTTCTAGCCCATCATCGGAATCGGATTCTCAAAATGTGAAACAAAAAATTCTTCCATAAATGACGTAAAAATTACCTACTCAAAAAAGTCCATACAACTTGTGTAAAGAACAAAATCAATTCATACAGGAAATTGAATAAAGTTGAGGTTTAGCCTTTAACTTTTCGGCTTTAATGACCATCTATGTTCTGATAGACTTCTATGAGGATTTCCTGATAATGGAATTCCTGAACATCGTTGGGAATGTGTAATTGAACGAGCGAATTCTAGCCTTTCGACCTGCAACAATTACCGGCAACAGTGCCCTGCAAAAAGCCTCTTGACAGCTGTTTGTCACATTTTGGCCAACATCATAAGTAATTCTATTATAAGTATTAGCAAATTTGACACATTCCACCGAAACTACACCATCCGCAGGATCCGAAGGCGGGTTCGCCATCCTCAAATGGCAGAGGAAGTGGCCCTGGAGTTAGTCAATGAAGGCTATCTGGAAACCTTAGAACGATTCACACGCAAACGTGCACCGTCTACCATCGCCTTTGCCCGGGACTATGCCCAGAACCAGGGTATGACCTTACCGGCGGCGCTGCTGTTTGGTTATCAGGGGGCAGCCTATCATGCCCTGGTGGACTGGATGGTGCAGGAACAGGCCCATGGTATGCACCGGTACGGCCGAAGGCCCCACCCGTTATTACGGGAAAAGACCCAAACGGCCTGGCGCACTGCCGGCCAAACCAGCAATTGGCCCACATCTGGAGACGAAGAAGAAAAACCTCTCTACGAGGTGTCCGCAGCAGAAGGTCGTTTACCGGTAAGAGTAGTTAACAAACTCCGTGAACTATGGCGAGGCTACCGTTGTCTGCGTGATTACACTGGCACGAATCGTCTCGCCGGTGAAATCCCGTATCAGATCCTGGAGGATGCCACCGACCTGATGATCCGGGGTAAATTTGTGCCCATGTGCAAAAATATGAAATACCGGTATGACCAGATTACAGAGGATGCCAATAAGAAAGGTATAGATTCCTTCCTGGCAATATACCACCAGCTGTTTCCCGATCCGGACCAGTTACAACCCTATTGGGACCAGGCCCGAAAATGGCTCTACGACTACTCCCTGCTCCTCTGGGAAACCCAGAATGAGATCTGGCTGGCAGAAGGCCAACGAGTCTCTGCCATCGGGGTAGTTTATAAACCGGCGGCCCAGAGGAAACCGGTACCCCCCAAGAAGATTCCCGGCACCATTTAGGAATCGTAAAGAAACTGATACTTTTTGTGCCTTTGGTCCGATAATAGGAGTATGATCGACCGCATTC
>CAZOMV010000096.1:0-22329 GCA_964580995.1 uncultured Pirellulales bacterium
ACCGGCCAGTTTGGTAAAAATCACCTCGGCGACAGAAACGAGTATCTGCCGACGGTACACGGCTTCGACGAATTCTTCGGCAATCTCTACCATCTCAACGCGGAAGAGGAGCCAGAGCTTTACAACTATCCCCAGGACCCGAAGTTTCGCCAGATATTTGGTCCCAGAGGGGTGCTGCGGTGCAAAGCTACGGATAAGGACGATCCGACCATGGATCCTCGTTTTGGTAAGGTAGGCAAGCAAACCATCGAAGATACAGGACCGCTGACTCGTAAGCGGATGGAGACGATTGACGATGAGACCTCAGCCGCCGCGATTGATTTCATAAAACGCCAGGATACGGCCGGCAAGCCATTTTTCTGCTGGTACAACAGCACGCGAATGCACTGCCGTACCCACGTGCGGGCGGAGCACCGCAGCCCCAAAGGCGCCACAGCCCTCACCGAATACGCCGACGGTATGGTCGAGCATGACGCCACTGTTGGTTCTTTACTCAAGGTACTTGATGACCTGAGCATTGCAGACAACACGATTGTTATCTATACGACCGACAACGGTCCCCATGCGAATAGCTGGCCGGATGCGGCGACAACGCCGTTTCGGAGCGAGAAGAACACCAACTGGGAGGGGGCGTTTCGCGCGCCCTGTTTCATTCGCTGGCCCGGACATATAAAACCAGATTCGGTATCGAACGAAATCGTCAGCGGCCTGGATTGGCTGCCGACATTGGTGGCAGCCGCCGGTGACCCCGATGTAAAACAGAAATTGCTCAAGGGATACACGGTGGGTGAAATGACCTACAAGGTCCACCTCGACGGCTACAACCTCCTGCCATACCTCACCGGCCAGGAACCGAAGAGCCCGCGACGTGAATTTCTGTACTTCAGCGACGACTGTGACCTGCTCAATTTGCGTTATGAAAATTATAAATTCGTGTTCACGGAACAGCGTTGCCCAGGCACCTTGCAGACATGGCTCGAACCGTTCACGCATTTGCGTGGGGCTAAGATGTTTGATTTACACGCCGATCCCTATGAGCGAGCGGACATTACGTCTAACACTTATTATGATTGGGTACTGGACCACCTGTTTTTCGCAGTTCCGGCCCAGACCTACATTGTAAATTTTATTGAAACCTTTAAGGCGTTTCCGCCCCGTCAGAAACCGGCGAGCTTTGGTATTGATCAGGCCTTGGAAACGCTGCAGCAGTCCGCAGGGGGACGATAATTAGGATTCTCTTTCGTTATCCCCGGTCGCATCAGGTGCGGCCGGGGATGGGATGGTGCTAGCGGATAAAAACAATTCAAAGAAAGGATGAAGACAATGAAAACAAAAATTCTCGCCGGGCTATGTGTTCTGGCAATACCATTAACCGTTAGTGCTGTTGACCTCCTGCCTTCTTGGAACGACGGCAAAGCCAAACAATCCATTATCGAATTTGTGGCGAAGGTAACGAAGGAAAACTCGCCGGATTTCGTGCCGCTAGCGGAACGCATTGCGGTATTCGACAATGATGGTACGCTCTGGACCGAGCAGCCAATGTATTTCCAGTTTCTGTTCATGCTGGACCGTGTGAAAGTACTCGCGCCGCAGCATCCGGAATGGAAAAACCAGGAGCCGTTCGCTGCGCTGCTCAAAGGGGATGTGAAAACCGCCCTCTCAGGCGGGGAGCGTGCCCTCGGCCAATTGGCAATGGCTACGCATGCGGGCATGATGACGGAGGAATTCGAGAAACTTGTGAACGATTGGATCACCACCGCGAAACATCCGAAAACGGGGCGGCTGTTCACCGAGATGGTCTATCAGCCAATGCTCGAACTGCTCGTATACCTGCGTGCCAACGGGTTCAAGACCTTCATCGTCTCCGGCGGCGGGATTGAGTTCATGCGCCCGTGGTCGGAACGGATCTACGGTATCCCTCCCGAACAGGTCATCGGCAGCAGCATCAAAACGAAATTCGAGCTGCGCGAAAGCCAGCCCGTACTTATCCGCCTGCCCGAAATAAACTTCGTGGATGATGGCCCCGGCAAGCCCGTCGGTATCCAGATGCACATCGGCCGCCGGCCTATTGCCGCGTTCGGCAACTCCGATGGTGACCGGCAAATGCTGGAGTGGACGCAAGCCGGTAGCGGCGCGCGGTTGATGATGCTGGTGTATCACGACGACGCCCAGCGTGAGTGGGCCTATGGCGCGGAATCGAAGATCGGTACATTCAGCGATGCGCTCATGGCCGAGGCGAAAAAGAACGGCTGGACGGCCATCAGCATGAAGAACGATTGGCAGCGAGTATTTGCGTTTGAAGCGGTAGAACAACCCGATCGGGCCAACACATCGACCACTACTAGCGTTGAATTTCAGAAACTGAACGGCCGTTGGCAGCGCCCCGATGGCGGCTACATTATTCAGGTGAAGAATGTGGATAGCAGCGGTAAGATGGATGCCGCCTACTTGAATCCCGATCCCATCCATGTTGCCCAGGCGCAGGCCACGCGCGAGGCAGCGACAATTAAGATGTTTATCGAGCTGCGCGATGTGAACTATCCTGGTTCCACGTACCATTTGACCTACGAGCCCCAAAACGATCTGTTGCAGGGAGTTTATTACCAGGCTGTCATCAAGCAAAACTTTGACGTGATCTTTGTGAGAATGAAGTAAAGTAGGTTGAATTTACTAATTTACATCCAACTATAGAACTTGGGCTAAAGCCTTTTGGTTGCCTTGAAGGTAATTAAAAGTATAACAGGTAAATACATAGAAAATTTCTTCTGTAAATCTTACTGCCATTTACTCCGCCATTTTACCGCCAAAACATAGCAGTTCTTTGCAGAACATTACAAAAGCGGGAAAAACAAAAAACCCAGATATCTCGCCAAAAACGCCGATTTTACTCGAAAAACCAACGTCCCCGAGAGGACTCGAACCTCTAACCTTTGGCTCCGGAGGCCAACGCTCTATCCATTGAGCTACGAGGACATTACACCCTTATTACCAGCATTTATCTCCATAAGCAATAGATTTTTACGGAAATGTACCATCCAGCCGAGGTTAAATTTGCAATCTGCCGGCTTTGGGGTTATAATTTAGAGTCAGGATGTCCAGCTTGGCCCTTACAAGAGCGAGTGTGCTAAATATTTGTATTACCGATTGTTATGTTCCAATACGGATCGGGTAATATCGGAGGCCGAAAAAATGCGGCAAATCATAACGTACTGTGTAGCGGCTAGTTTGCTAATCTTGGTGGCAAATATCGGACAGACCCTCGCTGTGGAAAAGGATAAAACAGAGGCCGTTGTCGCCAAAGATCAAAAAACAGAGACCGTAACTTCGCCAACCAGGGAAGTTAAGGAATCCTCCCAGCCTGTCCAACCCGCTGTGGCAAATCCGGTAAAGAAAAAAACCGCAGCCCCTGCCACCCCGGTTCCCGTGAAGTCCGCCCTGGAAGTTATCGAAAACACCCGCATATCCGTGGATTATGAAAAAATGCCGCTGCGCGATGTGATTCTGGATTTACGCGAGCAGTTAAAAATCAACATTATGGTATATTGGCCCGAACTGAAATGGGCTGGCTATACCCCGGAAGATGAAATTACCGTCAGCCTGCATAATGTTGTAGCTGAACAGATCGTCTCCTCGATTGTAAACTATCTTTCTGGCGGTAATAGCGTTATGTTAGGCTATCAGGTGGATCGCAACGTCCTGGAAATCCGGCTCCAGGAGAATATTCAAGTGAGACAGGAAGTCAAAGTTTACTATGTGGCCGATTTATTGAGCCGCCCCAGCCGGTACGATGATTCCTATTTCAATGATGCCGGAGGAAACGGCGGCAGTAATCGGGGCCTCAGCGGGAGATCGAATAATCGCTCCGGGGATCGCGGAGGTGATAGCACCAGCTCGAATCGAAGCCGGAGCAGTTCAAATCTGAACCGAACCATACGTCAGAGCGTTAGCAGATAATTTCTAATTCTTTGTTATTACTAAAGATATAAAAGATTGGGAATTGGGGGGTAAGCTTGCGGTTAATGAATCAACCATTCGGACAGGTGGGTCAATTGGGTAATGACTGCATCGGGCTTAAGATTCTGACAGCGGACCTCGTCCCGGCGTAAAAGTGACTGGCTTGGGTCGCCGGCAAAAAAGACGGTTCGCATACCCTGCCGACCGGCAGCCCAGATATCGTTGAGCATGTCATTGCCCACACAAAGGTATCCTTAGCCGGCATATTTTTTTCTTTCCTATTCACATACTACTCTTTATTATGCTAGGCACGATTGAATATTTATAAATCTTTTGTAAGGGAGTTGATGTATGTTCAGGAAAAATAAACTGGTTATCGTTTTGTTGTTCTCATTGGCAATTCAGCTTCAGGCGTGGGGGCAGGAACCGATAACTCTGGAGGGGGATCGGAGCTATGAGGCGAGTTTTGTCAGCGGCTATTTTACGGGTGGTACGTTTCTGGATACCCGGGTGGATGGCGAGAAGGTTCGTGCCAAAACCGATGGCGGGTATCTGCTGGGGGTCCGTTTGGGAGCGGATGAGGAATATCTGGGGCTGGAATTGACCACCGCCGGTGTCTTTGCCGATATGGATCTGGATGCGGACCCAGCCGCCGATCTGCCCGAGGCGGAAGATTCCGAAGCATTCCTGCTCGAGTTGAATGGTTTGTGGTACCCAACCGGCGATAATCTGGCGGAAGGCCGAATCAAACCCTTCTTCACCGCCGGCCCCGGCTATATGTTATTTGACAGTGATTATGGTGCGGATAACGAGAGTTTGCTGGAAGTGAATGCCGGCGGCGGTATTAAGTTTTTGCTGACCGAAGACGGCAATCTGGTCCTGCGGTTCGATTATCGCTGGCATCAAATCTTCGATACCGGCTCCGATTTAAAAAACAATATGTACCGGCAGGAAATCAGTGTCGGCATCGGCGTCCGGTTTTAATTCGAGTAGGGCGGGCAACTTGTTGCCCACGCGGTTTAGATAGCAGCCTGCCAGGTTGCAGAAAAAATAGAAGCGAATAACCAAATCCCATAAATAAGGAATACCCTTTGGCACGCAAGAAGATTTCAATTATTGGGGCCGGCAATGTGGGCGCCACCTGTGCTCACTGGCTGGCGGAAAAAGAACTGGGCGATATCGTCATGCTCGACATCGTGGACGGCCTGGCCGCCGGCAAGGCCCTGGATTTGTTTGAAGCCTCGCCGGTGGGCGGCTTTGACGGAAAACTGACCGGGACTTGCGATTACGCCGATACCGCCGGCAGCGATGTGGTGATTATCACCTCCGGCCTGGCCCGCAAGCCGGGTATGAGCCGGGACGACCTGCTGAAGAAAAATACCGAGATCGTATCCCAGGTATCCCGTTCCGTGGCGGCGAAAAGCCCCCATGCCTTCCTGATTGTCGTGAGCAATCCGCTGGATGCCATGACCTATGTCGCGGCGAAAGTAACCGGTTTCCCGAAAAATCGGGTCATGGGCATGGCCGGCGGCCTGGACTCCGCCCGCTATCGCAGCTTCATCGCCGAAGCCCTGCACGTCTCGGTCAAGGACGTGACCGCGATGCTGATGGGCGGCCACGGCGATGACATGGTGCCCCTGCCGCGTTATACCACGGTGGCGGGGATCCCCATAACCGAACTGCTCGATTCAAAAACCTTGGACGCCATTGTCGATCGCGCCCGCAAAGGCGGCATCGAAATCGTCAATCTGCTCAAGACCGGCTCCGCCTATTATGCCCCCTCCGCCGCCGCCGTCGAAATGACCGAGGCCATTCTCAAGGATCAGCGCCGCGTCATTCCCTGCTGCGCCTATTGCGATAAAGAATACGGCATCGGCGGCTATTTTGTCGGTGTGCCGGTGGTCCTGGGCAGCGGCGGGGTGGAGAAGGTGATGGAGCTGCGGCTGAACCCGCAGGAGAAGGCACTGCTGGGGGTCTCGATTGAGCATGTCAAGGACCTGGTCCGGCAGGTCGATCCGCTGATTCAGAACAATCCATGAAAATCGCACTGGCCCAGTTTAATCCGACGGTGGGTGACATTCGCGGCAACAGCGGCAGAATCAGGGGCTATATTCAGCAAGCGCAAACCCAGGGCGCAGAGTTGGTGGTATTTAGCGAACTGTCGCTGATCGGCTATCCCCCTAAAGACCTGCTGCTCAAACCCCGTTTTATTGACGACAATCTGGCCGCTCTGGAAGACCTGGCACAAGAGTGCACTGCCTGCGCCGCCCTGGTCGGCTATGTCTGCCGGCATGAAGGGCCGACCGGCCGTTCGCTGCATAATGCGGCGGCCCTGCTCAGCGGCGGTCAAATTGCCGCCCGCTATTACAAGAAACTGCTGCCGACCTACGATGTGTTCGATGAGAGCCGGTATTTCGAGCCGGCCCGCTCCCAGCAGGTAATCGAATTCAAGGGGCATAAAATCGGCCTGACCATCTGCGAGGATATCTGGCAGCAGAACGAGACCGCCGCCCGTCCGCTCTACGATATCAGACCGCTGGCCGAACTGGCCGCCGGCGGCGTCGATTGGGTGGTCAATATGTCGGCCTCCCCCTTCGTAATGGACAAGCACCTCTTTCGCTGCGTCCTTTTCGCCAGCGAATGCCGCAAATACCAACTGCCCATGATCTATGTCAATCAGGTCGGCGGCAACGACGAACTGGTCTTTGATGGCGCTAGCTGCATCTTTGATGCCCACGGTAACCGGGTAGCGCAGGCAAAGGACTTCGAGGAGGATTTGCTGATTTTCGACCTGGCCCGAACGGAATCGGCACGGCAGGAAAATATTCGGGAGGGTGTTGCCTCCGTCTATCAGGCCCTAGTGCTGGGCCTGCGCGATTATGTGCAAAAGTGCGGTTTTCACAGCGTGCTCCTCGGCCTTTCCGGCGGCATCGATTCCGCCGTCACCGCCGCGATTGCCGCGGACGCCCTGGGAAAGGACAAAGTCCTGGGCGTAGCCATGCCTAGCCGCTACTCCAGCCAGGGCAGCCTCGACGATGCCCAGGCCCTGGCGGAAAATCTGGGGATCGAGTTTAAAATCATCCCCATCGGGGATATTCATGATTCGATGGAAAAACTGCTCACCCCGCATTTCGCCGGCCGTGCTCCCGATAGTACCGAGGAAAATATTCAGGCCCGCCTGCGGGGCAACATCCTCATGGCCCTCAGCAATAAATTCGGCCACCTGCTGCTCACCACCGGCAATAAAAGCGAAGTGGCGGTCGGCTACTGCACCATGTACGGCGATATGGCCGGCGGCCTGGCGGTCATCAGTGATGTCCCCAAAGTCATGGTCTATGAACTGGCCCGCCTGATCAACCGCCCGAAAGAACGGATTCCCGCCGGCTCCATCACCAAACCGCCCTCCGCCGAACTGCGCCCCAACCAGACCGATCAGGATTCCCTGCCTCCCTACGAAATCCTCGATGCCATCCTCCAGCTTTATATCGAGCAGGAAAAGTCCCTCGACGAAATCGCCGCCGCCGGTTTTGACCCGCAGGTGACGGCCCGCGTCATCCGCCTGGTGGACCGCAGCGAATACAAGCGCCGCCAGGCCGCCCCCGGCCTCAAAGTCACCAGCCGCGCCTTCGGCTTCGGCCGCCGCATGCCCATCGCTCAGAACTACCAGCCCTATAACGCAGCACCGGCGCCCCGATAACAAGGGAACGATGTGCCTTTGACGCAGGCGTCCGAATTGGTTTTTACGCTTCGGATTAAGAAATTTATTTTTCTGGTTGCATCCTCCCGCAAAAAAACTAAAATAATAACTATGAAGGTCGATTTTCGGGAAAAACCACGTTTTGTTTTGTGGTTTCCTGAAAGAGCAAATGGCTTGGTTCGTATATGGGATGATGGCTATGAAACAACTGGCTTCCGGATGGTTTTTGTTGTTACTGGTGACTTGCTGTTCCGCCGCCGATGAGCCGTCCGCCGGTTCGGCGGCCGCCCGGGCCTTGGATTTCCCCTCCCTGGTGGCCCAGGCCAAGGACAAGGTTTTTCCCACCGTCGTTTTTATCAAATGCGTCAAACAAACCCACGAAGAAGGCAAAAAATCGGCCGAAGAAGTGGCCGGCAGCGGAGTTCTGATCTCGTCCACGGGTGAATTGCTGACCAATTGGCATGTGGTGGACAAGGCGGAGGAGATTCGTTGCCTTCTGTTTGATGGTCAGGCCATGACCGCGCAGGTCGTTGGTATCGACAAGGATACCGATTTGGCCCTGGTGCAGCTCGATCGGGAAGACTCCGCCCCCACCCTGCCTTATGCCCGCCTGGGCGATTCCTCCATCCTGAAAGAAGGCGATTTTGTCATGGCGATGGGCGCCCCCTGGGGCATGAGCCGATCGGTTTCCATCGGCATCGTTTCCTGCACCCGCCGGTTCCTGCCGGACCAGAGCGAATACAGCCTCTGGCTTCAGACCGACGCCTCCATCAGCCCCGGTAACAGCGGCGGGCCTCTGGTCAATACCCAGGGCGAAGTGATAGGCATCAATACCATCGGGGTCATGCAGGGCGGCGACATCGGCTTTGCCATCCCTTCCGAAACCATCGGGCATATCATCTCCCAGATTCGCACCTATAACAAAGTGAACTGGAGCTGGACCGGTTTGCAGCTCCAGCCTCTCAAGGATTTCGACCGCAATATCTATTTCGACGGCACCGAAGGCGTCATCGTATCCGAAACCGATCCCGATTGTCCCGCCCGCCAGGCGGGCATCCTGCCCCATGACCGCATTCTGAAAATCAACAATCTCCCCGCCACCGCTCTGACCGAAGAGCAGCTTCCCGCGATTCGGCTGCAACTGGGCCTTCTGCCCAAATCCCAGCCGGTCCCCATCGAACTGCTCCGCAATGGCCAGACCCTCACCGTCCAGCTAACACCCCGGGAAAAGGGCAAAGTCGAAGGCGAGGAACTGGATTGCCCCCGCTGGGACTTCACCATCAAGGCCATCAATCAGTTTGGCAACCCCGACCTCTATTTTTACCGGAACCAGGGCGTGTTCATTTTGGGCGTCAAGTATCCCGGCAACGCCTCCAACGCCGGCCTGCGCAACCAGGATATCCTCCTGGCCATCGACGGCCAGAACGTGACTACCCTCGAAGAAGTAAAAACTATCCACCAAAAGCTGCTGGATAACCTGCAAAACAATCATCGGACTCTTTTATCGGTGCTGCGCAACGGACAGATGCGGCAGATCGTTTTGGATTTCAGCCGCGATTACGAAAAACAATAAGAATAGAAGGGAGTTTGAATATGGCACGAGTAATGTATAGTATGTTGCTGTTGAGTTTGCTTTCCACGACGGCCCTGGCGGATTCTGCGGTTACCCCCGCCCAGCAGCAGGGCATTCTCGATAAGCTGGCCCCTTCCCTGGTCCAGGTCGAATATTATCTGCAATTCGACAAAGGCCAGCCGCCCGCCGCCCTGGGCTGGCAGGAGCGCTGCCCCAACTGCGGGCAATTTCATGGCGATAGCCGCGGCGAAGAACTGGTAAACGAGCAGCGCCCGCTGGAGGTGGGGGGGTTCGTGCTCGCCGCCAATCGGGTACTCATTCCCGATCCCATGATTCACCCCCGCTTCATCAAAGACATCCTCATCCGTTTGAATAACCAGACCGTATCGGCCCGGCCGGTTTTCTATGCCGCCCGGCAGAAAGCCCTGATTCTCGAATCAGCCGAAAATCTCCCGAGCGCCCAGCCGCTGCAATTCCAGCCGGCGGCGGACGATTCCCTCTTTGCCGTTACCTTCAGCCGGCTCAATGGCCAATGGGCCAGGATCATTCAGCCCCTCTCGATCAAAGTGACCAGTCCCGAATGGATTCCCCCTTATTCCGCCGTCCCCAGCCATTGCCTGATTACCGACAAAAACGGCGCACCGCTCGGCATGAGCATGTCGGAGGAACTGCCGCTCGATGATTCCTGGAAAGGCAGCCCGCTGGACTGGCCGAAAATCTCCGTCGAAGAAATGGCCCAGGCCCTGGCCCTGGTCCAGCAGCAGGCCGATAACGGTCTGGTCCGCGTCACTCTGAACTTTCGCAGCCCCCAGGCCAAAAGCATGATGTCGCGAATGAGCATGGATGACGAGGAGGAGGAAGGCAGTACCGAACGGAACGTGGTGGGTATTGTGTGCGGCGAAAAAACCGTCCTGGTGATCGCCAACCTCAAATCCCCGGTCACCGCCCGTCTGGAAAAAATCACCGTCCATACCGCCGCCGGTGAAGCAGTCCCCGCCCGGTTCCAGGCCACCCTCGCCGACTACGGCTGTCTGATCGCCGAAACCGACACCCCCTTCGCTTCCTTCCTGAAATGGCCCGAAGGGAATATCCTCGAATACCACCATCAACTGCTCTTGACAGCCGAAATCATCATTCAGGGCGAAAAACGCCTGGGCTACTACCAGCACCAGCGCATCCCCTCTTTCACCATCGGCTGGAAACAGCACCTCTACCCCGAAATACCCGGCGAAGAACAAAACCTTTTCTTTTTCGACCGCCAGGGAAATCTGCTGGCCGCCCCCCTCGTCCGGCGGGAGAAAGTCTCGGAACAGGAGAGCTACAATACTCCGGATCCCGTCCTGACTGCGCTCAACTATGTGAAGCAGGATTTGGACCATCTGGCTCAATCGATTGACCCCAGCAATGTCCCCCTAACTGAGCAGGAGGAGAACCGCCTGGCCTGGCTGGGGATCGAGTTGCAGGCCCTGAATACGGAACTGGCCCGCGCCAATCAGGTCAGCGAGCTGACCCATGACGGTGAGACCGGCGCCCTGGTCTCCTATGTCTATCCCGATTCCCCCGCCGCCCTGGCCGGCATCGAAGCCGGATTTGTCCTGGTCCGCCTCCATGTCGAGGGACTGCCCAAGCCGCTCGATGTCAAGGTCGAGGAATCCTACTTCAGCGAGGAACCCTTCCCCTGGGACCAGTTGGACCAGATCCCCGAACAGTATTTCGACCAGATTCCCCAACCCTGGCCCCCGGCCCTGAATTCCTTCACCCGCGCCCTGACCGACATCGGCTTTGGCAAAAAATTCACCGCCGAGTTCTTCCATGCCGGCCAGCCGCTGGCCAAAGAGTTCCAGGTGGTGGAAAGCCCCGCCTATTATGATTCCGCCCCGCGCTATAAATCCGATGCCCTCGGCCTGACCCTGCGGGATTTGACCTATGAAGTCCGCCATTATTTCCAGCTTACCCCCGCCGACCCCAGCCTCATCGTCTCCAAAATCGAAACCGGTGAAAAAGCCTCCGTTGCGGGCATCAAACCCTACGAAATTATTACCCACGTGAACGATCAGCCGGTCTCCACCGTGGCGGACTTCGAAAAAAATATCCAGAACCAGCCGGAACTCCGCCTCTCGGTCAAACGCATGACCCGCGGTCGCGTGGTCCAGATCAAAATGGACTGACTGCGTTCGCCCGCCGCCCAGTAGAACGAACCGGTAGCAGAGATATCCTTGTCTGAAAATCTGCGCATCAAAAATCCAGACTTTCCAGATTGGCGTATTTGAGAAACAGCGTCTTCTGGCTGCCGGTGTTAAATTGAACAACGACCTTGGTGTCCTCCCCGTTGGGTTGAATGTCCTTGATTCTGCCCAGCCCGAATTTCGGATGCCGCACCAACTGCCCGAGCTGGAAATGGTCAAATTCGCTGTTATCCTCCTCCTCATAGTGGGGTTCTTGTGCCTCCTCCTGCTCCTCATCCCGGTCCTCACCAAAAACGTCGCTGCGATCGGATCGGTATTCCATGCCCTTCAGCCCGCGCAAAAACTGCGACCGGATCGTCGCCAGCGGCGTCCCGTGCATCGTCCGGTTGCGGGCAAAACTCAGCGTCAGCTTCTGCTGCGCCCGCGTGATCCCCACAAACAGCAGCCGGCGCTCTTCTTCGATCTCACGGTCATTATCGATACTCCGTACATGCGGGATCAGCCCGTCCTCCACTCCGATAATTGCCACCGCCGGAAACTCCAACCCCTTCGCCGCATGCAGCGTCATCACCGAAACCGCCCCCGCCTGCTCATCGTAGCTGTCCGCATCGCTGATCAGCGCGATCCGCTGCAAATAATCCGCCAGCGAGGGGCTTTCCGTTTCCCGGTCATACTCCGCCGCCGAATTAATCAGTTCATCCACATTGGCGGTTTTCTCCTCCGAATTTTCTGCCGCCAGCGCCTCCGCCAGCCCGGTCTTTTCGTAAACCGCTTCCAGGATGGCCTGTACCGGCTCCTCCAGCATCTTCCGCAGTGAGTCGATCAGCTCCGCGAATTTCCGGATCTTTACCTTCGCCGCCGCCGGCAGCGTACTCACCGCCTCGACGTCGCAAAGAACCTGCCCGATATCCTTCCCGCTGCTCGAGCAATAATCAAAGAGCCGGTTGATAGACGTTTGCCCGATCCCCCGCGTCGGCTGATTGATGATCCGCTTCAGCGAAATCTGGTCCGACGGATTCACCAGGAACCGCAGGTACGCCAGCAAATCCTTGATCTCCGCCCGCTGAAAAAACTCCAGCCCGTGCACAATCTGATACGGAATCGCACTGCGCCGGAACGCCTCCTCCAGCACCCGGCTCATCGAGTTGATCCGATAGAAAATCGCCATCTGCCGGTATTCATACCCCTCCGTATGCAATTGCTCGATCCACTGCATAATGCCCCTGGTTTCCTGATACTCATCCGGATACTCGTACAATTCCGGCAGCGAACCCGGCGCCTTGGCCGTGAACAGCCGCTTCTCCTTCCGCAGCGTGTTCTGCCGGATCACCTGGTCCGCCAGAAACAGCACCTCCGGCGTGCTGCGGAAGTTCTCCTCCAGCCGCACCACCTGCGCCCCCGGATAATCCTTCTCAAACGCCAGAATATTCCCAATATCCGCCCCGCGCCACCCATAGATCGACTGATCCGGATCCCCCGTCACAAACAGATTGCCATGATTCAGCGACAGCCCCCGGGCAATTTGATACTGGCACTGATTGGTATCCTGATACTCATCCACCAGCACATACTGATACCTCTCGTTCAGCCGGTCCCGCAGCTCCACATCATCCCGCAGCAGCAGCGCAAACTTCATCAGCAAATCGTCAAAATCCAGCGCCGCGTTCACCGCCAGCTCTTTCTGATACGCCTCATACACCCTGGCCAGCGCCTTGTCATAATACCCCAGCTCCTTCTCCCGCATCTGCTCCGGCCCCTGCAGATTGTTTTTCAGGATACTGATCGCCGCCAGCATCTTCCCCGGCGGAAAATTCTTCGCGTCCAGCTCGCACGCCTTCAGCGCATTCCGCATCGCCGCCTTCTGATCCGACGTATCGTAAATGCTGTAATTCTTCGCCAGCCCCGCCCGCTCCGAAAACTCCCGCAGCAGCCGCGCCGCCAGACTGTGAAACGTGCAGATCGTGCTGCCCCGCTCCATCTGCAAAGCGACCACCCGCTGCCGCATCTCCTCCGCCGCCTTATTGGTAAACGTAATCGCCAGAATATGATACGGCCGCACTCCCTGCTGAATCAGATACGCCACCCGGTGCGTGATCACCCGCGTCTTTCCGCTGCCCGGCCCCGCCAGCACCAGCATCGGCCCCTCCCGGTGCACCACCGCCGCCCGCTGACTCTCCGTCAAACTCCCTAACAG
Source organism: uncultured Pirellulales bacterium (assembly GCA_964580995.1). GTDB lineage: Bacteria > Planctomycetota > Phycisphaerae > Sedimentisphaerales > SM23-30 > JAKJEP01. Next base: position 13,605 of record CAZOMV010000096.1, read on the forward strand.
CTCCGTCTTTTCCATTGCTATATCATCGTCCTTACGATATATTTCCTGTTCATCTTCCTATAATCTACCAAAAACTATTATTTTACCCCAATTACCAACTCCATACAAGCACGAAATTCCCAACCAAACGAATGGCTGGGGTGGCACCTTCCCGCCAAAAGCGGGGAGGTGTTCTTCTAGGATATCACACAGTCTGTATCTCCCATCACCCTATTGCATTTTCCTCTGGATTTACTATAATAATTTCATAATATGTGCATTCTTCAACTTACAGGACTGCCGCTATGGGTATTCACTATGAAAATCTGGAAAAACTGGCAACAGACAGAGAAGATGAAAATTGGGACTTTCGTCAGTTTTTGAAATTTCACTTGCCTTTTTCTGACAAGAAACTCGATAACTTGGTCTATCAAATCGGCGACCGGATTACCTCCGCTACCGACTGTACCCGTTGCAGTCGCTGCTGTCAGCAGGTAAATCCTATCCTCTCCCCTGGGGATCAGCAGCGCCTGGCGAAAAGACTGGGCCTCTCACCAAAACAACTTCAGGAAAAATACCTTGTGTTCCAAGAGGTAAAGGGAGAATCTGCCTGGAAAATTAAAGATCTACCTTGCCCCTTCCTGCAGGACAGCCGCTGCTCCGTATATGAGGACCGCCCGCAGAATTGCCGCGATTACCCCTACCTCCACCAGCCGGACTTCAGCTCCAGAACCATCGGCATGATCGATCGAACCTTCACCTGTCCCATCGTCTTTCAAACGATGGAGGAACTCAAGCAATCACTCCATTTCAAACCTAAAAGTTCCAAAACCAGACGCCGCTAAAACTCTTCCCGATATTCCTTAATAGACAACAGGGAGTAAACTAAACCTATAAAATAGCCGGCCCGCTTATTGCGCCTGGTGCATATGCACTTCATACTGCGGGAACGGGATGGAAATCTTCTCGGCATCAAACCGCTTCTTGATGGCTTCGTTCATATCAAAATAGACACCCCAGTAATCCGCCGTTTTCACCCAAACCCGGACAACAAAATCCACGCTGCTGTCCGCCAGCTCTTTTACCGCCACCGTCGCCGCCGGCTCCGCTAAGATCCGCGCATCGCTTTTCGTCAAATCCCCCAGCACGCTTTTTACCTGGTCCAGATCATCCGAATAATCGACTCCCACCACGATCTCCACCTGCCGTGTTTCCAGGGCCGAATAATTGGTGATATTATCCCCCATCATCTTGGCGTTGGGAACGATAACCTTCTTGTTATCCGGCGTTACCAGCACTGTCGTGAACGTCTGGATTTCCTGGACAATCCCGGCCGTCCCCGCCCCTTCCACATAATCTCCCGTCTTGAAAGGCCGGAATATGATAATCAAAAAGCCGGCCGCAAAATTGGATAGCGAGCCCTGCAGGGCAAAACCGATCGCCAGCCCCGCCGCTCCGACCACTGCTACAAATGAAGTGGTTCTAAAACCAAGTTTATCCAATGCGGCGACAGTTATGAATACCAATAAACCGACATAGGCAACGTGGCCCACAAACGAAACAATCATCGGGTCCACTTTTTTCATGCCCAGAATTTTGTTAATGATTTTTCGCACCCATTTTGCCACCCAAAACCCGACGACCAGAATAATCACCGCCGCCAGAATATTGAATCCATATTGCGCCAGCCATTCCTGTATTTTTGCAGATAGACCACTCATTGAATACTCCTTTCTGCTCTTGACAAAACTGCCATAAAAAGACCGGACTCCTGTTCAACAAACTACATACCTGATTATATCCTGATAATTTCAATTGGCAAGTCTTGGCATTCGCAATAATTGCCTCTTGCCGCCCAGGCCGGGAATGCTATAATCTCCGCCTATGACTACCGAAAAAATGCAGCGATTCCAGGCGATTGCCCTGCTGCTTGCCGCCGCCCTGCTCTGGAGTTTTGGCGGCGTGCTCATCAAAAAGATTTCCTGGAATCCTATGGCCATCGCCGGCACCCGCAGCCTCATCGCCCTGCCGGTCATCCTGATCCTCCTGCGCCGCCCCCATCTGAATCTCTCGCTCGCCCAGCTCGGCGGCGCCGTCTGCTACGCCGGCGCGGTCATCCTCTTCGTCGTCTCCACCAAACTAACCACCGCCGCCAACGCCATCCTCCTCCAATACACCGCCCCCGTCTATGTGGCCATCCTCAGCCGCCTGCTCCTCGACGAAAAGATTACCCGCTTCGATGTCTGCACCATCGCCATCACCATCCTCGGCATCGGCGTATTTTTCCTGGACAAGCTTTCCTTTGCCAGCCTCTGGGGCAACCTCTTCGCCCTTCTGAGCGGCATGTTCTTCGCCGGTTTCGTCCTCCTCATGCGCAAGCAGAAAACCAGCTACCCCCTCGGCTCGATCTTCCTGGGCAACATCCTCACCGCCCTGGTCTGCCTGCCCTTTATGGTCCGCTCCCAGCCGGCCCCCGGCAGTTGGACCTTCCTGCTCCTCATGGGACTCTTCCAACTGGGCCTCTCCCACGTCCTCTATTCCATCGCCATCCGGAGAACCACCGCCATCGACAGCATCATGATCCCCATTATCGAACCGGTCCTCAATCCCTGCTGGGTCTTCCTCTGCGTGGGCGAAACCCCCGGCCGCTGGGCCATCCTCGGCGGCACCATCGTCGTCGCCTCCGTCCTCACCCGCGCCCTCCACCTCCTCTTCCAAAAACGCCCCACCCCCTCCTGAATCCCACCGCCCCGATGCCCACCCGCACCCGGCTGTCATTCCCGTAGGGTGGGTTCTCAACCCACCATCTTCTTTACGCAGGCGGGAATCCATTTTCTAATCCTCCACTCTCATACCATGTCCCCACATTTTATTCAATCGCCCGCCGGTCATTCCTGCGCAAGCAGGAATCCAGGTTTCACTTTTGAAATTCATAATTCAAACTTCGTAATTCCTTTCCTTTCAGAGTATGCCGTGCCTATCATCTTTCCTGAATACTAAAAACCGACAATGATTTTAATCCCACCAGACGCCCAATGCCTGATTATCCTTCGGAATATCATATGGTTCTATTGCATATTCGGATTGAAAGCCTTTTAGGATCTCATCTGCCTGAAACCGGGATCCAAGCCACATGGATAATGTATCTGGTTTTACGCTGGTAATAATCCATACGGTATCGGTTGAGGGCCAACCCTGCGGATCTTCCAGGTCCATAATTTCCACTCGAACATCATATACTTCGGGCTTCCGGCGAATCGTTTTGAAGATTTCATAAAACTCGGCGGGTGAAGGCTGATCGGGATAAAAATTATAACCGATGGAACCATAGTCTTCATTTCCTTCAAAGAATTCTTCCAGACTTACTAACGGCCTTGGAGTATCTGGATTGTTAATATCGCCTCCCTGATTGATCCGGGCTACTAGTATTTTCCTGGCATACTCATTGGACGCCGTCTCTTTATAAAAGTCCGTTTCACCTCCCGCCAATGCCATCCCCAGCCCATACCCCGCCCCCATCAGCACACTGCCGACAAGGATAATCCCCACCATAATCCCGATCCCTGCCAACCCCCGCAAACCTCGCGTCAGCAACAAATGCACAGGAATAAATAATAGCGTAAAAAGGAAAACTCCTAATCCAAACCATTTCCCGTGCTGGATTTCCCGTTCATTACAATCCATCGCATACCATACCACACAGCTTCCCGTCCAAACCACTCCCACAAAGATCTCGATCAGGTTATCATCTGCCCTCGTTAATCCCAAAACGATCCCCAGCACCGGACAGAGAATTAAAATCCCAATAACCAGTTTCACCGTCGCCCTTTTCCTGATCTCTGCTATCCCCATACCTTCAATCCCTTTTCCTTCTGCCTTTTCTTTCGTACCGTAAATCGGCGGATAATAGTTTCTATTCTTGTCACCATTAAACCCTGTTCATCCTGCCAAAACTATATTTTCTTCGCGACTTTGCGCCTTTGCGGGATATATTTTATAAAACCTTACTTTCTCACCTTGTGGCAGCGAATACTGGGAGCGTCGAAAGGGCAAAACCCTCGCGGCGACCTCTCGTACAGCAGCACCAAATCCTTACACCACTAACCAATCTAATTATACCACAAATCTTATAAAAGTCAAATATAATATATATTATGTTTACAAATTAACATATATTTTTACAAAACTTCCAAATTGCCCATAAATACTTACCATAAAACACTTTAAATCAATCCCCTAAAACCGCTATTTTTTAATCCACCCCCTTTTCAACCTGTTATTCCCCGTTCCCCCTCCGCCATCGACCGCCAAACCACCAATCAGACCCCATCAAAAGCATCATGTAACGTTCCCACCCCCAGCATCAACACCTCTTCTTCTCATCTGGTCGGGTTGGTCGGGTTGGTCGGGTTGAAAGTAAAATTCTCCTTCCCTTTCTCGCCTTGTGGCAGCGACCCCCGGGAACGTCGATTAGGTTACAGCCCTCGTGTCGAAATGGTCCAGCCATCCCTGCCTTTTCTTTTACGGGGGGAAACCGGCATTCCATGCTCTCCGAGCCGGAAATATTCTCCCAACCAATCGTCTCACCCCTCCGACCACGAGGCGGTGGGCCATTTTTATGTCCGACTTGTCCGATTCGTCAGGTTTGTCTGATTTGTCCACCACGTCCGAAAATCTTCTTTTTGAAATTTCAATTTCTAAAATTTGACCTTGTTTAGAATTTAGATATTAGAATTTAGAATTTACCTATCCACCCTATTTTTCCATTGGTAATCCGGGAAATATGGATAACGTACTTGTTGGTAAATTCCCGCCCCAACCCAAATGACACGAGTAAAAACCATTCACTTTTACTGCACTTTTACTCGTTTTTTCCCCTGTTTTACCCTACTTTTATATCACTTTTCCCATGTTTTGTTATACTTTGTTCAACATTTACCAACTCAGCATAATCGCTACAAATTAACAAATAACCTTCCCATCTTACCAAAAATCTTACCCAACCGTTACAATCGCTACAATCGTCAATTTATTATAGGACTATCTCCCCTAACGTAAAATAAGCACTTACAGAAACACGAAGCGACCAGCGGGAGCGTCGCCAGGGTAAAATAATCGCGGCGGAGCTGGAATCAAAAATCAGACCGTCACCAATTGATTCTCGAACATTTCCTTCGCCTGCCCCACCAGGTAGAAACTGCCGGTAATACAGATCAGATCTCCCGTGGTGAACGCCGGCTGAGCAATCCGCAGGGCCTCTTTCAGATTGGGGGCCACCTGGCACATCTTGCCGCACAGCTCGGTATATTCCTGCGCCAGATCCTCCGGATGCATCCCACGCGGCGAATTCACCCGCGTAAAAATGACCTTATCGGCACCAAACTGAAGCTGTTGCAGCATACCGGTAATATCCTTATCCTCGCAGCAGCCGAAAATCACGATCATCGAATCGTAAGGGATATGCTGCCCGATCGCCTGAATCAGCGCCCGGATACTCGCGGCATTGTGCGCACCGTCGATCAGCACCCGCGGATTCTCGCTGACCATTTCCATGCGGCCGGTCAATTTGGTCTGGGCCAGCCCCTCCACCGCCTTGGCTTCATCAATCTCATAGCCCCGGCTTTTCAGGCAGTCCAGCAGCGACAGCGCCAGGCCGCAATTGATCGCCTGGTGTTCTCCCAGCAGGGGGACAGGCAAATGTTCAAACCGGCTCGTCGGGGTGGTCAGACAGATCCGGTTATGCGGCCCTAACGACCGGGAAGACTCAAACCGATACGAAAAGTCGATGTCTTTGCCCGTGAACCGTAAAGGGGCGCCAACGTGGTTGGCCTCCCGTCGCAACACCTTCATTGCTTCCACATCCTGCATCACCGAGACCGCCGGCACCCCCGCCTTGAAGATGCCCGCTTTTTCCTTGGCGATCTGGGAAATGGACGTTCCCAATTGCCGCTGATGATCAATACTCAGGCTGGTGATCCCCACCGCTTCGGGAGTCAGAACATTCGTGCTGTCCAGCCGCCCGCCCAAACCGGTTTCAATCACCGCAATATCCACCTTTTCGCCGACAAAATGCATAAACGAAATCGCAGTCAAAATCTCAAAAAACGTTGGGGGATCATCCGCCATCTTCTGCACAATCGGAACTATTTTCCGAACATGCTTAACCATGGCCGATTCGCTGATCATCGAGCTGTTAACGCAAATCCGCTCCCGCAGGTTCAACACATGGGGCGAGGTATAGAGCCCGACTTTGTAGTTATTGGCCCTCAGCATAGCCGCCAACATGGTACAAGTCGAACCCTTGCCCTTGGTTCCAGCAATGTGAACGGAGGCAAGCTTTTTATGGGGATTACCCACCAGATCCAGCAACCGGTTCATGCGGTCAAGGCTGAAGGTGTCTTCATTATAACGTAACCTCTTGGCAGACTCATAGTTAGTGTTGCTGAACAAGAAGGACAAGGCTGCCTTATAGTTATTTATTGTCGAAGTTTTCCTGGTTTTCGTAGCTACCACCGTTCATTTCCTAAATGTTAGACGAGGCAATTAATCACTAAGTTTTATGATACCCGTTTTTAGCCGGAAAATCAAGGTTTTTGCTCAAATAATAACGATTGTATTGCCTTGCCATCGAAGTTAAAATGACATAAATTGTTTGTTAATAAGATCATAAAATTATTACAAAAACATTTTGTATTTGGAAAATTACTCAATATTTTGCTGTTAGATCCAGCTTGGAATCATGGCCATTCATCCAATTATTGTTATATTATATGCTTTTTCATTTCTTACATCACCTTCCAGCCTTACTGACGAGGCGATCCTGCTGGATGTACAAGATCGTGTGGACAGTATCGATCAGGCGGGATTGTATGTTCTGCTGGACCGCATCTCCAAAAACGACATAACTCACTCTAAAAAGGGAGATTACATCGAACCGGATACTATCTTGCACCATCCGGCTGATTTTCGCGGGCATCAGGTGTGGTTTACGTTCCTGCTGGATCCATCGATCTACCGTATAAAAACGGCCAGGCCGAACCAATATTCGGACTATCTATATTACGTGGTCGGACAGATTTCGTTCGGGGAAAAGGAACGAATGCCGGCGATTATTCTATTTATGGATGAGCCAGGCCTGATCGTTAATAGTGGTAAGATGAGTGATAATAAGGAATTAGTTGAAGATGACGGGGATAAAAATAAGGGGGAGATGGGGGAATGGAGACGAATGGGGGAGGGGGTTATTGACGGGGTGGAGGTATGCGGGTATTTTTATATGATATTGCGGTGTCAGAACCAGGAGCAGGAAGTGCGCAAAGGGGCGGGAATTTTGGATTATCTGGTGCTGGTAACGCGCGGGCTGCCGAAGGATATAGGGGAAAAACCGGCAGCGGTGTATCAGGGGGAAGGCAAAAACGGGTGGGCGGCAGTTTGGGGGGTATTGGTGCTGGGATTGATGTGGGCGATGTTGCGGTATCGGATACGGAAAGCCGGTCAGGATAGAAAGAGGAATTGGCAAAAGCGGAAGGAGTTTGGTTTGCTCAAGAAAGATACGAAATTTCCCGGGAAAGTGGTGCCGGTAAAATTGGGTGAGAATAGTTACCCGATCTACATCGGCTGGGAGGTGCTGGGGAAGCTGGGCGGTACATTTGTGGAGCATAGCGGGGCAAAGCAAGCGCTGGTGATTACGGATGAAAATGTGTCGGGATTGTACGGGCAGGTGGTGATGGATAGTCTGGCGCGGGCGGGCATCCGGACGCAACTGGCGGCGGTGCCAGCCGGGGAAAAGAGCAAGTGTTCGCAGCGGCTGGAATGGTTATACGAGAAGATGTTCGATCTGGCGCTGGAGCGGTCGGATGCGGTGGTGGCCCTGGGGGGAGGCGTGGTGGGCGATCTGGCGGGATATGCGGCGGCGACGTTCAAGCGGGGAGTGCAGTTTATACAGGTGCCGACGACGCTGCTGGCAATGGTGGACAGCAGTATCGGGGGCAAGACGGGGATCAATCATGCGCGGGGGAAGAATATGATTGGGGCATTTTATCAGCCGCGGATGGTGTATGCGGATGTGTCGAGTCTGGGGACGCTGCCGCGGCGGGAGTTGGGCTGCGGGCTGGCGGAGACGGTAAAGCACGCGGTAATCCGGGATGGAATGTTTTTTGAACTGCTGGAAAAGCAATGTCAGCAGGTGCTGGGGCTGGATCGGCAGTTGATGATCGAACTGGTGGAGCGGAATTGCCGGATCAAGGCGGAGGTGGTGTCGGCGGATGAGAAGGAGTCGGGATTACGCGGGATATTGAATTTCGGGCATACAATCGGGCATACGCTGGAAACGGTCTTGGCGCAGCGGGATTATCATCACGGCGAGGCAGTGGCGCTGGGAATGACGGCGGCGTGCCGGCTGGCGGTGCGGCGGGGGATGCTGAGCGAAGAGGCGGCAGGGCGGATCGTCCATCTGCTGGAAACGCTGGCACTGCCCACCAGCGTGACGAATGGGCTGCCGGTGGAGGAATTGTATCGGGCGATGCTGCAGGACAAAAAGGTAAAAGGCGGCCGGATCCGCTTCGTCCTGCCCACGGGGCTCGGCCGCTGCACCTTTGTGGATGACCTGACAGAAACGGAAATCAAGTGGGCAATAGCAACGTTGGCCGGCTCCCCCGCAAAAAAACCGTTTTTATAAGTTGATACAAAATTGTGCCACAGACATCTTGGCCGTGCCTGCCATTCCCGTTCTGAGTTCAACCTTCAG
>CAZOMV010000097.1:0-21871 GCA_964580995.1 uncultured Pirellulales bacterium
ACCGAGGTCTTCTGGAGTAAACCCAGGTGTTGCGCTTCAGATTGAAATTTTCGAGAAATAAAAATAGGCCCAGGCCTCAAAGCAGGGTTATTGTACGAATCTTGCCAGGTTGTTCATATACCCTACTAGAGGCCTAGGCCACTGATGGAATCCCGAGGTACGGGACTCCGTATAACCGAGTCAGCAGGCCAATCTTGAGCTCCGCAATCGTCCTGCTTGCCCTCGGTGCGGGACTGTCCGCCAGGCCATGCGAAAACAGTCCCTTAAGGTTCGCTGCAAGGCTCCGTCTAAGCTCTCCTGAGAAAAACCCATTCCTGAGCCAACGAAACCAGGTTCACTGTACCCGGCTAATTTGTTCGCCGGCTCTAGGGAATTCCTCAAGAGCCGACTTAGCCGAGCAGCGCCAGGACGCTCTGCGGCATGGTATTCGCCAACGAGAGAATCGACGTGTTGGCTTGTACCAGAATCTGTGACCTGGTGAGAGCCGCGGTTTCTTCCGCGAAGTCTGCATCGCGAATTGCCGATTCGGATGCGGTCACATTTTCCAAGGTTACTTTGAGACTATTGACATTGGTCTCAAGAACATTTTTCTGGAAAGCACCTAAACGACCCCGCAAGGTGCTGATATCTTTAATGGCACTATCGACGATTCTCTGCGCGGTATAGAGATTATCACCCGTTAACGCATTGGTATCGCCACTTTTGAGGGTATTCAAATACCCATCGGTCCCATTGCCCAGATAGCTGGGAGTGACATTCATAATTCCAATCGATTCCAGGCCAATCGCATCGACCTTGGACCCAATGGCAAAATCAGCGCCACCCCCGGTGATATAGAAGGTTTCGGTGGCCGTGGAAAGACCGGCAGCCGTGGTTAAATCGATTTCGGCATCCAGCATGGCCGTCCGAATGGTCAATTTTTTACCACTGCCAATGGCCGAGGTGCCATTGATGGTAGCCGAATAATTTTCACCAAAGTCCTTCCCATCCGTTGTGGGAGTACTATAGGTCTGCATCACTCGGATACTGGTGGTACCGGTTTGTTGAGCACCATCACCCAGAATCTTTACACTGGCATAGGCATCCGTTCCGAAATCCCGGCTGCGTAATAATGTAACATTACCGGAAGCAGCAGCACTAATTCCAGTTATTTCAGCAACCGCATTGATCGCCGTTCTCTGAGCAGCAGCGGTAGTACCGGCAGCAAAGGTCAATTCGGTGGTTCCGCGATTGGAACCAATCTGCAGAGTAATTTCGGTCGTTGAGGAAACCGTACCACTAAGATACATGATTCCCGTATCGGCTGAATCCGCCGTCGAAATGGTGACCGTCATGGCAGCCCCATCAATCAATTTGGCAGAATTAACCGAAAGCTCACCGATTACGCCTGTAGCGATGCCGCTGGTGGTATAGGCTTTGTTTCCGTTGAGCAGTTTCATGCCTTCGAATTCGGTGGCATTGGCAATCCGGTTAATGCTGTTGATGGCTGAGTCCACCTGGAGCTGGTTGGCGTCGATTTCTTCCGAAGACAAGGCACCTTTGTTGGCCGTAGTGACCAGCAGTTCCTTGATGTCGATCAATAGGGAAGAAATTTCATTTAAAGCACCTTCTGCTGTCGCGATCACGCTGGACGCCCGGGTAGAATTATCGATGCCGGCCGCTATTCCGGCCATCTCCGAACGGAGATTTTCCGAAGCTATCAATCCAGCGGGATCGTCTTTACCCGTGTTGATCCGCAGACCTGAGGACAATCGCTCCAGCCGAGTGCTGAGATCGGCATTGTTGGAGACTAGTCGGTTGATCGCATTCATGGATGCGATATTCGTGTTGATACGTGACATGGCTTATCCTCCGTGACAAGACAAGCGAGAAACCTCGCCCGCTTTCTAACAGACCCTTTAACCTTATCAACGTCCTGATCGGGGTCTGATAAACCAAACAGTTCACCAAGAATTTGTACAATCCTTTATTCTACATGCTGCGACGCGAAATCACGCGATCTCGCCGTCCTGGGTCGCGAACATTGTGAACTGTCCATTCGAATTAGCCCAATACAAACTCACAACTAATTCACACACTATTTAATTGTTAAATCGGTTAGATATTAAACCGTGCTTTGGCATGCGTGGTGCGGTTCCACCTCACGGCTGCATCCGAGACCGAATGGCTTCGGTCATGCTGTCGCAGAGACAGCGGGATTAAGAAATGAGCAGCAACTCCGTTGCAAACTCCTTTTTACGACCGGCTTTTGGAAGCAACTCGCCCAAGCTGCTTTGGCCTTTCACCGGCACTCATCCATGAGTCTTTTATTGACTCGCAACTTCCTTCGCATCGATCTGCCGACAACCCGGAATTGTCCGCAACTTTCAGCGTCGTTCGTTGCTTTTGAATTTTCGTCATCCTGGTCCAAAAACTTTAGTAAGAGCGATAATAATTTAAAAATTTGTCTTATAGGACCATAAAGGGGCGATTTTGAAGTTTTTTTTGGGTATTCCGTCCATATAAATTTTTAAGCGTTTATATTATTTTACTGACAACTAAAGTCCGATAATTTTAAATTGGGAGGGTATCCCAGGAAACGATATGCTTTCATTTACGGAAAAAAGGAAGCAAAAAGACAGCCGGGTCTTCCCCACCATGTGTTTCCACACAACAGGAAAGACCCGGCTAAGTCATATTCTATTCAGAATATATAAATTAACCCAGCAAGGATAATACATTTTGAGGAGCAAAGTTGGCCTGGGCCAAAACGCTGGTGGCAGCACTGACCAGAATCTGAGACCGGGTCAGGTTCGACGTCTCGGTCGCGAAATCGGTATCGCGAATCGCCGATTCGGCTGCCTGCAGATTTTCATCGGTGACATTCAGTGAGTTGATGGTGGTTTCCAGAGTATTTTTCTGGAATGAACCCAAGCGGCCACGCAGAGTACTGATATCTGTGATGGCACTATCAACAATCTTTTGGGCAGTATAAAGATTGGTACTGGACAGCGAGTTGGTACCACCGCTCTTGAGGGTATTGAGATACCCATCGGTGGGATTTCCTAAACTGGTATCCGCGATATTTTGAATACCGATCGATTCCAGACCGATGGCATCCACTTTGGAACCCAGGGCAAAGTCGGCTCCACCACCGGTGATATAAAACGTTTCGGTGGCAGTGGAAAGACCGGCGGCCGTGGTCAAATCGATCTCTGCATCCAGCATGGCAGTCCGGATGGTTAACTTCTTACCGGTACCGGTAGCCGATGTACCATTGATGGTAGCGGAATAATCCTCACCGTAATCTTTGCCATCCGTGGTGGGAGTAGTATAGGCTTGCATCACCCGGATACTGGTGGTACCGGTTTGCTGGGAGCCACTGCCCAAAATCTTCACGCTGGTATAGGCATCACTGCCAAAATCGCGGCTGCGTAACAAAGTAACATTACCGGACGCGATGGCACTGACACCGGTGATTTCCGCCACGGCGTTAATGGCTGTCCGCTGGGCAGCAGCAGCCGTACCGGCAGCAAACGTCAACTCCGTGGTACCACGGTTGGAACCGATCTGCAAGGTAATGGCAGTTGTGGCGGACACTGTACCACTCAGATACATAATTCCAGTATCGGCGGAATCCACGGTAGCAACCGTTACCGTCATGGTAGCCCCATCAATCAATTTGGCGGCATTTATTTTTAACTCACCGACTACACCTGTAGCAACACCACTGGTGGTATAGGCCAGATTCCCATTGAGGAGTTTTTTGCCTTCAAACTCGGTGGAATTGGCAATTCGGTTAATACTGTTCAGAATCGAGTCCACCTGTAACTGATTGGCATCGATTTCTTCGGTGCTCATGCCGCCCTTGTTGGCGACTTCACCCAAAAGGCCCTGCAGTTCCAATAACATATCGCTGACTTCGATCAAGGAACCTTCGGCAGTTCCCACGATATTAATGGCCCGTTCGGCGTTTTTGATAGCGGTTTCGGTCCCGTTAATCTGCTTGCGCAGGTTTTCGGACGCAATCAAACCGGCAGGATCATCGGATCCACGATTGATCCGAAGGCCGGTGCTTAACCGTTCCAGAGACTTGTTCAGCTCGACATTGTTGTTATTTAAAATGCGAGCACTGACTAACGCGGTAACATTTGTGTTTATTCTGCTCATCTGTTCAATCTCCTGAACTAGATTTGGTGTTTGTGGTATTTTTTATTTGCTGGGTTAGTTTACGTTTTTTTAGCAGGTTCTGCGTTCTGCCAAATCACTTGGTTGATTCGACCCTACCTACAACCACCAGGGTGTTTATTTTCTACCAAACTACAATATATATTTTTAACGGAATCTGTGATTTCTGCCTTTCACAGGAAACCGGATGTTACATCATATCTTTTGCCTCCTACACAAACCAAAATGTTTTCCTATACGCATCTACATTTCGTTTGCCGGGAAAACTCTTCTTTCTTATTTCGGCACAGGTCTCATCGACTCGCGAAAGAGGCGGACTTTAGCAAATAAAATGGAGTATTCTTATCGGACGGGAAGAAGCCCCCATACCCTTTTTTTTGGATTAAATTGGGGATGGGAAATGGAAAAAAATAAAATTTTTATTTTGGGAAGTCCCATAAAAACGCAAGGCACAACTGGGCGAAGCTGTGCCTTGTCACGGAGAATATTTGTTTCACGCAGGATTCGATAACCAAGGACGATGGTTACGGCGTAAACGCGTCGAACCACACGAGAAAGCAATTATACATTATTTTATCTACTTATATGGACGGCCTTTCTTACTGCAATAACGACAGAACCGATTGCGGCGTTTGATTGGCCAGAGCCAGTACACTGGTCCCGGCATTGACCAGAATTTGCGTTCGGGTCAGTTCGGCGGTTTCCGCGGCGAAATCGGCATCTCGAATACTGGACTCGGCGGCAGTGACATTTTCCAGGGTAATCCGCAACGAGTTCATATTGGTATCGAGGGTATTCCGCTCAAAGGCGCCGAGCCGTCCGCGCAGGACCGATATCTGCTGAATGGCTTCTTCGACAATCTGGGCGGCGGATGCGGATCCTCCCCCCACCAGCGAATAGGCTCCGCCGGTAGAAACTTCATTCAAAAAGCCGTTCGTCGTCGAGCCCAGCTGGCTGGCCACCACCGAATTGATCCCGATGTTGGTTTGTTCACTGGTATTGATATGGGCCCCCAACTGGAACATGGCGCCGCCGCCGGTAATGGCAAAGGTCGTGCTGCTGCCGGCACCGAAACTGGCATCCAGTTTTATCCGTAAATCGAGAGAGGAAGAATTCAACGTGATTTCCTGGCCGCTTCCCACCGCCGTGGATCCATTAATAACGGCCTGGACATCACGTCCGGAATCCCGCTTGGTGGTGGTTCCGCCCTCATCCACGACTGTAAAAGTACCATTGCTGCTGGGCAGGGACCGAACCGAAATGTAGGCATCGCTGCCGTAATCGACACTGCGGAATCCAATACCCGAGGTCCAGTTCGTCCCATTGGCCTGAAACGCGGAAACCCCGGTCGCCGCGGTTACGGCATTAATGGCCGATAACATGTTGGAGACCGCAAAGCCGGAGGTGAAGTTGAATACTTCCACACCGCGATTGGAGGCGATTTCCAGGGTTACCGCGTTGCCCACCGCGGAGGTGTGATAATAGAGTGCGCCGCGTTGGGCCGATAACACTCCGGACACCTTGACTGCCAGATAATCCTGGTCCGCCAGTTGGGCACTGTAAATATCCAGCGCCCCAATGGCGGAATTCGCAACCCCACTGGTTATATAAGCCATGTTTCCATTGAGCAAATGCAGGCCGGCAAAGGTGGTGGAGTTGGCAATTCGCGTGATGCTGTCAATCGCCGAATCGACCTGGAGCTGATTGGCGCGGATTTCCTCATCACTGAGCGCGCCGCTGTTGGCGGCTTCCACGACCATCTCCTTGATATCCACCAGCAGATTGGCTACTTCCGCCAAAGCCCCTTCGGCGGTAGCGATCACATTGGAAGCCCGCTGCGTGTTATCAATCGCCTGGGAAATGCTGGCCATTTCGGAGCGCAGGGATTCCGAGGCAATCAGCCCCGCCGGATCATCGGCTCCGCGATTGATCCGCAATCCGCTGCTGAGACGCTGCAAGGTGGAATTCATATCACGGGTGGACCGTGCCAAATTAACCTGTGCAGAAATTGCCGGTATGTTCGTATTAATTCTAGCCATCAGTAAATCCTCCTTGACTGAGTACCGCATGCCAGCGGCTGGCTTCTTGCCGTCTTTTTCGTTTCCGAGATTCCGCGGGGGTCTGGTAAAGAGACCTCTCTTTGATTTACCTCCAAACCCTGGAATCTTCCGTTATTTTTGTCCATTTTTTTTCTCATTTTTGGTTCCACTTTTCTGGGAAATCGAGTCCTGGGACAGATTGGTAATATCTTCCAAGGTGATATTGGCCGCTTCTCGATTTTCTCTCTGGATTGCTTCATACACTTCCTTGCGATGTACTGGTATTTTAGCCGGAGCGTTAATCCCCAATCGGACCTTATCGCCCCGGATATCGACCACCGTGATCTCGATGTTGTCACCGATCATGATGGTCTGGTCTTTTTGTCTGCTCAACACAAGCATTCTGAACTCCTTTACCCTTTAGGGCCATTGAACTGGCTCGCATCCCTGCGAAACCCGGTATGGGCGGCGGCCTCTTTTTCGTTTGGCCGCCGGCGGCTCCATCCGGACCGGATGGAAAACCGGGACGATAGAAACTAAGCGGTTTTACTCACCTGCTTCTGCCGATGGTCCAGATTCACTAACGAATGCCTGGTACTGTATTTCTTTTCCGATAAAACCAGTTGCAAACCCTGCCGGTTCATCGCATTAATGACCAGCGGTCCCTGCAGATTTCCCGTCAGAATCTGATCTACCTTGTTGACAATGATAAAGACCTGGGAGTCTTCGATCTTGTGCAGATCAATTTCCGCGAATTCCTCTGCCTTGACGGGTACCTGATAATCCGGCATAAAGAGCAGGGGATCGCTGACCACGAAGGCCAGGGCCGGATTTTCCGTCGATTGCAGCCAGAAGAAGTTTCCTTCCTCATTGGTTTGCAGCAACACATACTCCCGGTTCTCTGGAAAGCCAAGTATTCCCTTGGGAAACTTGATCACGCGATCGAACTCCGTTTCAATCTCTCCAAAACGCGTCGTTTTGACCTTCATGGTCTAAAACCTCCTTCGTCCCGTACTGAGGCGGGACACCATCCTGGTTTCTGATTCTCGGGAAACAATCCGTTTTGCTGCCCGTGCCGAATCCTCCGGCAACCCTTTTCCGAGCGAATCGTCTGTATTTACTTGTCTGAGACACTATCCAACACAACGCTGCCGTTGTGAAATTACGATAAAAAATCGAGTAAGGAAACATTGGCCAGTTGGCTTCCGGTCATCAAATTGGCCTGTAAGGCGGTGTACAGATTCTGATACCGGGTGATGGCTTCGGTATAATCGATATCCCGGATATCGGACCGCAAAACTTCAATGGCGGCGATATTATCTTCGATGCGCAGTTGCCGGTCTTCCAAGGCCTTCGCCTGGGCGCCGACTTTGCCATTCATATTGATCATATTTTCTTCATCCGCCTTGACCAGGGCGGCGGCCTCATTGATGGCGGCATTGGCCAGATTGTCGTCTTCCAGCAGCAGGGCATCCCGCAAGGCGATCAGATGCGAAAACAGGCCTTCCGGCTGGATGGTATTGACATCGCTGCCGGTGAGCACATTGCCGCTGGCCGAAACGTTCAAGCCCAGTTCCTCATCAATGAAATAGCCGTTGTCGTTGATCCGGGTCACGGTCAGAGTACCGGCCCCACCGGTATTGTCGGTGAGTACAATTCCATTTCCGACCGAGGCCAGGGAAGCGGTCACCTGCCCACCGGCAGCGGTATTAATCAAATCCAGCACATCCTGCACCGTAGCCGCCGAATCCAGGTTGATGTCATAGTCCACTCCCAGCCTATCGGTAATCCGAATATCGGCCACTCCCTGCTCCGGATGGATGCCCTGACCGCCATTGAGGCTGGACAGGAGCGTAGAACCGGCCATAGACCGGATGCCCAAATCGGTGGCGGTGGTTCCGCCATTTTCCCCGATACTCATTTCCGAGCCGCTGAGCTGATTGAAAATATTGATCCCAGTGCCGTCGGCATTGATTTCCGCCCGCACACCGATGCCGGCCAGATTGATGGCATTGAGAATATCCTGGACGGTGGCGGCGGAGGACAGATCGACCGGATCGATCGGATCGGCCAGACTGTTCTGAATGACCAGCCCGGAAGTAAGATCGATGCCCGCCCCGCCAGCCAACATCGTTACCGATGTAGCCGGCGAAAGGCGAGCATCAACGTCCTGGCCTGTCAAGGTGTTTCCTCCCACCCCGACGGCATCAAAAATTCCCAGATCGCGGGCGGTAAAACCGTTTCCAACTTCCTGCACCGTAACCGTCCCGACCGTGGAAGCAATCTGTAAACCCGTTCCATCGGCCGTTATGGAAGCGGTCGTGGTCGCAGGAGTACCGTTGTTAATTTTTTTAATCACATCCCCCACCGTCACACAATCCCCCAGATCCACCACATCGCTTTCGGTGCCGTCGCTGATCAGGATGCTTCCCTGCCGAATCCCCTCGCCTAATACACCATTCAAATCACTCAGCAGCGTATCTTCGGTGATGTCCGGATCCAGATCGACAATGCCCACCACCTCACTGCTCAAAACACCGAATATATCCTGGCCATCCACACTGAAATTGGCCAGCGTGTCATTGGAGATGCGTGTTTGCAATTCGGTCAGATTGCCCAGGAACTGGACTCCGCCCTGGGCGGCACTGAAGGGGGCGACCGTACTGTTTTGACCGGAGAAAATATAACTATCCTGATGGGTGGTATTGCCCAGCGAAATCAATTCTTCGATGATTTGATCGATAATCACCGCATTGGATTCGCGGCCGGCCTGGCCCGTGGTCCCGACACTGTCCGAAGCCAGATTATAGGCCTCCTGCACCAGGTCCACCGCCTGGCTCAGAACGCTATCCGTTGTGTTCAGATAATCACTGGCATAACTGATATTCTTCAGGTATTGCTGCTGGCGTTCAATCATGTTGTCCAGATTCATGATGGTGGTAGCATCGGTGGGCGAATCGCTGGGCCGTCCGAGTTTCAAGCCGGTGGAAAGCTGATTCTGGACCTTGAGCAGATCGACCGAATTGGTCCGCACGTTGTTCAACAGCAAGTCGGATTGCATGAGCATGGATACTCGCGCTACATTGGTCGGTCTTACCGCAGAGGACATATTCTTACCTCATAAAAATATACATACAAACTTACGAACAGGATCTATTCCTTAGCTCACTAACGACACCACTTCATCCAGCATCTGGTCGATGATACTGATATACCGGGCCGCTCCCTGAAAAGCCCGCTGATACATAATCATGTGGATGGCTTCCTCATCCATCGAAACGCCGCTGATGCTTTGCCGTTCGGATTCCAGCGTTTGCGCCACCACGTCGGCGGCCGTATAGTTATCCTGGGCCGCTTTGCTGTCGGCGGCGATCTTGCCCACCAGCGAATTATAACTGTCTATCAGACTAATCCCGTCTAACGAACTTACACCATCCGTAGCGAGCTGCGCTATCTGCCCCGCCACCTCACCGTTGCCGGCCAATCCGTTGGCGCTGGCGGCAATCCCCCGGGCATTTAGATCGGAATCAACCTCGATATCGTTTCCATTCGAGCCGGAAAAGAAAGTATTGATTCCCAGCACCGCCAAAACATTGGTCGTGTTCTCCGAAGTGGTTGTACCCTGGGAATTATCCGAAGCGGAAAAGGTAAATTTATAATTACTGGCGGATCCCTCGATCTGAAGCCGGTTGCCGCTATCGACATAAGCGGTGATCCCATCGATACTATTCAGATCGGCTGCCAGTGAGGTCAAGGTGGTATCATTGGCATCCATACCCACATTGACTTTAATCATTTGGGAGGTGGTATTGCCGGTATTTTCATCCGTCACATTGACATAAAAGACACCGTTATTCACCTGCCAATTCAGTCCCGTAGCTTCCCTATCTCCCAGCGAAACGGTGGCGTCTTCCACCCGAAATTCGCTGGATACCGAACTGAATTTTTCCAGGCCCTGTCCCAGACTATGGATTTTATTGATTTCAAATATCAGGGAAGAACTCCAGCTATCCACATCATTTAAAATACTGCCGAGCTGTTCGTCCCGAGCCGTGATCAGGCCGTGGATTTTGCCGCTGGCCAGATCGATCGATTGTTCATTATCCGTAAAGACCACTTCCGCCAGCCAATTCCCATTGAGGTCCTCGCTCTCCTGATAGGACAGCCCGCGATTGGAAGAATACTGGATCAGCGGTTCATTGCCGATAAAAACATTCACCGCCCCGCCATCCACCTCGCGAGTGGTGATATTGACCAATTCGCTCAATTGCTTGAGCAAATCGTCCCGCTGATCCCGCAGCGCGGCCGCGGAACCGGCCTGTCCCGCCTCGGACGAAACCACCTGCTGATTCAGCGCCGCTACCTGATCGGCCAGGGCATTCGCCTCATCCACCTGGAACCGTACCTGCGAATCCAGATCATCCTGAATACTTTTGATCTGGCCGCGCAATTCCCGCATGAAATTGGCCAGGCTATCCCCTTCCTGCATGACCACACTGCGGGAGGCGACATCCTCCGGCTGATTTTGCAGCGCAGACCAGGCCGTAAAAAATTCGTTCAGGCGGCTGGACAAATCCTCATCCGTCAGTTCATTAAACGTCGCCTCCACCCGGGTCATGGCCTGCTGCTGAACTAAATTACTGGCCGAATCGCCCACTGCCGTACGAATGCGGCTATTCAGTGCCTCATCCACTTGACGGCGAATCTCTAAAATGGCAACCCCGGTCCCGGTATATTGCCCGGGCACCACTTCGGTATATTGCGTAGGAGCCAGATGCACCGTTTGCCGGGAATAACTGGAAGTGGCGGCATTGGCCATATTATTCCCGGTTACCGCCAGAGCGGCCTGCGAAACACTTACCGCAGATCGGCCAATTTGTAAAGCTCCATTAATCAGTGACATATTCTTACAATCCTTTTCCTGGGTTACGCAATCGCATCCACCAGTCTTTTTTGTTCCACCATCGCTTTTTTTCCTACCCGGCTGTACAGACCGATATCCGAACCGGTTTCCGCAATTACACGGAAAATATGATCCAGGTGTCCCAGCATTTTCCGGGAAACCTGGGCATTGATCCGGTTCAATCGCTGCACTTTTTCCACCACGTCCCGGAGCATCCCGGTCAAGGCCATCAATTTGCTTCGCAGCGGTTCACTCAAGGCCTGGGCCAGTTCCCGGGCACTGGCCAGGCGGCTTTTCTTTTTGGGCAGCCATTCGCGCATCGCCTGATGGACCGCGGTGTTGCGTTTGACGGCATTGAGCCGAATCCCTTCCAGCAGCCGCTGCTCTGTCAGAGTCAGCGCTTCCAGCCGCGTAATATCATAATGCTTCATCGCATCGAGCTTATTGTCCAGAACGGCTGCCAAATCCTGCTGCCACTGTAACTCTTCCTGCATGGCCACTAATACTATTTCCACCGATTTAGACATTCTCGTTTCCTCGCAATCCCATCGTCTGAACCGCATTCGGCAGCGGCGCGGGTAGTTTCATATCCCCAACCCGGTACCGGGACCCGCCCAATTGTTTGAGCAGGGCATCGGCCAGGGGGGACTCTCCCCGTTCACTCATTCGTTTGACCATTTCCATATCCAGTAATTGGGTAAAGGGACCGCTGCCCGGCCCGCTATCCAATACCGTCGGTTCGCTCGCCTCGCGAAACTCACGCAACAGGGTTCCCCAAAACGCCATATTCACAAATTCATTGGTCTTTTGGCGAAGTTCCGGAGAAATCTGGCTGGTACCGGTCGATATCGTTGTCATTCTTTTACAATCCTCGCACGCAAGGCCCCGGCTTGATGAATCGCGTAGATCGCGCGGATTTTCTCCCGGGCCGGAACATTCAATCGATCCAGGGCATTGGTCAAATCGCTTATTTTGATCCCCCCGCTATTGGTCGTATCGAAGGAGGTCCATTCCGTTTGCTGCACAGGAAGGGCATTTTGAGCGGCGGGATTCATCATCGTAATCTGAAGACCATTCACATGGACCGTCACCGGGGCAATTTCCACATTTCCGGTGATGGCGATGGTCCCTGTTTTTTCATTGATAAAAACGGTTGCTTCCGGCTCCGGCAAATCCACGGGCAGATTCAACACCCGGGCGATAAACAGAGAAGGATGCTGGGCTTGTTTTTCGGGAATGATGACGCGAATATTTTTTGCATCCAGGGCAAAAGCGGTCTGGTCCGCGTACAGCTCGGCGGTACGGTCCGTTCCTGTCTTTTCTC
This sequence comes from uncultured Pirellulales bacterium, assembly GCA_964580995.1. Taxonomy (GTDB): domain Bacteria; phylum Planctomycetota; class Phycisphaerae; order Sedimentisphaerales; family SM23-30; genus JAKJEP01. Next base: position 12,434 of record CAZOMV010000097.1, read on the forward strand.
CCGGCAAGGCGGTTTCCTCGTTAATGATCATTTCTACCGCCTTGGCCGTCTGGAAGTCAGCCTGATCCTCATCTAAAACCAGAGTAAATATCGCATGCCCTTCCCGATCGTACTCGACATACTGATGCAGAAAGTCATATTCGACCGTGGCTCCCGCTTTGATCACCCCGGCGGTCGGGATTTCCAGATTGACAATCTCGACGGCTCCCTGTGCGATCGCATAGACATTTTCATCATCCAGACTCATGCTCCGCAGAGCGGTAACGATCAGTTGCCCCCCGGCCAGGCTCTTGGCACTGCCCATGCTGGAAACCTGCACATCAATTTTATCCCCATTGCGAACCCCGCTTCGCCCCAGTTCCGCGGTGACATGGACATAGGCGATATTCTTGGCGTTTTTCAGTTCTTCGATCGATATCGGATTCCCCAGATTCCGCAGGTACACTTCCAGCGGGCGGGTCATAATCAGGGAATTGCCTCCGTCCCCGGTTCCATTCAATCCTACGACTAACCCGGCCCCATGCAATTGATTGCTCCGTTCGCCCAGCGGACGGGCAATATCCCGAATTCGGGTCAGGCCCCAAACCGAATTACACAACAACCAGCCGAGGAGCAGAGCAGCCAGACAAACCGGTCTGGTCCGGTTGGTTTTGTCAATCCATTGTGTTCCTGGTATCTGATTCATAGTCATCCCGTTTTAAAATATTCCCAGCCAATCGGTCAGCCCCGAAAGCAAACCCCTCTTGGTTGCATCGCGGGCAATTCCATTGTGCGATTTGCGAAGATCCAGATCCGCCAACTGGGAGGAAAGAATCGTGTTATCAATCCCAATATCCTTGCTTCGGCAGACACCGCTTAAAATAATGGTGGTTTCTTCTTCGTCGGTTGTGACTTTTTTGGTTGCTTCCAACAAGAGCGTTCCGTTGGGCATCACGTCAATCACTTTGGCCTGAATGCGGGCGGTGAGCGAATCTTCCCGTTTGATATCCCCTTTGCCTTCAAACTCCCGGTCATACGAAAATCCGACTTTCGGGTCCCCGTGACTTTGTTTGTCAGGCCGCAGATTCAATCCGGACAGCGAAATCCAGTCCTGCAACTTTGAATCCACGGTATATTCCCGGTCCGCTTTGGTATCGGCTTTGGTGGAATTTTTACTCACCTCATTGACGATAATCGTAATCAGGTCATGCACACGATAATCTTTGGGACTCGGCTCGGCCACGGTAATCCAACTGGCTTTGAGAACCGGCGTACGCCTAGTTAGAGCAGGTATGCTAGAGGCCTCTTCCTTTGCTCCATACACATTTTCCGCAGCATCCGTTTTCATGCCTTTATGCCGAAGAGAGGTATTTAGCTTTTCTTCTTCGGTACGGACAAAAAGACTGTTGCCGGGAGCCGCCGGGGCCAGACCCGCCGTCAGCCACAGAAATAACCATACCAGGATGAACATTCGGATACGCATCAATTCTCCTGTAAGATTTTTTCAGAACCAGAACCGATAAAATCTTTACTTAACAATCTCTCTTTATCCGGAACGGGTTCATCGATCACAGTCACTTCATTCGCAGCCGTTATTTTGCCCTTCACCGTTCCTTTATTGGCTTCATCACGAACCAGGATGACATCGCCGTACGCGCCGCCAGCCAGGGCCTTGCACCGCTGACGAATCTCCACCCCACCGACTTTGGCAATCACATCGACATCGTCATTTCGTTTGACCAACTGGAGCTTTCGAATCATCGCCGGCAGCACCAGTTCATTTTCGCTGATCGCGCGAGCTACTTCCTGCCCCAGTATATTTTCCAGATCCGTTACCCCCACTTCCCGGAAGCTGGTGACTCGGCGCGGCGTGAGCTTTACCATATCCGGCATAATGACCTGCCCCGGTTTCAAGGCCTGCGTCGCCACCACCGATTCACATAAAAACTCCACCTTCCCGGAAACCTTGCACCGGGCTTTGTCCGATACCGGGCGGCTTTCCTTATCCTGGATACTCCGATCGGTGATCGCGAACTGTACCTGGCCCAGCCGAATCGGGGAGAGAGGAACGATTTTAAACCGGTCGCCGCCGGTCGGGCGTTGTAACCATTCGGAATCCCGGCACTGCCACTCAATTTTCAAAGAAGCCTTATCCAGCCCCATCATTTCCGCTACCGTGTTCGTCAACTGATCGGACAAAGCAATACCCGACGAACTGTCATTCGGCTCCTGCGGGAGCGATTCGGGCATAAGGGATTCAGGCGTCGGAAGGACCGCAGGCTCCTTTGCCGACATAATCGGGCTGGGGGACAAATCGGCGGTTTTTTCGGTACTATTCATCATCACCCGACACTGGCTGGCACCATAGATATCGATTCCTGCCGGATTGATCTGGGCCTGGACCAAGGCTTTCGTAATGGCAAAGGTACCCAAAACGATCTCCCCGCTGCCGGTCTGGCCTTCCGTGATAATCAGATTGGCCAGACGGTCTTTCAACTCCTGGTTTTCGCCCTGGATATCCGCGATCTGCCGCAAACAAACCACTTCCGAATGGATCTCGGCTGAGGGATGGACGCGTATTTCCGCCTCAATCCCCAAAGCCTGCTGTACCAGGCACAGTCCTGTCAGCAGCAAAATCGTAATTCGGATAATGAATGTTTTAGCCTTCATCGTTTTCACTCAATCCCTTAGCTCCGTAACCGGCTGACGATCTGCATATTCTGATCCGCCGCCTTGATCGTCTGCGAATTTAACTCAAAATTCCGCTGCGTTCGTATCATATTGGTCAGTTCCTTGACCGCATCCACATTACTGGCTTCCAGGAAATTCTGCGTTAAGGTGCCAAATCCCTGCTCTCCGGGCATACCGCTGATAACCGCCCCGCTGGCATCCGTCTCGGTGTACAGATTGCCACCTTCACAGCGGAGGCCATTGGGATTTTGAAATTTGTACAGTTCAATCTGGCCGATATCCTGGGATTGCCCATCTACCTGTGCTGTGATCTTTCCGTCCCCCTGAATCGTGATCGTACTGGAATCCGTTCCCGCCGGAAACGTAATCTGGGGATCCAGCATCGGGCCATCCGCGGTCCCTAAAATTAGATTGCCCTCCGAATCAATCATCAGATTGCCGGCACGGGTATAGGCCTCTCCGCCCCCGATCCCGTCGAATGACTGCACCTTAAAAAATCCTTCTCCCATGATTGCCACATCCAGAGGCCGGCCCGTATTTTCCATAGAACCGGTTTGCAAATTGAGCTGGGTATTGGAAACCCGGGTCCCCAATCCGACGAACAATCCGGTACTGGTCTTCTGCCCTAAACTGTTCAACGCACCCGGCTGCCGGCGTTCCTCATAAAACAAATCCTCAAAGTTCACCCGCGACGATTTAAAACCGGTGGTATTGGTGTTGGCCAGGTTATTGGCGATCACATCCAACTGGGTGTCCATCGCTCTCATCCCGGTCGCGGCTGAATGTAAGGCAGTAATGGTCATAGTAGTTCCTATAAAAAAGTATTAACTAATCATTCCTAATTTGGTAACCGCCAAGCCCAGCGACCGATCCTGCATCTGCAGTAAACTGGTATTGGCCTGGAATATCCGCTGGGCCTGAATCATGTTCGTCAACTCATTGACGGCCACCACCGCCGAATTTTCCACAAATCCCTGTTTAACCGGGGTGTTGGCGAGTTGCACGATTTCACCGCCCTCGTTGACATACATATTATTGCCCTGTTTGCTTAACTTGCCGGTATCGGCAATGTCGGCGATCCCCAGCCGGGCCACCATAGCCCCACCCTGCGAAACAAATCCCTGGTCATTCACGCTAAAATCCAGATCCCGGTCAATGGTTATCGGTTTGCCGCCCTCATCGAGGACCGGATAACCACCGGCGATCGTTACCAACTGATTCTTGTCATTGACCGCAAAACGGCCATCCCGGGTGTAATGGACCTGCTCGCCATTGCGTACACTGAAGAACCCCTTCCCCTCCAGAGCCAAATCATAAAAATTCCCCGTTTCCTCTAAGGAAGCCGGGGAATAATCTGTATGAACAGGATGTGCAAACGTTCCACCGCCCATTTTTTCCAGTAAATCGGCGGTGTAGCTGCTGCTGCCTTTCTCGACTGCCTCGGTGCGTCGCGTCTGTAATACCGCTAAATCCCGCTTAAACGAGACGGTATCGACATTCGCTAGATTATTCGCAATGACATCCTGTCTATGCGAATGGGCCAGCGCACCCGCGGCTGAGATATACATTCCATATAACATTTTTGCTCATCCTTAAGCCTACTCTGCCGAGTCCTCCGCCTCGACGGCGGACCGCATTGTTTGAGCCGCTAACACCATATGCTTGGCCACCGCCAACCGGGCCGCATCGGCAATCCGTTCGCTCAGCCGGCCGGTCGTCAAATTGGCTAACACGCGTTCCATGCTGCTCTCGACTTCCATATCAAGATTCGCTTTTGTGTCAGCCATTTTTTCCTGTCCTGTTTCCGATAGCATATTTACGACTCTAATTTTCAACTGCCCATCTCCGACAGGCAGATATACTCGATTCAATGTCAGTCCATACACACAGAAACCCAATGGCAAAGGTTGTGCCAAAACGTCCAATAATTTCCAAAAAATTATCCGGAATTCGCAAAAATATTTATAATTACTTATGATAAATACACTTACACATACTTCACTTGCACGTTTTTGTATTTTCCCTTCCGAAATTCTAGAAAATGGATGTCCCCCTGAACGCGCAAATTCTGCGCGTTGCGATTGTGCAATCAGGCAATAATTGCCGGATGACAACCTTTTTATAATTAAAAGATAATCCCCCAAATTACATGACGAAATCGGTTATTTATCTAAGGAAATGCTGAAATCGCGGTCGAAGGCTTCGATAAAATCATATACATCGTCGAAATCTTCGATGGTATCGGTTGGCTCTTTTTGCATCCAGCCGTTATCCACCAACAGAAAGACAATCTCGCCAAAATCGCATGTGGCGGTGATCCCCCAATGGGCCAAGACCTGCCGGGCCAGCAGGCCCCAACGCTGCTGGGCCATCTCCCGCAGGCAGCGGCATAACTCGGCACCGCTGACATGGCGGCGTTCATACGAAGCGCCGCTGCCGTCCTGAAGTTTATTGACGGCGGTACTCAATCCTTCCCGGACAAACTGCACCGCCGGCAGCAGATACCGGCCATCTTCACTAAATATAGTTTCAATACTCTTACTTGGCTTTTTTTCACTCATAGCTACATCGCAGATCGTTATAAAACCGCATGTGTAACTGGCTGCACACCCTGCTAATGGACTCGCTGGCCGGATTTGGCGCCTTCGTCGATGGTCAGGGCAAAGACCTCTTTACCACCGGGACCGGCGGCCAGAATCATGCCTTCGGAGACACCGAATTTCATCTTCCGCGGGGCCAGATTCGCCACCACAATCATCTTTTTGCCCAGCAGTTCTTCCGGTTTATACGCCTGGCGGATCCCGGCCATGACGGTCTTCGTCTGACCGCCCAGGTCCAGCTCCAGCCGCAGCAGTTTATCCGCACCCTCGACGGTTTCCACTTTCATCACCTGAGCCACCCGCAGATCAATCTTCATAAATTCCTCAAAGCTGATCTGCTCCGCAATGGGTTCCGTTTCCAACGGACTCGGTTGGGCGGGCTGGGCCGCCGCCTGTTGTTCTTTACTTTCTTCTATCATTTCATCTACCTTCTTTATATCTACTCGTTCGACCAGACGATCAAAAACATCGATTTCCCGGTTCGTCAGCAAAGTCACGGCATCGGACCAGCGCAGCGGCTCAATCCGCAAAATCTTTTCAATCTTGGCCGCATAACCCGGCAGTACCGGTTTGAGATAAAGAGTCAGCAGCCGCACCGCGTTGAGGCTCACCGTCAGCGTTTCCCGGGCGTGCTCCGGATCCTCTTTGATGGCCGACCACGGCTTCCGCTGATCGAAATAGCGATTGATCTCATCCGCCAGCCCACAAATCCGCCGGATCGCCGTAGCATAATTCCGCGTTTCATAATCTTCGGCTATCGTTTCCGCATGATCCTGCAAAACCTTGAGCAGCTCCCGGCCCTCCAGCGATATTTCGCCCAGCCGACCGCCCAGCCCTTTGGTCAGCATCGGCACCGACCGGCTGGCCAGATTCGCCAGCTTCCCCACCAGATCGCTGTTCACCCGCGAGACAAAATCACCGGTATTCAGGTCGATATCTTCCGTCCCCGGACCCAGCTTGCAGGCATAATAATACCGCAGATACTCCGGATCCAGATGCTTCAGATACGTCGCGGCACTGATAAACGTCCCGCGCGACTTGCTCATCTTTTCCCCATTCACCGTCAAAAAACCGTGAATGGTCAGCTTCGTCGGCGTATTAAAATCCGCCCCCATCAGCATCGCCGGCCAGAACAACGCATGAAAATACGTAATATCCTTCCCGATAAAATGATGGATTTCCGTCTCCCGGTTGCACCAGTAGTCCTCAAACTTCAGCCCCTTCCGCCGGCAGTAATCCATCGTGCTGGCCATATACCCGATCGGGGCGTCCAGCCACACATAAAAATACTTGTCCGTCTCGCCCGGTATCAAAAATCCGAAATAGGGGGCATCCCTGGAAATGTCCCAGTCCCGCAGCCCCTGGCTGAACCACTCCTGCAGCTTGTTCAATACCTGCTCGTGGATTCGCCCCCCCTGCATCCAGTCCTGCAATTCCCTGGTAAAATTACCCAACTGAAAAAAATAATGTTTCGATTTTCGGCGCGTCGGCGGGTTCTTGCACACACTGCACACCCCGTCCTTCAGGTCCAGCGGCGTATAGGTCGCATGGCAGACTTCACAGGAATCCCCATACTGATCCGCCGCTCCGCATTTCGGGCAGGTGCCCCGGATAAACCGGTCCGGCAAAAACATCTGATCCTTTTCGCAATACGCCTGCTCCACATCGCGGGTTACGATATGCCCCTTCTCCTTCAGCCGGGTATAGATCGTCTCGCTTAACTGCCGGTTCTCCGGCGAGTGGGTCGAGTAATAATTATCGAAATCCACCGCGAATCCCGCAAAATCCCGCTTATGCTCCCCGTGCACCCGCCCAATGAGCTCTTCCGGCGTGATCCCCTCCTGCCGGGCACGGATCATGATCGGCGTGCCGTGCGTATCGTCCGCGCAGCAGTAGATGCAATCATGGCCCCGCATCTTCTGAAAGCGAACCCAGATGTCCGTCTGAATATATTCCACCAGATGCCCGATATGAATCGAGCCATTGGCATAAGGCAACGCCGCTGTTACGAGTATTCGTCTGCTCATCAATCTTCCTGTCCGTCGGCTTGCTCGTCCGGCTGATTTTCTTCCTGGCTTGCTTCATTTCCCGGTGACTCGCCGGCTTTTTTCTTTTTCCGCTTTCTCCGCCGCCGTTTTTTCCGGCCTTCGCCCGGGCTGGCTTCTTCCGCGGCCGCCGGCACTTCCTTCTCCGGCCGGACGGGAGGGGCCTTTTCCTCCGCTTTTCGCGGCGCGGCTCTGGTTTCCTCCGGAACCAAGGTCCCTTCCGGAACCTTATAATTTCTCTCCAGGATTTCCTCGTTGGCCACCGCCACTACCCGGTTGTCACTCATGCGAATCTTGACCAGTTGCGTCAAAACCTGCGTTTCCACCACCAGGCCCGGACCTTTTTCCACCCGTACCATGCTGCCCACCCGCGGCAAATGCTTCTGCAGCTCTTCGTACACTTCGTTCTCATAGCGCAGGCAGCATTTCAACCTCCCGCACCGCCCGGAAATCTTGGTCGGGTCCAAAGTCGTCTTCTGCAGCTTCGCCATTTTCATATTCACCGGCTGGAGCACCTTCAGAAAATTTTTGCAGCAGCATTGCCGGCCGCATATCTCAAAATCCGCAATCAGCCGGGCCTCATCGCGGGCGCCCACCTGGCGCATCTCAATCCGCGTCTGGTACTCCTGCGCCAGCTCCTTCACCAGATTGCGAAAATCCACCCGGCCCTCCGCCATAAAATAGTAAATAATCCGGTCCCCGCCGAATAAATGCTCCACCGCCACCAGCGTCATATTCAAATTGTGTTTCTTAATCAGGTCTTCGCAATAACGCTGCTCGGCCAGGGCATTTTTTTTCAGATGCCGCTGCTCGTTGAGATCCTGTTCGTTGGCAAAGCGGACAATTCGACCTACCCTGCTGAACGGATAGTTCGGTCCGCTCACCTCATAATAATGGTCCAACTGCTCATCCGTGCAGAATACATTCGCCCGCTTGTGACAGAAGGGAGAGATGATCTCCCCGATTTCCATACCCCGCTCGGTATTGACAATTACATGAGTCACTCCCGGCGGTATTTCCCGTTCGGAATGGCGGAACTGGCCCACCAGCCCGATCATTCCATAGCGAATCAACAGGGTTCGATGCCGGTTTTTGCCTCCGGAACCTTCCTTTTCGCCCTGTTTCTCCCGGGTTTTTTCCGAAGCCTTTTCTTCGACTTTCCCGGATTCCGGCTGGGTATCGGTTATATCTTTCGGTTCTTCTTCCATATATTCAGGTTCAGGCATGTATTTTCACAGCTTTCTTCGCTTTTTTACTACAATTAAGGTATTGTAACATAAGGGATTCAAAAATCAAAGACACATTCACATTCTGATCAAAAAGTCTTCCTGCCCGCTCGGTGCTGCGAATGGCCTGACCGGCACCCGTCAGACCAAACATCCGGGCGATCCGGCTGATCTCCTCCGCCTGGTCTGCCGGACCGGAATCCATCCCGCCCCCCCCCGCTAAATACCGGATGGCAAGATGAAAGGTATGAGCCATCATTTGCAGAAAAAATTTCTGCCCGCGCCGCACGGTGGCACTTTGGGATTGGCCCGGATTGATCTTCAGATAACTTTCGGCATATTCCTTGGCCTGATCCACCAGCCAACCGGCCAATTCCAGTACCGAATCATAATCCAGCTTGGCTAGCCGGTTTACCAATTCACACTTTTGACCATACAGACCCATCGATGCCAGTTCCAACGCCACCCCCAAACGCCCTTCGGAAAAATCGCTCCAGTATTGCCCCTGGCCGATATCACAACCCGCCTCTTGCAGCCGCTGAACGATGAATGCCACCGGCAAGGCACCAAAACGCACCGGCTGGCAGCGGCTGCGGATGGTGGGCAGCAGCCTGTCGATTTTCGAACTAAGCAAGACTAAAAACGTGTTTAACGGCGGCTCTTCCAGGGTTTTCAGCAAAGAATTCTGGGCTCCGCGGCTCATGCTGTCCGCTTCTTCAATAATAAAAATACGGGCGCGGTTCCGCGAGGGATAGACACCGGCCTGATCGATTACAAATTCCCGGATTACATCGATGGGCAAATCGATCATTTGCCGATCCCGGCCCTGGCTGGCGTGTTTGACCAGTTCCTTCGTTATGATATGCAGATCCGGATGGCTGCCCGCCTGCACTAAAT
>CAZOMV010000098.1:0-21780 GCA_964580995.1 uncultured Pirellulales bacterium
TTTGCAATCCATAGAACGAATGGCCCCCGTATTTTACTTTAAAATTCAGGAAAAAAATCGGAAAAATTCTTGTCCGGATGCCCTGCAATTGACGCCGACGTCAAAAGCTCTTCGACCCCTTGTTATTGGGGAGCCAGAGCTGTTTTTATCTGTCAATATCGATCTTTGGCGGTTTGGTCGATTTTGGAAGGGCGGGGTTATTTGTCCGTGTCGTCCTCATCCTCTTCCAAAGTATCGTCGGGATCCTCGGAGTCGGGAGAGTCTTCGTCGGAGTTGTCGGGTTCGTCGGCTTCGTCGGGATCATCCTGGAGGTCGGCGTAGCCGTGGGCGTCGTCGAGTTCCATTTGTTTGCGGATGGCCTCGTATTCTTCGGGGGTGATGAGTACTTCGCGGGCCTGGGAGCCTTTGTATTCGCCGACGATGCCGGCCATGGCCATCTGGTCGATGAGGCGGGAGGCGCGGGAGTAGCCGACGGTCAGGCGGCGCTGCAGGAGCGAGACGCTGCCGCGTTTGGTTTCGAGGATGATGCGGACGGCGGCGTCGAAGAGTTCGTCCTTCTCCATACAGGCGGCGTCCACCTGATTGAGCTGGACGAGTTCGGGATGGTAGGACGGTTGGGATACCTCTTTGAGGTAATCGACGACGCGATGGATTTCTTCATCGTCCAGATAGGCCCCCTGGGCACGGATCAGATCGCTGGTGCCGGGCTGGAGGAAGAGCATGTCACCCTGTCCCAGCAGGGCCTCCGCGCCATTCTGGTCGAGCACGATGCGGCTGTCCATGCGGGCGGCGACCCGGAAGCTGATGCGGCTGGGCAGGTTGCTTTTAATCAGGCCGGTTACGACGGTGGCCTGGGGCCGCTGGGTGGCCAGCACGATATGGATCCCGACGGCCCGGCTCTTCTGGGCCAGGCGGATGATGTAGGCCTCGACCTCTTTGGCGGAGGTCATCATCAAATCGGCCAGCTCGTCGATGACAATGACGATATAGGGCAGCCGCATGGGAATCTTGGCCTTTTCTTCTTCATTGCTGGGGCAGAACCGTTCGATGATGTCTTCTTCGGTCAACTTGTTGTAGTCGGCAATATTACGGACCCGTGCCTCCGCCAGCAGGGCATATCGTTCGTCCATTTTAATGGTGAGCCATTCGAGAATCTGCTCCGCCCGTTTCATATCGGTGACGATGGGGCACATGAGATGCGCCAGGTCCCGGAACGAATTCATTTCGACCATTTTGGGGTCCACCAGGATAAGCTTCACCAGGTCGGGCCGCTGGGTCAGTAAAATGCTGATGATGATACTGTTAATGCAAACGCTTTTGCCGGAACCGGTGGTGCCGGCAATCAGCAGGTGGGGCATGGCCGTCAGATCGACAACCAGCGGGTCGCCGGAGGCGTCTTTGCCGAGGAACAGGGGAATCTGCATCTTGGAAGGCTTGTTCGCCGCCAGGTGGATCAGTTCCTTGATGCGTACTTTTTCTTTTTCACTGTTGGGTACTTCAATCCCGATGGTATGTTTGCCGGGGATCGGAGCGACGACGCGTACTGCCCCGGCTCCGAGCGAGCGGGCCAGGTCATTGGAAAGATTGGAAATCTGGGAAACCTTGATACCCGGCGCCAGTTGCAGCTCGAACATGGTGATGACGGGTCCGGTTTCCGCTTCGACCACGGTGGCATTGATATTGAAGTCTTTCAGGGTCTGCTCCAGAATGCAGCCTTTTTCGCGGACGACTTTTTCCTGCAGGGCGGAATAGCCGTGTTGCGGTTCGGAGAGCAGGTCAAGGGGGGGATATTTATAATCGTTATAGTTTACCTCACCGCCGGCGGCGGGGGAGGATTCCGGTTTGTCGGATTTGGCGGATTTGCCGAGCATCTGACTCAGGGCGGAGGAAACCGCCTGAACGGAGGAGGTGCGTGGTTCCGCGGGTTTATTGATCGTCATCTGGAATTCGGCCGGTGGTTCGGGCGCGTTCTGCGGTTTGGTTTCCTTTGGCTTTTGCCCGGCAAAAAGATCGTCTTCATCCGCGTCTTCATCCAGATTGTCTATCTGGGGTGCGGTTTTTTTGCGTTCGGAAATCGGGGGAGTCAAAACGGAGGTTGCAAAGGCATCTTTTTTCGGGAAGATTGAGGGTAAGGAGGCTTTTGAGCCGACATGGGCCAGAATCGGGCCGGCCTGCCGCATACGATCCAGGGTATGGTAGATCAATTTGGGTAAAAAGAAGATAATATTGTCAGCGGCCAGGAGCAGGCCGACCAGAAAGGTAGCGAAGAGGATCAGGACCGCACCAGTCATGGCGGTGTAGGTGAGCAAAAAATGTCCCAGCGCAATCCCCAGGATACCGCCATTGCCGATGGAGAGGGAATTTTCATTGCCAGGACTGAGCAGGTACCTGCCGCTGGAGATGACGGTGCCGATGAGCAGGATGCCGATGATCCGGAGGATGAGCTGCTGGACGGGTTTGTGCATGCAAAAGAGGATGAACCAGATAGCCAGTGCCGCCAGGAAAAACATGGCAGCGGGGCCGAGATAGTAGTTGCAATAATAGGCGAAAAAGCTGCCGGCCCGGCCGCAAAGGTTGGTGATTTGGGTCGTGGCGGTAACATCGGTGTTGGGGTGGTCCCAGATATTAAAGCTGATGAGGCTGATGAGGATAAAGGTGCAAAATCCCAGGCCGAAGCAGGCGAAGGTGATCCGATTGATTTTCCGGTTTTCTGCCATAAGTTATCATGTTCCAAACACTAGTAAAAGCCATAGTTACAATAAATCAATGATTTTACTATTTATCGGACAAACCGGCAAAATTTGTTCTATAAAAGGCAAAAATATTACCGCTGGGGGAAAAGAGGGCTGATCGGCGGGGCAGGCGGGGGATTTAAGAGAAATACGATCATTTGCACGTAGGATAATCCGGCTATTTTCCGGATGGCCGGCAGGAGTTTTCGAATTTTTCTTTCTCGTCGGGGGGCATATGGTAGCAGTGCTGATCGGTGGGGAAAAGGCGGTGCCGGACTTCATAGAGGTATTCTTTGGCGGCGGTGGAGATATATTTGCCAAGCTGATCGTAGGATTTGGCGAAACGGGGTGCAACCGAGCCGGGCAGGGTGAGAATTTCGTGCAGGACCATGACCTGGCCGTCGCAGAAGGGGCCGGAGCCGCAACTGATGACCGGCAGGGCGGTTTGCTCGGCTACTTTTTGGGCGACGATATCGGTTACGCATTCGAGCAGAAAGGCCCTGGCACCGGCGGCTTCGAAGTCTTTGACATTTTGGAGTAATTGGATTGCCTGGTCGGAAAGCCGGGTGCGGACTTTTTTGGCCAGTTGGAATTCGGTTTGGGGCGTATAGCCCAGGTGGGCCATGACGGGGATGTCCTGTTTGGCGAGTCTGGCGACCATATCCAGGTGGGTGCGGTTGACTTCGATTTTGATCAGGTCGCAGCCGGCCTCGTCGAGGAAACGGCGGCAGTTGCGGTCGATCTGCTCCTGATCGGGATGATAGCCGGTATAGGGCATATCGCCGACCAGGCAGACATCGGGGGCGCCTTTGCGGACGGCGGTGGTGAGGGTGATCATGGTGTCCATAGTGACGTTGAGGGTGTTTTCGTGGCCGAGCACCAGTTGGGCCAGTGAGTCGCCGACCAGAAGGCAGTCGGTACCGGCGTTCTGGAGCAGGATGGCGGTAGAATAGTCGTAGCAGGTGAGCATGGTGATCGGGCGGCGCGACTGCTTGTATTGCCGCAGGGTTTCCAGGGATATTTTTTCGGTCATCGCAGTATCTCCGTCATTTCTTCTGGTATTCACCATTACGTAGGATAGTTGGCGAGGGGGAAATATACAAACAGATTTTGCGGGTTTTGCTCCCGGTCGCCGTATTTACAGATGAGTGACGGATCACCGCGGATGGCTGACTTTAGAATAAAACCGCGTTTTTGGCCCAAAAATGGCGATTTTTGAGAAAGGCTGGACAAATGGCCATCGCCTGCGTATTTTCAAGCATTTAGATCCAGCCACCTGCAAATGCAAGGAAGGGATGGACGCTCTGGAATGCTGATATTAATCAATACAAATCGTATGCTGCCGCCGATTGCACCGATTGGGCTGGATTATATTTATCATGCGGCTCAAGAAGCGGCTTTGCCGGTGGAAATTCTGGATTTATGTCTGGTGGACCATCCTGGGGAAGCAATCGCTGCCTGGTTTCAAAGCCACCAGCCGCGATTGATTGGCCTGACGCTGCGCAATGTGGACGATTGCTTCTGGCCCAGCGGGAAATCGTTTCTTCCCGATCTGGCTGAAATTATTGCCACGATCCGGCAGCACAGCGAGGCTCCCATAGTGCTGGGAGGGGTGGGATTTTCGATTTTTGCCAGGGAAGTAATGGAATATCTCCCGGTGGAATTTGGCATTCATGGGGATGGGGAACAGGCGATGGTAGAACTATATCGGCAACTGACCGGCACCAGACAATATGATAGAGTGCCGGGATTGTTATGGCGGCAGGGGGGGCAGTTGTTTCGCAATCCGCCTGCCTGGCCGAAGAAGCTGGTTGTACCTGTCCAGCGGGATGGCGTTGATAATGTAACGTATTTTCGGCGGGGCGGCCAGATCGGACTGGAAACCAAACGCGGCTGCCCGCGTGGCTGTATCTATTGTGCCGATCCTCTGGCCAAGGGTAATTTCTCTCGTTTGCGTGCTCCCGCTGCCGTGGCGGATGAAGTGGAAAATCTGCTGGCCCAAGAAATTGATGTTCTGCATCTTTGCGACGCCGAATTCAATATTCCCCGCAGCCATGCCCTGGAGGTTTGCCAGGAAATGATTCGCCGCCGGCTGGGGGATCGGGTTCGGTGGTATGCGTATCTGGCGGCGGTGCCCTTCGATGACGAACTGGCCCGTGCTATGCGGCAGGCCGGCTGTGTGGGTATTAATTTTACCGTCGATTCCGCCTCGCCCAGTATGCTGCAACGGTATAATCAGCCCCATCGCCCGGAAGATATTGAACGAACCGTGCAGCTATGCCGCCAGCATGGCATCACCGTAATGATCGATCTGCTGTTAGGCGGGCCGGGCGAAACGCGGGAAACCCTGGCCGAAACGATCCGGTTTATGAAACAGATCCATCCGGATTGCATCGGGGCCGGGCTGGGGGTGCGGCTCTATCCGGGGACCAATATAACGGATCAGGTCGCCAAACGGATCGATTGGAACACTTCATCTGCCATTCGCCGCCATTATAAAGGCCCGATCAATCTTTTGCAGCCTACCTTCTATATTTCCGAACAGCTCGGCGATCATCCGGCGGAGTATGTGCGGGAGGTAATTGCCGGTGATACGCGTTTCTTTCCGCCGATGTCCGAACATACGGTCGGCGGCCGTGCGGATTCCGATCACAATTACAATGACAATATGGAATTGGTACGCGCGATTGAGCGGGGCGGGCGCGGGGCGTACTGGGATATCCTGCGTCAACTGCCCTAAGGAACGGCAGAAATCAGGATGGACGGGCTAACTTATGGAGGATGGCCTTTGATTCCTGATAGTGCCGAAACCGTTTTTCTTTGCTGGTAAACTCCGGGGTATGACTGAAATTTCTGCCCCGGCTCCACCGGCTCCCGATTACTTTGTGCAATAGTTCGTGGTAAACAACGAAATCGGTCACATAGTCCGGCACATCTTTTCGATCCAGAGACATACTGACCATGATGGTATCGTGCGTGCGATCATAATGGCCAAACTGGCGGGAGGTAAAGGTCTGGCTCCAGGCAAGACGGGGGCGTTTCACGCTGCCCTGGAAATAGGATTGATTGACACGCTCAAAGGAGTCCGCCAGATTGTGATGGACCCCTTCGGTGCGTTCGGCCATTCCGCCTAACAGGTCGAGTTCCGCCAGGATTTCCTGATACGGTTCGCTTAGCGTGGCATCCAGCACGATTTGTTTGTGATGGACTTTTCGGAAAATCCATTCCGCCAGCAAATGAAACAGGTTTCGGTCAAAGCAGATCATCGGAGTCGGTAATTTTACCCGGATCAGGTTCTTGGAGATGTTTGCGCGGTACACATCTTTGATCGGCAGGAAATGAATGTGTACCGGAATTGGCAGCGTCCTTGATCCGTTTGCCGCTTCGGAAAAACTGCGTCCGGCTTCCCGGATAGCCTGCTGATAAGAATCGAAATTTTCGCGCTGGGCAAAATAGGCTAACCACCCGCGTATGGCACGAGTTTGCGATTTCAACTGTTCCGGCCGGGTTTTTGTGGCCTGAATCTCACCCTCGATATGTCGGCTGGAGGTGCAGATCGAATGGTAAATATCCGGCAGGTGGGGATCACCATTTATTCGGGCCAATTGTTCCAGAGTATGGTTGAAATAGCTTGTCAGCCGGGGAAATGACACACTATTGGCTGGCGGATCCTTTGTCAAAGCGGTTTCTTCCGCGGAGATCGTATCAAAATCAATATTCCGCAGAAAAGTACAGGCTTTCTGAGAGGGAGGCGGCAGCGAATCAAGCTGCAAGCCATGTTTCTGGAGTATCTGGTCGATGCTTTCCAGAGAGCCTTTGACATTTTTTTTCAATTGGGATAGACGCAGAGGTGAAACCGGGTGTGAAATATCATCTCTGACCCGGTTCGCAAACTTTACCAGTCCATGGATACGGATTTTTTTTGCCATGCAGGATTGCATACCAAACCAGGGAATCATTGTCAACCGATTGGCTATCCCACCCTCCGGCGAATGGATAGCGGAGAGACGGTTTTGTGGTCCGAAATGTTCTTATTTGACTTATCCTTATCGGTCGGCATAGCATTATAAAAAGAAAGGAAAAAGAAGAAGATGGAAACTAAAATGCCTCATCCGGGCCACGATAAACATTTGTGTTATCTCAATAATCTGGATTTTCAAAAAACCAATCCGCAGGAATACAAGGCTTTGATACAGAATGGTAAATATTTCTGCCAGAATTGCGGGCGAGTGGCGGCGGAGCAGAAAAATCTTTGCAAACCGGTCCAGATGTAAGCGTTTGGATCGTCCGGCATTGGCCTCTAAGGAAAGGCGATGGATACCGGCGGCGGCGTCCCATCCGGTCGCTGGCGACGACGGTTTTGCTTTAGCCGATATTCTTCCGGACTCTCCGGTCGAGGTTACTTATCGGCGGTTGCTAGAGGACTGCCGTGGCGCTATTGCCCGGCAGGCTTACTCCGGCGGCATTGGCGGCGAGTACCCGGTAGTGAAATTCCACGCCGTGGGGCTGATTTTTCAGGGAGACTTTTTCGGCATAGCCGGTGGCGATCAGGGTCCAAGGCCCCGGCCTCCCGCTGCAGTTGTTCTGGTCGGGTTGGATGGAACGTTCGATTCGGTAACTGCTGACCGCTCTGCCGGTGACCCTTTCGCCAGTGGAGGATGATCGCTCCCGGCCCATCAACACACAGCCGCAGGCTCCCCGGGCATCGAACCGTTGTCATCATAGTCATATTTAGTTCAACTTCTGTAAATTTAGTTTAAGGAATGAACCATATTATTCGGTTTTCCCATCCGCCAAAAACAGGGAAAAAGAAAAAAATCACCCCGCTTTTATTGTGCCATCTCCTTATCTCTTGATAGCGGATCCGGACGATCATTTACAACTTCTTATCAAAGCGAAGGTTATGGAGTATTTTTTGACAGAAACTCAGATATTGTTTTTCCAGAGCCGTCGGATCGGAGGCAATATAGCTTTGAAAGATCAGCGAGCCGGTAATGGCGTTCCATTGCCGGGAAGGGTTTCGCGTCCGCTGCATCGCTTCCGCCTGCAGCTCCGCCGACAGCGGCCACTTTCCTAATCTCCCATTATTAAGCATCTTACGAAACGCCAGTAGCCGCCGCCCATAATCATCCTCCCGCAGAAACCGCACCAAGGCATACAACTGGGCGTAATACCTCGTAATTTGCGGCACCGCATGGGTTTCCCCATCGCTATTCATTCCGTCATGCGATAAAATCCGCCCGGCGTCCATCGTCAGCAGCTCCGCCAGACTCATCCGGTTGCCAGACGCCAAAGCCTTCTGTAAGTCCATCAGCCGTGCCCCATTACGACGCGGATCAAAACGCACCTTGCCATCCTCCCACTGATACGACTCAAAATTAGTTGCCAGCCCTTCGTCCACCCACGCCGGCAGCCGATACGCAAACACCGCATCGCTGAACTGATGCCACCCTTCGTGGGCCAACACCGCGAAATTGGATTTACGCCCTAAATGATACGCCACACACGCTTTATCGAGATAATAAGCCCCCGCCCGAATCTGCAGATACGTCCCAGCCGCCGCCCCGGTCCAGTGATGCGTAAACTCTTCCCATTGCTGCCGGTTATCAAAAAAATAGACCGCCAGCCGGTTTTTAACCTCGATCTCCTGCCCAAAAACCTGCCCGTAACTGCGAAAAGCAGTTTCCAAAAAAACCGCAAGTCCTTGTAGAATCAAAGGATCCTGCAAGCTTGTGTAGATTTCGTAATGATACGTCCGGATTATCAGGCCAACCTGCGGCTGGGCTTTAATCGGCTCCGGCAAGTCCCACGTCTCTGTCGATTTCACCGTCGGTTGCGACTGCAAATAACGAATCAGCTTTTCCTGCCTTTCCCGCGGTGAAAGTGCCACGGAAGCCGATTTTGGATTTTGGCAACTGGATAGTATACCACTGGATATGCAGAATAACACCCAACCTAAACATTTGTGCCAAAAGGATTTCAGATAAATAGAGGGATTGTTCTTCACGCGGGTTTGGCCATTTGAGCAGCGGCAGTTATGTCCAGCATCCTTTGCAGGGCCAGCCGGGCATCCTGTTTGATTTTTTCACCTACTACGATCCGATTGACCAATGGAACCCCAGCCGGATTTTCGATATGTTCCGCTATTTTATCCAGCACCCAGCACAGATGCGGCAGATTGATCCGGTACATCGTTTCGCACAAACAGGCGGTGCCGCTCAATGAGCGGACTTTCACGTTTGTAGCTGCCATCTCTCCAGCCAGACGATTGACCAGATTGATTTCCGTACCCACCGCCCAACTGGTTCCCGGCTGGGCAGCCCGAATCGTCTTGATAATATAATCTGTACTCCCGACATAATCCGCCGCCTGGGCCACTTCAAAACAGCATTCCGGATGGACAATCACTTTTATGTTTGGTTCCGCCGCCCGCGTCTGCCGGATCTGTTTCAGGTTAAATTCCTGATGCACCGAACAGTAGCCTTTCCAGAGAATTACGCGATTTTTTGAAAAACTTCCCTCTGCAATGCCGCCCCCAGGCTGGTACGGATCCCAGATGGCCATCTGCTCTAACGGTATGCCCATTCGGTAGGCAGTATTTCGGCCCAGATGCTCATCCGGCAGGAACATAATCACCGCCTGCGGCATGGCCTGCCAGTTGGCCTCGAAAATAGCCCGGCAATTACTGCTGGTGCAGCACATCCCATTCCGCTGCCCGCAAAAGGCCTTGATTGCGGCGGAACTGTTCACGTAGGTGACCGGTATAAGCTCTTTAGGACTAGGGATTTGCTTTTTCAGGTATTGCCAGCACTCTTCCACCTGATCGATCTCCGCCATGTCTGCCATACTGCACCCGGCGGTCAGGTCGGGCAGGATGACTTTTTGCTTTTCCGAAGTTAGTATATCCGCCGATTCCGCCATGAAATGCACACCGCAAAAAACGATGTATTCGGCTTCCTTCTGCCCGGCGGCGATCTGGCTTAATTTTAAGCTGTCGCCCGTGAAATCCGCAAATTGGATGATTTCATCCCGTTGATAATGATGCCCCAGTATGACCAGACGAGAACCTAATTGCCCTTTTAGCAGACGGATACGATCCATTGCTTCGCTGGAATCCATCTTTTCATATTGTTCGGGTAATGGTATTTGGTACATTTTATGGTCAGAATCTCAGTTAATGCAGGATTTTTTTATTATAATACCGTTCCCTTGCGTCCAGTCGGCGTTTCAATTCTTCGCGATCGATCCATTCCACGTCGCCCCCAACCGAAAGTGCCGACAAGCCGCTTTTGAGGAACCGCAGTTGTATGAAGTTTGTGTAGGCTAGCAGGGTATCGTCCGGGCAGCCCGCCAGAATATGCGTTTCATCGTATTTAACATTTTGAAGGTTCATGCGGGTATCTATTGTAAAAGCCATCACTTCCTGGTGGGTGGGCCATTTTTTATGTTGGGCCTGGTATTGGTCAATCTGTCGGCCCAATTCCCGCATCCCTTCCAGATAATTATTTCTAACGAGCCGGTCTCGGCCTATCATTAAAAAAAGAACCAATATCAATGTTAAAAACAGCGGAAAGATCAGCATGCGAAGCAGATTGATACGGCGCGAGCGGGCCGGCCGCTTGGCTGTTTGCGAAATTGCTTCGTCTGAATAGGTGGACAAAGGGTCGCTTTCGCTATGGTGTTTGTCCAGTTTCGCGGAGTCTTTCTGCATGTATTGCATCCCTGCCTGTAAATTTTTACTGTCCTAGCCAAAGGGCCTGAATCCGGGGAGTCGTCGCCCATTTTTCCCATTGTTGTTCGAAATCCAGCGAGCTTTGCAGTTTCGAGCTTTCCGCGAAAACCATCTCTTTGAGGGAGGGTGGGTTATAGTAACGCACCACCTGCGGTTCTTCCAGACCGATTTCTTCGGCCAGTGCGTCGATCACATCATCCAGAAATCCAACCTCGTCCACCAGATTCTTTTCCAGAGCTTCCTCGCCATCGAATACTTCACCGCTGGCTAATTTCCACACCTGCTCTTCGCTCAAATGCCGTCCTTCTTTCACGATGTTCACAAACTGTTGGTGTATTTTATCCAGGTCTTTTTGAATTTCCGAGATATCCTCTTCCGTAGGATAGTGAAACGGGGAACCCCGGTCCTTGAAAACGGCACGGCTGGACTTGATAACCACGGGATTGATTCCCAGTTTTTGTTCCAGTGCATCTTTGAGAACCATATTGATATAAATCACTCCGATACTGCCTACCATGGCGTTGGGTTGGGCGTAAATCCGGTCGGCTGGCGCCGTGGCCCAGTATGCTCCGCTGGCACCGACTTGCTGAATCGATACATATATTTTTTTACCGGTTTTTTGAAATTCCCTGACATATTGATTCATCATATCGGAGGGCGCCACCTGGCCACCGGGGCTGTTCACTACCAGGATGACGGCCGCGACCGTTTCATCCTCTTCCGCCTGACGGAGTTGCTGCTGAAACTGAGACTGTGTCTCCATCGTGATGGATCCTGCCAGATCGATCAAGACAATTCGATGATCTTTCTTGCCGGAGCGATATTCATGCTCATAAAATCCCTGCTTGAAAAAAAACAAGCCCAGATAAAAATTCATTACCAAGGAGGTGATAAAAATCATCACAAATAAGTATTTTACGACATTGACGATAAAAGAAGAACCTCTTTTGGCCGTTACCGCCTGGGTGGGCGGCACATACACCGGTATTGCCCGTGGGGTGGGCGGCGGGGGGGTTCGGGTAGATTCGGGCCGGTTTTCAGGGGCAACCGGATAGGGTTGGTCGTTATACTGATCCAATTTCATCTCTCCTGATTATTACATTATAAATCCTGCGGGAAAATTACACATCTACTAGCTATTTGTCGGTTATTAAACCTCTTTTATTTCAATTATTAACGGAGTTTTCCGCAAGTAAAGAGAATTTTGAGATGAATGCCGGGAATTCGCCGAAAAACTCTATAAAATTTTAATTTACAAATGATTATAGGCTGGATAGGATCCATGCTTTCGGTTAGATTGTCGTATTGTGTAGCTGGTTTGTTCACGGTTGCATTTCCCAAGGAATAATCGTATTATTTTAGATTATGAATGAAAATAACGAAGAACAAACGGGCTTTTTCAAACGATGGAATACAGCAGGCCTGGGAAGCCATCCCAAAATTGCGACTGTGGTATTGGCTGGAATTTTAATTTTATGCCTTTTTAGCGCCCAGATCCTGGTCTTTTTCCGTTCCGGATCGGCAAAAAGCCGGGATCAAGCCAGGGATAATGCACAGGCTTTGATTCAGGAGGTTTCTCAGGCCGGGCTGGATCATTTTGTGGGGCGAAAACCCATTTTACGCTACTTTCTGGTGGAAACCCAGGGGCAGTTGGACGGCTACGCGGTTCTGGCAATTGCTCCGAAGATTCAGAAGGATAACACTCTGGTTTATGATGGGAAATATCTGCGTTATACCCAAAAGGAACAAAAGTTCATTACCGTCAACTATAAAACAACTAACGATTTAAGTTTTTCTACCTATATGGAGAGTTCTTATACCCAGAAATATAAATGGACCCGCCAGATAGATTGTCGGGATGGTTTTTTATACGAACCCGCTTTACAAGGAACTGCCGGGCGGCTGAAGGTAAAAGGGAATTTTATACCACCGGACTGGCTGGATTTTTTCAGCTCTCTTTCTGCCGGGAAGGATGACCTTAGTAAAGATGGTATCCTGTTCTCCGTGCTTGTTTTCGATGAGCAGGGCCGTATCGCCATACAGGAATGCCTGATCAAACCGGGTGGTGAAATTCCCCCTGATGTTCTTTCCGGGAATCCCCACGGAAACGCGGTGGAAGTGGAATGGAAGGGGGGCAATTATTCGCAAACCATCTATTATGATCCTGAGCATCAACTGGTTTGGCAAAAGGACTCCATCCCTTCTTTGGAAATGATTACCCGATCCGTATCCCGCGACCAGCTCGAAAAGGAATTTCCTGCTGCCATCCAGATGCTGGATCAAAAACTGCGAGTAAATGATGATGAAGATCAGCTTTAGTTCTTATCGGTTACCCGGTCTTCTTTTCCTGCTCACGATTCTGGCTGCCGGTGCCGCGGCGGAAGAGGCTGGAACAGCGGATTTGGTCTTGCCTCAAAATCTGCTCGGTCAGGAGTATGTGGATATTGCCAATGGGGTATCTCTTCGTCCTCCCTTTGGCAGTGAAATTGACAGCCGACTGGATCCAGCTCCGAACCAGACGATTTTTCTGCCCAATCTGGCCGGCCATTTTGACGAATGGGAAGCAGTTATTATTCCCACCAGTAAGGAACTGGTTCGGTTTTACCATGTTTCCCAGCGGCAATATCTACTGGTCAGCCTGCTGGTAACCCGCGAAAAAATGGATATCGAAAAATTGCTCCTGGCCCGGCAAAACTTCTGGCAAAAATACCCTAACCAAATTACTGTAGAAAAGACTCTCACCGATTCGGTCAACAGCCGTTCCGTTGGGTGGTTGACCCTCACCTGGCAGCCGGAAGCAGCGGATCAGGAAAAACAGATTATTCAGGAGGTTTTACTGCAAAGCGAAAAGAAACGATTCTTTTTGCTCTCGCTGATCGAACCGGCCGGCGGGGCGGAGTCACTGGATTCGGATCAGGTAATGGATCTGATCGTACGGAATTTCAGTGCCATGGAAGAGTCGGAAGTGAAACGCCGCTGGCTTCAGGCCCGGAAAACTGCACAGAATCTCTTGTCGAAGATTGAAATGAATCAGGTCAGCAAAGTCTTACACGATAAAACCTGGTATCGCATTCTGGTGGATGGACAGGATAAAGGATTTCGCTATGTATCGGAGCAACTGGCGGAGGAATCCGGGAAAAAGAAGGTTGCCATTCAGGTGGTTTCCTATTTCGAGCCGGGAATCGCCGCCCCGGCTTTTATGCAAATGCGGGGCTGGTCCGTTCCGGTCAATGACGGCTCCGATGTTCCCCTGGAAATTCCCACCAGTCCCAGTCGGATCGAAGAACGGTACTCTTTGCCGGAGAATTTGGCCAGCGATGAGTTTGATCTTCGGTGGTCGGATCTGTCGAACCCCGATAAAATGTTTCGGCAAAATGTGATCTGGAAAGACGACTGTCTGTTCATCACTTGTTTTACCTCCCCGGAGCAAACGGAACCGGCTCTGACGGAAGCGCAGGATATGAAGGAAAAAATCTTTTTACCTTTTTCGTTGTCAGCGCTGCTGGGCCGACTGATGGAAAGAGAGGCGGGTCGGGAATATACTTTCCTGTATGTTGCCAAGCAGGGGATTTGTTATTATGTTCAGCGGATTGCAGCAAAGGAAAAAATGGAAGTGCCACTGCCTCCCACTGCCCCGCCAGCCCCGGACGGACAGGATAAAAAACCGACCCGGGAGATTTTGGTTTACTATATGGTAAGCCAGATGGTTCCGGACGGAAAAATCGTTGAGACCTGGCTGGATGAAAAGGGAATGATGCTTCGGCAGCGCAGTTGTGGGATTGTGATACAGCAGAGCGACGAAGAAACCATCAAAAAAATTTGGCCTGCGCAGGTGGAGAAAATTACCTTTTAGGAGAACCAATGGCCCAGATCAGTTCAGATGTCGTGATTATTGGCGCCGGTCCTGCCGGGTTAGCTGCCGCTTTATATGCGGCCCGGGATCGGTATGAAACGATTGTTTTGGATAAATTTGTTCCCGGCGGCCAGATCAATCTGACCGATCGCATCGAAAACTATCCCGCTATATTGAAAATCAGCGGAACGGATATGGTAGCGGCGATGTATGAGCAGGCTACTTCGTTTGGTGCCAAAGTGAAAAACAACGCGGAAGTGATCTCGCTGAGCCGGTATGAAGAGGGGGTTCTGGAAGTGCGCACGGATGACGATATTTATATTGCCAAGGTGGTCATCCTTACGCCAGGCAGCGATTACCGCAAGCTCGGAGTGTCGGGGGAAGAAAAGTTTCGCCAGGCCGGAGCGGGGGTCAGCTATTGCGGCACCTGCGATGCGCCCTTTTTCAAGGGTAAAGAAGTGATTGCGGTAGGGGGCGGCAATGTCGCCGTGGAAGATACCATCCATCTGGCCAAGTTTTGCAAAAAAGTGACGATGGTTCATCGACGCCGGGATTTTCGCGCCACGAAAGTCCTGGTGGAAGAGTTGCTGGAAGAAACAAAGAGGGGGATTATCGAGATTCATTACGATTCCGTTTTGAGTTCGATCAACGGCGGCGACCGGGTCGAGTCTGCCACGCTGAAAAACGTTAAAACCGGGGAAATTACGGAGAAAAAATGTGACGGTGTATTTATTTTCGTGGGTATGATACCCAATACCGCTTTTCTGAAAGGTGTGATTGAACTGGACGAAAATCATTTTATAAAATGCGATCCGGCTTATCTGCGGACGAATATGCCCGGCGTTTTTGCCGCCGGCGACTGCCGTAAGGGAGCCGCCATGCAATTGGCCACCGCCATTGGCGATGGCGTAGCGGCCGCCATCTTTATGAAGGAATACCTGCGTGATCCCGCCTGGTGGGACAAGGATCGACGTCCCGCCTCGATGGGCTGGTAAGGAAAGGGGGTTATTATGAGAATTGCCTATTTCGATTGTTTTTCCGGAGCTGCTGGCGATATGATTGTAGGCGCCTGTCTCGATGCCGGTGCCTCCTGCGAATATCTGCGCGGGGAACTGGGGAAACTGGGGCTTCCTTCCGTTGCGATTCAGATCGAAAAGGTAAATAAAAAGGGAATCAGTGCCACTTCTTTTCGCCCCGTCGATACCCATCCGGGCCATACGCATCATCGACATCTTTCTCATATTGTTGAGATTATTCAGGCAGCGGGTTTTTCTTCCGCTGTCACGAGCAACGCCGTGAAAATTTTCCAGAATCTGGCCCAGGCCGAGGCGAAGGTACATAATACCGATATCAACAAAATTCATTTTCACGAAGTGGGAGCGGTCGATGCGATCATGGATGTGGTGGGCGCCTGTATTGCTTTGGAGTCGCTGAGGATCGAAAAGGTCCTATGTTCTCCCCTGACGGTAGGGGGGGGCACCGTGTCGTGTGATCATGGTCTGATGCCGGTTCCTGCCCCCGCGACCGCGGAACTGATTAAAGGCATCGAACTGGTTCCCTCGAATGTTTCCAGTGAATTGCTCACACCAACCGGGGCGGCAGTTTTGACGACGCTATCATCCGGATTTGGCCCGATTCCCGCCTTGTGCATCAAGTCCATCGGGTACGGTGCCGGCCAGCGCGATTATCCGGGTTGGGCCAATGTCCTGCGCCTGCTGGTAGCAGAACAAAAAGACTCATCGGCAGCCGGTACGCTTTCTGACGAAGTGTGCATTCTGGAAACCAATCTCGATGATATGCCCGCCGAGCAGATCGGATATGTTATGGGAAAAGCGCTCGAACAGGGTGCTCTGGATGCTTATTCCACCGCAGTATATATGAAAAAAAATCGGCCCGGAGTTTGCGTGACTGTGATTTGTCCGGTATCCCGGCAGGCACAGATGGAACAGCTTCTGTTTCGGGAAACCTCCACCTTCGGCATCCGCCGGCGTCTTTGTCAGCGAAGTATTCTGCCGCGCGAGCATAAATCAGTTGAAACTCCCTATGGAACGATTAGAATCAAAGTTGGTTTTCTGGATGGTCAGGAAACCACCGGTTCGGCGGAATTCGAGGATTGCCTGCAAGCGGCAAAGCAACATAATGTTTCGGTCCGACAGGTTATGACCGTCGCCATCGCCGCATATCAAAACAGCCGGTTGTCCGACGCGTGGAATAAAGGATAATTCGTTTGCAAAGTTTGATTTGGTATATAGTAGCTCTGGAGCCTGCCGGTAAAACCAAAGTGAGTATGGAATCCTATATTCTGTTGTTAGGAATCATGATTCTGACAGGTTTTATGCTTATTAGTGTACGCCGTAAAATTCGGCGCAGTAAAGAGCGGGACGGTCTGAGTGTGAAGGAACGGTTGAAGCAGGAAACCCAGGGGCGGGAGGTCTATACTCAAATCGGAGAGTTAATGGCCGAGTTGGCGGATCTATCCCGTCAGATCAATGGACAAATCGACATGCGACTGGCTAAAATGGATATCCTTCTGCGGGAGACCGACCAGAAAATTGAAAAACTTCAACAACTCACAGGCACCAAAATCGATTTTAAAAACAATATCTCTGATGCGGTAATTTTATCACCAACTGCTGAAACAAAAGTTCAACCACTTTTGGAAAAGGAAAAAGCCACTGACCCTGTCGTCGAAGAGGTGCTGAAATTGAAGAGCAAGGGCATGTCTTCCGTTGCCATTGCCCAGCAGCTCGATCGGCCGGTGGGGGAGATTGAGCTGATACTAGCTATTCGTAGAAAACCCGGATTTTCCGGATGAAAACATCATAAGTATCTGCAATATATGATCTTAAGTTGTTTTTAATATTTTTTGTCGATTCCTTCATTTTTTTCGTAAGGGCAGGGATCTAATTTGCATATAACTATCGGTGTATTCTATATTTAAATAAATTTTAATGGCGATCCTCTAAATTAACACCGTTTCGTTGACAGGTTCTTTTTCCGCTGATATACTCGATTGAGTAACCGGTAAAAGCAACCTCGATGGAGGTTTTAACGGATATGCGGCTTGGTTCCGGATGAGCTAACCTCCTCCGGGCCGAAATTCTTAGCCGTGGCGCACTTCCGGAGCAGTTTATACGCTGTTCCGGAAGTTTTTTTATACACATAAATAATTGTTTTTGGTATGATTACCCCAAAAAGAGTGGAACCAAATGGGAAAATCATTAGATCAAATACAAAAAACACCCCGACGCGGTGAGTTTATCGCTACTGTGGGCGACCAGATACCCTTGGGTGATGGAAATAATTCCCTGTTGTTGACATTGGTGGGGCAGGCAGCCGATTGTTTTGCCCAGGCCCAGGCGGGGCAATTTGTCCAGTTGGCCTGCCGGGATCTTAACGATTTCCGTCAAACCGACCCGATATTGCGCCGTCCTTTCAGTATTGCCGGTATTAGCAGGAATTATAACCAGCTTAGACCTTGTTCAGCCGAAAAACCATTGGGCCATGACAGGATTTTTCTGGAGATTATCTATCGAGTCCTGGGGCCGGGGACCACCTGGCTTTCCCGGCGTAAAGCAGGAGACTCCATCAATTTGCTAGGCCCGCTGGGTAATGGATTTTCTATGCCCCAGCAAAAAGAAACAAAAATTATTTTGATCGGTGGAGGGGTTGGCCTGCCGCCCTTGTTTTTCCTGGCTGATCAGTTGGCTCAGGCTGGTTTCGCACAAGTTTTAGGTTTTGGCGGTGCGCGAACCAAGAGTCACTTTGAAACGACCGCCGTCATAAAAAACGGAGATCCCGATCCCCTGATTCCCGCCCTGATTTTGGAACAGTTTAATCGTAGTGGTACCAACTCTGTGATCGCGACCGAGGATGGAAGTTTGGGATTTGCCGGCAGTATCATACAGGCTCTGGAGATGTTTCTGCAAAAGCAGAACGAATGGAATAAATCCCGGATTTTTGCCTGCGGTCCCAAAGGAATGCTGAAAGCAGTGGCGGACCTGGCCCAGCGAAGAAATATGACGGGCCAGGTGTGTATGGAAAACTATATGTCCTGCGGGATTGGGCTTTGTCAATCCTGCGTCGTTGCGGTGAAAACGGCTTCTACGGAACCAGACGGAGCCGCCGGAAAATATAAACTGGTCTGCAGTAACGGACCGGTCTTTGATATGGAAAAAATCATTTGGGATTAAATGAACGCAATGGCTCAACACAATCAACCCGATCTTTCGATACACCTGGGTAAGGTACGGCTGGCCAATCCGGTGATGACCGCTTCGGGCACCTGCGGATACTCGATGGAACTGCGGGATTTTGTCGATCTTACGCAGTTGGGTGCTTTTATTACCAAAAGTATCACTCTTGAGCCTCGGCAGGGCAATCCCCCGCAGCGAACCTGTGAAACGCATTCCGGCATGCTCAACGCCATCGGCCTGGCGAATGTCGGTCTGGAACAATTTTGTGAGGAAAAAATCCCTCTTCTGCAACGGTTGCCAGTTCCCGTATTTGTGAATGTGGCCGGTAAAACCATCGAGGAATATGTGACGGTGGCTGCGCGGTTATCTCAGATGGATCCCGTTCGGGGGCTGGAGTTGAATGTCAGCTGTCCCAATGTGCGGGAAGGTGGTATGACATTCGGAAAAGACCCCCGGCTCCTGGCCGATCTGGTCACGGCTGTACGGAAAACCTGTCCTGATATCCTCCTGATTGTCAAGCTGACCCCCAATGTTACCGATATTACCATCCAGGCCCGGGCTGCCGTCGATGCCGGGGCGGATGTCTTAAGTCTGGTCAATACCTTTACTGGCATGGCCATCGATATCGAAAAAAGAAAGCCCGTTCTGGGCAACCGGGTCGGCGGGCTGAGCGGCCCTGCCATCAAGCCGATCGCTCTCTATCTGGTTCATCAGGTCTATCAGGCGGTAGCCAAACCCTCCGGGATTCCCATCATCGGTCTGGGGGGGATCACCAGTGCAGAAGATGCTCTGGAGTTTATGCTGGCCGGCGCGACGACCATTTCCGTTGGAACCGCCGTTCTGGTTCAGCCCTCCTGTCTGATCCGGATAATCGACGGGATCCGAAATTACCTCATTCGCCACCGCTATGAAAAAGTAACCGAAATCATCGGCTCCTTACAGTGAGATGCCCTGACAAAAGTCCTTTCTGCTATTCGGTGGCTTCCTGTTTTCGCAGTTTGAATGCGATTTTTAGCAGCTTATTGGCCTCCACATGGATGCTGTTCTCGCAGATCTGGATATTTTCCTCAAGCATTTTAATCTGATCCAAATGGGTGGGGTGATATTCCCCCGCCCGTAACTGCACCCATTCGTCGCTCAAATTCTTCCGGTTACTGCATTCGATGTAGATGCGGGCCAGGCTGCGGCGAATGGCTTCGGAAATCTGGCGATCTTGCGGAAATAGTTCCGCCGGCAACCGGGAAAATTTGCTTTGCAGCAGGGGTAAGGCCTGCAAAACTCGCGATAATTCGTTGCTGGTACGGATTTTATGATTTGTTAGCGCACCACGATCTCCCGGGCGGATCGTGCTTTCTATCGCTCGCATCGACTGGCCAAAATCGAATATTCCCTTAAGGAAATCGTCCATCTCTTCCGCTAATTTTTCGATTTGCTCCATCATCCAAATCATTATATCACGGCATCGGCACAATTGCAAGAGTTATGTTCCGGTGGATGAAAAAGGCATTGGTATTGCCAAATCGATCCCTCTGGTGTACAATCATTCATATGACGGATCGTTTGAGAATATTACGCGATTATTTTCCTACCGCCATTTTTACCGGCAAGGCCCTGGTTTTTATCAGCGAGGATTCCCGGGTTGAACTAACCGAGCATACCCGCGGTGGGCTGAGCCATTCGGTACCGGTCATCCGAGTTCGGCTATTTGCCAAAAACAGCCACGGCGAATTTGAGCCGGGCCATTATGAGGATTTTGAAATCGTGGATCTCTCGGATCTGGCTAGCGAAATCGAAAAGTTTGTGCAGTTTGCAGTAGGCAAAAATATTAAGGAATAACGGCCTTTCGATTGTGGGAGGGGACTCCTTTCCAGAGTAAACCAATGCCTACAGGTTACATGGCAGCGTACCATCCGCCATCGACATAGATGATTTCACCGGTTACAAAATTGCTTGCCTCCGAGGCCAGATACACCGCCGCCCCGACCAGTTCCTCCGGCTTGCCCCAGCGGCCTTTGGGCGTTCGCGAAATCACCCACGTATTCAGTTTCTCGTTATCCCGCAGCGGTTGAGTCATCTCCGTCGTAATGAAGCCCGGCGCGATGGCATTGACATTGATATGGTATTTCACCCAATCCACCGCCAGTTCCTTGGTCAACAGCAGGATACCGCCCTTGCTGGCGGCATACGGCGGATTCATCACCCGGGCCGCTTTGCACATCAATGATCCGATATTGATGATCCGCCCACCGCCGCCTATTTCCTTGCGATGCCGGCAAAACGCCTGGCTCATCAGAAAAACGGCATCCAGATTGACTGTCAAAATCTTCCGCCATTCTTCGAACGGAAAATCTTCCGACGGGTATCGGCTGGCCGTTCCCGCATTATTCACCAGAATATCGATACCGCCCGTTTCCTTCACGACCAGCCGGAAGAAATCATGAATCCCTTCCAGTTGGCTCACATCATAGGCAAACGTCCAGACCTTCCGGCCGGTGCTGCCTTCGATTTCCTGTTTCGCCTTCTCCAGTTGTTCTTGTGTCCGGGCGGTAATCACTAGGTCCGCCCCGTATTCCGCCAGCCCTTTCGCCAGCGCCAGCCCGATCCCCCGGCCCCCGCCGGTTACCAGTGCCCGTTTGCCATCCAGATTGAACAATTCTCTTGCCATACCAATCTCCTGTTATTCTTTACTTCATCCAGGGACATTTTTCTTTTTGAGAACAGTGCCCGCAGCCGTAGATTCGCGCCACCAATGGTAAAATGATAAATGATACTACCATAAAACCAACTAACAGACCTGCCAATAACCAGCGGAATTCCCGATAGAGTCCCAGCCCACCGACCAGCAGAGGAATAAACCACAGCGGCACAATGATCAGAATATGCCGTTTGAATTTCTGCTTGAACAGGCTCATGTCCTTGCGAGGCCGCAGCCGGGCCGCGATATGCCCATACCCGCACGGACACCTGCGCGTATCATACAAATGGCAGTACGGGCACACCAGCAGAATGATGCAAAAGGCCCCGGCTATGCTGTAAAAAATATAGCCCGCCGCCCCGATCCATTTCCAGACTGTACTTTCGGCTCCCATCCACAAAATTGCCGCCCCCAAAATCGTCATCACCAGATAAGGCAGATTATCGATGCCTTCCTGCCGCCAGGTATATTCCTTCTCCGGTCGATACGTGCCGCACATTTCCTGCGTCAGTTCCTGCCTGCCTTCCGTTTCTACTGCATTCGTTTTGGATTCCTGCATATCGTTTCCTTAT
>CAZOMV010000099.1:0-21516 GCA_964580995.1 uncultured Pirellulales bacterium
CAAGGAAGTCTGCGCCGCCTGTCATTCGCTGGAACCCGACAAGAACATGACCGGACCCAGCCTCTCGGGGCTTTGGGACCGGCAGGCGGGAGAGCTCAAGAGTTTTTCGCGTTATTCGGAGGCGATGAAATCATCCGGCATCATCTGGAACGAAAACAGCCTCGACCCATGGCTGAAGAACCCGCACGAATTCATCCCCGAAAACGAAATGACGTTTCGCGGAATTTCCGACGCGAAGACCCGCTCCGACTTGATCGCGTTCCTGACGGAAGTGACCAAGCCCGGTTATGTACCGGCGGCGCAAAGCGGCGGCCTGATGGGCGGCCGCGCTCCGAAACTGAAGACGCTCGAGCCCGAGGGTCCGGTGCGCAAGACCACAGATTGGGGCGACGCTCATCGCGTCCCCACCGGACCCAGCACGGTGATGGGTGGGCCATCTTGGATGTGGGGTTGAAGCTGCTGGCCCACTTCCGGCTGAATATCATCGGGTAACTGAGCATGATCCACCTCAATAACGGCTTCGGGACGATGGGGGCCATAGGCTTGTTCCGCGGGGATGGTGGTTGTGGTGGAATCCCCCGGCTCCATCCCGACGACGGCTGTTTCGAAAGCGGGGATCAATTCCCCTTTGCCCAGCGTGAAGCCTAGCGGTTCGCGCCCGCGGGAACTGTCAAAAACCGAACCATCCTGTAACGTGCCGGTATAATGGACTTTGACGAAATCGCCTGTTTGTGCCTGTGTCATGTATAACTCCTGTGTTTTACCTTGATTTTCCGATGCGAAATCCAAATTACAACAACCAGAACCTTTGCCTGCTATTGAATCCCCAGCGCCTCGAATTGTTTAATAAAATTCTGGTATAGTTGAATGGTGATAAGATAAAAAAAGATACTCAGGGCGATCACCACCGCGGAAACGATAATTTTGGTGGCTATTTTGTACCGGGGATGGAACCAGACCAGCGGCAGGGCCAGCGGACCGATGCAGAGCAGGGCGATTACCACCACCTGGATGGAAAAATACCACTTGCCTTTAGGCCCGGCAGCCGGCTTATGGAGCAACTCACCGCAATACCGGCACTTGATCGCCTGTTCCTGAATCTCTTCGGCACAAAACGGGCACTTTTTCATCGGTACTTCTCTTTCCAGTCAATGATAAATGTGAAACCATGTTTATATCGTCCGTTCGCTTTAATCTCTTGCTAAAATCTTTGCTGATGGTATATTACAGAAGAATGATTCAATTTGAATGGGTTTTGAAGCATTTAGCTGTGTAACGGAGCTTACTCGTTGGGGCTTGCATTCCGGCAGCGTACATTGATATAATTTGTTAATCCATAAAGGTTTACTGTAGATGAAATTTACCGAATTACCGTTAAAGCCCGAGATTCTCAGGGCGTTAAAAGAGCTGGGCTACCAGGATATGACTCCGATTCAGGAGCAGACCTTCCAGCATATTACCGAGGGGCGGGATATTATCGCGATGGCGGAAACCGGCTCCGGCAAGACCGCCGCCTGCGGAGTGCCCATGATTCAGCGGGTCGATCCGACGATCAAGGCAGTGCAGGGGCTGATCCTGGTCCCGACCCGCGAGCTGGCGCTCCAGTATGTCAGTGCGATCACCAGCATGGCCAAATATACCCCGATCGCGCCGTTTGCGGTCTATGGCGGCTTTGCCATGGACATCCAGAACATGAAGCTGGAGCATGGGGTGCATATTCTGGTGGCCACGCCGGGCCGGCTGATCGATCTGCTCTACAACAGTCCGCTGAGTCTGTCCGATGTTTGTATGTTTGTCCTGGACGAAGCGGACGAGATGCTCAACATGGGCTTTATCAGCGATGTCGAGTTTGTCATTTCATGCCTGATGCGCGAGCATCAGACGCTGCTGTTCTCCGCGACGATGCCCAAGCCGATCAAAGAGCTGGCCCGAAAATATCTCAAGAACCCCGCGATTGTCGAGCTGAATCTCGATCAGATCGCCCCGCAAAACCTGCGGCACCATTTTATGCCGGTCGCTTTGCACCATCGGTTCCAGGCTTTGTGCGACTATCTGGCCCAGGCCCGGCCCAGGCAGGCGATTCTGTTTTGTAATTCACGCATCAATTGCGAAAAACTGCATCAGAAAATGAAAACAAAATATCAGGATAAAGTGGAAATGATCCACGGCGGGATGGAACAAACCCGCCGGACCAGCCTTTTCAACGGGTTTCGCAAAAAGCAGATCCAATACATGATCGCGACCAACATCGCCAGCCGGGGGCTGGATTTTACCCATGTCAGCCATGTGATCAACTACGATTTCCCCAAGGGGCAGGAGGCCTATACCCACCGCACGGGCCGGACCGCGCGCATGGGCCGGGAAGGGGTCGCCATGACCTTCTACAGCCACGAAAACCTCTCCGATCTCAACATGATTATCCGCCGGCAAAACATCCAGCCTATTTGGGAAGGCGAAGAACCCAATCTCAGCCATATCAAAGCCAAAAGGAAACGCCCGAAAGAATTTTATCGCAACAGATCCCGCCAGAGCCGCTAGCCCGACATGGGCAAGGGATTCGATAAAAAGCAAATATCGACAAAGAACTTGACAAAGAAATTTCAGGGCGTAAGCTATAGATTAAGAGACAGGGAACTGTCCATTCAGCAAAACATGTGCAAGTTGTTTTTTGACAATAGCTTAGATATAAGGAGACTGTGATGCATATCCCAGATTCCATGTTGCAGGGTGCGGTTTGTCCGGTTACGGCTTTGGTTAGTGCCGCGGGAGTAGGGGTAGCGGCTTTGGTGGCGGCTCGATCGGACCGCAAGCCGGCGGCGGGGCAATTCGCGGCGGTAACCGCCTTTATTTTTGCCGGCCAGATGATGAATTTTCCCATTAGTGGGGGCACCTCCGGCCACATGCTGGGGGGAGTACTGGCCGCGGCGCTGTTGGGGACTCCTTTTGGTGTGCTTTCCATCGCCCTGGTTTTGGCCATCCAGTCTCTGGTGTTTGCCGATGGAGGCATAGCCGTCTTAGGGGCCAATATTTTGAATATGGCGATTCTGGGGGCGGGGGTATTCGGCCTGCTGATAGACCGGCTGATCAAAACAGATTCCGACTTTACCGTCAAAAATTACGCCGTCCTGGCCTTGCTGTCGTGGAGTGCGGTTATGCTGGCGGCTCTGGCCTGCAGCGTGGAACTGTCTCTGGCCGGTACGGTCCGGTTTGCCACGGTGGCCGCGGCGATGATGGGAACCCATGCCTGGATCGGGCTGGGGGAGGCGGGCATCACCCTATTGTGCTATTACGCTCTGGCCGGCAAACTCGCGGAAAGCTCACCCAGGAAGGCGGTCTTTGTCCCGCTGCTGGCCGCGGTACTCATTGCGTTTGTGCTCAGTCCCTTCGCCAGCAGCTATCCCGATGGTCTGGAATGGGTAGCCCAGCACTACCAGTTCCTCAAGGAATCGGCCCCGTTGTTCGTCAGCCCACTGCCCGATTACGCAATCCCCTTGTTCTCGAATGAGATTTTGTCAACCTCCCTGGCCGGTCTGGCCGGCGTGCTTATCACTTTTACCGTAAGCTGGGTTGCGGGAATGGCATGGAAACTCAAACGGACCGCCGGAGATAACTGATTGTATTGGAAGGTACTGTACTGCTTATCCGTTTTTCTGCTGCCGAGTCTGGGTGGCGCATGCCGGCAGCATAATGAGTTGGATGACCTGATGCGGGAAAATCCGTTCAAAACGGATTCCCCGGCCTCGGCCCCTGCCGAAGAGGTTGTCATTATCAGTTGTGATTATTATCCCTTGAAGTTGCCCGCAGGAGTCGATGTTAAATCTTTTGCGTCCTGGCCCGCCCTGTCGGAGAAGGCCGGTTCCGAGAGCGGTTTGGGTTTTTCGGCGGAACAGCAAAAACTCTGGCGGGAAAACGGGTTCGAGATTGCGGTGGCACCGCTGGAGCAGTGGGCGCCGCTGCGGGATGAAATTGTTAAGGCCGGCGGCCTTTGCCTGACGCAAACCACCTCCTTTTTCCATAGTATCAATGATATTGCGGACTACCCCACCTTCTGGAACGGCCAGGCGCGGCCGCTGTTTGTGGCACAAAGTGACGGCTCCCTGCAGGGGTACACCCTGCCGGCGGGCGATTGCCTGTTTGCCGTTCAATGCAGTCCGTGGGAAAACAAAATTCATTCGAATACGATTCAGGTTTCGATTACCCCGGTCTTTCAGGGAGAGGACCGGAAGGAAAAATACGTGAAGGATGAGATGGGCCAATTTAAGCTCATCAGTGAATCATCGAGAATTTCGTTCCCCGGCCTGCAGTTGAGCAGCGCTCTGCCCCGCGGATATTTTATCTGCCTAGCGGCCGCGGCCAGCGAAAAATCCGTTTCCAATCCGGGCGATTTCTTCCTGCGGGGCCATGATGAAAACACCCGGGTTTTTCAATTTGTGGTAATCCTCGTGCCGGCCATACAGACGGCCCGGGAGTATAAAGCGAGTATCCAGTCGAATCCGGATACCAACAGAGAGTAACCTTGTCCACGGAAAACAACCATACCAAAATCGTTGCGGATATTCAAAAGGAATATTATCAGTACCTGTTTAATTGTTCCAGCTTCGGCATCGTCGGCACCGATTGCCAGGGGATGATCGTAAGCTGGAATCTGGCCGCGGAAAAAATCTTCCAGGCCACCCCGGCGCAAATGCTGGGCCGGCATGTCGCCCTGATTGTCCCCGAAACCAGGCGGCCGGAACTGCACGCCATGATCGAACGGGCCGTGACCCAGCGGGAATCGAACGAGCTGGAGATCGAACACCGGGACGAACACGGCGAACGAATCACCCTGGCGATGGTCATCGCCCCGATTCTCGATGGGAAAGACACCCTGTTGGGCCTGTCGTTCTGGATTCGGGATATCACCAACCGGAAAATCTTGGAGCGGCAACTGATGCATGCCGAAAAAATGGCATCACTCGGCACCTTGGCCTCCGGGGTCGCCCATCATTTCAATAACATTATCGGCGGCATCGCCACCTATGTGGATTTTGCCCTCAACTCCCATAATCTGCAAACCTCACGGCAGGCCTTGAAAATGACTGCCGAAGCCGCCAATCGCATCAGCCACATTACCGAGTCCCTGCTCACCTTCGCGGAAAAGGATTTTCGCCAGTTCGATCTGTCGGACCTGACCGAGGTGGTCCTGAATTTCAGCCACCTGGTCGAAAAACCCCTGGCTGACAAGAATATCAAACTGGAGGTTCAGATTCTGCCCGTTCCTATTGTGGAAGTACCCGGTTCGCGAATCCTGCAGGTCCTAGGCAATCTTCTGGATAATGCCGAAAATGCCATGCCCGGCGGCGGGACCGTGAGTATCCGCCTGGAACAAAAGGAGCAGCAGGTGGTCCTGAGTTTCTCGGATACCGGCTGCGGCATCAGCCCCCGGGATTTACCGCATATCTTTGAGCCTTTTTATACCACCCGCGGAGTTGCTTCCGGTGGCGATCATCCTTGCGCGGGCCTGGGCTTGTCGGTTGTCCACGGCATACTGGGGGAACTGAACGCCACCATTGAAGCCGCCAGCCAATTGCAAAAAGGAACCACTTTCACCATCCTATTTCCAGTACGCCGGGCCGTTGATTCCAACTCCAATGGGTCCGCCTGATTTTTAGCGGTAAAACCTATGCCCTACCGGTATTTAGATGATATTGCCACCGCCGATGTCGCCTTTGAGGCAACGGGTGAAACCCTGGAAGAGCTGTTTATTGCGGCCGCGGCGGCGACCCTGCATGTCATGATTGAAAACCCGCAGGCGGTGGAGGGGCGGGAGATACGGGTGCTGGAGGTAGCCGATGCGTCGCTGGATATGCTGCTGTTTCAGTTTCTCCAGGAATTGATATATTATAAGGATGCCCAGCAGCTATTGCTGCGGGTCAGCCAGGTACAAATCGAGCGGTCGGAGGGGGGATTTCGGCTGCGGGCGGCGGCGGGGGGGGAAGAAATCGATCCGGGCCGGCATGAAATGATAGTGGATGTCAAGGCGGTGACGCTGCATCGTTTGTCGGTGGAGCAGAAGGCAGGGGTGTGGACGGCGGTGGTGGTATTGGATATTTAAAGGTTCTAACAAAACCAACCAACAAGAAATGGAGCCGCTGCGCGGGCTTGTTTAAATAAATTTTTCGGCAGGCTCGAAATGACAGTCGTAAGGTGAGTGTAAAACAAGAAAATATATTTACACGTAAAAATAGTATTGCTATTATGCTGGCAGTTGAAATTGGCGGCCTCAAGCCGGGTATCGAAGAAAATGAAACAAGGAGTTGTTATGAAACTGGTTGCACCACTTCTTTTCTGCATGACAAGTTTTTTGGCCGGCTGTCTGGGTACGGCGGATCAAGCCCGGAAGGATTCCGCCAGGGGGTACAATGACCAATATGAGGATGCGTATCTTTCGCATGTGGCGTTCCCGATGGGCGGGCTGGGGGCAGGGATGATGTGCCTGGAAGGCACGGGGGCCATCTCGCATGTGTCGCTGCGGCACCAGCCGGATTTGGGGAATGAGCCATGCCTGTTTTCCGCTTTGTGCATCAAGGGGGAAGGCGGGAATGTGGCGCGGGTGCTGGAAGGGCCGGTACCGGCGTGGAAGATTTTCGGGCGCGGCGGGGCGGGATTCGGTCTGGGCGGGACCAGTTGGGGGTTGCCCCGGTTTGCCCATGCCTCTTTCCAAACCCGCTTCCCGTTTGCGGATATTTCGCTGGAAGATCAGGCTATGCCGGTGCAGGTGGAAATCACGGGTTGGAGCCCGTTTATCCCGCTGGACGCCGACAACAGTTCCCTGCCGGTGGCGGGCTTGGAATATCGTTTTATCAATACCTCCGGGCGGGATATCGAGGCGGTCTATTCCTTCCATACCGTGAATTTCATGCAGCAGGGGAACAATAAACGCGGGGTGAAGCCGCTGGCCGGCGGTTTTATGCTTTACAATACGGCCGCGCCGGAGAATCCCTTTGAAGAAGGGGCGTTTGCGGCGGTGGTGGATCATCCGTCGGTCAAGGCGGATTGTGCCTGGTTCCGGGGCGGGTGGTTTGATCCGCTGACGATGGTGTGGAAAGGGATAGAGGAAGGCAGCGTTATTCAGAAAGACGAGATCACGGAGGGCGATTCCAGCCCGGGCGGCAGTCTGGCTGTTCCCCTGCGGATTCAGGCCGGCCAGGAAGCCACCGTGCGTTTGATGCTGTGCTGGTATGTGCCCCAGAGTAATTTGCGGGCCGGTGCGGACCTGCCGGAAGAAGAAGCCAAGGCACCCTGCTGTCCTGCCGCCGGGGAGGCGACCTCCTGTGCGGCGGCATCCAAAACCTTTGTGCCCTGGTATGCCGGGCGGTTTACGGATGTCCAGCAACTGGTGAACTATTGGGTCAGCAAGTATGATTCGCTGCGGGCGGAGAGCCGGGAATTTTCCGATTGTTTTTATGATACCACCCTGCCGCCGGAAGTGGTGGAGGCGATTGCCGCCAATCTGACCATTCTCAAGTCGCCGACGGTGCTGCGGCAGAAGAACGGATTTTTGTGGAACTGGGAGGGCAGCGGGGACGGCGGCGGCTGTTGTCACGGCTCCTGCACCCACGTCTGGAATTACGCCCAGGCGATCCCGCATCTGTTTCCGGATCTGGAGCGGACGCTGCGCCAGACGGAATTCTTTGTGTCCCAGGATCCGGCGGGCCATCAGAACTTCCGGTCGTCGCTGCCGATTCGCGCACCCATCCATGATTTTCACGCGGCCTCCGACGGCCAGTTGGGCGGCATTATGAAGGTTTATCGCGAATGGCGGATCAGCGGCGATACCGAATGGCTGCGGACCTTCTGGCCGAAGGTGAAGGGCAGCCTGGATTATTGTATCGCCACCTGGGACCCCGATCATACCGGGGTGCTGATGGAACCCCATCACAATACCTATGACATCGAATTCTGGGGTCCCGACGGGATGTGCAGCAGTTTTTACCTGGGGGCGCTGAAGGCCGCGGCGGCCATGGGCAAAAGCCTGGGAGAGCCGATTCCGTTCTACGACGAGTTATATGCCAAAGGCCGGCGGTTTCTGGAAACGGAACTTTTTAACGGCGAATATTTCTATCAGAAGATTCAATGGCAGGGCCTGCATGCCGGCGATCCCACCACTGTACAGAGTTTTGGTTCCGGTTATTCGCCGGAAGCGGTGGAAATATTGAAAAAGGAAGGGCCGAAATATCAATACGGCACGGGCTGCCTTTCCGACGGCATTCTGGGGGCCTGGATGGCGGAGGTCTGCGGGGTGGGCGAAGTGCTGGATGAGCAAAAGGTCCAAAGTCATCTTCTCAGCATACACAAATATAATCTGAAAAAGGATCTTTCCTCTCATGCCAATCCGCAGCGGCCCGGTTTTGCCATGGGCGATGATGGCGGCCTCCTGATCTGCACCTGGCCCCGCGGCGGCCAGCCATCCCTGCCGTTTGTTTACAGCAATGAAGTGTGGACCGGGATCGAATATCAGGCGGCTTCGCACATGATGAAGGAGGGCCTGGTGGCTGAGGGGCTGGATGTCGTTCGTGCCTGCCGCGACCGGTATGACGGGCGGATCCGCAATCCCTTCAACGAATATGAGTGCGGCAACTGGTATGCGCGGGCCATGTCCTCCTACGCCCTTTTGCAGGGATTGACCGGCGCCCGCTATGACGCGGTGGAAAAGACCCTGTATCTGAATCCGGCGATCCCGGGGGATTTCCGCAGTTTTCTTTCCACCCAAACGGGTTATGGCACCGTAGGCGTGAAAGACGGCCAGCCGTTTGTCGAGGTTAAAAACGGCCGGATCGATGTCCAGAAGATACAGTTTGATAAGCCGTAATCCGGCGGCAAACGGCAGGCAGGCCACGGTAAAACATGTCCCCTTATAAGGGATCTCCATAGGAGATTACCACAATCCGGGCGCGCGGGGCCGGGTCGGTGGGATCACAGGCAAACTGCAGGGAGTTGCCGCCGGCCTGCAGCAGGGGGGCCGGTTCGGCGGGAGCCACTTTCCCAAGCGTTTCCCCCGTCGGGCCGTACAGCGTGCAGGTATCGCCGCCATACAATTCCAGATAGCCGCCGGAGGGAATTTCCACGGGAAAGGAAATCGTTTTGCCGTTCACGGTGACGGCCGGGTTCTTCAGGGTGCAGGGAATCATCGGCAGGGCTTTCACCGTGCCGATGGTACACCGGACCTCCTGGTGGGGCGGCAGGTTGTTATACATCAGGCTCAGCGATTGGACTGCGCCGAAGTTTACGGTTTCCCGATAGGCATTGTAGAGCCACTTGCCGTCGTTCCAGATATAGTCGCTCCAGCGGGCCGCTTCCGTCTCCACCAGGGTAAAGAACCGCCGGCCGGTAAAGTCCACCGTGATATATCGATCGGCGATGGCACCGAAGGAAATATGCGGGGGGCTTTCCAGCCGGATGGCAATGATTTCTCCCAGCCCGTCGCCTTCTACCCACACCCCGAGGGCCTGCTGATTGCCCAGGTTCAGCACCGGTTCGTATTTCCAGTCGAGCCTGGCCCAGGCCGCGTTCTGAGGGACTTTGCCGGAATTCATGGCGGTCAGCACGGCCGCCGGTCCCGGCGTATCGGCAGCGGCCGGCTGGCGTTGGACCGTGACTCCTTCCGCGACGAGAGGCCTTCCCGTAAACGCCTTCGGATCCGAGGAGATGAAAGCGGCCGCTGAACCATAGGACCAGGGACCGTGCGGATTCTCCGTAAAACTCATATCGTTAGCGACATCCCAGGTGGCGGCGGGGTCCGTGGAAGAGACGATATGCACCTCCAGGGGAACTACATCCATACCGGAATTATCGGTTCCGGCTCCCACGGCAAAATCGAGGGTATCCCCGGCAGAGAGGGTGACGGTCGCGTCGAACCGGGCCGGGCCGGACTGATCCAGTTGGGCGAACAAGACCGTGGTGTAGTTTTGTACCACGTAATAATCGCAGCGGCCCGGTCCGCCGGCCTGGAACACCGTGCTTAGCTGGTATTCCCCTGCCTGGGGAGCCGTCCATCTAACCAGGGACATATCTTCCCGGCCGGGAACCGCAAACGGTTGATAGGCGGGATGCAAGGCGGCCATTCCAGCCGGAATCCAGCCGTTCATCAAGGCCCCTGCGGTAGTATTTTTCATAACACAGGGGGCATTATAGGGTGATACGGGGTCATACTGCCAGAGGCGTACGCCGGGCAAATCAGGCGCCGCAATCACGTTATTATAAAGTTTCATGCTCCGGGTGTCCTGACTGCCGCCAAAAGCCTGGTTGGGAGCAACAGAAGATGAATTGCCAGCCTGGAGAGGGGGGGTAAGGGCAGCCAGGATAGTATTCTCCGGATGATCGTAAGGCGGTGCGGACATGAGGGCCTCGATGCGGAGTTTGACCGGCTGGCTGGCGAAGGGATTGGTGGTATTCCAGGCCAGGCTCCACGGCTCGGAACCGGCGGCGGTATGGCCGTCATATTGGGCCGGACGAAACCGCCACTTCCCGGTTTCGTCGGAAAAAAGCGAGAATTCCTTTCCCGGTTCCCGCAGCTTCGCTTTTATGGTCTCATCGATGGTTCCGGCCTGCCGAAGCTGCTCACAGGTGCGGAGGGTATCCACCGCCCGGCGGAAGAGGGGGACGGCGCTGAGGCTATCCTTGTTGATTGCCCCGGTGAGGGAAATCCCGGCGTCCCAGCCGATCAATTTGGCCCCCAGGTATTCAATCACATCCGGATAGGTCGGCTCTACCTGCGGCGGATTGAAGGACTGGAAATTCCACCAGCCCAGATGCAGCGGCAGCAGCAGCCCGCCGTTCACCGTTTCCGCATGGATGTCGATAAACCGCTTGTGCCCCCGCTGGGGATAATCCCACGCCTGCCACCGGGTGCGATACTGCCAGAAGTGGTGCCACATGGCACTCATCTCCATGCCCACCGGTTTTTTTAGATTCTTCTGGATTTCCATTACAAATTTGTCCGCCCAGTACCAGCATTCATCCGGCCCGCGGAGGATGGAACTGCCGTCGATGGCGTCCAGATAGATGCCATCAAAGTCACACTGGTTTACCACTTCGGCGTGGTTCCGGGCGATTTCCTCGAAGAGCGTGGATTCCACGTCCGGCACCAGGAGGCCGAAACATTCCTTGAGCTGGCGGGCTGCCGCTCCTTTTTCATGGGCCGCGGCCTTGGTACCCAGCGCTCCACGGGTGACACCGGTAAATTTCCACGGCGCTTCCTGGGTTGCCCCGCCGAAAGTCACCAGCTCATCGCCGATATGGAGCACGACGCTGTTATGCTCGAAAAATCCGGTAACCGTGCCCATGCCCTTTGTAGGCTCGTTCACCGGCAGTTCGGCGGCGTCGAGGCCGACCGCCTCGCTGAGCGTGAAGGTCCGGAAGGCGTCCAGCCGCTTATCCGGCACGGGGGTGACATACTTTGACTGCTTGTCGATGAAGAAGGCATAGGTGTGGAAAATGGAGCCGATGCCGGCCTCGTGCAGATGTTTGACGATCTTGCGATAGGTTTCCCAGCCTTCGGGCCATTTCTCCCGGTTCAGAGCGAAATCGCCGAAACGGAAAAACGCGGAACTGCCGCCATGATTGTCAATCTGCGTGACCCCCAGGCTTTGGGCCATGCCGATCCATTCCTCCGCTGTCGCTTCGGTGAGAGCGCCGAAATTGAACAGATACGAGCCGTGGTTGAAGGGAATCTCGCCCGCCCACGGCCCGGCCACCGGGCAGTGCGGCATTTCGTCCGCCTCCGTGAGCA
This sequence comes from uncultured Pirellulales bacterium, assembly GCA_964580995.1. GTDB lineage: Bacteria > Planctomycetota > Phycisphaerae > Sedimentisphaerales > SM23-30 > JAKJEP01. Next base: position 11,771 of record CAZOMV010000099.1, read on the forward strand.
CCTCCTTCAAAGCGGGGAGTACCTCGGCCATAGGAGTTCCTACCATAGCTACCTTTGCCCCCACCATGCCGAATTTCCGGTAACAGGATGCCTGCAGTTCTGTCTGGAGGGCGGGGAGCTGGTCCACACGGGTGATCAGATTGAGTGACAATGCGCAGGCCCCGAACGGATCATCGGGCCGGCCCTTCAGCGTCAGAGGGATATACAGAAACACCAGGGAATCGATTTTCCCGCCGCTTACCGATTCCACCGTAAGGCGAATATACGAAGATCGGGACTCCACCCCCAAAACCGCCTCCGTACCCGCCTGGCCGAACCGGATCGTCAAATGGTCCCCTTCCCGCGAAACAGCGGTGGCCGGATATTCCTGCCCGTCTTTTCGCACCCGGGCACAAAAGGAGTGTGCCTGCTGATTCAGGTAGTTGATGCCGTTGGCGCGGTCCAGAAATTCCTGATTCCTGCCGTCGGCGGAAATGGTATATCGCAGCAGAGAATTCTCCAGTACCACCGGATTCGATTGTGCATAAGCAGTCGTGGTGAAGGCCAGAAGAACGCTGAGAACAATAGATATGGTTTTCATAATCATTCTCCGGGAAAAAGAATATTTCTTTATAAAATCAACATCGCATCGCCATAACTGTAGAAGCGATATTTCTGTTCGATGGCGTGCCGATAGGCGCTCAAAATGAATTCCCGCCCCGCAAACGCACAGACCAGGGCTAGCAGCGTCGAACGGGGCAGGTGAAAATTGGTAACCATCGCGTTCACAATCCGGAAGGAATAGCCCGGTGTGATGAAAATGTCAGTCCAGCCGCTGCCAGCAGTAACCCGCCCGCTTCGTCCCAGCGTCTCCAGCGTCCGCACTGAGGTCGTACCCACCGCAATCACCTTCCCCTGCCGCTCGATGGTCTGGTTAATCCGCTCGGCATTGGCCGCGTCCATTTCATAAAACTCGCTGTGCATCGGATGTTCTTCCACCCGGGCGGCGGTAATCGGCTTGAACGTTCCCAGCCCCACATGCAGCGTTACCCGGGCGATTCCCACCCCTTGTTTTTGCAGTTGGTCCAATAACTCCGGCGTAAAGTGCAGCCCGGCTGTTGGCGCGGCGATCGAACCGGGCTTGTCCGCATACACCGTCTGGTAGCGCTGGTGATCGACCGCCTCCATCCCGTTTTGATTTTTCCGACTTATATAAGGCGGCAGAGGGGTCTGGCCGTACCGGTTCAAGATCGCCAGGTGGCTTTCCCCGCTCTGCGGCCGCAGCAGCCATTGCCCCTCCCCCTGGTTTTCCACCACCTGAACCAGGACCGGCTCCGTTTTCGCCGGTCCGGCCCCACCATCGGGAGAGATCAATTCCAAACGCTCATCCTGCCGCAGCCGCGCCGCGTTTTTCAGCATCACCTCCCAGCAGCCCCCCCCGGCCTCCTTCACGAACAGCCCTTCGATTTTTCCCCCCGTCGCCCGCAGGGCAAAAAACCGCGCTGGGATCACCTTCGTATCGTTGATCACCAGACAATCCCCAGCCTGCACAAAGCGGCTTATATCCCCGAACGACAAGTCATCAATCGTCTGCCGGTTTCGCTGCAGCACCATCAGACGCGACTGCATGCGATTCGCCAGCCCCTGCTGGGCAATCAATCGTTCGGGCAGATCGTAATCCAGTTCCGTTATCTCCATTCCCTTAAGTTATCAGACCACGCCGGAAGAGCAAGCGTTTTCCGGGCGGCAAATGGTCTTCTGCCTCCCTGTAAAAAAACGCGGAAATATATTTTTTCCCGCTATGAACCGAAATTAAACAAAGTTCGGATTCCTAAAGTCCGATGGGAAAGAAGGAAGGGAAGTGCCGAATTACGTAAAGGAAAGACAGATGATAATGACTATCGACGCGGAACACATCGTCAGCGAAATTTCGGGGATGGATAAACACTCTTTAAAAAACGCGATCCTGCATTTCGAAGGCCGATTCAAGCTGGATTTCACCGATGATTTCCTGGATCGCCTCTCCCTCGAACAGCTTCGCCATATCCTTCTCGCCGCTAAAATGCAGCTTCTGAACAGCCCGCCCAATTAACCTCTTCCCAATCCTAAAAACCTGATTTACAGAGAGTTCCGTTTGCGTTGAAGCGATTAGAGGATACCTCTAAAATTGTCTTATCCAACCCCCGACCGTTCTATCCAAACCCGACCGTTCTATCCATCCCCCGACTATTCTATCAAAGCCCCGACCGTGAGGGAGGGGGTCAAAAACCTTGTTTTATGGTTTGAATATCTTCTTTTAGGCGTTCCCTTGAAAAAAAACCGCCTATTTATTTGCCTGTCAGAATTTTATATTTTACACTTCATCTGGTATCAGAAAGCCAATAAACGAGGTTGAACTTGCTTCAAATGAGGCTTTCAGGGACATCCGTCCGGAAATACCCGTTGACATGTGTGTACGGGTATCTTCAGACATCTGAACCGCGATGTTTGGGTCTTGTCCCGGAGCTTAAAAGATTTGTTCTGGCAACCTCGATAAATGGGGCGTTTTCGCCCAGGCCCTCTACACCATGAGAGGGCTTTTTCGAGAGCAATCACTCGTGGCGAGTGTTTACGATAGCCCGGTCCCTCCTGGCCTGCCGCTTCGATGAAGCGGCGGGGCGGGAAGTCGCCGCGATACGGACTGAGGCGCAGACTGGAGAGTTTTTCCGGCTGGCGGGGTCCGGCGGTAGGGCCTGAGGCGTGTTGGCAGGCCGCTCTGCCGGATCCGGCGAAAAAAACCGACGCCCCAATAAAACGGGCCTCGCAAACATACTGCACATACACAAGATTTCGACCCGGGCCTTCTGCGTTCGACTGGAACCAGGGGCCCATTTTTTATGCGCGGGCAAAACGTACTTTAGTTATTTTGCAGTTTGTCAACTCTTTCACGGGCCTCCTTGAGAGGAAACTGGTTCGGTTTGCGATTCTCTATATTTGTCTCAAGGCAATTTTTGTAGGCTTCCAGTGCTTTGTCTTTATCACCTTTTTCTTCATAAGCTATTCCGAGGTAGAAGTACGCTGAGGATTCAGGATTTGATGCTACTACATCTGTTAGTGTTTCGATGGCTTTATTATACTGACCTAAGTTAATATAACAAATTCCTTGCATGAAACGATAATCAGCTTGTATGTACATTTCGAGAGCTTCTGTATATTCTTTGTTGTCGAATTTTTTCTGAGCTTCTTCCAAGAGAAGATCTTGGTCTTCATTTTGATATACGATTTGTGCATCATCGGGAATTTCAAACTCAAATATTTCATCTGGGATATCGACATTATATTGGAACGTATCTGCATAGAGATTACAGGTCCCTTCGCGATGGGGATTCGACCAGTGTTTTGCTTCGACGATCAATTTGCTTTCAATGTCAAATATAAACCAGAAAGAGGCTTTTAGTCTGTTGTAACCACAGGTAACAAAAACACTGTCACGGCCCGTCTTTTCATTTTTTCCATATTCTTCCTGCCAGTTATCTGCTAATGGTTTGAGGGTTTGGAGAATTTTCCCGCTTAGCCAGGGACTTAGTTCCATGGCTTGATACCAGAATTTTAAATTTGTTATATTAGACCCTTTATAAATTTTGACTCTAGTCGTATCGGGTTTTTGGCAATATACGGTATCACCTTGGACCACTGCCTTCTCTCGATCCGATTCAAAACGCATGAGTAAGTTGCCATCTTTATCGTCAAGTTTAATCCAGCATTGGAAAGGTAAGTACTGATCACCATCGTATATCGTAGTACCGGATATAAAAATCGTGTTAATATTTTTAATTTTTTTGATGGTTTGTTCAATGGCCCAGGCTGGTTCGCTTCTGAACATATGGAAACAGACCAGAGCTAATACCATTGCCCACGCTACCGTGGCATACTGGAATTTCTTGCTTTTCATAATCTTTCTCCAAAGGTTGAGTTGATTTCCAGCCTTATTTTTTTGTTGAGTTAATTGCCGGGCTTCCAGCAATGCATGGAAGATCGATTGATCTTTTTGTGTATTGAAGTCAAAATCGTATTCTTTAATGATTTTTTCCGTTTTTTGTGAAGGTTTCATTTTTTTAAATCACTATTCAATAGGGACCGTAATCGATCCAATCCGTAGCGATATTGACTGCGGATGGTGTTCATGGGAACAGCTTGCAACTTGGCTATTTCTCGGAACTTCATGCCTCCATACAAATGCAAGACCACTACTTCTCGCTGTTCAAATGGAATTTGGCACAGTGCATCATGGATTATATGGGCTCTCTCCGTAAGGAGGATCCAGCAGTCTGGCTGCATTAAATCCGTTGCGATAGGGTCAATCCAATCTATGGTTCCACAAGATCGAAGTTTCGCTGACCTGATTTTATTGCGTACGCTATGGATGACACAGGTTCTGAGATAACTTTTCAGGTTTCCATACAATTTGAGTCGGTCACCAGACTGAGCGAAACCGAGAAATACATCCTGTACCACGTCTTCGGCCAGGGGAATGTCATGTAAAAGAGCGGAAGCTATTTTCAATAGATACTTTCGGTATTTTTCGTATATACGATGAAATGCCTCATGGCTGTCATGTTTGAATCGTAATATAAGTAGCGTATCTTCAAGCATCGTTTTTTAAATTAAAATGATCATTTCTAACTTACTACACAACTGGAAACGTCATTTTGTTCTAAAAAAATCATTTTTTTAATATTTTTTGATTTTACTCATTTCCAGATAGAAGATAAGCCTTATTTATCTGTTTTTCTTTACCCAAATAGAGGAATGGATCTGGTGCCATGTGACCATACAACCCGGGAGCCGGTTTCAGTGAAGTGGTTGGGTGGGAAGTCACTGCGATACGGGCTGCTTTCCGGCCAGGCAATGAATTGACGGAACCGCCAAAAGTCAAGATTGACAGCCAAAAACAGCTCTGGCTCCCAATAACAAGGGGTCGACGAGCATTTGACGCTGGCGTCTTAATTCCCCAGGTAAGAATCCTTCACATCCTGCCCGGATAAACTTCCATAATCACAGGCTCCGCTGCCCCACCTCCCCTTGACTTTCCCCAAAGAACTCTCGCCATTTGTTTCCCATTGCGTATAGATATTATCGAGTTCGATTCCCACAAAAGGCGTATCGCATCTTTCCACGTTGAAACCGGCAAACAGCACATTTTGTGTCTCGGTATCGTGATTTTGGGAATTGTTATGAGCTTCATTTTCACCATCCCGGTCGGTGCAATCCGCCTCTCGTATAAACACAGAAACCTCCGTTACCGAACTATTCCAATCCGGGCAGGTCCCAGCCTGCCGATTGATCTGGTTCCGGCCCGTTTCATCATCAAACGCCCAATTCTTATCCGCCAGGATCGCCGTACCCAAATCGGAGGATCCCTCTGGCAAACCAATACAGGGGTTTTTATACGAATAGTTACAGCAATTCATGGAGGGTAAATCAAAACAATCTTTATAGCTCACCACATTGTGATTAACGATCAGGGCGGCACGAAAATCTTGATCCATTTCCCGGCTGTATTTGCAGGATGGACAGTTGAAATTCTTTGGGTAAAGATCACCATAGCGGCACAATAAATACAAACTGCCGCCCAGCGTCGGCGTCTTCTCCCAATTTAGAAGCGGAGAATCTTTATCGCACCATCGGCCATTACCAACACCACCGTCCCCCAGCTCTTTATCGGAATTATATACCTCCGCACCCGTTTTGCCAAATTGCCAGTTCGGATTCGATGGTGATGCTACCAAAGGGTAACTGTCATTATACTCATTCTGATACATGGCAATGGCTTTGCCTATATTACTAACCTGGGAACTGCATTGTACCTGTTTTGCCAGTATTTTGGGAGAGGACAGGAAAGGAAGTATCACATAAATGAAAAACAGTGCCACAATGAGTACCACCACCATCTCGACCCACCGGAATGTTTTATTTTTCATAAACCCATCCTTTCTAAATGCATCCAATTTTCCCATAAAAAAACATAACACCTGGATTTTAAACCATAACCGGTTGCCCGATCATCCTAATTTGCTATCCTTACAATGTCCCATAAATATAAAACCTGCCAGCCGTTCCTGTTGACTAGTCCCAACGAGATTATTTCCCATTTTACCCTCCCCTATACCCTTGTCAACTGCTTTCCCCTCTTTTCTTCATCTGTGTGCCATGTCCCAAGTCTTCTTTTGCCATCGTTCGTACCTAACCGCGCCGAAGGGCGTCGGCGTAAGACGGCTCCCTGCCTGGCCCGGCAATTGAGGGCCGTACTGATTCACTGGTTTCTCCGGCGAACATTCGTGTTTTTGGGCGATGGTGGCTATGCCTCACATGAATTGGCCAGCATTTGTCATCGTCACCAACGGCATGCCACTCTGATTAGTCGTTACCATGGCGATGCCAACCTGTATGCCCCGCCGCCCCCGCGGACCAAACGTAATGGTCGGCCTGAGAGTCCTCCCAGCAGATGATTTTAATTCCTGGCAAATGTGATCGACAATCTTTAAAATAAATTTTTTTGGATTTGGTTTGCTTTGCCATTTCTCACTCTTTGTAATTGAATCGTAGTAAAGATCACACCACGAGATAGCCGGATACCGCTTCCGAAAAAAATGCCCTTTGTACCGTCTCAGCAGATAATCCAGCCAGTAGCCCGCCTTGGTATCCTGGAGACGAAACACCGATTTGAGGGATTTATCCCTGTATTCATTAATCACCCGCAGGACAAAAGCCGGACTGATGGATGCCGACCGAATGAAACCTCTGATCACTTCCTCCTGCCACTGGGGCAAACCAACTCCTTGCCGGCGGAATCCCTCCGTCATCTCATCAAACTGTTCCATGATCTCCTTACCCTCCTCGGGATTGAGAAATACCCCCAAACCATTTTTCGCTTCCAATAAGTCCGGGTAAATGATCAGATCCGTCCCATAGAATTTGAGCGACTCCGCGTGGAATTGCGCCATCAATTTCCGAGCCCGATGCTCCCGTTCCGGGCAATATCCTGCCGCCACCCGGCGACGGGATTGCAATGATTGATAGGCCAGATACTCTTCTTCTTTCTGCCGTTCTGTACGTTTTATTTTCATAGGGCTTCCTGCTTTTAAAAGGGAACTACGGCTTAGTATAACAAACCCATACGGTCGGCGTCCAGAAATTATAACACCCTGTAATCACAACCTTTATAAAGGCCATCATAGTACCACTTTCCAATCCTCACAATGGAACATCACTGTTCCGTGAGCAAGCCGCTTTTCCTACGGGAACTGGTATCTGGCTTGCCCGAGGACCTTTCGCACAGGAAACCATCTACCGAGTCCGAACGCAAGAACATATCCGTCACGATATGCAGCGTGGCGAGCAGGCCCAAGGGCATTTGGAAACGATAACCATGCTTCACCAGGAACGAAGGGAAGCCATGTGATCCCGGTAACTATGCTACAGTCTCGAATATTTCGATAATGTGAGTTCTGCCGTGCTGTGCATCAGGCAATGGAAGTCAGCATATTGACCGTCTATTTCATAGGAATGCCCGCCTTTCCCAAATCCCGTTTAATCATCATAACCCATTTTTTGAGGGTAAAGGCCGACGCCTGTGGGATTTATATGACAATGCCGAAGGAGGGAATTGAACCCTCACCCTGTTGCCAGGACGGGATTTTGAATCCCGCGCGTCTGCCAGTTCCGCCACTTCGGCAAATACTTTAAGGTCAAGTACTTATATTTGTGTTTTTGGCTTTGGTAAAACAGGAAAACCTGTTCAAAAGAAAATAAAAACACAAACAAAGTATAATAAAACTCAGTAAAAGTAATAAGTTTTATGGGGGAAACTATAGTGATTTTGAAGGGGTCTGTCAATCGAACAAATAGATAATTGTCCGGATTTTAGGAAAAAGTCCACAGGGCGAGGATGCCGGCGGCCAGGAGGACTACCGCCAGAATGCGTAAGGCCCAGATGTAGTAGCCGCGGGTGGCCAGGTTCAGGAAGCCATAGACCAGGCAGATCAGGGCCAACATGCCCAGCAGGGAAAGGCCCTTGCCGGCCCAGCTTTTGTGAGTCTGGCTGGTAACAGTGGTGATTTTGTTGGCGGCCTGGACGATTTTGGCGGGGGAGGCATCGATCAGAATTGCTTCCCGCCAGATGGGGGTGGCGGAACCTGCCAGGGATTGGGTAAAACGATCGACGATGAAATTGCCGCTGGTGATATCGGATTCTGTCAGGGTAACGGGACCTTTACCGCCGACCTCGACCAGATAACGGCCTTGTAATTGCTGCAGGGCGTCCTGGAGGGCTTCCTGGCGGGCCTGGGCCTCGCTGGTGCAGGAGGTTTGCGAACGGGCCAGAATCCAGTTGATATTGGGAGTACGGTTCACGAATTCGGAGAAGTTTTCCACCCAGGAACGGTTGAAATAGCCGGCGGAAAGGCTGCGTTGGGTATCACGGGTTTGGACGGTCAATTGTACCGAGCCATGCGGTACGGCAAAGGGCAGCGGGCCGCTGATGGCAATCGAACCTTCCTCCGTGACATGGATGGACACGATCATAGCATTTTCGTGTTCGTTCAGGTAAGCGGTTGTATCGGGGACATTGGTAAGCTGGACTTGACGGGGCTGGGAGGCGTTACTGCGTATGGCTTCGGCCACAGTTTCCAGGATGGTCTGGTCCGTATTTCCAGTGAGGGTGATATCTTGGGGCTGAAGCTGGGCAATCAGGGGTTCCACCTGGCGGGCGAGGGCCTGGGCGGCGGAGAGGGGGGAGGCATAGCTGCTGGCGGTGAATTCGCTTTCCATGCCGGGCATCCAGATGGAGGGGGTGATATGGGACAGTTCGGAGATATTTTGCAGGGATTGTACATGAACTTGTGGAAGATTCACTTCGAGGCCAGCCCGAAAATAGAAAAAAGCTAAGAATAACAGTACAATACCAATCCCTATTCCGGCCAGAATCCGGCGGCCGATCTTACCGCCTTTGATAGCAATCAGGACTATCCCTCCGATTACCAGAAGGGCAAGAACAAACATTACCCCAATAAAGATGAAAGGAATGGTATGAGTGGGAGCCATTTGCATTTTTATTCTCCTTTTTTCGGTTCGGGCGTCGCGGGTGGGGTGGGCAGGGTTTGCAGGTTTCGCTTGGCCGGCCAGGCAAGCAGTAAAACACCCACTATCACTACAGTTCCCGCGACAAATAATACTGCCCCATTTATCATATTGAGCAGCTTATCAAGCGAGGGACCGATCTGGTGTTGTTCCAGTTGGCTGTAGATATTCGGCATATCATCCTGATGATAGCGGGAGGGTGATAGTACCTTTAGCGAGCCATAAATGAAAAACAACGCCATAATTAAAAAACCAATCCCTAAAACGCCCGGATGAATATATTTTGCCTGTTTATTTCTTCGAGCCAAAACTTGAAACGGCATGGCCAGAATCAGAAGGGCGGCAGAAATCCATAAGCCGAATTTCATGAGCAGGGGCGGCCAGTGGCTGTCGCCGAAGAATTGATTCAGGTCATTGATGAGGTCGTTGCCGAATATACCGCCGGCGATCAGGAAGGGGACGTGCAGGACGACGGCGACGGTAAGCAGCAGGGCCAGCAGGAGCAGGATCACGGCGATGGTGCCGCAGAGGAAGGAGAAGGGCTGAAAGGGTTCGGCTATGATTACGGTGGAACCGGCAGGGGTCATGGAGCCGGAGGGGGCGGGGGTGAATGTTTCAGCTTGTGAAGGGTGGAAAACCTCGATTTCCCG
>CAZOMV010000100.1:0-21233 GCA_964580995.1 uncultured Pirellulales bacterium
GGTGTCCGGCGGGGTGCGAGGGGGCGGATATTGATGGGGATGGGAGGGTGGATTTGGGGGATTTTGCGATAATAGCAAGAGAGTGGTTAGAAAAATAAAATTGCACCACGAAGGGCACGAAGAAAAAAGAGATTAAAAAGCAATATAAAGGTGACGGTTATTAATAAAGAATTTTATGCGTGGAGATTAGTGTTCAGGTTTTGATATAGAGAGGATGAATAAAAAGACCGCGTGTGCAACAAGTTGCACACTTTACCCGGCGGATAATTGAGAATTCCATTTAAATATTTGAGAGTTGTAATGTGACTGATGAGGAATTGATAAGTAGTCTTGAATATATTCGAAATACGATGATTGCTGTTGCGACTGGTGGTCCTCGCATTAATGAGTTTAATGAAGAATATCAGAGAATATATGCAAGCATTTCGGCAGAATTAATAAGACGTGGCTGTTCTAATCCGATTCCTTATGGAAGTCTATGGGAATGGTATGGTCGTTGGAGAAGTGGGGATTTGCCAACGTACCAATCGAGGCGGATATTTGTAACGGAATTATTAAATCCACTAATCAACCAAATCCGAAACGGGCATGTTGAGCAATTGTTACCTACGGGATGGCAGAGAGTTGACCGTGCTGTTGGTGAAATACGAGATCGCCTTGCTTCGGCAACGAATGAAGAACAATTTCAAGCGGTTGGTTTGCTTTGTCGAGAGGCCCTTATATCGCTTGCACAGGCAGTATATATACGAGAACGGCATTCTTCTCTTGATGGAATAGAGCCAAGCGAAACAGATGCAAAACGGATGTTGGAGTTGTATATATCCTTTGAGATTTCTGGGAGTAGCAATGAAGAAGTGAGAAGACATACCAAATCCGCGCTAGATTTGGCCAATGCTCTTCAACATCGTAGAACCGCAACTTTTCGTGATACTGCTTTGTGCGTTGAAGCAACAACATCGGTTGTTAATATTATTGCGATTATTGCCGGTCATCGCGATCCGCAATGATGCAATGCTCCGATTTCAGAGGTGGTAAACTGTGGAGTTGGTTGGGATTTTACGGAGGGGGATGGGGATGGGGCGGAGTGGATGATGCTGCGGGAGGGGGAGGATTATCCGCGGCTGGCGTGGCAGGAGGTGTATGGCGGGGATATTGCGGGGCTGTATGGGGTGGGGATGGAGGATCTGCTGGAGGTGGCGGGGAATTGGCTGGAGGAGGGGTGTCCGGCGGGGTGCGAGGGGGCGGATATGAATGAGGATGGGAGGGTGGATTTGGCGGTGGTGGCGGGGGAATGGTTAGAAGAATAAAGGCAACCACGGATTACACGGATTGCACTGATTAAAGAGAAGAAAGAATAATATTTATTAAACTTGGCGCGGCCTTGGGCCGCAACCAAAGGTTACTATCGAAATGAGTGCAAGAGAACCCCACCGCCTCGAAAGAGGTACGATTCTGACGCTTCATTGAATCTTCCGGCTCGGTCGCATGGAACACCGGTTTCCCCCCGTGGCTGGCGCTCATTGCGGCGTTCCGATCAAATCGGGACCGATGGCCAGGGGGATATGGTTTGGGGCAGCGGCGGATAGCTGCCTATACACCAGCGGACCCTCTCCGACAGGAGGGCTGCTTATCTTTTATCTGGCCGGGTTGGTCGGGTTGAACCGTTTTTTTTTACGATTGGTATTCCTTCCGGGCGTCCGTACGGAGCGGAAGTTCGCGGCGAAAAATCGCTGCGTAACTTCCTGTAAACACAAACGGTAAGCGAATGTAAAACAAATATCACGCAGAAAAAACAAAGAGTTGAAGGATTGCAGTACATATGAATTACGAATGGGAAAATGGTTATCAGTTTTTAGTGATCGGTTATCAGCAAGAAGAATGGTAAATAACGAGTTTAAGGGAAGAAAAGACTGGAGTCCTGTTTTCGAACAGGATGGAAGAATACCTTCCCGATGGTAGGAAGGTGGGGCTGAGAGGCCCATTTAACGACGCGAAGCTGGAATGGTATATGACGCTTCCGTTGGTTGCTGCGGCAGACAATATGGAGAAAAAAATTGGTGATGGGAAAGGAATATGGGGGCGTGGTGTGAGAGCGGAGGAAGAGGAGATGGTATGCAGAGCATGCCCTACCAGGCTGGCGGAGGCTTAAAGCGTTAAATTCCAAGGTTTTGCAGGCAAACCCTTGAAGAAACCACCAATTGAAATCAGAATTGCGGTTTCATCGAGGTTTTTGTGAATTCACTATTTTTCCAAATTGTGAAAGGGGGTCTAAGATGCTTTTTATCAACAAGTTACAGCCGCATCAGTCTGAATTCGACGTCTCAGGTGATTTCGACGGAATAGACAGGGAACTACCCTACAGAGGCTATTCGATGGGATTTTGGTAATCCGGGTGATTAGTCTTTTTTGGGCGGTCTGCCGACGGGGAGGGGGTGGAGCCGCCGTTTGAATTTCTTTTCCAGGGATTTTACAAACGTTTCGGGGCCTAACGGACGGCCAGTTTGGGTAAACGTGTGCAAAGTTTTGATGTCATCCGGGGAAAGTTTTTTGGTGAGCAAGTCTTTTAATTTTTTCATTTCCGGTTTGGAGGGCCAGACATTGAGGGCCAGGATACCGGAAGGATCTTTGCCGGTGGTATGGGCGGCGGCACTGGACCAGGGATATTTGTCCGCTTTCCGCGCTTTCTTGTTCAGCACCGGTTTGGTTTCTACCAGTTGTACAGCCTTCCAGAGGAAGTCGCCACCGAGGACACAGGACTGGAAGCGATTTCGCCAAATGCTTAACCTGCTGGTACGCTTAGAGTTAAGGTACTGCGTATAGGCGAAATGAGTCCTTCCGATGGCTTTGGACAGAGCGCCTTTTCGCCGGGGTATGGCCACGAAATGAACATGGTTGTTCATCAGGCAATAAGCCAGGATATCGACCTTGTATTGTTCGGCCTTACCCTTAAGGATATCCAGATAAGTCTGATAGTCCTTGTCTTTCAGAAAAACGGCCTTATCACCAATTGTACGCTGGTACACGTGATGGGGTTCGTTTACGACTTCTATTCTTGCTGTTCTAGGCATGTACATATTATTAGCACCCGGTTTTCCGATTGCAACAAAAAAATAAAAAATTTTCCGCCCCCCATTAAATTTTTTTTTACTTGTAGAGAATACCAGTGACAGAAAAATTTTTAGAAAAAAGTTTTTTTCCTAACACTATCGAGGATAAAATGTCTTACCTATTGATTTACAAAGTGTTGCGTTGGAAACAAACATGGGTGGCGAGGTGATGGACATGAAAAGAAACATGCGTATTTGGGTTGTTTTATGGATTATTTTGTCGTTATCTCCTGCGATTTTTGCTCTGGATATTACTGCTATCACGATTTTCGGCTGTGATGAGCAGGGAACGGTGGATGTCCGGTTTCGCTGCAATACGGGGCCGATGGATGCGGCCGCAGATGTCTTTCTGTATGAAGGCAACCCCCGCAGCCAGAAGGATTTGGATAAAATCCAGTGGCTGAATAACCCCCAGGATCATACGATCCGTGTCCCGCTTAGCCCCGGGAAGCATGTCTTTACCTTCCATATCGAAAAGCAGGAAAAGACGCCCCTGGCGGGTATAAATCTGGTTTTTGATGGGGATAATGGTCGTCCCGCAATCTCCGCGACGACCCAGACGGTGGAAAATGGACAGCCCAAATCGAACTTTTCCCCGAATTCCTCCGGAAAGACCATGGGCTGGCCCATAACAGATGTCCCCGGCAGCGGAAAAACCGACTATCAGGGTCAGGATCAGGGGATTACCGATTGTATCGTGGGGGGGGAAGGCTTGAAGGTGACCTTGCGGGAACTATGGATAGCCGATGCGCAAACCAGCGGCAATGTGGATTTTGTTGGTCCTCATACGACCGGGGCCAATGGAAATCCGGATTGGGTGGGACAATTCGTGCTGGAAGTGGAAGAGGCATCCCGTCAGCCCTCCGATTTTTTCCTTTGGCTGCAAACGGCGGCCGGGATGACGATGGGAGGGCCGGATCAGGCTGCTGCCTGGAAGGAAAAATATGATACCAAAAATGCGGCTGCCCCGTTTTCGTTTACGTATGGCGGCAAGTCCTCGAAGGATTTTCTAAAGGATTGGCAGATAAAGACTTCTGACGGGAAAAATGATCGGGGCCGTGCGGCGCGGATTCTGGTTTATACCGATCCGGAAACGGGATTGCAGGTGCGGTGGCAGGGGGTAGAGTACCGGGATTATCAAACCGTGGAGTGGACGCTGTATTTCAAAAATACCGGCTCGAAGGATAGCCCGATACTGGAAAATATATTGGCGCTGGACACGGCTTTTTCCCGCAGTCCGGCCGGTGAATTTCAATTGCATTATAACCGGGGCGATTTTTGCGTAATCAACAGTTATGAGCCATTGCAGAAGAGTTTATTGCCGAAGGAGAATTTCCGGGTGGCACCGGCTGGCGGGCGTCCGACGGATACGGAGTTTCCCTATTTTAACATCAATGTCGAAAATGAGGGCCTGATTGCGGTTATCGGCTGGCCGGGGCAGTGGGCGGCCAATTTTATCCGCGATGACCAGAACACCCTCACCCTGCAGGCGGGGCAGGAATTGACGCATTTCAAGCTGCTGCCGGGGGAGGAAGTGCGTAGTCCGCTGGTGGTTTTGCAGTTCCGGGACCGGGGGGACTGGATCGATGGGCAAAATAAATGGCGCCGGTGGATGAAAGAGTACAGTATGCCCAAACCGGGCGGGAAATTGCAGCCGCCCATGCTGCTGGCGTCCAGTTCCCGGGCCTATATTGAAATGCACGGGGCGAATACGGAAAACCAGATTATGTTTATCCAGCGTTATCTGGACGAGGATATGAAGCTGGATTACTGGTGGATGGATGCGGGATGGTATGAGTGCGGTGATCCGCCCAGTTGGCCGGTGGTGGGAACCTGGGAAGTGGATCGGAAACGATTTCCGCAGGGTTTTAAGCCGATCAGCGATTTTGCTCACAAAAAGGGTGTGAAAATTCTGGTGTGGTTCGAGCCGTCGCGGGTTCATGCCGGGACGTGGATAGCGGAGAAACATCCGGAATGGGTCTATGGCGGAGCCGGCGGGGGGCTGCTGCGGCTGGATAATCCGGAGGCGATGGACTGGCTGGTGAATCATATTGATAAACTGATTGAGGATAACGGTATTGATTTGTACCGGGAAGATTTTAATATTGCGCCGCTGGGACACTGGCGGGGCAATGATACGCCGGATCGACAGGGGATTACCGAAATCCGGTTTGTCACGAATTTTCTGGCGTATTGGGATGAGCTGATTCGGCGGCATCCGGGGCTGTTTATCGATACCTGCGCCTCGGGCGGGCGGCGGCTGGATGTGGAGACCCTGCGGCGCTCGGCACCGCTGTGGCGGAGCGACTATGCCTTTGAGCCGATCGGGCATCAGGGGCAGGCATACGGGCTGTCGATGTGGCTGCCGTATCACGGCACGGGCACGGTGGCGCATGTGGCGGCGCCGTATTATGGAGGCGGGGCGACTCCGGTTCAGCCGTATGCGTTCTGGAGCAATTCGGGGATCAGTCTGGGATTTGGGCTGGACATGCGGATTAAAGATCTGGATTACGATACCTTGCGGAAATTGTTCCGGCAGTGGCGGTCGATTAGTGAGAATTATTACGGGGATTATTATCCGCTGACTCCTTACAGTTTGCAGCGGGATGCCTGGGTGGGCTGGCAGTTTGACCGACCGGAAGAGGGTAAGGGGATGGTGAATGTGTTCCGCCGGGATGATTGTGTGTTTTATGGCGCCCAGATGAAGCTGAAGGGACTTGTGCCCGATGCCCGATACTGGGTGCAGAATCTGGATCAGCCGGAAACCGTGGAAATGTCCGGGAACGATTTAATGACGGTGGGCGTGAAGGTATCGATACCGGAGGCGCCAGGCGCCGCGGTGATTGCCTATGAGAAAATGGAGTAAATTGCCTTTAGCCGAAGAGGGAAAAACTGTGGCCGTATAAGACGACCAGCAGCGAAACGGCAATCCAGAGCAGCAGATTGATGATCGTGGGAAGATCCCGCAGCAGGGATCTTGTCGGGTCTTCGCCCTCGTTTAGATAGTAAATAATGTAGATGTAGCGAAACAGGCCGTAGATGACCAGCGGAACGGTCAGGATCATAGCCCGGGTTCCAAACACATCCATCGTCCGGGCGTCCACGGTGTAGAGTGCGTAGCAGACAATGGTGGCACCCGTGACCATGGAGATAACCTGGTCCAGAAAGGCGATGCTGTAATCCTTCAGGACTTTGCGGGCATGCTGATTGTTATTTTGGCTGGAAACCAGTTCAGCCCGTCTTTTGGTGAAGCCCAGGAAGAGGGAAATCAGGATGGTGCAGAGGACCAGCCAGTGGGAGGCGGGGACTTCGATGGCCAGACTGCCGCCCAGAATCCGCAGGACAAAGCCGGCGGCGACAATCATCACATCCAGTATGACCAGATGTTTGAGGCCGAGGGAATAGCCGATATTTAATAGAATATAAATAATAAGAATCGCTACAAAACGGGTATTCACCGATATCGCCAGGACAATACCGACGGCGAGCAGAATGATAGATAAGCCAACCGCTTCGTGGACACTTAGCCGGCCGGCGGCGAGGGGGCGATGTTTTTTGACGGGGTGTACCCGGTCTTCGTTGCGGTCGCAAATATCATTGATTACATAGATGACGCTGGAAATCAGGCAAAAGCTGAGAAAGGCCAGCAGGGTATTTTTACAATTATCCGGATGGGTGAACTGGTGGGAAAAGAGCAGGGGGGCCAGCACGAAGCTGTTCTTGACCCATTGTGCCGGCCGCATGACTCCCAGCAGACTTTTTATTTTATCAGTTGTCACCATAGCCGTCCGGATGGTTGCTGTGCCATCGCCAGGCGCTTTCGATGATGGCATGCAAGTTTTTATAGGCGGGGGACCAGCCTAGTTCTTTGCGTAATTTTTCGGAGCCGGCCACCAGCCGGGTGGTATCGCCGCTGCGCCGGGGGAGATATTCGCAGGCGATTTTTTGGCCGGTCACTTCTTCGGCGGCCCGGATTACTTCGAGTACCGAGTGGCCGGTTCCAGTCCCTATATTGTACACATTGCCTTTGCCTGCCTGCATGGTGTCCAGGGCGCGGCGGTGGGCATCGGCCAGATCGTCCACATGAATATAATCCCGAATACAGGTGCCATCGGGGGTAGGGTAATCCCTGCCGAAGATGCCGATTTTTTTCCGTTGGCCCAGGGGGACCTGGAGGACCAGGGGAATCAGATGCGTCTCCGGGTCGTGATCTTCCCCGAACCGGCCGTCGGGGCCGGCCCCACAGGCATTGAAATAGCGAAGGATGGTATAGCCCAGGCCGTAGGCCCGGGAGAAGTCCTCGATGAGCCGCTCAACGGCGAATTTGCTGAAGGCATAGGGGCTGTCGGGATTTTTGGGGGAATCCTCCTGCAAGGCTCCTTCGGTAATGGGGGCATAAACGGCAGCGGTGCTGGAAAAAACGATCTTTTTGATATTTGCTTCCCGCATGGCCTCCAGGAGAGCCAGGCTGTTGACAATATTGTTGTGATAATAATCCAGGGGCCGTTCGGTTGATTCGCCTACGCTAATGAAGGAGGCAAAATGCATGACGGCGTCGATTTTGAGATCCTGCAGGACCTGCACGAGGTGGTTTTTATCGGCCAGATCGCCGATAATCAGGCGATCGGCGGGCAAGGATTGCCGGTGGCCCTTGATCAGGCTGTCATAGGCGAATACATCGTATCCTTTTGCTAATAAGCATCTTACAGCGGCACTACCCACATAACCGGCCCCGCCGGTCGCTATTACTCGCATACAATATTTTCCTTGATAAGCACGGATTCCATTTCTATTAGTATCGTCCTGTATCTCGTTGTAATATAATTAATAACGTTAAAATAACAAGGGTTGTCTGGCTGGGATGGTAATTTTTTTTGCTTGATTATGGCTTGATTTTCATGGTTCAAGCCATCATACTCCGCTTTTCCTGAAGCCAATAAAACGAAATGGAAATATTTGTTAATCGATAAGAAAGGAAAATTTTATGTTCAATATATATCAGACAAAAGCCGGAACTCACAGCCGTCGCATTCGTATGCCCGAAACCCATCCAACGGGTGGTAAGAAACTTGCCCATCCGGCGGCGCGGGCGCCGCGGATTTTTGCCGATACGGCAACTATTTCCGAGATCAAACCGCTTTATCAGGCCGGCGTGATCAGCGGAGTGACAACCAATCCGACGTTGATGAAGAAGGCCGGGGCGAAAAGCTGGGAGCAGGCCAAAGAGATCGCCAAAGAGCTGATTAAGCTGGTGGCGCCCAATCCGGTCAATCTGGAATTGATCGAGCTGACGGAAGAGGGGATGATCCGGCAGGCGCAGGAACTGGCGTCCTGGGGGGACAATGTGGTGGTTAAGGTTCCCGTCGGGGGCTATACGGCGGTGAATCCGTCCTTTGATCCGTTTACGGGGCTGAAGGTTGCACATGCCCTGTGGCAGCGGGATATCAAGGTCAACTGTACTTTGGTGTTTAATTCCACCCAGGCGCTCTGGGCGGCGCAGGCGGGGGCCTGTTATGTCAGCCCGTTTCTGGGCCGGCTGGCGGATTATGCCTATAAGAATGACCTGCCCGAACGCGCACCGGGCAATTCGCTGTACTGGATCGAGGACCATAAGAATGAAAAAGAGGACCAGCATGTTTCCAATTCGGAATATGTGGCCTGCGGCGGTGACCGCAAGGACATCGGCCCGCGGCTGATTCAGGAGATTTCGGCAATCTTCACCAATTATGACATTCATACGGAGATTCTTGCCGCCAGTTTCCGCAATTTTTCGCAGTTGACCGAATGCCTGCTGGCCGGCGCGGATATTCTTACGGTGCCCGCCAATATTCTGCAGAAAGTGGCGGACCACCCCTTGACCAGCGACGGGATGAAACGGTTTTACGAAGACTCGAAGGTTTTCGAAAAATGACGCCATCGTCACAATCTCGTCGTCCCCTGGATATGGGGGAGCCAGAGCTGTTTTGGGATGTCGATATTGACTTTTGGCGTTTCCGTCAAAAATAGACAAGGCTTTACTGTATGATCATTTTGCATGGAGCCGGCTTTGACCAGGGTTTCTATCTGTGGGGCGAGAAGTCCGTGAAAGAAAGTCTGCCTTCGGAGGTTAAACCCCGTCGAAAGGGTAAGAAGCCGCAGGCAACACTCTATCCGTATGATGCCGGGGGCGAGGAGTTGGTCCGATCCTTACAGGAAATTTCGGTTTCCTTCCCATCATCCGTTAAACAGGTACAAAAACTCACGGCCTGGCTGCCGGCTCAGGAGAACAGCCCGGTTCCATCCAGTGAACTGATCGCCGAAATTCCGGCATCGAACACAAAGCCGGTATTGGCCCCCTGGGGTATCAGTGGGTATCCGCTTTCGTCGGCAGAGGCGGTGGAATTTTTGGCTCTAACCCTGGGAAAGCAAACCCTGGCGGCGGGAATGGTAGTGGGGCAGGATCTGCTCTGGTGGGGCCGGGCGATGCGGCTGGCCGGTTCGCTGGTGGCTCGGCAGCAATACCTGCCGGGTTTGGTGATAAGCGATGCGGAATGCCTGGCCCAATGGCAGCCGGTTCTGGGCGGGCAGGACAGGAAGCGGGTGGCTGGACTGGCCCGGCAAATGCCGCCAATGGTCCGGGCGATTACCGAGCAGAAAGCGATTGCCCCGCCGGAACAGGCAGCGGAGACGATACTCAGGCAGTTCATTACGCAGGCTATTGACTATCTGGTGCGAATGGGGCATGGGACCGATCCGGTAATCGGGAAGAAAGTGATTCGCAAGAGGTCTGCTTTTGCCAGCGTTCATGATGCCTGGTTGCAGGCATTGCGTTCCCGCGACGGAGTTCTGGAATATGACCGGGATCAGGTGCTGCAACTGGCGGAACAAATCCGGCAATGGCGAGAGCCTATCGCCGTTTCAGAATCCGCACCCGCTCGGTTATGTTTTCGTCTGGAGGAACCGGAAGCTGCGGAACCGTCGGCAAAGACCCCGCGGTCCACGTCGGAACAGTGGTATGTTCGTTATCTTCTCCAGCCCCATGAGGATCCCAGTCTGCTGGTCCCGGTGGATCAGGCCTGGAACACCAAGGGTAAAAATGCCCCGGTACGAAAGCACCTCGGTCCGAATGTTCAGAAATGTTTGCTTTCTTCGCTGGGCCAGGCGGCGGGGATATGTCCCAACATTGCCGCCAGTCTCAAGGCAGCGCAACCGGCGGGATATAGGTTGGATACCGTCAATGCCTTTCAGTTTCTAACGGAGAAGGCTGTGACGCTGGAGCAGGCCGGTTTCGGGGTGATGCTGCCGGCCTGGTGGACCCGCAAGGGCACCAAGACACGGCTGACGGCCCGTGCCCATGTCAAAAGTCCGAAGATGCAGGGCGGCAGCGGGCTTTCTCTGAACGAGATCGTCCAATTCGATTGGGAAATCGCCCTTGGTGATCAAACGCTCAGTCTGGCGGAATTGCAGGCCCTGGCCCGATTGAAGGCTCCCCTGGTGCGGGTTCGCGGCCAATGGGTTCAGTTGAATACCGAGGAGATCCAAGAAGCCATCCAATTCTGGAAAACGAAAGGTTCCCGGCAGGCCACGGTTCAGGAGGTCATCCAAATGGCGCTGGGAGCGAGGGAGACTGCCGGCGGTTTTTCGGTGGAAGGCGTGCAGGCGACGGGGTGGATCGACGAACTGCTCCAACGACTGCAAAACGGAGCTGCCCTGGAGCCAATGGCGGTTCCGGAAGGTTTTTGCGGAATGCTGCGGCCCTATCAGGAGCGGGGCTATGCCTGGCTGGCGTTTCTGCGGCAGTGGGGTTTAGGGGCCTGTCTGGCTGACGATATGGGATTGGGTAAGACGGTTCAGACGCTGGTATTGATCCAGCGGGATTGGCATGCCAACGGGAAGCGGCCGGTTCTTCTGATTTGCCCGACCTCGGTCGTGAATAACTGGCAGAAGGAGGCGGCCCGGTTTACACCGGATTTGCCGGTGCTGATCCATCACGGCTCCGACCGTATCAAGGGGAAGGCTTTTGCCAAACAGGTGAAGAAACAGGCCATCGTCATTTCCAGCTATGTGCTCATGCAGCGTGATATGGAATTTTTGCAGCAGGTCCCCTGGGCCGGGGTAGTGCTGGATGAGGCGCAGAATATCAAGAATCCGGAGACCAAGCAGTCCAAAGCGGCCCGCTCGCTTGCGGTGGATTATCGCATTGCATTGACGGGTACCCCGGTGGAAAACAATGTCGGCGATTTGTGGTCAATCATGGAGTTTCTCAATCCGGGTTTTCTGGGCAGCCAGGCAGCCTTCAAACGGAACTATTTCATCCCGATTCAGGCGGGCCGCGACCCGTCTGCTGCCGAACGGCTCAAACGGATCACCGGGCCGTTCATTCTCCGCCGGCTCAAAACCGACAAATCCATCATCTCCGATCTGCCGGACAAACAGGAAATGAAAGTTTTCTGCACGCTGACCAAGGAACAGGCTTCGCTGTACGCGGCGGTATTGGAAGAAGCGGCAGGGGATATGGATTCCGCGGATGGTATTCAGCGGAAGGGCGTTATTCTGGCAACCCTTTCCAAGTTGAAACAGGTATGCAATCACCCGGCGCAATTGCTGGGGGATAATTCCGCGATCCCCGGCCGTTCGGGCAAACTGGCGCGTTTGACGGAGATGCTGGAGGAAATCATCGAGGTGGGAGATCGGGCGCTGGTTTTCAGCCAATTCGCGGAGATGGGGCAAATTTTACATAATTATTTGCAGGAGACTTTCGGACGGGAGGTTCTGTTTCTGCATGGCGGTATCACGAGGAAGAAACGGGACCAAATGGTGGAAAGTTTTCAGGGTGATACCGGTCCGTCCATCTTTGTTTTGTCCTTGAAGGCCGGCGGCACCGGACTGAATCTGACCCGCGCCAGCCATGTTTTTCATTTTGACCGCTGGTGGAACCCGGCGGTGGAGAACCAGGCCACGGACCGGGCGTTTCGCATCGGGCAGACGAAAAATGTGCAGGTGCATAAATTTCTTTGTGCCGGGACGCTGGAAGATAAAATCGATGAGATGATCGAGCGCAAGCAGGAGATTGCCCGAAACGTCATCGGCAGCGGCGAAGGGTGGCTGACCGAGCTTTCCAACGAACAGTTAAAAGATATCTTCGCCTTGCGGCAGGAAGCGATAGGGGAATGATAAAGGCAGACATACTTTTTTGAGGATCCGTCTATGTCGTGGCATCATTATTATGAGTATTATCCGAGATCCCAGGCCCGTAAGGCCCAAGGCGGGATCAAGGCCCAATCGAAACGGGGCCAGTTCGGGCAGAGCTGGTGGGCCAAACGGTGGATCCAGGTTTTGGAGAGCTTTACTATCGGAGCGAGGCTGGGCCGGGGGCGATCCTACGCCCGCAGCGGGCAGGTGCTTTCCATTGATATCGAAGAAGGGCTGGTGAAGGCGAAGGTGCAGGGTTCGCGCTCGACGCCCTACCAGATAACCATCCAGGTGAAAACGCTCGACAAGGCGGACTGGGGAAAATTGATCGGGATTCTGTCGAAACAGGTGATCTTTGCCGCCAAATTGCTGGCCGGTGAAATGCCGGAAAATATTGAAGACGCCTTCGTGGAAGCGAAACTTACGCTATTTCCCGATAAACGCGGCGACTTGAAGACGGATTGCTCCTGTCCGGACTGGTCCAATCCCTGCAAACATATCGCGGCGGTGTATTATCTGCTGGGCGAGGAATTCGACCGCGATCCCTTCCTGATTTTCAAGCTGCGGGGCATGGAGCGGCAAACCCTTTTGAGTTTGCTGAGCGGCTCCGAAGCAGCGGCAAAGAAACCGCGCGGCAGGAAAGGATCCGCCGTCTCCGAAGGTGTCTCCGAAGAAGCGGCCGCATTTCCTCCGGAACCGCTGCCGACCGATCCGAAAGTATTCTGGGCACAGACACCCGCGGAAGAAGATCTTACGGGTGAAGTGTCCATTCCGCCGGTGGCGGCGGCGCTGCCGAAGCGGCTGGGGAATTTTCCCTTTTGGCGGGCGGAGGAAAATTTTCTTGCCATGATGGAAACGATTTACCGCCAGGCCTCGCTCCTGGGAATGGATGTGTTTCTGGGGGAGCAGGGACGAATGCCTGAGCAATAAATTTTTCCGATAAGCGGATTTCAGGAGCCAATTCAGACGCCAGCGTCAAAAGCTCGTCGTCCCCTGGTTATCGGGGAGCCAGAGCTGTTTTTGGAAGTCCATATCGACTTTTGGCGGTTCCGTCAATTCAGGGATTGTGATTCAGATTCCCGGTAAGATATTTTGTCAGAACCGCGTGCAACTGCTCCCGGTCAATCGGTTTGGACAAATATCCGTCACATCCGGCGTCCAGGCATTTTTCGTAGTCCCCTTTCAGGGCGTTGGCAGTTAAGGCGACGATGGGGGTGGTGACACCGTGTTGCCGCAAGGTTTGCGTGGCGTCGTAGCCATTCATTATGGGCATTTGTATATCCATTAATATTAAGTCATAGGGTTTCGATAAGGCGGCCTCTACCGCCTGTTGTCCGTTTATCGCCAGGTCGGTAGTCAGCCCCGCTTTCTGGAGCAATATCTGAATCAGTTTCTGGTTCGGCAAGGCGTCTTCGACAATGAGAACATGTCCGGAATAGCGGTTTTGGCAAAAAGAAGCAGGTTCTTCCGAGGGTTCCAGGGTCTGTGTTATATCCAGAGCCGGCTGGGTGTTGATATCGATCCCTACGGGAATGGACAGGGAAAAGGCGCTTCCTTGGCCGGCTTCGCTTTGAACGGTGATGGAACCTCCCAGGAGTGCGGCCAGTTGTTTGGTGATGGTTAATCCCAGTCCGGTGCCGCCGTATTTTCGAGTTGTGGAACTGTCGGCCTGGGAAAACGACTGAAAGATGAAATCGAGTTTATTTGCCGGAATGCCGATCCCGGTGTCTTCCACATCAAAGCGGATAAAATGCTTATCGTCGATGGTATGCAGGGCCGTGGTGAGATGAATATATCCTGTGTTTGTGAATTTTATCGCATTTCCGATCAGATTGATCAGGCATTGCTGCAGTCGTGTCGGATCCGTGCGGATTAGGGACGGAAGGGAGTTTTTAAGGACGATCTGGAAATCCAGCCCTTTTTCCGCGGCTTTGTGATGGAAGATACCGCGGACCGTATCCAGAATTTTAGCCAGGGGGTATTCGATCCATTCTATGTGCATATTTCCCGCTTCGATTTTGGAAAAGTCGAGAATATCATTGATGACGATCAGGAGACTTTTTGCTGATTCCAGGATGGTTTTGACGTAATTGCGTTGTTGGGGAGGGAGTTTTTCCTTGTCCAGGAGGTCGGCAAATCCCAGAATGGCGTTCATGGGGGTCCGGATTTCATGGCTCATATTGGCCAGGAACTCGCTTTTGGCGCGGCTGGCGGCTTGGGCCTGGGTTGCCATGGCGTTGGCCCGGACGGTTTGCTCTTCCAGATGGATGTTCAGTTTTTTGGATTCCTCAATAGCTTTATGGAGTTTTACTTCCACCTTTTTCTGTTCGGTAATATCGCGAAAGGTCCAGATTCGCCCGAAATACCGTCCGTCTTTCCCTTTTACCGGGGAGGAATAACGGTCGAGAAATCTTCCGTCCGCCAGCTCAATCTCATCCCGACTGGTTTCATCGGGGTGCGAATACAGATATTCTATTTTACTATGAAATTGAGCCGGCTCTTTTACCAGGCTGGTCGTGTGCCGGAGCAGTGGTTCATCATCGGTATTCGGACCGGTCATATCCGGGGGAACCTTCATGATGTCCAGGAATCGCTGATTGGCTAACATCACTTTTTTTTGGCCATTGACTACCAGCAACCCGTCCAGGAAGGCTTCGGTCTGGGCCTCGAGAAAAGCCGTTTTTAAAAGCAAATCCTCCTCTGCCTGTTTTTGCGAGGTAATATCGCGGATTACCGACTGAAGCATGGTCTGGCCATCGAATTCGAACCGATTCAACTGAACCAATCCGATGAACGATGTACCATTGAGCCGTTTAAAAGTCCATTCGAAATATTGGCAGCCATCCCGCAGGGCCGTTTCGATCATTTCCCAGCCTTTTTCCAGGGAAGTACGTCCGTCGGGCTGTTTTTCCGGCGAAACGCTCCAGGCGTTTAACGCGGTTATTTTGGTTTCGGTCTGGAGATCAAACATTTTCAAAGCGGCCGGGTTGGACCGGCTGGCGTTCCAGTGCGGGGGTTCCAGGATCATGATTGCGTCCTGGGATTTTTCATAGAGGAGCCGATATTTTTCCTCGCTTTTACGGAGAGATTCTTCCGATCGTTTTTGTTCCCTACGCTGGACGATCCGGGTGGAGTGAAAGATGGAAATCGCGGCCATAATGAGGATCACGCAGCCGATGCGAAAATCAAGTTTATACATGTCGCTATATTTGTAGCGGAGGGAAGCGGTATAGCCAATGATCCACCCCCATTCGTCGAAAGTTCTATAAATCATCCATTTTTTAATGTCGAAGAAGGTATAGTAGAGTTCGCCTTTTTTTTGTTCTTGTATCGTTTTTAAAAAATCGTATCTCGTCAATTCATTTGATCCAGCCGGCAAAGAGGGATGTGAGATTACCATTCCGTTGCGGTCGATGATAAAGGGATAAAACTGTAACTCGGAATTATGATAATATTTGGCCCGGAATTGCGTTATGGCCTTTTCCTTATACTGCTGGGCAAGGGCTTCGACCTTTTCAGTAGATTCGAGTTCCTGGTCGAGAATAGCAAAATTGTCGTAAATGGCATCCAGACGGGCGGAAAAATCTTCTCGAGAGCGTCGGTCGATACTGTCTTTGATAGCCAGATGGGCGTACACCAGGATCACAGTCGCCATGACGATATACGACCCTATGGTGAAAAAGGGAAGTTTATCTTTGAGATTGAGTTTCATATAGTCCTCAAAAGCCCCTTTTTGGTATTACCAGCCGTATTTTCCGCATATCCTCTCCCGGCCCGGAATCCTACAATCCAGATTACCACTGTCCGAAACCATATACTCCGTATATGACATAGCCTATTTCTTAAACATATCATGATTTCCATACAAGAAGTCCACTGCCAAGAGTTCGCTATCATCAGCTATCGACTATCCAGATATGCCTTTTCATTGGAATTGTCTGGACCGACCTTTTTTATTGGCAGTATTCAATCCTGGGTGTAGAAACGATACTGGTGTCTGCTGCATCAAGATATTTCAATACCACCGGTACTTTTATGGGACGTATCGGTAGAGATTGGATTTCAGGGATTGGTATTGCTGAGAAAGGGGGGAATTGGGAGTTTGGCCATTGACATAAGCATAAAATTAGTCAAAATAAAGGTTTTGCTTCTTTTGGAGTTATTTGGAATGAATTATTTTTATCTGCTATGTCGCCGGGCCTGGCAGGGCGTTCAACTTCGCCGGTATAACAAACTGGTGGTGCGGGCTAATGCTCTGGAGTCCTCGTATGTCCCGATGGAAGAGAGGCAATTGAGCCAGGCGGTCAAGGACCTGCGGCAGCGGGCGCAGGGGGTGCGGACGATGGAGGGATTCATTCCGTCGGCGATGGCGCTGGTGCGGGAGGTGTCGCGGCGGGCGCTGAAGATGCGGCATTATGATGTGCAGTTGATGGGGGCGATGGCCTTGTTTGAGGGGAATATCGCGGAAATGGATACCGGGGAGGGCAAGACGCTGATGGCGCCGCTGGCGGCGTTTCTGCACAGCCTGGAGAAGCTGGATAGCTGCACGCATATTGTAACGGCCAACGAATATCTGGCCCAGCGGGATGCCCAGTGGATGAAGCCGATTTACGACGCTCTGGGGATGTCGGTGGGGCTGATCGTACCGGGACAGAGTACGGTGGAGCGGGTGAAGGCCTATCAGAAGGATGTGGTGTACGCCACGGCGAAAGATATTGTCTTCGACAGTCTGCGGGAACCGGTCCGCAAGCGGAAGACCAGCATGGCGGATGCGATTCTGCGGCCCCAGACGGAGATGGAGATCAATCCGAAATATGATTATTCGATTGTCGATGAGGTCGATAGCGTCCTGATCGACCAGGCGCGCAGTCCCATGTCGCTGGGGGTGGAGAGCAATATTTCCCCGCAGATCGAGCTGTATCGCAAGGCCCATGAATTATCAGGGCAGCTCTTGCGCGGGGATCATTATCGCCTGATGCAGGACGATCAGAAGGTGGAGTTGAAGGATGAAGGCAAGGCGGAGGCCCGGCGCAGGGCGGGCGGGGTGCTGCGGCTGCTGCCGCCCGGCCATCGGTGGGAGCGGTATGTCACCTGTGCCCTGGCCGCCCGGTATATCTATAAGAAGGACCAGCACTACGTGGTTCGGGAGGGCAAGATCGTCCTGATTGACGAATCGACGGGCCGGATGATGCCCGGTCGCCAGCTTCCCGACGGGATTCACCAGGCGCTGGAGGTGCAGAACGGGATCATCCCCACTGCCGAACTCCGCGGCAATTACACCACCACGTTCCAGACGTTTTTCCGCAAGTATCCCAAGCTGGCGGGCATGACGGGGACGGCCTCGATGGCGGCGTTTGAATTTATGACCGTTTATAATCTGGCGATTGTTCCCATCCCGTCCAACAAACCCTCGCGGCGGCATATCGAGCCGGACCGGGTCTATCGCTGCGTAAAGCATAAATATGCCGCCTTGATCCATGAGATTGAAAAAAATCACAGTACCGGCCGGCCGGTCCTGATCGGAACCGGTTCGGTCCAAACCTCGGAACTGGTCAGCGAATTGCTGAAGCAGCGGGGGCTGAAGCATGAAGTGCTCAACGCCAAGAACCACTTCCGGGAGGCGGAGATCATCGCCCAGGCGGGCCAGGAGGGCTGCATCACAGTCATAACCAACATGGCCGGCAGGGGGGTGGATATTCTACTGGGCCAGGGCATCGCCGAGAAGGGGGGCTTTTATCTGGTCGGCACCGACCGGTCCTTCCATCGGCGGCTGGACGGCCAGTTGACCGGCCGTGTCGGGCGGCAGGGGGATCCGGCGGATTGCCTGTTTTTCCTGTCGCTGCATGACGATCTGATGAAATATGCCGACCGGAAAAAAGTGATCCGCCTGCGGGCCAAAACCCGCCGCCGGAGAACCGGGGCCATCGACGACCCGAAAGCCGCCCGGCTGTTCGAGAAGGTCCAGCACCATATCAATAAAATCACCTCCAAACAGCGGCAAAAGGTTTTTCAGTCCGAAAAACAGCGGGAAAAGCTCCGCCAGCAGGGGCTTTGGGAGGATTGGATGGACGCGAATTGATAGGTGTCTGAATATTTTCTGCGGATTATTGAAAAATGCCCCCATCAACATATGCTGATAGGGGTCTGATTTCAGATTCGATTATAAATCAAGATCAATCATCTGTCTGCCACCAGTCTTCATTAAAATAGGTCCACTGGGGCGTGTTGCTTGTGTATTGTTTGTTACCAATAAAATCTATACAATTAGCGAGAGCATGCTTGCCGTCATCCGTTAGAACTACTCCGCGAACATAAATCTTTTTAGGTTCGTTGATGTTAATACCGCCGATAAATCTTTCGAGTAGATCATCCGGGCCGGTAACGTCTGAACAGCCTTGAATGAAGTGTTGAGCATCTTCTTCCGACATACCGCTGAACCAGTCGCGATGTTCACTGAATGTGATTTTACCTTTGGCTAGATCGAAAAACGCGTTGATATTGTAATTGTTTGCCCATGCTCGGGCATCTCCTTTTTCAAAGGCGCCCAGCATCAACTGGATTCGCTCGATCAAACGGGGCGGCAGACCCTTATCCTGCCGAAAATCATAGGGCGGTTGATCTTTCTCAACGGTAGCCTGATGCTTTTCTTTGAGAATAACACTACCGTGTTCATTGCTCACTTCGACCGATCCTTCCTTTACCTGCACGGAAAGCAAAGCTGTATTCTCGGAATCTCCCTCTAATATTGTATCTAACAAATCGAGGGTAAATACCGTTCCTAGGGCCTTGGCGGTTCCATAAGGGGTCATCACAATGAATTCCCCTTTATTTTTGGCGACTTCTACCTCAATTCGACCGGCTATATGTTCAAAGCCCCGTTTTTCGTTGTCTTTGTAGAGTCTGATCTGTGCTTTTTCCGATAATATTACTTTGGAGTTATCGGCTAGCGTGTAATTTGTTGGCCCATTAATTACTAGCGTATCTGTCGTGACAGGATTGATTTCTACTAATGATTCGACAAGCTCCTGTAATTTATTGTCACCCATTTGTTTATTGACTGCCAAGCCCATGACCGTTCCATTCGGCATGACAATCATTCGGGTAAATCTTTCTTCACTAAGATTATTAGAATCAAAAAAACCCGGATTTGCCTTTGCCAAACTCTCCAGAAAAAGCTGTGCATAGATAGAACCATTTGGATGTGTATATAGCTCTATTCCACTTGAACACTCGAGAACACGCTGCTGTTGGGGAATCCACACCATTCTTGTTTTATCATAATAATCGCCCTGTACGAGAATAATCGTGTTTTCATCGTCACTTTGTATGCCGGTTATATACTCTATAGCTCTTGTGCCAAGCGGATCTACTATTTCGATGGAAGTAATCTTTTTTATCCACGGTAGTTTTTCTACTGTATATGCTGTATGATTGAGCTTACTTTGAATATCTTCCGCGGCGATCTCCTTAGATTCTACTGGTCTATAATCATGAATGAGATTCTCGACTTTATATCCAGCAGGAATATTTGTACTGAAGGCAGAGAGAGGAAGATCAAAATCAAATTCGAATTCATCCATAAATATGGTTTGGCCTATCTCCGGGTGCTTAAGCTCAATTTCAACCGGGAGTTTGGTTTTCGCATCAACCCATACTATGAAATCATTGTATTGATTGGGCTGATGCCTGAATCCCTGCAATATTTTCCCATTCACTTCTTTTGTCCCAAGTCTTTCGGTAGATTCCTGCTCAAACCGCTTGACCATCTCAATGATATCCGGATCTTTTTGGGGACCAAAGCCAATAAGTTTTGTGACTATTGCCTTCATCTCGGCTGGTTTCAGTTCCAGAGTTATTGCATCCTCCCCCCGCATATCAATTATGTGTATGTCTCCGTTTTTAACTTCCTGCCGCCTTTGCGAAAGATTCAGGTGATATACATTCATCGCCGGATATTCAGGGCCTTGCTCACGAACAACCCTTTGGCGGCATTTGTATTTTTCATGTTTGTTGAGTTGTTCAACTACCTGAGACCAGGCCACACTTGCTCCATCAATGGGACTTCCTAATTGGTTTATGCCAATAAGTACCGCCATAAGAATTACCGCGGCGGCGGCGAATTTTGTGATATTGCATTTCATAAGGATTCTCCAGAAATTCAGCGATTGGGTCGCTGATTGGGTTTTGTTGGTTACCGACAGAACGGTCAAAGCATCTTGTAAAATTTGCTCTTTGGTTTTTGCGCCGGCGGGGTAACGTAAATTTTTTATCGATTTTTCTATGTTATCTGCGGGTTTCATGGTTTACCTCACTCTCTAAAAGAGAACGCAGCTTTTCCAGCCCATAACGGTACCGGCTTTGGGCGGTCTTGATCGAGATAGCCTGCTGCTGGGCGATCTGGCGGAATTTCATGCCACCATGCAGCCGCAGGGCAATGACTTCCCGCTGGTCGTAGGGCAGTTGGGCCAGTGCCTCGCTCAGCCGGGATAGTTCTTCGTTTTGTACCATCAATTGAACCGGTCCGGGTTCCGCCGCTGCAGCGATGCAATCCGCATCCGGCAAGGCGGCGGTCTGCTGATATTGCCGTTTGCGAAACAGGTCTCTGGCCCGGTTGGCGATGCAGGTGGTCAGGTAGCTTTTCAAATTACCGGTAAGCTGGAAGGTCTGGCCGCCGCGGGCGAAGGAAACGAAAACATCATGGACCACATCTTCAGCGGTGGGGCGGTCGTGCAGCAGGTGCATGGCTAGCGAGATCAGGTCATCGAAATATTTCTCGTAGATAGCCTGGAAAGCCTCTTGGCTGCCCTGCCTGAACCGCCAAATCAGTAGTTTGTCTTCCAGCATCCGCGACTCGCTAACCGGTATTGAACAATCGATTGCCACTACTAGAACGAATGGCCCCCGTATTTTACTCTAAAATTCAGGAAAAAAATCGGAAAAATTCTTTTCCGGATG
>CAZOMV010000101.1:0-20737 GCA_964580995.1 uncultured Pirellulales bacterium
TCCTTTTTATACCTCAAGAACCATCAAATACAAATTCCTATACTATCAAGTTATTGAATTAATAAATACTGTTGGTAAGAACTTTAATGACAAGCAAGCATTTATTAATAAAGTGCGACATATTGAATATGGGCTTAATGCAGAAATAGAATGTTCGGCAATTCTTTCGTGGTTGGGCAACTGTTCTTTTGTGCATAAAATATCTGGCGATGGTAACATTCCACCAGATGTAATAATTCCTGACTTATTTGCAGTATTTGAAAAAAATGGTCAAGTACTAAAAACATTTATTGAAGTAAAATCAACAGAAGACCTCAAATTGCGTTGGAGTAATATTTATTATGCTAAATTAAAAAAATATTGTAGCTATTTTAATCTTCCATTACTTTTGGCTTGGAAATTCCGACCATTAGGACAATGGTTGTTAGTAGATCCTCATGTTTCAAACCTTATAAAAGATGAAAATATTAGATTTGAAGATGCATTTACAGAGAATTTGATGGGCATAATTGCCGGTGATTTTCGAGTAACACCAAAAGCTGGTCTTGGAATGTATTTTACAGGCCAAATACTCAAAAAAAAGTATTAACACAGAAGAATCTATTGTAAACTTGAAAATTACAAAATGTATATTGGGGGACATATATAAAAATAAATTGCAAAATGTGTCGAAAGGAGAAATAGCGATGATTATGCTATTGGCTAACAATCATTATTATCATGAAGAAGGGGATACTGCATGTTGGGGTTATACAACACATGATTATGATAGTCAGGAACAAACCGATGTGTCAGCGCAAGACCTATTAAAATTTATTGTTGGGTTTACAGTAAAAAATAACCAGCGAATTGCATGGCGTAGTGTTCTTCAGGAATTGAATAATATTAAATCAAAAAGAGAACTATTAGCAGAATTGTCGCAGAAAATTGGTTCAACAGTTCAATATATATTACATTTAGTACCCAAAACAAAACAACCCATACTAAATGTAGAATGGTATGATTATATTAGATGACCTACAAACAAAATATTATCAAAGAACGTCACGCCGGGAAGCAAATGGAAATGGTATGCACAGCATACACTATCGGCTATTGGATGGCGGGTTTTTGAGCAGGCGGGTGTAGCCGGAGCGGCGGGTGAGGTTGATTTTGTCGAAGTAGTCAAGGAGGGGGATGGCGAATTTTCGGGTGGTGTTGAGGAGGTATTTGAAGTCCACGCTCTGGAGCTGGCCTTCTTTGCGGATGTGATCGATGAGGAGCTGGCGGGCCTGCTGGATGGCGTCGGCGTGGAAGAAGAGGTCTTTATCTACGCGGATGAGGCGTTCCTGTTCGATGAGAATTTTCAGGAGGGCCAGCACTTTGTCTTTGGGCAGGGCGGCCGCGGCGGCGGCTTCGTCCGGGCTGGGGGGATTGAAGAGCTGGCGGCGGAAGAGGGATTCTACTTTTTCGATTTGGAGGCGGTCTTCGTCCGGATAGCTTTCGCGGTGGGCGGGCAGGGCCAGGCGGTGATTGCGCTCGGTGAGGCGGCCGGTTTCTTTCAGTTGGGCCAGCAGGGTATCCAGGACGCCGCGGGAAAACTGGGACAATTTTTGCAGGTCTTCATAGCGGATGCCGGGGCTGGCGGGGGAGTCGCGGTGGAATTGTTCGACGAGGGTAAGCAGTTGCTGCTGAAGCCGGGCGGCGGTGTCCAGATGGAGGAAAACGGAGCCGGGGAGGGAAAGGATTTTATTTTGGGCAACCAGTTCGGATAAAATTTCGGAGGTCCGGGGCAAGGGGATTTTGGTACGCTGGGAAAGCTCCAGCGGGGAAGCGGCGGCGGATTCGGCGGTTTTGAGGCAGTATTCGACGAAGGTTTTTTCATCGAGGATGCTGGCGGCCCGTTCGAGGAGGTCCTGCTGGATTTCGGGGATGTTGCGTTTGAGGCGGCGGGGGAGCGACTCGATGACCATGCCGCCACCGATGGTCTGGACGGGGGAGAGTGAGCGGATGATGAAGCGGTCGCGGGGGGCGGCGACCAGCGGGTGGTTCAGGCGAATCTGGACGAGGGATTCCTGGGCGGCGGAGGGGGGTTCGTCCTGCATTAAATAGACGGCGGCGGAGACTTCGGAGGTGCCGACATGGAATTTGACTTTCTGGCCGTTTTTGAGGAGGCTTTGGGGACGGGCGAGAAGCTGGAGGCGGCACAAGTACCACATTTGCGGGGTGAAATAATTTTCGACGGTGAGGGTGTCGCCGCGCTGGATCTGGCGATGATCGAGCTGGGGGATGTTCAGGGCGGCGCACTGGCCGGCCTGAGCGATATCGCTTTTGCGTTTAAAGACTTCGAGGGCCTTGATTCGGCCTTTTTGCCGCTGGGGCAGCAGGATCACCTCGTCGCCGATGCGGATGGAGCCGGAGACGGGGATGCCGGCGATGACGGTGCCGGAGCCTTTGGCGGAGAAGCTGCGTTCGACGGGGAGGCGGAAGAGGCCGTCGCTGCATTTGGGGGTGATGGAGTTGACGAGGGTCTTCAGCTCATCCAGGAAAAAGTCGAAGCCGGCGCCGGTGATATTGGAGAGGGGGCAGATGGCGGCGCTTTCGAGAAACGTACCGCGGAGGAATTCTTTCAGTCGCTGGACGGCGGCTTCCTGCTGGTCGGGAGTGACACGATCTACTTTTGTCAGGGCGACGAGGCCGTGGCGGATGCCCAGGAGGGTGAGGATTTCCAGGTGCTCGCGGGTCTGGGGCATGACGCCGTCATCGGCTGCGACGACGAAGATGACGCCGTCCATGCTGGCGGCGCCGGCGACCATGGTTTTGACGAAGTTTTCGTGGCCGGGGACATCGACGATGCCGACCTGCATATCGGAGATGGTGCAGGGGGCGAAGCCCAGGTCGATGGACATGCCGCGTTCTTTTTCGATTTTGAGCCGGTCGGTGTCGCAGCCGGTGAGGCATTTGATGAGGGCGGTTTTGCCATGGTCGATATGGCCGGCGGTTCCGAGCGTGATGTTGATGTGGCGGATGATAGAGTCCCCCTTTACGGCCGAGCCGCGAAGATGTCCTGAAGGGCCTGAATGACAATCGGCTCATCGCCGGGGAGCAGGGTGCGGGGGTCGAGGAGGACCTGGTCGTCCTGAATGCGGGCGATGACGGGGGTGCGATAGAGGCGCAGGCGGCGGGCCAGCTCATCGGCGGAGATTTTGGGGGAGTGGACGGCCACCAGATACGTGGGGAGATTCTGGGTGGGGAGGGAGCCGCTGCCCATCTGGCTGAAACCTTCGATGACGGTGATCGAGGCGGAGCCGGTTTGCGGCTGGAGGGCCGCGGCAATCTGGCGGGCCTGCTGCTCGATATCCGGCAGGGGGCGGCTGAGCATGGCCAGGGTGGGCACTTCGCGCAGGGCGAAGGATTCGTCGAGGAAGAGCAGGAGCGTAGCTTCGAGGGCGGCCAGGGTGAGCTTATCCACGCGGACGATGCGGGCCCAGGGATTTTTGCGAACGGCCTGGATGATTTCCGGTTTGCCGAGGATGAGGCCGGCCTGGGCGGCGCCGATGAGTTTGTCGGCGCTGCTGGTGACGACATCGGCGCCGGCGGCGATGGAGTCCATGAGGGTCGGTTCGTATTCAAAGCCGAAGCGGGAGAAATCGATCAGGGCGCCGGCGCCGACATCGTCGATCAGGACCAGGTTATGGGCGGCGGCGATGCGTTTCATCTCCTCCAGCGGGACTTCGGAGGTAAAGCCGGTTATTTTGTAGTTGCTGGGGTGGACCCGGAGGAGGGCGGCGGTGTTTTCGGTGATGGCTTTTTCGTAATCGCGGGGATGGGTTTTGTTGGTGGTGCCGACCTCGACCAGCCGGACGCCGGCGGCGGCCATGACCTCGGGCAGGCGGAAGGAGCCGCCGATCTCGATTAACTGTCCCCGTGAGACGATGACCTCCCGGCCGGCGGCGACGGTGTTGAGGACGACGGCGGTGGCGGCGGCGTTGTTGTTGACGACGGTGGCGGCCGGGGCGCCGGTGAGCTGGCGCAGGAGCTGCTCGATGCGGTTGTCGCGGGGGCAGCGGCGGCCGGTTTCGAGGTCCATTTGCAGGAGGGAATAGCCGGTCAGTTCGTGTTCGATCTGGCGGATGGCCTGGGGAGCCAGGACGGCCCGGCCCAGAGCGGTGTGGAGGATGATGCCGGCGGCGTTGATGACGCGGCGGTAATGGGGGTTCATCAGGGTGTCGATGTAGGCGGCAGCCCGGTCCAGGATGGCGCGGCGGAGGGCGTCTTCGGTGGTATCGGCGGCAGAGCCGGAAAGGAGAAGCTGACGCATATGGTCGATGGCGGCGCGGATGCCGTCGGCGAGGACGCGGCGGGGGGTATGCTCCAGCCGGGCTTGCATTTCCTGCTCCAGGAGGATTTTTTCCACGGAGGGCAGTTTTTGGAGTACTTGCTGGTTCGGCTGGGCCATGCGTAACCTTCCGCTATATGGAACGATTTTTATTTATTCGGGACATCGGGAAGATACATTTTACAACTTCGGGTGAGAAAAGCAAGCCGGGGTTATTTTGAACTCATAAGAAAGAAATTATTTTTTCATTTTTTCCGTAACAAAAGCAGGATAGAAACGTCTAATAAATGGACGGTTATGTGCGGAAAAAACGGTGAAAGAGTATTACTTCTTAATTTATAGGCAGTTAGGGAAGATGTTTTTGAGGTTGAGAAATTTAGGTCCGGCGGATATGATGGGATGCAGTTGGAAATGTCTATGTAAGGATCCTGGCGATATGGCCGGCGCCGTGTCGGAATGGCCGGTACGCGGATAGGACTGGGTTATGAAGAAATTATGGCTGGTGCCGGTATTGGTGATGGCGATCATCGGGATCCTGCTGGTATATACCTTTACCCGGCCGGATGGGTATGTGCGGATGGAGACGCCGGGGGTGCAGGGCAGCATGAGCCTGCATGGTAATTGGGGCAGGGGGATCACCCTGACGCCGGAGGCGGGACAACAGACGGTGCGGTGCGGGACGTATCAGCCCAGCCAGATCGATCTGCTGGGCAAGCAAGGGGTGGACTGGTACCGGCTTTACAGTTCGGGGCCGTGGGGGCAATTGGGTGAGGTAGAGGTTAAACCGGAAGAGACGACGGTTTTGCAGCCGGGACCGCCTTTGACGTTGAGGGCGGATGTGGACCGGCGCGGCCGGAATGTTTCCATTGGTTTTACCATTGTGGGGCGGCTGGGAGAAGTGTACGGTTCGGTGGTCAAAAACGGCAAGCGTACGGCGGCGCCGACGGTGAAGATTGTGGATAGCGGGGGGATTACGCTGGCCAGCGGCAAATTCGAGTATGGCTGAGGCGGCACCTGTCGGTACTCGTGGCGAGTACCATCAGCCTTTCGAGGCAAGTACCAGGTGCAGGTCGAAGCGGATCTGGGCCCTTTTGAAACGCAAAAAGAGGATACCTGGTATGAGATAGAATAATCCGGGCCACGAATGAAGTATCGACGGGTGAGTGAAATCGTTTTGCTCACCCGTTTTTTTTGGCGTTTCTGAAAGGAGAAATGGTATGGCGAGCCAACGTGTATGGTGGATGGTGATGTTGTGTCTGGGTTTTGGGACAAAGGTTATGATGGCGGAACCGCCCCTGCCGACGCATAATGTAGAGGGGAACAGCGGGGTGTTTATTACCCCGTCGGCATATCTGGCGAATCCGCCGGCGGAGGGCCAGCAGATCGGGCTTCCGAGTTTTTCGGCGACGGGAGCCTTTATCGGCGAAAAGGATTTTCAATCGTATGTGGTGACGGAAAACCTCTTCGGCAGGCTGGAAGTCGGTTATGCCGCCGAGCGCATGGGGTTGGGGGACTGGCCGGATGCGGTGCAGCGGGCCACGGGCGGGATTTGCGTACAGGACTATGTGTTACTCCATAACCTGAACACGCGGGTGATGGCCGTGAAAGAGGGGGATTTTGACTGTCCCTGGATGCCGGCGATTACGCTGGGGAGCCATTTTAAGTGGAACGACGGTCTTGCGGAGATCAACCGGGAATTAGGCGGAGAATGCGATACGCTGGGTGCGGATCATACCTTCGGTACGGAATTTACCGCGCTGGCCAGCAAGACGATAACGGAGGTTCTGCCGCGGCCGGTGATTGTATCCGGCGGGCTGCGCAACAGCGACGCGATTCATACCGGGTTTATGGGATTTGCGGGGGAACGCAGGACGACATTTGAGGGCAGCCTGATTTATCTGCTGACCGATAATCTTTTAATCGCCAGCGAGTATCGACAGAAGCCCGATTTGATCGATCAATGCACGGTGGGTAACGAACATCTGGTGAAGGCGGAAAATGACTGGTGGGATATTTGCCTGGCGTATATCGTGAACGATCATATCACGATTGCCGGCGGTTACGCGAATTTTGGGAATGTTCTCAATCATCATGAGGACAATGTCTGGGCGTTTCAACTGAAATATGAATTTTAATAGAAGGGAGATACAGATATGAAAAGTGTGAATACCATCGGATTGAAGGATGTGCAGCAGGTGTATGGGGGGCCGGAGGGGGATTTGTGGGAACTGGTGATGGGGGAGCAGATTCATATCGGGGGGTTTGCCTCGTCGCTGGATCTGGCGGAGAAGGCGGGGATCGGGGCGGGGATGAGCGGGGTGGACCTGTGCTGCTGCAGCGGGGCGGGGATGCGGTTTCTGGTGCGGTTTCGGAAGGTGGAACGGATGCAGGGGGTGGATGCGACGGAGAAGGTGGTGGAGCGGGGACGGCAGCGGTGCCGGGCGGAAAACCTGGCGGATCGGATTGCATTCACGCTGGCGGATGTGTGCGCCAGCGGGCTAGGGGATGAGTCGGCTGATTTTGTCTGGGGGGAGGATGCCTGGTGTTATGTCGAGGATAAGGAGAAGCTGATTGCGGAAGCGGCGCGGATAGTGAAGCGGGGCGGGGTTATCGCGTTCACGGACTGGGTGGAAGGTCCGAAGGGATTGACCAGCCAGGAGGCGGAGCGGTTTTTGCGGTTCATGAAATTTCCGAGCCTCCAGGATTTGAATGGATACCAGAAATCCCTCCGGGCCAACGGCTGTGAGGTGATACTGGCGGCGGATACGGGGCGATTTGCACCTTGCGTCGATTTGTATCTGAACATGCTGAACCAGCAATTGACCTATGATGCGCTGCGTATCATCGGGTTTGATACCGTACTGATGGGCCAGATGGCGGCGGAGATGGTGTTTATGCAGGAGATGGCCCATGCGTGCAAGCTTGCCCAGGGCCTGTTGGTGGCACACAGGAAAAATTAAAACCAGATAGCAGGAGGTATTTTTATGGAAGATTGCTGCAACCAAAAAAAGGCGAAAAGCCAGGCGAAGGATTGCTGTCGTTCGGTTCCGGCGACCTGCTGCGGGGTGGGCGTGTCGGTCGCAGCCGTTGCGGAGCCGCTGGCGTGGTTTGGGAATATGATTCAGAACTGTTATGAATATGCCTGCCGGGCGAAAAAGGAGGGCAGGCCGATGGTGGGGATTTTGTGCGAATACACGCCGCGGGAATTGATTCTGGCGGCGGGAGCGGTGCCGGTTTGTCTGTGCGGCGGGGCGCTGGAAACCATTCCGGCGGCGGAAGAGCATCTGCCTTCGAACTTGTGCCCGCTGATCAAATCGACCTATGGGTATCATGTGCAGAAGGCCAATCCGTTTCTGGAGATGGCGGATTTGATTGTGGCGGAAACCACCTGCGACGGCAAGAAGAAGATGTATGAGCTGCTGGGGGAGACGCGGCCGATGTATGTGCTGGAACTGACGCAGAAGCCGAATGATCCGGATGCCCGGTCTCACTGGCGGCGGGAACTGGTCAAGCTGCGGGCGGAACTGGAGAAGCGGTTCGGGACGGCGATTACGGAGGAGAAGCTGCGCGGTGCCATTGAGCTGATGAATCGGGAACGTTGTTTGCGGCGGGAGCTGGCGGCGTTGATGCAGTCGGATGCACCGCCGCTGACGGGGCGGCAATTGCTGGATTTCAAGAGCAGCATTTCGGGGATCGAGGCGGATCTGCGGCAATATGAGAAGGCAATCGAGAATTTTAAAGCCAAACCAGCCGATACGGCTGTTTCTCAGCGGATTCGGGTGCTGCTGACAGGAGTGCCGATAGTCCATGGTGTGGAGCGGGTACTGGAGATTATCGAGTCGCACGGGGGACTGGTGGTCTGTCAGGAGAACTGCACGGGGATCAAGCCGATTCTGGAAGATGTGGAGTGCAATGGGGATCCCATGCAGGCGCTGGCGGACAAATATTTTCAGATTCCCTGTTCGGTCATGACGGGCACCACCCGTCGGCAGGAGAACCTGCTGTATCTGTCGAGGCTTTATCGCGCGCAGTGCATCATGGAGCTGACGTGGCAGGCGTGCCTGACCTATGATGTGGAATCGTATCTGATCAAGAAGCTCTCGGAGGTGCAGTTGGGCCTGCCGTATTTGCAGATTGAGACCGATTACTCACCGTCGGATTCGGCCCGGATCGCGACGCGCATTGAAGCGTTGTTCGAGAGTGTCCGAAGTCAGGGACTTTGCGGAAAAACCTGCTGCTCATGAAAACTATAATTTACAGTTGCCCTTTTGTCCCGGCAGAATGGATTGCCGCCCATGGTTTGCAGCCACGGAGAATCATGCCTCGTTCGATCCATAATTCTCCGCCGGTTCCGCCGGCGTTTGGTGTTTGCCCCTATGCCAAGGCGTTCATCCATGAAGTCCTCTCTTGTCTGGATGCCGCGGGAATTATTGTCACCACC
Source organism: uncultured Pirellulales bacterium (assembly GCA_964580995.1). Lineage (GTDB taxonomy): Bacteria > Planctomycetota > Phycisphaerae > Sedimentisphaerales > SM23-30 > JAKJEP01. Next base: position 8,760 of record CAZOMV010000101.1, read on the forward strand.
GTTTGCGATCAGATGCGCAGGAGCTGGGATTATATCCACAGCCATAGTGATACACCCTGTTTTTTACTGCATATTCCCGCCACCTGGCAGCGGTCGTCCGCGGCCGATCATTATCTGCGCGAGCTGGAACGGCTGGGACGATTCCTGGTTCCCTGCGGAGGGCAGCCGCCGGCGAAGGAGAAGCTGGCGGAGGTGATGCTCCAATACGATGCTAAACGAACTGCCGGAAAACTATCAAAAGCCATACCAGGGAAAATTCCCCTGGCACTGGTCGGAGGACCGATGACACAGCAGCATTTTGATATTTTCGATCAGGTGGACCAAGCCGGCGGGCAAATTGTTCTGGATGCGACCGAAACCGGGCAGCGCACCCTGCCCGCTCCGTTTGATAGACGTCATTTGCAAAATAATCCTCTGGCGGAATTGGTGAAGGCGTATTTCGGCAGTATTCCCGACGTCTTCCGCCGGCCCAACGGGGGATTCTATGTCTGGCTGAAGCGGGAACTGGCACGGCGGAACGTACGCGGTCTGATCCTGCACCGGTATGTGTGGTGTGACATCTGGCACGGCGAAATGAACCGTTTAAAGCAGGAAACGGGCTTGCCCGTCTTATCGCTGGATTATGATGACACCGATAGCCATTCCCAGCCGCGTATCGCCGGACGAATCCAGGCCTTTCTGGAGATGCTGGCATGAAAACCGCGCCGCGGAAAATCACACTCGATGAATGGGACCGGCGCTATGCGGAGCTTTGTGCCGCCGGGACCGAGCAGCCGGATTACGGCGGGCCGCTGCGGCGACATGTGACGGAAGGAGACACCCGGCTGCTGTGCCTGCGTTATGATAATTCCGCGGCGGCGCTGCGGCTGTGGAATTTTCTGCTGACGGAAAAGGAGCGGCTGTTTGAAGCCCGGCGGCAGGGCCGAAAAATTGTGGGGACCATGAAAGATTTGGGGACTGTGCCGGTGCTGGCCTATTCGTTCGAAAAGGTGGCGGCATTCTATCCGGATGGTGCCTGGTGGATTCCCTGTATTATGGAGCGAAACACCGACCTGCTGAGTATCGCGGACTCCCTGGGCATAGATGAATCCTTCTGCCCGGTGCGGGCCATGTTGGGGGCCTTTCTGACGGAAGAACATTTTCCCCGGCCGGACTTGCTGACGTGCAGCGTGGGAGCAACTTGTGATGATTTTTCTGTGATCGCCCAGCAGCTTCATAATCTGGGGTATCCGATTTGCTGGTGGGAGATGCCGCACCGGCGCCCGCCCGATTCGCAGGAAACAGCGGTTTCATTACCGGGTGGATTTTCCGCACCGCAAAGTCAAATTGAATTGGTAAAATCCGAATTGCAGGTCTTGCGCGAGGCACTGCAGAACCTGACCGGTGAAAGATTGCATGACCGGCAGTTGCGGGCGGGAATTGAACGGGCTAACCAAATCCGCCGGTGTTTGGCGGAGCTGCGAAAATCGGCCTATACGGCGAGAATATGCCCTATGCCCGCCCTGGAAATGCTGATCGCCGAGATGCTGGCGATTCATTTTTGTTCCGATCAGGACCAGACGCTGGCAGTGCTTACCGGGCTGTTAACCGAAGTCAAACGGCGGATAACATCCAACACCGGTGTGCTTCCGCCGGGAGCGGCCCGAATCTTCTGGGTCAATCCGGTGGCGGACTTGCAGATGATGAACCTGCTCGAGGAATGCGGGGGACGCGTCTGCGGGACGGAATATCTTTTTAACCATGCGCTGGAGATGATACCGGCGGATGTGGAACCGATGGAGGCCCTAGCCCGGATGGCGCTGGCGGACCCGATGGTGGGATCCTCATCGGACCGCGCGGAGCTGATCCGTCAAAAAATTGCTACCTTTGGAGCCGAAGGAGTAGTGATTTCCCGTATCCCCGGTGCCAGCCATTGTGCCATGGAAGGGACCATCATCGCGGATGTGGTACGGGCGAAGCTGGGAATTCCGGTGGTGGAAATAGAAGTGCCGCCGATCTCCAACGCCGTTCGTCCCGCCTTGCAAAATCGGATCAACGCCCTGATAGAAACCATCGAACAACGGAGAACCCAATGATTAGTATCGGAATCGATGCCGGTTCCCGGGCCATTAAGATTGTCCTGCTGGATATGGATACGCTGGAAATCCTGGCAACCGGGGTGGCGGACCAGGCCGTCCGGCAGGAGCAGCAGGCCCTGGATTTACTGAACCGCCTGATGGGGCAAAACTACCTTGGCCCCGCCGATATCGGCAGAACCATCGCCACCGGGTACGGACGAAATGGGATTCGCGCCGCCGATTCCACCGTGACCGAGATCACCTGTCATGCCGCCGGCGTCCATCATCTCCTGCCGCAAACCAAAACCGTGATTGATATCGGCGGCCAGGACAGCAAAGTGATATCATTGCATACCAATGGCACGGTGCGGGATTTTGCGATGAACGACCGGTGCGCGGCCGGGACGGGCTGTTTTTTAGAGGTGGTGGCCCGGCGCCTCGGCGTGGAATTGCAGCAGATGGGCGAACTGGCCGGGGAAAGCCAGGCCCCGGCGATCATCAGCAGTATGTGTGTGGTCTTCGCGGAAACCGAAATCATCGGCCTGCTCGCCGAGGGGACCGCTCCCCCGGATATCATCGCCGGCGTGCAAAACTCGATTTGCTCCCGACTGGTATCCATGACCGGCCGGAACACCTGCCCGCCGGTTGTGTTCACCGGCGGAGTGGCCCTGGTACCGGGTATGGAGACAGCCCTGGCAAGGGTGTTAGGACAAACCATCACTACCGCTCCCCAGCCGCAGATGACCGGAGCCTTGGGAGCGGCTATACTGGCAGCCAGACAAGGGCAGGAACAACGAAAGGAAAACAAATCATGAAAAATCTGGAAAAACGAAAACGAATCATGCAGCGTTCGATCCGGCTGGGGCATTGCATCTGCGACCCGAAGAAGCCCTGCCCGTGCGATCTTTTGAAGGAAAAGGACATCTGCCTTTGCGCCGGCGAAAGGCTGGATATTCCCGCCGGTCCCGTGCAGTTGACCCGGCTGGTCGAGAAGGCCGGCTGTGCCTCGAAGATCGACCAGGCCTTTTTGAAACAGGTTTTGAAGGGCCTGCCCGCCAGCGACGATCCGCGGGTTCTGGTTGGTGTCCCTGCCGGGGATGACGCCGGCGTCTATGATATCGGCAACGGCCAGGCCCTGGTGCAGACGGTGGATGTCTTTACGCCGTCGGTCGATGACCCGTATGTCTTCGGTCAGGTGGCAGCGGCCAATTCGGTTAGCGATATCTACGCGATGGGTGGGAAACCTTCGACCGCCCTTTCGATCCTGGGTTTTCCCGCCCGCACAATCCCCGACCAGGTCATGTCCGACATCCTGCGCGGCGGCCTGGAAAAAATGGCGGAGGCGGGCGTGGCGGTCATCGGCGGGCACAGTATCAACGATCCGGAAATCAAAGCCGGTTTCGCGGTGACGGGGATCATGGACCCAAAGAAAATTGTCACCAATGCCGGTGCCCAGCCTGGTGACGTTCTTGTCCTGACCAAACCGCTGGGGACGGGCATTATCGCCTTTGCCGCCCAGATCGACCGGGCGGCGCCGGAAAGTGTGCGGGCGGCGGCGGATTCCATGACCGCCCTCAATAAGACGGCGTCCGAACTGATGGTGGCCGGCGGGGCGCATGCCTGTACGGACGTGACCGGCTTCAGCCTACTGGGGCATCTGAGCGAAATGGCCCTGGCCAGCGGGGTGGATGTGCAGATCCACTTTGACGATATCCCGCTTTTTCCCGGTGTTATTGAAGCTGTGGCGGAAGGGATTATCCCCGGCGCGGTTGAACGAAACAAAGAATCCTGCGGCAGCCGCGTTGTGGCTGGAGCGGGCGTAGCCTCGGAAATGCTGGATATCTGCTACGATGCGCAAACTTCCGGCGGACTGCTCATTTGTATCGAACCAGCCAAAGCACAGGAATTCGTATCGCAGCTTCGCAAAGCAGGAATCACCCAAGCCGCTATCATCGGTGAGGTACTGGCGAAGGGAACGGGGAAAGTGTTGGTCGAAACGGCCGGCAAACGGACGTTCAAAACGAGCAGTACGTGCTATCAAAAACCACCGGCGCCCCGGGAAAGCCCAGCCTGCTGCGTGGAAGCGCCGGCTCCGGTGAGCTGCTGTGGGGATGGGAATACGGCAGAGGGGCCGGGTGTTGCCGGCGTGCAGGAGCAATTTCAGGCGTTTCTGAAAACGGCCAATGCCCCCGGCGCTCTGGATGCGGCCACCAAGCAGGCTTTGGCGATTGGACTGTCGGTGCTGGCCCGGTGTGAGCCGTGCCTGAAAATTCATATCAAGAAGGCGAAAAACATGGGATTTACCGATGCGGAGATCGACGAGGCGGCCTGGATGGCCATTGGTTTTGGCGGCTCGCCCACGATGATGTTTTATAATGAGGTCAAGAAAAGTCTGGAAGTGGGGGGCTGATTGCGGTTATAATGGAGAGGTGTTTGGAATGCAGTTTTTTTATGGAGGTGATTGGTGCCTGGTGGTGCCCCTGGTCTTCAAAACCAGTGCAGACCGCGCGAGCGGCCCGGGTGGGTTCGATTCCCATTCGCCTCCGCCATTTTTGTAAGTAAATCATGACTCGGCGTAACCATACAAAAGTGCGGCTGTTTCTGACGCTGGCGGTGCTGGCGGCGGGAGTGCTTTTGCTGCTCTATGGGGCACTCTTTGGCAGGCGGCTGATCGCCAAAGGGCCGGTGGGTGAGCTGCCGCCGATTCCGATTTCCGATGCCGGGCAGCGGGATGATGTGTTGTCGGTATCCGAATTCAAGCTGGTCAAAGAGGTAACGGTCGGCGGGGTCATCCGGTGGGAAAATGGGGTGATCCAGAAAACCTATGATGAGAAGGCCCAGCCTGCCTCTTTGTGCCCTACCTGAGTAAAATAGCAGAAAGTCATGGTGTCCATGGCCCCGGAAAAACGATTCACGCAAAAACTGCTCGCCTGGCGCGTCTGGGTACAGGCGGGCTTTCTGCTGGTGTGGCTGGACCCAGTGGCGCTGCGGCTGCACAGCTTTTGTGCTCCCGTCTTTCATTGTTACGCCTGCCCGCTGGCGACGTTTGCCTGTCCGATCGGCGTGCTGGCCCATTTCAGCGCTTTGCATGTGTTTCCGTTTGTCGCGCTGGGGATTCTGGTGGTGGCGGGCGGGATCTTTGGCGGCTTTATCTGCGGCTGGGCCTGTCCGTTCGGGCTGCTGCAGGATTTGGCGGCGAAGGTTCCAACCCCGAAACTGAAAATCCCGCACCGGGCGGGTTATTTACGATATGTGGTGTTAATTGCGCTGGTGCTGGCGGTTCCTTATCTGTGGGGGGCGGAGCATCCCTTGTTTTTCTGCAGCGTCTGTCCAGCCGGTGCCCTGGAGGCGGCGGTTCCGAATATGGTTTCACAGGCGTCAGCCGGTGCGGCGGTCACCTGGCCCAATACCATCAAGCTGACGGTTACGATTGTGCTGGTGGCGGCGATTTTTTTCATTCACCGGCCCTGGTGCCGGCTGCTCTGCCCGCTGGGGGCCATCTTCGGCTTGTTCAACCGCATCGCCGTCTTTTTCCTGCGGTTTGATCCGGCGGCCTGCATTGACTGCGGCATCTGCCATAATAAATGCACGCTGGCCATCCTGCCCGATAAAAATCCCAACGCCAGATCCTGTATCCGCTGCCTGGAATGCACCCAATGCCCCACCGGCGCCTTGCAGCCGGATAGTATAATCCAATCCCGAAAAGAAGATTAATCGGGAATTTCCCCGACCTCCTCAGCCAGTTTATCTATCGCAAAACCTTCCGCCTGAACCATATGTTGTTTATCCGTCAATAGCAGCCAGGGCAGGGCTTTTATGCCCCAGGCGAATTTGGTTTTATCCGGCTGGTCTTTCATGAGGCCGCAGGGAAAGGGGATCTGGTATTTGGTTATCCACTGGTCCAGGTCTTTTTGTTCCATCGGTTCGGCCTGTACCAGGGCGACAAATACTCCCTTTGTTTTCAGTTCGTCCACCTTCTTGACCAGTTCCTGCACACAGTGCCGCGAGGGACGCTGGTTCATGTCGCAGAAGCAGAGCAGGACCGGATGGTCCTTCGTGGCGACGGGGTCCACAGCCAGAGACAGGGCCGCCATGTCCGGCAAGGGCTTGCCCACCAGGGAGGCCGGCTCCTTGGGGACAAACCGCTGCCCGCCGGAGGAGGATTCGCTGACTACGATCTTTACCTCCGCTACGCCCCCTTCCGTTTCGATATTGCCCCTCAGCCGTTTGGCCCCCTGGACATGGGCTTGAATATTGAGCTTTCCTTCGCAGACCTTCAGGGTAAATTTCCCCTGCTCATCTGTTTTGATGTTATGGAGATCCGGCTGACCGTCTCCCTGGCCATATATGTCGGCACCGGCGACCGGCTTATCCTCCGCATCCACCACCACCCCCGTCAAAGTCAGGTTGGCCGGCTTCAAGACCAGCGTCCCGGCATCCAAGCGGCCGTTTACTGCCTCCTTGGCATGGACTTCTTTTAGAGTGTTTCCATATCCTTCCGCTGTGGCATATAGCTGGTACTTCATCTCCGCCGGAATCGCCTGTACCTCAAAGGTACCCTCTTCACCGGTGGAACATGTTTCCCTGCGCAAAATGGCCCCCCAACTGCCGGCGCGCAGCATAACGGTAATAGCGGCCTTGGCGAGGGCCTGGCCGTTCGGATCTACTACTTTGCCGCTGAAAATAATGCCTGGTTTCAGGGTCAGGTCCGCGGTTTTGGTGTCTTTCTGGATTTCCACCGCGCCGGCCAGGTTCCGCTGCTTATGCCGGGCCACCAGATAATACACGGTAGGCTGATTTCCGCCCCATTCGCCCGGATTCCACTCCACTTCATACCGTCCCTCTTTATCCGTCAGGGTTTCCTTCCGGCCCATCGGATAGACATTCACCTGCGCCCCTTCCACCGGCTGGCCCGCCTCATCCTTCACAACCCCGGCTATCATGGTCGGACCGGCCAATTCACACTCCAGGCTGGCCGTTTTCCCATCTTCCACAGTGATGGCCTCATCCTGCTGCATTATGCCTCCTCCCTGCATATATACGCCGCTGAGCCGGTATTGCCCCGGCAATACCCGCAATCGCGCTAGTCCCTGCGGGCCAGACAGGATATACAGGGATCGTCCGCCCTCAGCCGGATCAATTACCACATTTGCTTTAGGGACCGGCTGTTTGGTTCTCTCGTCGGTCACCTTCACTTCGATGACGCCGCCTTTTGACAATTCGATTTTGACTCCTTCGCTGGTTTTGCCCGCTTCCGCAATCACCTCTACCGGCACACCCACCCACTCCGTCAAGGCTTCCTTCGACGGAGCGATACTCAGTGTCCATGGCCCCGCCGTCAGCCCGTTCAAACGGAAACGGCCTTCCGCATCGGACAAAACCGGGTCCGGACCGAAGGGAGTCATATTTTGCTCCTGCCGCGCCGCCAGCCGAATCCCCGCCGCCGGTTTGCCGCCGTCTTTCTCCACCACCTGCCCTTCGATTATGGCTTCAAGGGGCTGTACGATTTTGATATCCTTCTGGCCCGGCTTAAATTGCAGGACATTTCCCTGGTTATTTCCCGGCTGGAAGGTGTTGACCGTCGCCCGGCCCGCTTTTTCCACGGCAAATTCCGCGGTCGCTTCCGCCGGCAAACGCTTAAAAACAAAACCGCCTTCCGGATCCGTAACGGCCGTGAGCAGTTTTTTTGATATTTTCTGAATCATATAGCGCGGTTCATTGTTTACATTTACCAGCAGAAACGCAATCCCCACCTGCGCCCCGGCAACAGGCTGACCCGCCTCATCCACCACCCGGCCGGCCAGGTCCGCCGGTTGGCCCAGGGTGATGGTGGTTTCCAGATTATCACGCCGATACCAGTTCGCCCAGCCGATACTAAAGCCTTCCTTTTGTGCCAGAATCACGGACTGACCGGCTTGATTACTTTCTTCCCGGGCCGTCGCAAACGAAAAGGCTCCGTCGTTGCCGGTGATTGCCTCTTTGGCTTTTTTGACTTCGATAGAATATACATTTTCATCGAGGCTCAGGTTATGCAGTTCCACCTGCGCCCCAGCCAGTGGCTGGCCCTGCCCATCCACCACCTTGCCCGTGCAGCGGACCTGGGGCGGCTGAGCCGGGTCCTTTTGCGCCGTTTCCGGTGTCTGGGCCAATGCCATACTGCCGGTTAAAACTACTGCCAGAACGATATTGTCAATCCATTTCCCATTTTTGCGCATGGCCAAACCCTCTCAAGCAACAGGTGCTGCCAATCATTCAAAACCACAATTTTCCAAAAAACAACTGCCGCCGTCAATTCGGCGTTTTCTTTTTCCGGGTAACAGTCACGATCACCGTGACCACCACGAGAATGACCAGCACGATCATCCAGTTTTTACTGGATGATGGGGGCGGCGTCTGGGTGGTTTCCGTTCCCTGGGCAACTTCGGATGCTTCCGGGACCGCGGGGCCGCTGCCTACGCTAAAGCTGTACGGCTGGGTGGTAACCTGAAACGGGCCGCCGAGTTCGACCGTTGCGACAAAACTTCCCGATGCGGATGAAGGCTCTCGCCACGAGAGCGAACAGGTGCCGCCTCAGCCATACTCCAGGGTAAACTTGCGGTCATAGGAGCCGTCCTGGTTTTTGATGCGCACGCTGGGGGCTGACGGCTGGGAGCCATTGCGGGTAAGTTCGATCCGCTCGCCCAGCGAGCCGGCCATGCTCTGATTGAAATAATGATCCTTCCCATTCTTACGATCTTCCAGGGTGGACAGGATCGGTTCACCGATTTTCAAGGCCGTCTGCTGATCCGGTGTAATCGAAAAAATGCCCTTGTCATCGAACCAGCGGCCCGCCAGCTTCCAGTTGGCGCCCTGGTCGTCTTTTCGCTCAATTCCCCATCGCTCGATCCGGTAGGTTCCCGCCGGCAGGGTACCCTTCCCCTTATCCAGCGAAACGGTAAACAACCCATTCTCACCGCCGACGACCAGTTCCGTGATGGTTTCCGGGACCTGCACCGAGCCGTATTTCACATCCTTCGCTTCGGCCAGTTCGACATAGGCACCATCCCGGGCGATATGCAGTTCGTAGAGCCGATCGGCCAGCTTGATATAGTTGCCGACATAGCGGGTGTCCCGCTGGTCTTTGGGACCGATGCGAATCCGGTCACTCTGGCTGAAATTGATACTCTTATCATCAAAGGTGCCGTTGGCATTCTGATCGAGCAGCATGCAGAATTGTTCCGTGTCCCCCACCCGGATAGACCCCTCGTACCAGCCGCCGGTATAAGCATACAACCGCGTATAATCGCTGCGGTTGTAAAACATGAAATTCACATGGTAGCTGACCGGCTCCCCATCCACCTCAAAAGGAACCTGGACCGGACCAAAAGACAGGCGGTAATTGTCCGTAGTGCTGGGACTGATCGGGTTTTCGTTCTCCAGATTGCCGTCGCCATCCGAATCGATATACAGGGAAACGGTTCCGGAAGAATTCTTGGATACATCCAGAATCACCCAGAGAAAGCCCCTTTTCGCCAACGGGGTATTCCATTTGGAAATCAGCAGTTCCGAACCGGCCGCCTTGGGCAGAACCAGCGGCACCGGCTTCTCCGCTTCCGCTGGGGCGACCGCCTCGTAACGCTCCGCCCGCAGAGTGAATTGGCCGACCGGGTCCGGAGAGCCGTCCGGGGCAATGGGATAGCCATTGGGGTTGGGCTGAATCAAATCCAGATTAAAAACTGACTTGGGATACATCGCATAGCTGGTCAGCGTCACCCGTATTCCTTTGATCGGATTTTCATAGACTACCGTGCCGGCCCCCGGCACCGAGGGATCATAGGGCCAGCCCTGGGTTTGGCTGGCGCGGTTGGCCAGAAATTCCGGATTGCCGTCCGGCAGGCCGGTGCTATCCACCTGGGAATATACCGAAATCCCCGGTTTAGGCCCGTCCAGACCGGACTCCCGACCGTCGAAGAAGAAATTCAGGCCGTAATAGTCCTGAATATCACCGATATGCGCCATCTGGAAGGTAAAGGTCTGCTCCTGACCAACCTCCAGCGGGATATCCAGTTGGAAATTCTCCGGATGATTGAGCCATTTCGGCTGGGATTCAATGGTTCCCTCCCGCACGCCGATCCCCCAGGCGGTCGAGGGAAACAGGGTGGTCCAGCGTTCCAGCTCCACCACCGAACCATCCGGGTTGGCCTTGAAAAAGGACAAGGCGGTCAGATGCACCCGGTTCGGATCGTCCTGACGGGTCCGGTTGGGGGTAAAATTCAAGTTCTGATACCCGATATCCCCCAGTATTTCCCGCGTTTCCCGGGCGGAGCGATATTGCAGCCACTGCGGCTCCGCCGACACTCCGACCGGACAGGTTAAATAGACTGCCAGAACCAGGCTTGCCCAAATAACGTGTTTCTTCATGATACGTTTCCTTCCTGGCATAGAACTCTATGACGATTATTTTACTAGTTTTACCGAACCGCTTATAAAAATACAGACGCTTGTGCCGGTATTTTGTTTCTAAAAAAATTCCCCGCCCGGCTCTTTTTCGGCCGGCTTGTCATAAGTCCTTTCTATACATTAAGTAATGTCATTTATTTCCACATTTTCCGTCTCGGCTGTTACAGGATTTCCGCTCTCTGCTGCCGGGGCCGGCAGGTTCAGGCACCCCTCCAGCCGCCGCCGGTAAAACCCGCTGCGAAAGGCCAGAATCATAAACGGCAGCGGGATGAGGTATAACACCAAACCAAATATCGTTCCGATGATAAAAGTCTGCCATAAGATACCCGGGAAAGTTGACCGAAATGCTTCTTTAAAAATCATGAATATACCCATATAAATAAGGATGGAAGCAATTGTGCAAATCGGTAACCATAAAAGTAAGAACAGCATAAATCGTATAGCGGTGAATTTCTTGCGGCAGCAGCGACTGGCAAGCGTTAAGGCTAACAAGATATTGAGGGCACCAACACCAAATATAACGGAAATGGATGTTGCATCCCTATCCCAATGGAAACTGAAATTAGCAGAAATGCCAAGGATGCCAATTCCTGCCATTAAAAATATAGCCATAAAAAAGGAGCCTATGCCTTTATATCGCCCCAGCCAATCCCCCAAAAGCCATACGCTTGCCAGCGACAGGATTATGAGGGTGATTAACAGGCTAAATGTTTCCGATGTGGACGAAGGAAATGGCAGTATCTGTCTGGCCATTCCCCATATCCCGTAAATAATCAAGACCGGCAGCCAGATCAGCCAGGCCGGGCGGCTGCGATTTTCCCGGATAAGTACCAAAAGCAAAATAACAATGGCCCATAAAGCCAGGGACGAAAGGTGATTGTACCAGGGCCAATCATAATCAAGGATTCCTCGTTCGCTGGAACCGACTTTACCGGGATCCTGCCAGGCTTCAATCCTCAACTTACCAAACACCGTAATGGGTACTCGCCACGAGTACGCGCAGGTCCCGCCTCAGCCATACTCGAAGGCGCCGGCGGCGATTTGTTTTCCCCCTTGATAAACCGCAAACTGGGGCAATTTCCCTCTTATGTAACTGACATAACTTTCGCCGCCCCGGTCCCTCAGGGAATACCCAAGCTGCAGAATTTTTCCATGCCGGGTGGCAGTCACCATCGGCTGCAATGGCCCGCCGGCCTTCAGAACATTCGGCTCCTCCGGCTGGGGATTTTCCAGCTGGGCGGCGGTTTGGCGGAGCGGGAAAAATCCCAGGCAAAAACCAATCGCGACGATCCAGCCAAAAAACCCAATTCTTTTTGAAATAGAAACAACCATCCGGAACCTCAACCAGTTTAAACACTATTTAATGTTCCGCCAGAAGCCAATGACAGGAATTATAACCGGTACGCCCTGCCGATACAAGGACGGATTTTAACCCAAGTTCCGCAGTAGATGGCAAAATAAATTTTTTTGAAAAAATTTATC
>CAZOMV010000102.1:0-20682 GCA_964580995.1 uncultured Pirellulales bacterium
AACAACTAGCTAATGTACCAGAACTGTTATATCCTACCAAGCCACCGATCGATCCTACTCCGCTAACTGAACCAGTTGCATAGCAGCTAGTAAGTGTACCAGAACTATTTTCACCCACTAGTCCGCCTACAGAGTTGTCACCATTAACCGAACCGGCTGCATAGCAACCAGTAAGGTTATGGTTATAATTATATCCTACCAAGCCACCGATTCTTTCACTAACACCAACTTCATTAAAACCATTAACCGAACTAGTTACATAACAATTGGTTAGTGTACCATAATTATACCCCACCAGTCCACCAACCTGGTATTCTCCGTTAACCGAACCGGTAATATAACAGTCGGTAATGTTTCCGGTATGAACGTAACCAACTAGACCACCAACAGTTCTTTTTCCGTTAGTCAATCCGTCCACATAGCACTCTGTGATAGTTCCCCAGCTATCCCCTACCAAACCACCAGTATAGCTGGTAGATCCAGTAATTGATCCGGTTACATTGCATTCGGTGATTATGCCATAAATATTCTGTGCTGCCAATCCACCAATAAACCCCGTCCCATGTATGTCAATGTTCTCTACGTGAAGGTTTTTGATTTGCCCATTTTTCCCAATGCTACCAAACAATCCTACAAAATCCCTACCGGGCTGATTAATGACCACATTACTAACCGAATATTCGTCGCCATCAAATAAACCGGTAAATTCTCCAAGGTCGCCGATAGGATAAAGTATAAATCCACCTAAATCCAAATTGGCCGTTAACCGGATCTGTTTATCCAATACACCCGAATACCAGCTTAATAATGCAAATTCTGCCGGCGTGGAAATCAGATAAGGAACTTTTGCTGTTCCACTGCCGGAAAAGGGAATCACTGCCGCAGGAATCGGCACCCCACTAGTTCCCTCCCAGCTCAAATGCGGATAGTCCACCCCATCATTTATCACCCAGCCTCGACCTGCCCAGCCGGCATTCTGATAAATCGACTTGGTTTTCATTTGAGCGGTCGTAAGTCCCTTTCCTCCGGCACTGCCTTCTTGACCGGATGTCTGGACATCCCAAAAAGAACTATTGAGTGTCAAACCAAAATTCATCCCCACCAGCCCGCGAACCGAGACATCAGCTCCGCTAACCAATCCGGTTGCATAACTGGCAGTAATTGTTCTATAATTCAATCCCACCAATCCTCCTACATAATATCCGGCTCCGCTAACCGACCCGGTAGCATAACAACTAGTGATAGTACCACTATCCATCATACTACCGTTTACCCCCACCAGTCCGCCAACACTTTCCTCTCCTCCGCTAACCAGACTATTTGCATAACAGCCAGTAATAGTACCAACATTCCATCCCGCTAAACCACCAATATTCATATTACCACTAACCGAACCATTCGCACAACAGTCATTTAAAGTACCTGAGTTATGATAACCTACCAGCCCACCGATATAATCCCCTCCCGATGAAATTGAAACATTCTCAATCCTCAAATTCTGTATTGTAGCATTATTGGTATAACCAAATAGACCAACATAATTAGTAGCAGAAGTTGTAGTATAGGTCAGGTTGGTTATGATATGCCTGTTGCCATCGAATTTACCGGTAAATTTTGTACTTGAATTACCAATAATCTTATATTGTGTCCCGGTAAATCTTGACATATCAATGTTGGCCATTAGCTTGAAACATTTTCCCCAGTGGCCAGAATTCGCCCCGATGGCATTCATCTGATTCGGATCCCAAATCTGATATGGATTTGCCGCCGACCCATCTCCACCTCCATATTGCCCATAAACCGGCAGCACTATCCCCAAAACTACCACCAAAAATAAAAATCCCGCATGTTTCTGAAACCACAAATCTTTCATCGTAACCTCCAATCTTAATCTAACTCTTTATTTCCCAACCCGTCCCGACCTTTCCGCCAAGGCCCCGGAATCAGGCTTATTTCTCCAAAATCACCATAACTTCCTGCCATAAAACCCTTTACCAACAAAACCAGAAAACCAGCAACGCCAACAAACGCCAGCCATCCTGGCCGCTTCGCAATCCATTAAAAACTCACCTTTTTCCGATCAAAATCATTATACCAATCTTCCCCCTATCTCCGCAACCATAATTCCTCCTCTTACCACCGATAACCGCCGCCCCTTCCCCACACCCCATTTTGCCATTCGTAACTCGTAATTTTCTTCCCCACTCCCCCAGCCTTCCCCGTCCTCGCGTAACGCTGGCGTCTTGCCGGCATCTTTTTTCCTGGCTCCCCGCCGCATATGTTGTAATTCGCACTTGGTTATTCGGAATTTCATTACTCCCAGACCCCCTCCTCCTCTTCACGGGGGGGAAACCGGTGTTCCATGCTCTCCGAGCTGGAAAGATTCCCCCGACCAACCGCCCAGCCTTCCAACCACGAGGCGGTGTGCCAGTCTTGCCCCGTCCAACCTGTCTGATTTGTCTGAACTGATATAACCGATAACCAATAACTGATAACCATTTTTAATTCGTAACTCGTAACTCGTAATTCGTAATTTCCCACTTTGTCACGTGTAAAAACCATCCACTTTTACCTATGTTTTACTCATGTTTACCCTATGTTTTGCTATACTTTTATAGTATTTTATTCATGTTTTGTTATACTTTGTTCAATATTTACCAAATTTGCCTAAACACCTCATCTTAACTATCAGCCACTAACCAGCCTCAATCAAAAAATACGATAATATTTTATGGCATATGTACTTAAATAACTATGAAGCGACCAGCGGGAGCGTCTATAGCGTAAAATGATCGCGGCGAGAGTGGTGCAGGCTTGCCTGCCTTTCTTCAACATTTACCAACTCAACTTAATCGTTAAATTTTACCAAAAACATCCTCCATCTTACCAAATCGTTACCATCAGAACCAGTTATCGGACTGCCTCTAACGCACGTTCATCTCCACATTCATAGCACAAATTGAGGTAATATTTGCACGGAATGGTATTGTCCAGCCGCTAGCAACGGTTACAATAAACCCTGTAAAATAAATCCTTTAGCGGCTAATTCGGAAAATTCACCCAATAGTACGGAAAGGCAAATACTATGAAATCCATTTCCCACCGGTTCCCCAATGCCATCGGCTGTATTCTTCTCCTCTGCTCAAGTGTTGTAAGTGCTTCTGATACCGACACTTGGCAAACCATCTTCGACGGCCAAACCCTCACCGGCTGGGTCCAGCGTAACGGCCAGGCTGACTATAAAGTCGAAAATGGCTGTATCGTCGGCACCACCAAACCCGACACCCCCAACAGCTTCCTCTGCACCGAAAAAAACTACGCTAACTTCATACTGGAACTGGACTTCCAAATCGACCCGGAACTGAACTCCGGCATCCAGATTCGCAGCCAAAGCCTCGAATCCTACCAAAACGGCCGCGTCCACGGCTACCAGGTCGAGATCGACCCCAGCGACCGTGCCTGGACCGGCGGCATCTACGACGAATCGCGCCGCGGCTGGCTTAACAATCTCCAATACAACCAACCCGCCCGCCAGGCTTTTAAACCCAACCAGTGGAATCACTTACACATCGAAGCCCTCGGCTCTTCTATCCGTACCTGGCTCAACGGTGTACCTGCCGCCGACCTCATCGACTCCCTCACCCCCGCAGGCTTCATTGCCCTGCAGGTCCACTCCAGCAAAAGCCCCACCCCTTTGCAGGTCCGCTGGCGCAATATCCGCCTCTGTGAAATCAACGATCCGAACTATATCTCAACCTATGGATTGCCCGGCAGCCGCATCAAATTCGGGCTCGTAACCTATCTATGGGCAAAGGATTGGGATTTGCCGACCCTGCTGGCCCATTGCAGAAAGGCTGGCATCGCGGGCGTGGAATTGCGTACCACTCACAAGCACGGCGTGGAACCGGAGTTAACCGCCCAGCAGCGGCAGGAAGTAAAAAAACTCTTCGCGGATAGCTCTGTTACCCTGGTCGGCATAGGCAGTAACGAAAATTTTGACAATCCCGACCCCGCCCAATTGCAGGCAGCCATTGAAAAAACCAAACAATTTATCATCCTCAGCCACGATGTCGGCGGCAGCGGCGTCAAGGTCAAGCCGAACGACTTTCATGAAGGGATCCCCCACGAGCAAACCATCCGGCAGATCGGCAGCACCCTGAATACCCTGGCGGAATTCGCCCTGCCATACCAGCAGCAGATCCGGCTGGAGGTCCACGGCCAATGTGCCCAACTGCCTACCATCAAAGCCATTATGGATATTGCGAATCATCCGAATGTAGCGGTTTGCTGGAATTCCAATCCGCAGGATCTCGAAGGCGAAGGCCTAGCTGCCAATTTCAACCTCATCCAGGACCGCCTCGGCGATACGATTCATGTCCAGCAGCTTGATGAGGGCAACTATCCCTATCAGGAATTGATAAATCTGCTGGTGCAAAGGGATTATGATGGCTGGGTATTACTGGAGGCACGCGGGGAACCCGCCGATCCGGTCCAGGCCCTGATCCAGCAGCGGCAACTGTTTGAGAAAATGGTAGCTCAGGCCCAGCAAGTAGTGACGACCTCAGGAGGAGCTACCAGCACCGGTGTTAAAATCCGGGAAGACGGGCAGGAACTGGGTGTCTATATCAACGGTAAGTTGTTTACCAGATACCATTTCCGTAATGTGCCACGACCTTTCTTTTATCCGGTAATCGGTCCGACCGGTGAGCCGATGACCCGCAACTGGCCCATGCAGGAGGCTCCCAACGAGGAACAGGATCATCCCCATCATCGGTCCCTGTGGTTCACGCACGGCAGCGTCAACAGTCAGGACTTCTGGGCCGAACTGGAAAAATCAGGAACCATCCGGCATGATGAATTTACCAAAATCACCTCCGGGCCGGCGGCTGGGGTTATCGAGTCTAAAAATTCCTGGGTGGCTAAGGATGGGAAAGTTATCTGCACGGATACACGGACTCATACTTTTTATAACAGGGATCAGGAAATCATTATGGATTATGAGGTTACGATCCATGCGTCCCAGGGCGAGGTAGTCCTGGGCGATACCAAAGAGGGCAGTATGGCCATCCGCCTGGCCCCGACCATGCGGCTCAAGGGCAAGGTGGCCCAAGGGCATATCGTTAATAGCGAAGGCGTACGCGACGGAGATACCTGGGGCAAGCGGGCCGCCTGGTGCGATTATTACGGCCCGATCGAGGGGCAGGTGGTGGGCGTGGCGATCTTCGATCACCCGCAAAATCCCCGCCATCCGACTTGGTGGCATGTGCGCGATTATGGCCTGTTCGCCGCTAACCCGTTTGGTATCCATGACTTCGAAAACCAGCCCGCGGGGACCGGCGATCTGACTATCCCGGCCAATCAGGATTTAAAATTCCGCTATCGTTTGGTTTTTCACCAGGGGGATGAAAAACAGGGAAATATTGAAAATTTGTACCGGGAATATGCGGAAATAAAATAAAGAAAGAGGATTTCGTTGCGTAGTTTGAGCTGGTTGATTCTGATTTCTATAAGTCCTTATTTTTCGTTTTGGGAAATTGTCGTAAGTCTTTATTTTGAAATTTGGAAAATTGATGTAAGTGGTTATTTTGCGTAAAAGTCTATAGTCCGATAATAAAGTAGGGATTATAACGGTTGTAACGGTTGGGTAAGATTTTTGGTAAGATGGATAAGAAATTTGGTAAGATTTAACGATTAAGTTGAGTTAATAAATGTTGAAGAAAGTATAGTAGAAGATGAAGAAAGTGATATAAAAGTATAGCAAAACATATGGTAAACATGAGTGAAACATAGGTAAAAGTGAATGATATTGTCTCGTGTCATTTTGAAGATAATTACGAATTATGAATTACGAGTTACGAATTACAAGAAGGGGAAGATTGCCTATATTGCCCAGATTAACAGTGGCAAGTTTACGGACCGGACGGACAAAAACTGACCCACCGCCTCGTGGTGGCCGGAGGGTTGGACGTTTTATAGGAGGTTTCGGCTCGGGCGCATGGAACACCGGTTTCCCCCCGTGAAGAGGATTTGGCTGGCGGGCTTTCAGGCGATACATCCACACGCCCCCAGCGGCTCTATGCTTGCTGATAATTCTGGTTTGTGGCAGCGACCGGCGGGAGCATCGAAAGGGGCAAATGAACGCGGCGTTTTCGGTGCAGGCCGGTACCTGCCTCGGAGAGCATGGAATGCCGGTTTCCCCCCGTGGCTGGCGCGGAGCGGCGGGGCCGACGCATGGGAACCATCTATTCGCCGTGTTGGATTTTGTCAGCGGCGAAAGCAACGGCTGCTGGGTTTGATCGCCGACCAACGGGATGGTGTGCCGGCCTGCTCATCTGGTTGGGTTGAACCGCTTTTTTACGATGGGATTCCTTCCGGGCGTCCAAACGAAGCGGGAGTTCGCGGCGAAAAATCGCTGCATAACTTCCTGTAAACACAAACATTAAACGAATGTAAAACAAAAATCACGCAGAAAAAACAAGAAGTTGAAGGATAGTAGTACTGAGGGACACAGAGAAAAGAAGTGCAAGGTATTGAAACGGAAGGGATTAGGAGTATTTTCCGGGAATTCTCTTGTTAGCCGGGCCGGCCGGGGGGTATGATGGATTCGTTCTAAAATGCGAGGTGTTAATGGATAAATAACCGGCAGGGATTGCCTTTGGCGGAAAAGAGAAAATCAACCACGGCAGGTCGTGGAGAAAAGAGAAAATGAATGGAAACACGGATTTCACGGATGGCACGGATTAAGAAGAATGGAATTTTAAAAATCAGTGTAATCCGTGGTTAAAAATGGTATGACAGGATTTGGAGTATTGGAATCTGAAAAGGAAAAAATGAAAGGTACCGCGTCGGCAACAAATTTCCGACGCTACCCGGCTGACCCTTTTATTATCGCTCATTTATTTTCTCCATGACCCCATTATTTTCGTCCAAGGTATAAAATGAAATATAATGAAGAATATGGTAATAATAAAATTAATGTGGATTTATTATTTGGAATTGGCGGGGAATTAGTTAATGCCATAAGTAAAAGTTCTCATTTTGTGACGAAAATATCATCTAACTTTTTAAAAAAGATGATTATTGTTACCAAAAGTAAGCCTTGTCCATACCTAGCTTTTCCATGGTATGATGATAGTGGAAATTATGCAGATCCGGATAAAATTGAAGAAAAAATGTGTTTTGAAAGATGGAAAAATAATTATAACCAGGAGGAGTTGATTAAATCATGTGGTGAAGGTGGTTTATATAATTTTTCATGTAACAATTGGATTATTGTAAATAGTCTTATTGGATTATCTCAATTGAAAAAAATTCTTGGAGAATATTTGAATGAGGATACTACCCAGGAATTGCAACAATTAGTTACAAAAGCGATAAACAATATTGACTTATTGGAATGGTTTATAATACCTGATAATGCTGATGTAGATTATATCCTTTTTGTTTGTTCCGAAAAACATCGTGATTGGATAGACCAACTAAAATCATAACCGACTATGAATATTCATTGGTCGATTCCCTATGGACAGTAACATATCCGAATGGTATCATCGAAACTTATGATTATGATGTGCTGGGTAGATTGGAGCAGATCGTGCCTGACCCCTTTAATTCAATTGATTATCCCAGCCAATCAGGACTTAAAATTCCGCTTCCGCTTTGTCTTCCACCTCGGCGATGAAAAACAGGGAGAGATTGAAAATTTGTATCGGGAATATGCTGATATAAAATAAAGGTTCTTATTCGAAAAGGATATCGCAAAGAAGTTTGGCCTGGAATACCCGATACGACCCAGCGGCCGACCTAGAAAAAGGGCAGAAAAGTAGAATGTCCCCTTTTCCTTTTTTTCCCCTTTCCGTTGTCTTGTGCGACGGTTCGAAATCGCTCATGGTCCCGGTGCGAACTGGTTTGTTAGGGCGAAGAAGGAGAGGTGGGTTCTGTTTGGGAGGTCTGGGCAAGATGGGTATTGCCCACCACCCGGAGAGAAGATATTTCGTGGTTCGGAGTGAAATTTCCTTGCATGAATCGCGGAGAGGTGGTAAACTATATTGTTGGTTTAGGATGTTTATCGTGAATACTTTTGCCAGAGGTTTTGCTCAAACTTTACAAGAGAGGAGAGAGTTCTATGTTTTCGAAGGTGACTTGGCTGGGTCGCGCGGTCTGTGCGGCGGTGGTGTGTGTGTCTATCATTTCGGCGGCGTTTGCTGATATCAAGACAGACCTGTGGGATGTAAATCAGGGATGCGAACTGACTGGCGGGTGTACTTGGGGAGCCTATCCTGGTTCCGATATCAGAAACATGTTCGGCGGTGAGTTTGGAACAATTGAAGTTGGCAATGCGATATATTATGACGCACAGATTTTCAGCCCTGGCGCTACTGCCTGGGTGAGCTGGAAAACGCCAACAGCAGTCTATCTGGGCCGTTTTGTCTTGTCCGTTGCGGCGGATGGAAATTACCCAACCAGCTACAATCGGGCGATACAGGGTTTCAATCTCTACGCAAGTGATATTGCCCACCCCTATGACGACAACTGGGGAGATCCGATCTACGCTTCAGGTCTGCTTCCGACGCCTTTGGGTACGTACAGCAATGGAATATACAACTATACCATAGACCACACTTTCTCCAGTCCCGTCTCAGCACAGCACTTCAAGGCCGATTTCATCTACGGGTCGTTTGTGACCGGTCCGCGCATTATTGAACTTGACGGATATCCCGTTCCCGAGCCCGCGTCGCTGAGCTTGTTGGCGTTGGGCGGGTTGGCGTTGGCGCGGAAACGTAAGTAACGGCTATGACACGCTGACTATCAACGAATATCCCTATCAGGTCTCTCTGGGATACCGAAAAGGGGACATTGTACATTTTTCTTGAAAATCCAGTGTCCGGGTGTTAAGATGCCCATATTATGCCAAGAACAGCACGAGCAAGCGTTGGGAATAGGTGTTATCATGTGATCAATCGAGGTAACGGACGAGCGGAGGTTTTTCACAAGGACCCGGACTATCTGCGATTTACCGAAATGCTGGGCGAGGCGGTGGAGTGGATCCCGATGCGGGTTGTATCCTGGTGTTTGATGCCCAACCATTTTCATCTGGTGCTGTGGCCTTATGGCGATGGGGACCTGAGTACCTGGATGCAATGGGAGTTGGGTGAAGGATATCGCGAATAAGTTTGGCCTGGAATACACGATACGACCCAGAGGCCGACCTCGAAAAAGGGCAGAAAAGTAGAATGTCCCCTTTTCTTTACGCCCGGCGGTAGCGTTGGCGGAAGAGGCGGAGGTTCATGCCTTTTTCCTGGCGGAAGAGGCGGGCGAGGTTTTTGACGTCGGGGTAGCCCAGCGAGCGGGCGATCTGGCTAACGGGCATATCGGTTTCCAGCAGCAGCCGGGCCGCCTGTTCGACGCGGGCCCGGCGGATTTCCTGGTAAATGGACCGGCCCAGGGCTTTTTCAAACTTTTTGTACAGGCTGCGGCGGGAGACCGCTACTTCCCGGACGACATCCTCCACCTGGATCATTTCCCGGACATGGCTGCGAATGAACCGGACCGCCTGGGCCACCTCCGGATCCTCTATCGCCAAAACATCGGTGGAATTGCGTGTCACCACATGCAGCGGCGGAATCACAATATCCTCGATATTGACCTTTTCGCCGGCCATGAGCCGGTCCAGCCGCTCCGCCGCCTCATAGCCGGCCTGTTCCGTGTGTAAAACAATACTGGTCATGGGCGGGGACGCAAAGCCGCAGACGATTTCATCGTTCCCAAGTCCAATGATGGCAATATCTTCCGGTACATGAAAAGGAGTGGTTTTCATCGCTTCAAAAAGGTCATAGCTGAAATCATCGGTAGCCACCATGATCGCTAGCGGCTTGGGCAGCGACTTAAGCCACTGGGCAATGGGAACCAGTTGTTCGGAGGTTAAATAGCCGCTTTTTGTCTGAATTTTTTCATAGGTTTCCACCGAAAAACCGGCTTGTCGGATTCGCTTGGTAAAATACTCACACCTTTGTATCGACCAGAAAAAGCGGGGATTTTGGCCCCAAAAGGCAAAATGCCGGAAATCCCGCTTCAAGAGATATTCCGCCGCCATTACGCCGATGGCGGCGTCATCGGTCACGAGGTTGATAAAGCCGGGAAACCTTTGCGAATAAGGAGATATGACTATTGGCACATCCAGAGAAAGGACCTCCGGAAGGATTTTCTGCTCCCTGATGATAATTCCATCCACTTCGAGTTTTTTAATGTGGGAAAGGGTGATTTGCTCGCCGCCGGATACGGCTGGGATATTGCGGAAAAAGTTCCAGGGGCCGTGCAGGCGGGAGTAGCGGGCAATGCCGCGCAGCATACCCTGCTCATATGCCCGGGACGGCTCCATCAGGACCAGTACTTTTCTCGGTTTACTCATCGCATCAACTCTCGAAAGAGTAAAACAGTTTATCCGGGATGTAAAGAATATATGCACGAAATGAGGAATATTTTGCACAATATCGAGTTGCCGCCGCTGCGGGAGCCGGTACAATACAAAAACTGTTCAGAATAGATTATGGCCGAACGAATCAAGATGTAACTCTTTTATTTACAACCTATAAAGAAAGAGAGGCATATGCCATGAAAAAAATCACACGCCGCAGTTTTCTCAAAACATCCCTGATTAGTGCCGCCGGGGCGGGGCTTTCCTCACATCTGGCAGCCCGCACCTGGGCGCAAGTTACGGGTGTCAATGGAGATATACGCCTGGCGGTGGTGGGTTTTCACAACCAGGGCAGTGGCCACATCAACAATTTTATGAAAATCCCCGGCGTCCGGTTGGTGGCCATTTGTGATGTCGATAAAGACGTTTTGGGCAAAAAAGCGGAGGAACTGGCCCAGAAGAATATCAAGGTGGATACCTATACGGATGTGCGTAAGCTATTGGAAGATAAGAATATAGACGCCATTAGCACGGCGACGCCCAACCATTGGCACGCCTTAATCAGTATCTGGGCCTGTCAGGCGGGCAAGGATGTGTATGTGGAAAAGCCGGTGTCGCATAATGTGTGGGAAGGCCGCAAGATCGTGGAAGCGGCCCGGAAATACAATCGCATCGTGCAGACCGGTACTCAGCGGCGTTCGGATTTCGGAGGGTATAAGAGTGCCTATGAGTATATCCGGGAGGGGAATCTGGGGAAGATGGTCGTGGTGCGCGGCTTTTGTTATAAACCGCGTAACAGCATAGGTTTAGTGAATGGTCCCCAGCCGATCCCGCCGGCGGTTGATTACAATCTCTGGTCGGGGCCGGCGCCGCTGGAGCCGTTGATGCGGCAAAACCTGCATTATGACTGGCACTGGGTCTGGCCGACGGGTAACGGCGATATCGGCAATCAGGGGATCCACGAAATGGATTTGTGCCGCTGGGCGACGGGGCAAAACCAGTTGCCGCCGCGGGTGATGAGTATCGGGGGCCGCTTTGGATATCAAGATGACGCGCAAACCGCCAATACCCAGATTGCGATTCTGGATTATCAGCCGGCCCCGATTATTTTCGAGGTGCGGGGCCTGCCGCAGGCAAAGGGGGATACCAATATGGATCATTATCGGGGGATTCGGATCGGCGTGGTGGTGGAATGCGAAGGCGGCTATTTCGCCGCTGGGGAAGGGGGCGGCTGGGCGTATGATAACCAGGGAAACAAGATCAAACAGTTTCAGGGCGACGGCGGGGGCAAACATATGGCGAATTTTATTGACGCCGTACGCAGCCGCAAGGTGAGCGATCTGAATGCGGATATTCTGGAGGGGCATCTGTCCAGCGCCCTGTGCCATATATCCAATATTTCGTACCGGCTGGGGCAGAAGTCGTCACCGGATGAAATCCGGAACACCCTGCAGGGGAATTCCCACGCATTGGATACCTTTGAGCGGTTTGGCAAACATCTGGAAAAAAATGAAGTGAACATATCCCAGGATCTGGCGACCATGGGGCCGTGGCTGACGATGAATCCGGAGACGGAGACCTTTGTCGGTGAGGGTGAAGGTGAGTATGGTTTGAGCCGCTGGGCCAATCAGTTATTGACCCGCGAGTATCGCGAACCGTTTGTCGTGCCGGAAAAGGTCTGATGAAATTTGCCCTGTGTAACGAAATGTTCCAGAACCGGTCCGTGGAGGAGGTTTGCGCCATTGCCAGCCGGTTGGGGTATCATGGTTTGGAGCTGGCGCCTTTTACCCTCGCGGCTCGTGCGGACGCTATTTCCGCAGACCAGCGAAGGCAAATCCGGCAAACCGTCCGGAAGCATGGGCTGGAGGTGGTTGGTTTGCACTGGCTGCTGGCTGGAACTGCCGGTTTGCATATGACGACGGCGGACAAGGAGGTCCGGCGGAAGACGGGCGAGTATTTTGGTGTGCTGATGGAATTGTGCCGCGATGTGGGAGGGGAGGTGCTGGTGATCGGTTCGCCGCAGCAGAGAAACGCAGCCGAGGGGCAGATGCCGGCGGAGGCCTGGCGGAATGCGGTGGACTTGTTTGGCTCCCTGCTGGGCCGGGCGGAAAAGCTGGGGGTGGTCCTGTGCCTGGAACCGCTGGCGCCGGTGGAAACCAACTTTATCAATACGGTTGGGGAAGGGCTGCGGATGGTGCGGGAAATCAATCATCCCCATTTTAAAATTCATCTGGATGTAAAGGCGATGTGTTCTGAAAAAATACCTGTACCCGAGATCATTCGTTCCGTGAAGATAGATGAGATCGGACATTTTCATGTGAATGATGAAAATTTATACGGGCCGGGCATGGGAAAGACGGATTATGTCCCTATTGCCGCCGCTTTACATGAAATCGGATGGAATCGATGGCTCTCCGTGGAAGTTTTCAAATATGATCCTGATCCGGAAACGATTGCGCAAAAAAGTATCGAATCTCTTCGTTTGTTTTGGCCGGACTCCTAACCACAATACAGGGAAAACAGATGGCAACTAAAAATCCTATCGAAACGACCGAACCCCGGTCCCTGCCGACAGCATCCCAGCAAGAGCGTGATTTTCTGATGGCGGCCCACGCCAAGGGAAGGCTGGCGACTTTGGGGGCGTATATCAAACTATCGGGCCCCGGCTGGCTGCAAAGCGCGATCACGCTGGGAGGCGGCTCGCTGGCAGGGAGCCTGTATCTGGGGGTTATAGGAGGATACAGCCTGCTCTGGCTGCAGCCGCTGGCCATCATCCTGGGGGTGATCATGCTCAGTGCCATCAGTTATGTTACGCTTTCTACCCGGCAGCGGCCATTCGATGCGATAAACCAGCACATCAATCCCGTGCTTGGCTGGGGCTGGGCGATTGCGACGGTGATGGCGAATCTGGTCTGGTCCATGCCGCAGTTCAGCCTGAGTGCCGCCGCCGTTCGGCAAAATTTGTTCCCACAATGGTTCGAGAATAGCCGTTTTTCCGATGGTGGGGAAAAACTGATTATCTGCGTAGTTATTCTGATAGTATGCACCCTGGTGGTCTGGTTTTATGAGGCCGCCCGCAAGGGAATCCGGTTATTTGAAATTTTTCTCAAAATCGTGGTGGGAATTATTGTGATCAGTTTTATCGGGGTCGTCATTAAAATGAGCCTGTCACCGGAAGGTTTGCACTGGCAGGAAATATACCAGGGTTTTATCCCCCATCTTTCCCTGGTACTGGAACCGGTGAAAACCTTCGATCCTTATATCCAGGCGGTGGAGCCTGCCTTTCGTTCTTTCTGGACGCAATTGATCCTGTCCCAGCAGCGGGATGTGATCATCTCCTCCGCGGCCACCGCGGTCGGGATTAATATGACCTTTTTAATGCCTTATTCTTTACTAAAACGGGGATGGGACGAAAATTTTCGCGGGCTTGCCATTTTTGATCTGGCGACCGGCCTGGTCATTCCTTTTGTTCTCACCATCAGTTGTATCGTTATTGCTTCAGCCTCCCAGTTCCATACCCGGCCGACGCCCGGGCTGCTGGGAGAAACCAACACCAGAGGCGAAATGATCCAGCCGAAGAAAGGCATTCTGGATCTGGCGGCGGAACGAATAAAATTTGAAATCCAAACCCAGGGTATGGCACAGGGGCAAGACCCCAAAGCCATCGAGCAAGAAATGGAATATTTTGCGTCTCAGCCGGAACCGGAAAAATGGAACCGGATTCAGGCTTTGCCGCTGGCGGATAAAAAGCTGGCGGCGATGCTGGATCAGCGGGATGCGTCTGATCTGGCCAGTTCGCTGGAGCCGCTGACGGGAAGAAAATTTTCGCATTATATTTTCGGGATCGGCGTGATCGGAATGACGATATCCACCATTATTATGCTGATGCTGATTAACGGCTTTGCGGTCTGTGAAATGCTGCATCAGGAAACCGGCGGCTGGACCTATCGGCTGGGGTGTCTGATGCCGGGGATCGGAATATTGGGACCGTTTTTATGGACAAAGGCCGCTTTTTGGCTGGCGATCCCCACTTCGGTGTTCGGCATGACGCTGCTGCCGGTGGCGTATCTTACCTTTTTCCTGATGATGAACCAGCGGAGCCTGCTGGGCAGCAACATGCCCCGGGGAAGCAAACGGATGGTCTGGAATGTACTGATGGGAATCGCCACCGCGCTGGCGGCCTTTGCGAGTATCTGGTGCATCTGGACGAAAATCCGCTGGTACGGCCTGGCGGTGATCGTAATGTTCACGAGCCTGGTTGTTGTCGTTCACCTGATGCGGAGGAGAAAAATACGCCATGAGAACCTATAATGTCGGGATTGTCGGAGCCGGGGTCATTGCCGATTTTCACGCCCGTGCTTTCCAGGAGATTGGCAATGCCCGGTTAATTGGCATATGCGATACGGTTCCGGAACGGGCCGAACGTTTAGCGGAAAAGTATTCCTGCCGGGCCTACCCCAGCTATGATGAGCTGTTCCAAAATTCGGACCTTGATCTAGTGACGATCGCCACCCCCAGCGGCACTCACCTGGAGCCGGCGATAGCGGCCGCCCGGGCCGGCCTGCATGTGGTTTGCGAAAAGCCGCTGGAAGTTACGCTGGAACGGATCGACCGCATGATCGAGGCGCACCGGCAGGCGGGGACGCATCTGGGAGGGATTTTTCAGAACCGCTTCCATGACGCGTTGGTTCCCTTACGAACGGCAATACAAGGCGGTCGGTTGGGGACTATCACGTATGCCGGTGTGTATGTGCCGTGGTGGCGCGGTCCGGCGTATTATGAGAATAGCTGGCATGGCACGTGGAAGCTGGATGGCGGGGGGGCGTTGATGAATCAGTCGATTCATATGATCGATCTGTTGTGCAGCCTGATGGGGCCGGTGGAATCGGTGCAGGCGCAGATGCATCACCTGGGCCATCCGCAGATTGAAGCGGAGGACACGGCGGCGGCGGTTTTGAAATTTGGGTGCGGGGCGCTGGGGATTATCTATGGTACCACGGCTTCGTATCCGGGCCAGAGGCGGCGATTCGAGATTAGCGGCACACAGGGAACGGTAGTTTATGTGGAAGAGAGCCTGGCGGTCTGGCAATTCGACCGGGAGGAGCCGCAGGATGCGGAAATCCGCCGGAAATTCGGCCAGGCCCATACGGCGGGGGCGGCGGCGGACCCGGCGGCGATCTCGCATCAAAACCACCGGCGGAATTTTGAGGCTTTTCTGGAGGCCCTGGAAAACAACACGGATTTTTGCATCAGCGGCCGGGAGGCGCGAAAATCGGTCGAGGTGATACTGGCTATTTACCAGTCAGCGCGGAAACAAAAAATCATCAAACTCCAGGAGAATTTTCAAAGGAAATAAATGCCCATACTCAGTGCTTTTGCGGATGAAGTAACGGATAATTTTCCGGGTCAGATCGAATATCTGGTCCGGGAGCAGGTGAAATATATCGAATTGCGGTTTCTGAACCGGAAAAATATACTGGATTTGACAGCCGCCGAACAAAAAGCGGCCGGGAAGATCCTGCGGGATCATGCTATTCGTGTGAGTGCGATTGGCTCGCCCATCGGCAAGGTCAGGATTGATGAACCGTTTGCATCCCATCTGGAGCGGTTCCGGAAAGCGGTGGAGGCGGCCCTGTTTTTTGAGACCCCGCTGATTCGGGTCTTCAGCTATTACCCGCCGGCTGGAGGGAATATTCAGGATTACCGGCAGGAGGTGATCGAGCGGTTTTATGCGAAGCTGGAAATCATTAAGAATACGGGTTTGGTTCTGGTCCATGAAAACGAGGCAAATATCTACGGCCACAGTGCAGAAAACTGTGCTGACCTGATCCAGGCCATCGGCTCCCCGCAACTGCGGCTGGCGTATGATCCGGCGAATTTTGTATGTGAATACGGAATTATCGACAATATATGTAGCTGCTGGCCGCTCATGAAGCCCTATGTAGCCCATGTCCATATCAAAGACTGGAAACTTGGGGAAACGACCGGATGTCTGCCGGGGCGGGGAGATGCGCAGATTGAAGATTTACTGCGGGAACTGAAAGGCATGCATTACGACTGGTTCCTGACCTTGGAGCCGCACCTGCGCCGGGGCGGGCAATTTGGCGGATCCAGCGGCGGGGAGCTGTTTTCGCAGGCCATCCGTGCTCTGCGGGAGATGTCCGAACGAATCGGGCTGTTTTTGGTGTAAAATAGTATTGCCTGTATCCCTTCCTTGCGATTATACTAGCTGAAAATGATCGTATGTGACAGGTTATCATGGAAACCGGTTTTTGGAAGGTGTGAAAGATGCGGCTGTTCCTTATTTTGCAGGTATGTTTACTAGGGTTGGCGTTACCTTCGTGTTCCAAACAGGATTCCCCGGAGGCATCTGCGAAACTCACCGTTGCGGTGATTCCCAAAGGCACCACCCATCAATTCTGGAAATCCATCCATGCCGGCGCTCTCAAAGCGGCGGAGGAATTGGATGTGGAAATCATCTGGAAAGGGCCGCTGAAAGAAGATGACCGGGAATCCCAGATCAAAGTGGTGGAAGATTTTGTGACGCGCGGCGTTTCGGGGATGGTGCTGGCGCCGCTGGACGATGCCGCTTTGCGGGTTCCGGTGCTCAATGCAACGCGCAGCGGGATTCCGGTGGCGATTATCGACTCGAATCTGAAGGGGGAGGAGTATATCAGTTTTATCGCGACGGATAATTATGCCGCGGGAGGCAAGGCGGCGGGGCGGCTGGCGGAATTGGTGGCGGGTAAGGGGAAAATCATAATGCTGCGCTGCATGGAAGGTTCGGCCAGTACCATGGAACGGGAGGAAGGCTTTCTGGCGGAGATGAAGAAGTTTCCCGGCATCGAGATCGCCAGTTCCAACCAGTACGGCGGGGCCACGACGGAAAGCGCGTATCAGGCCAGTGAGAATCTGCTGGCGCCCTTTAAAAATTCGGAGGGGATACTGGAACTGGACGGCATATTCAGCTCCAACGAATCGACGACCTTCGGCATGCTGCGGGCGCTGCAGGACGGCGGCCACGCGGGAAAGGTTTTCTTTGTGGGCTTTGACAGTTCGGACAAGCTGATTCAGGCCCTGGCCCAGGGAGAAATCCACGGCCTGGTAATACAGGATCCGTTCCAGATGGGATACCTGGGAGTGAAATCCATCGTCCAGCATATCCAGGGTTTGGAAGTGAAGAAGAAGGTAGATACAGGATCGGTGGTGGCTACGCAGGATAATAGGAATGATCCGGAAGTGGCCCGACTGCTGAAACCGGACTTAAGCCAATGGCTCCAGGAGTAACCGCATCCGGCGCCCCGTTTTGCCTGGAAATGCGGGGTATCAGCAAGAATTTTGGCGCGACGGCGGCCCTGCGCCAGGTGGCGCTGCAAATCCGGTATGGGGAAATTCACGCCCTGGTGGGGGAAAACGGGGCGGGGAAAAGCACCCTGATGAAAATTCTGGCCGGGGCGGTACGGCCGGATGAGGGGGACATGCATCTGGAGGGCAGGCGTTTTTCGCCCCAGAATCCGCTGGAGGCGAAACGGGCCGGGGTGGGGATGATCTATCAGGAGTTATCCCTGGCGCCGCATCTGACGGTGGAGGAGAATATTATGCTGGGCCGGGAGCCGCGGAGGTGGGGCATTCTGAACCGGCGGGCGATCCGCCGGCGGGCGGAGGAGGCACTGGGATTTTTCGGGGATGCGGAAATCCGCCCGGACCGGAAGGTTCGGGAGCTATCCGTGGCGGCGCAGCAGCGGGTGGAGATCGCCCGGGTATTGGCGATGGGCTGCCAGGTGGTGGTGCTGGATGAACCGACCAGCTCCCTGACGCAGGAGGATGTGCAGCGGCTGTTTGCGATTCTTCATTCGCTGAAAAAACAGGGGCGTTCTATTATCTACATATCTCATTTTATTGAGGAAGTAACGCGGATTGCCGATCAGGTGACGATCCTCCGGGATGGCCGGACGGTTTTGTCTGCGCCGGCGGCGGCCATGCGGGGCGAAGAGATCGTAACCGCCATGGTGGGCAAGCCGGTGGGGCAGATGTATCCGCGATCGGCGCGGGTGCGGCGCGATCCGGTTTTGACGGTTCAGAAGGTGTCCTCGGGCAAGGTCCGTTCCGCCGGTTTTACTCTGCATCGCGGCGAAGTATTCGGGATCGCCGGCCTGGTAGGAGCCGGACGGACGGAACTTTTGCGAAGTCTTTTCGGGCTGGAACCGGTTCGCAGCGGGGAAATTACTCTGGGTGTGTACCGGGGGCCGGCTGTGCCGCGGCAGAGGTGGCGGCAGGGAGCCGGGATGCTGAGTGAAAACCGCAAGGAAGAAGGCTTGGCGCTGGGGCTGTCGATCTCGGATAATATCACCCTGTCGAGTCTGGCGAAATCGGGCAATTTCAGTTTGATCCGGCCGTCCGAACAAAACCGGCAAAGCGCGGCATGGATGCACAAGCTGGGCATTCGCGGCCGGAGTCCCAGGCAGAAAGTCAACGATCTGTCCGGGGGCAATCAGCAGAAAGTCGCCCTGGCCCGGCTCTTGCAGCACGATGTGGATGTGCTGCTGCTGGATGAACCGACGCGCGGAATCGATGTAGCGGCGAAGGCGGCGATATATCAGAAGATTGACGAGTTGGCCAGCGGCGCGGGGGGACAGGTTCCCAAGGCGGTGTTGATGATCAGCAGCTATCTTCCGGAATTGCTGGGAGTGTGCGACCGGATCGCCGTGATGTACCGGGGGACGCTGGGGGAGGCGTACCCGGTTTCCCAGTGGGATGAACATAAACTGATGCTAGCGGCTACGGGCCGGAAGGAAGGTGCGTAAGTGCAGGATAGCAGGAAGATGAGCCGGGAAGGGAATGAGCTTTCGATTTCGGAAGGCCGCCGGCTGCAACGGATCGGAAATACGTTCGGTCCCATACTGGGGCTGGTGTTGATCTATTTATTTTTTGTTTTGATCGGTCCCTCCAGTTTTTTCAGTGTCCGCAATCTGGAAACGATTGCCCGGCAAACGGCGATCGTGGGTACGGCGGCCCTGGGGATGACGTTGATTATTATCGCGGGGGGCATCGATCTTTCGGCGGGTTCGGTAGTGGCCTTTAGCACGGTGGTGATCGCCTGGCTGCTGCAAAAGATGCAGATGGATCCTCTGCCGGCCGCGCTGGCGGGGGTGGCGGCGGGGGGATTCTGCGGGCTGCTGAACGGATTGTTCATTACCCGTTTGCAGGTGGTGCCTTTTATTGTCACGCTGGGCATGATGCTGCTGGTGCGGGGGGCGGCCAAGGGGCTGGCGGGGGAACAAAAGATCGATGCCCCGATCAGTTGGCTGAACGAGCTGATGGCGGCCCTGCCGCAGGGACAGCGGTGGATGCTGGTGCCGTGGGGGGTCTGGATTCTGATTGTCATGGCGGCGGTGATGGTACTGGTTTTACGCTATACGGTCCTGGGACGTTATATCTATGCGATTGGATCCAACGAACAGACGGCCCGGTTATGCGGGGTGGCGGTCAACCGCGTCAAAACCTATATTTATACCCTCAGCGGATGTCTGGTGGGGCTGGCCGGTTTGATGCAGTTTTCGCGGCTGACGGTCGGGGATCCAACCGTGGCGGTGGGGCTGGAGCTGGATGTCATCGCAGCGGTAGTGATCGGGGGCGGCAGTCTCTCCGGCGGTGAAGGTTCGGTGCCGGGAACGCTGATCGGGGCACTGATTATGACCGTGATCCGCTCGGGATGTTCCCAGATGGGATTGCCGAACTGGGTTCAGGAAATCATCACCGGCTCGATCATTGTGATAGCGGTAACACTCGATCGGCTGCGAAGACGAAAATATAATGTCTGACACGAAAACTTTTTAAACCATCATTCAATCTCGATGCCCTGGAGGATGGCGTCGTTGGTGCCGGTGGCGGTAATCTGGATGGTGATGTTGCCATTGGCATCGGGGGTGATATCCTGGGCGCGGATTTCGGCGGCCCGGGCGATCTTATTGGCGGCGGCGGCTGGGTCCCAGGCGGACCAGAGGGTGCGGTCGTTGATGGCGATGTCCATCGGCCGCTGGCCCGGTTCGGTCAGCCAGAGTTCCGCGAATTTCAGGTGGACATTATATAAGCCCGGCGTCAGGGCCAAGGTATAACGCAGCGTCTTGCCGGTCCGGGCGGTTTGATACAGGCCCTGATCGTAGAGAGTCGGGGAGGCATGTTCCACCAGCCGGTCGGAGGTAAGGATCGTGCCGCCTTCAAAATTGGCATCGGCACTCCAGGTATAGCTGTTCCAGTCCACAAACGGA
>CAZOMV010000103.1:0-20639 GCA_964580995.1 uncultured Pirellulales bacterium
GCGTTATTACGCTAAAATCAACGTTTTCCACCCCTAACTGCGGAACTTGGGCTAACCGACTACGGCCTGATCAAAAACTGAGAGTTTTGTCCCGCCGGATATAGTTAACTTTGTCAGGGCTTTACTTTCAGAGTTACCGCCTGCCGGTAGGTCCGGACCATCCGGGAAATCATATGGCTGGCCAGAAAATGTTTGCGCAGATAATCCTGGGCATGGGTTGCCAGGGTTCGGGCGTAGGGCCGGTCGCTAAGCAATTGATGCAGGGCCTTGGTCAAATCCTGATTTTGCTGAAAGCCGACGGTCAGGGCGGTTTTCCCCTGTTGGATCAGGTCATTTTTTTCCTGATCGGCAACCACGACCGCGTTGCCGACGCTCATGGCTTCCAGCAGTTCCGGCTGCCACATTTTCGCAGGACAGGGTTGCACATAAATATCCACCGTTTTAAAGACGGCTTTGTAGGCGTCATTATCCGTCGTCAATGTTTTAATAGGCGGTATAAAGTGAACCTGGTCGCTTACCTTCAGTTGCCGTACCATGTTGCGCAGCAGGTATTCATCGGATCCATTTCCCGCAATCATCAGTTGGGGGATATGTCCGAGTTCCTGCAATTTCTTGATGGAAAGCAGCAAAACCGGCAATCCTTTGTCCTTTTCCAGGGGGCAGGAGCAAAATAGGGTCGCTACCTTGCCTTCGTGGCTGAAGCAGGACGGGGTTTCCGTGACGTGCGTTCCAATCGGCATATAATGCATTCGCGCGGCCAGGCGCGGATACAGGCGGCGCATTTTCCTCGTCAAATGACTGCTGCCGGCCAGAATCGCCCCGCAGCGGTGCTGCGAAAAATTCAAATGAGAAGGTTCCACTGATAAAATCGAAAGGACGTAGGGAATTCCCATTCGTTTGCTCAAGCGCCGGGCCAGCAGGGCTTGTCTTTCACTTAACGCATGGAAGAGAGTAGGCTTAAACGGCTGGAGAGTTTCCGCAATCCGATTGATTCTCCGCTGCGGCAGCAGATATTCATACAGATCAAAGCAGGGGCGTACGATGGACAACTGCCGGGTTGTCATATTTCCGTCGGGCGATTCTTCTGAATAGCCCCTGGTTTCCGTGATGATTCGCACCGGCGGGCTGGGCACATGAGGGAGCAGGTCACTGGCCCCGGCGCATAATAAGCTGAGGTCGCTGACTTCATCGATCAAACCCACCGACAAGCGGCGCAAGACCGGGCCATAGTGCTGCAAAGACAGGTCATCTGCCAAAAGCACGACCCGCAAAGAGGTTGGGCCGGCACTTTTCTGTGACAATATCGTCTCAATCGCTATGTCAGATTCGTTTCGATCCATTCGTTTCGTGTTTCGATAGCCGGAGGTATCGTTTCCGGTTCCTTCTTTTTCCTGTTCCTTATCAATTAAATGGCGGCATGATGACTTCATACGGCAGTACCAGCAGTGTATGTTCCTGTTGAAATAAATAGATCAAACTGGAAACGTGATGGAGTATTTTCTGGATCAGAAAAGATTTCAGACCCGCGGACCGGCCCAGCCAGAGCGGATTTTCCCCTCCTGCAGGGGATAAACCCAGAGCGGCCAGCGGCTCATCCGGTTTTGCGTCCGACCGGGCGAGCAGCTCCGTTAGCACTTCCACCAGCGATTTGGGCGAGGGCATGATCCGGATTTGGTACGTTTCGATGCCTGCCTGTTCGGCCACTCGCCCAATGGCGTCCTCCAGCGTTCCGATCTCATCGATCAGACCGGCCTGTTTGGCCTGCAAGCCGGTATAAATTTTGCCCTGAGCCAGATAGTCGATGGAATCGGTCAATTTCGCGCCGCGGGATTGCCGTACGCACTGCTTGAACCGTTCGTAGGTGAGTTCCATGTTCTCTTTGATGTTCAGGTGTTCCCCGACCGTAAACGGCTGCATGGAGCTGAACAGGGCGGCGTTCCGGCCCCGGTGAAAGGTATAGCTGGTAATCCCCAGCTTTCCCAGCAGGCCGCCGATCACGATTTTCCCGCCGATGACGCCGATGGAACCGGTAATGGTGCTCGGCTGGGCCAGGATGGTATTGGCTCCGCAGGCGGCATAATAGCCCCCGGAGGCCGCGACCCCGCCCATGCTCACCACCACCGGCTTTTCCCTGGCCGTTTGCAATATGGCGTTATACATGATGTCACTGGCGGTGGCGCTGCCGCCCGGGGAATCGATGCGCACCACCACGCCCTTGATATTTTTGTCCGCCCGGGCCTTCGCCAGCGTCAACCGGATCGTACGCGAGCCGATCACGCTGCCGTCAAAGGTCTCCATATTTTCCCCGGAAGTGATCGGCCCGTTGATATAGACGACCGCAATGGCATCCCCCGTCGGTTCCGGAGGGGTTTTAAACAGGCCCTGCAGTACCGAGAGCATGGCGAAGGGATCATCGGGATTGATTGCGGGCCGGGGTGCCTGGCCGTAGTCCGTCTTCAGCGATATTTTTGTATCCTCCTGCTCCGTGATCTTTTTGAGGAATTCTTCGCGATACAGAACCTGATCGATCAGTCCCGCCGCCTGGGCCTGTTCCGTGGTGTACGGCCCCTCATCGATCAGCCGGCGTACCTGCTCGTCCGTCATTTTCCGGGATTCCGCGATCGATTGAACCATATGGCCGTACAGATTGTCGAAAAGCTGGTTGAACTGCTGCATCTCCTGCGGGGAAGGGCCGCTACGGGTCATCGTCTCGCCGGCGGATTTATAATCGCCGATCTGAATCATGTCCGCCTGAATGCCCAGCTTGTCCAGCAGATTTTTGAAATACAGCGTTTCCCCCGCCAGGCCCGCCAGCATCAGGTTGCCCGAGGGCGTCATCGCGATCTGGTCGCAACTGCACGCAAACAGGTACGAATCCTGGCCCGCCTCCTCCAGATAGGCGTAGGTTTTTTTGCCCTTCTGACGCAGAGCCGCCACAGCCTGCCGCAGTTCATCCACCTGCGCCCAGTTGAACATTGGCTCCTCGATGTTAAATAAAACCCCCGATATGGCTTCATCCTCACCGGCCAGTTCCAGGCGCTTCACCATATCCATCAGGTTCGTGCTGGTGACACCCGATAAGGAAAAAATACTGGCTGTGGAGCCTTCCATAATCTGCCCCGTTAAATTGATTACCGCCAGAGTGAGTTTCTTCTCTGCCTCCGCGGGCATTTCCGCCGTTACGGCCGGATCATCCGCCCACGCTGGGATCTGGCAAACCGCTACTGCCCCAAAAACCGCCAGCCATACGGCTGATTGCAGGACTCTATATACTCTTTTATCTTTTTGCATTTTGCTACCTCACGCTATGTATAGATAATTTCCTTATTTATAATATTTTATACAGGAAAATACAATAGTAAAACTCACCCGGATGCTCCCGCCAGCCATTGCCGGGATTTAAGCAATTGTATGCTTATGTATAACTTTTTGTATATCACGCAGATTAAGCTGGCCATTCCCTTCTTTTTATAGATAATATTTATGCATAAAAACTGATTTGTGCGGCTCTTTTGCCAAACTTGGCCAGGGTTTTTGTGTCTTACTGGATTATTTTGCTAAAATGTTGATTTTCAATGTGTTAAGAAAGGAAAACAATTCTGATGCCGTCAGACGTTCGATTTCTTCGAAGTGTTTGTTTTGGGTTGATTTTTTCTTTTTTTATTACCGGCTTACCCGGTTTCGCCGCCGATCCCCTGCCGCCTTTACCCCAGGAGTCTAAAGAGCAGAAAGACGCCCGGATGCAGTGGTGGCGGGAGGCCCGGTTTGGGATGTTCATTCACTGGGGTCTGTTTAGTGTGGCTGGCGGGGTGTGGAATGGGCAGGAGATTCCCGGCCTTGCTGAGTGGATGATGAGCGAAGAAAATGGCAAGATCCCGGTTTCAGAGTATCGGGAACTGGTGAACCAGTTTAATCCCGTTCAATTTGATGCCAAAGAATGGGTGCGGACCGCCAAAGATGCCGGTGTGAAGTATATCGTCCTGACCAGCAAGCATCACGACGGCTTCTGCCTGTTCGATTCGAAATATACCGACTATGATGTCATGTCCACCCCGTTCCAGCGGGATATCCTCAAGGAACTCTCCGATGAGTGCCACAAACAGGGGATGCGGATCGGCTGGTATTATTCGCAGCTCGACTGGAGTTTCCCGGAGGCGCAGGGAAAGCGGTCGCCTGATTATGGCGCCAGGCTGCCGGAGTTGCTTGAGCTGGTCAGCAACCACACTCGGGAGATTACCGGCAACTACGGCAGGATCGATGTGCTCTGGTTCGACGGCGAATGGATGGATGCCTGGACCGAGTCGGACGGCCGGCGGTTATACCAGCGTTTGCGTCAGGACCATCCCGACCTGATTATCAACAACCGTATCGGCAAAGGCCGCCAGGCCAAACCCGGTGAGCATGATACCCGTGAATATGTGGGGGATTTCGGCACCCCCGAACAGGAAATTCCCGCCACCGGCATGCCCGGCTACGACTGGGAGACCTGCATGACCATGAACGATTGCTGGGGATTCAAAAAGAACGATCATAACTGGAAATCATCCGAGGTCTTGATTCGCCAGTTGGTGGACACCGCCAGCAAGGGGGGCAACTACCTCTTGAATGTGGGTCCCACTCCGGAAGGAATTATCCCGCAAACCAGCGTCGAACGGCTGGAGGCTATGGGGAAATGGCTGAAGGTCAACGGCGAAAGTATTTATGGCACTTCCGCCGGTATTTTTCCCAAACTCGAGTGGGGCCGCTGCACGGTCAAGCCGGGCAAGCTGTACCTGCACGTTTTCAACTGGCCGGCTGACGGCAGGCTGCTGATGCCGGGCCTGAAAAACGAGGTGAAAAAGGCTTATCTACTGGCGGATAACCAAACTACGTTGAAAGTTATCGTTGAAGATAAAAATCTGGTAATCACCCTGCCGGAAAAACCGGTTGATCCGGTCGATACCGTGGTGGTTCTGATTATGGATGGTACCCCACAACTAATGGCGGCAGATATTAAATAATTTATGTGAGAAGGTATTATGCAATCGCGAAAGGAGATGCAAATGCGTCAAATGTGGATTGGAATGGTAATGGGCGGGATGGTGTCGGTAATGCTGATGAGCGGGGTCTTGTTCGGTGCGGATAAGAAAAAGGATGCACCGGCTGTGGACCCCTTTAAGGAAACGCCCCAGCAGCGGGATGCCCGCATGGAATGGTGGCGGGAGGCGCGGTTCGGGATGTTCATCCATTGGGGGCTGTATGCCGTGCCCGGCGGGGTTTGGAATGGGCAGGAAGTGCCCGGTGTCGGGGAGTGGATCATGTTCAGCGGGAAGATCCCGGTGGCCGAATATGAACCGCTGGTGCAGCAGTTCAATCCCGTCCAGTTTAATGCCAAAGAGTGGGTCAAAATCGCCAAAGACGCCGGCATGAAATACATCGTCATCACCAGCAAGCATCACGACGGCTTCTGCCTCTTCGATTCCCAACATACCGACTACGATATCATGTCCACGCCCTTTAAACGGGACATTATGAAGGAACTCTCCGACGAATGCCACAAGCAGGGGCTTAAAATCTGCTGGTACCATTCGATTATGGACTGGCATCACCCGGATTACCTGCCCCGCCGGGAATGGGACAAACGGCCCGCCGATCAGGCTGACTTCAACCGGTATATCGCCTATATGAAAAACGAGCTTACCGAACTGGTCACCAAATACGGCGACATCGGCGTCCTGTGGTTCGACGGGGAATGGGAAGATACCTGGACCGAGGCGATGGGCAAGGATGTTTATGCCTTCCTGCGGGGTCTCCAGAGCGATATCATTATCAATAACCGCGTGAGCAAGGGCCGCGGCGGCATGGGCGGCATAACCGCCGCCGGCATCTTCGCCGGTGATTTCGGCACACCCGAACAGGAAC
Organism: uncultured Pirellulales bacterium; assembly: GCA_964580995.1. GTDB lineage: Bacteria > Planctomycetota > Phycisphaerae > Sedimentisphaerales > SM23-30 > JAKJEP01. The sequence continues at coordinate 5,902 of CAZOMV010000103.1, forward strand.
TGCCCGCCACCGGCTTAGCCGGCGCGGACTGGGAAACCTGCATGACGATGAACGATACCTGGGGATTCAAGAAGAGCGACCACAACTGGAAATCGCCGGAGACGCTGATCCGCCAGTTGGTGGATGCCTCCAGCAAAGGCGGCAACTACCTGCTGAATGTCGGCCCCACACCGGAAGGCCTGATCCCCCAGCCCAGCGTCGAACGTTTGCAGGCGATGGGCGAATGGATGAAAGTAAATAGCGAGAGCATCTATGGCAGCAGCGCCAGCGTGTTTGCCAGTCTGGACTGGGGCCGCTGCACCGTCAAGCCGGGCAAGCTCTATCTGCACGTGTTCAACTGGCCGGCCGATGGCAAGCTGCTGGTACCGGGCCTGAAAAACGAGGTGAAAAAGGCCTATCTGCTGGCGGACAAAAACGTCAAATTGAAGGTTTCCGTGGAAGGAAATAATGTCATCCTTGCCCTGCCGGAAAAACCGCTTGACCCGATTGATACCGTGGTGGTGCTGAATATTAAAGGGGAACCGGAAGTCGCCGCGGCTGCCGGTAATTGATTTTTGTTGGCATGTAGCAGCAGCAAATGCGAAAGGAGTTTCTCATGCGATATGTGTCCGTTAAAATGGCATTGGCGGTTTTGATCATGATGGGGCTGATATTGTCCGCCGGGTCCTGCTCGAATTTATCGAAGGAACCGGCAGTCGTGGATCCCTCCCAGGAAACGCCCCGGCAGCGGGATGCCCGGATGGAATGGTGGCGGCAGGCCCGCTTCGGGATGTTCATCCACTGGGGACTCTATGCCGTCCCCGGCGGGGTGTGGAACGGGCAGGAAGTTCCGACCGCCGGCGAATGGCTTATGTACGGCGGCCAAATCCCGGTGGCGGAATACGAGCCGCTGGTCCAGCAGTTCAATCCCGTCCAGTTCAACGCCAAGGAATGGGTCCAAATCGCCAAAGACGCCGGCATGAAATACATCGTCATTACCACCAAGCATCACGACGGTTTCTGCCTCTTCGATTCGCAATATACCGACTACGATATCATGACCACCCCATTTAAGCGGGACATCATGAAGGAACTCTCCGACGAATGCCATAAGCAGGGCATCAAGATTTGCTGGTATCATTCGATTCTGGACTGGCATCACCCCGATTATCTGCCCCGGCGGCAGTGGGACCAGCGGCCCACTGATCAGGCTGATTTCAATCGCTATGTAACCTACATGAAAAATGAACTCCAGGAACTGGTCACCCGATACGGGGATATCGGCGTCCTGTGGTTTGACGGCGGCTGGGAGGATACCTGGACCGCGGAAATGGGTAAAGATGTGTGTGCCTTTCTGCGGAGCCGGCAGCCTGACCTGATCATCAATAACCGGGCCAGTAAAGGGGCCATCGGTATTCTTGCCGGCGATTACAATACTCCCGAACAGGAAATCCCCGCTACCGGCATGGGCGGGGCCGACTGGGAAACCTGCATGACCATGAATGACACCTGGGGTTTCAAGAAAAATGACCACAACTGGAAATCGAAAGAAGATATGATCCGTATGCTGATTGATATTGCCAGCAAGGGCGGCAATTATCTGCTGAATGTCGGCCCCACACCGGAAGGCCTGATCCCCCAGCCCAGCATCGAACGCTTGCAGGCAATGGGCGCCTGGCTTAAGATCAACGGCGAGAGTATCTACGGCACCACCGCCAGCGTCTTCCCCAAACTCACCTGGGGCCGTTGCACCGTCAAGCCGGGCAAACTCTATCTGCACGTCTTCAACTGGCCCGCCGATGGTAAACTGGAAGTACCGGGATTGAAAAACAAGGTTAAGAAGGCGTATCTGCTGGCTGACAAAAAAGCCCGCCTGCAGGTCACGCCCGGTGAGGATGGCCAGATCGTTTCCCTGCCCGCCTCCGCTCCCGACCCCATCGCCAGTGTCGTGGTTCTGGAAATCGAAGGCCAGCCGGATGTCGCTCCGGCCGCCTCCCTCCGCCAGGGCAGCGATGGCGTAGTGACTCTCAGCGCCGCGGACGCCATCGTACATGGCCAGACGGCGAAATTCGAAGCGGGAGCGAATCGCGACAACATTGGCTACTGGACCAACCCGGCTGACTTTGTCACCTGGGATTTCAAACTGAATCAGGCGGGAACCTATACCGTGGCGATCACCTACGCCTGCGAAAACGGCTGCGGCGGCAGCCAGTATAGTATTCTGGCCGGCGACCAGAAACTGGACGGCGCCGTCAAAGAAACCGGCACCTGGGGCGACTTTACCACCGAATCCCTCGGAAAAATCACCCTCACCCAGCCTGGTGTGCATCAGCTCCAGGTCAAGCCCGTCCAGAAACCCGGCCCGGCCGTGATGAACTTACGCTGCGTGGTATTGAAGCCGGAGTAAGATCCAAGGTAGTGTGAAAGTAGCAGTAAAACTTGCGTTTGGAGTTTCCGATGAGAAAAACGGTATTCTGTTTACTAATGACACTCGTATCATTGGAAGCCGGGGGTGAATCCCTGACGGCGGGTACTATTGCAGTGAATAACTTGCGGTGTGAATATCTCCGCTACCCCCTGGGGATCGATGTCCGGCAGCCACGTCTGAGCTGGGAGCTGGAATCTCCACAGCGGGGGCAAAAGCAAACCGCCTATCAGATTCTGGTATCTGCCAACATAGAATCGCTGGCTCAGGATCAGGGGGATCTGTGGGATAGCGGTAAGGTCATCTCCGATCAGTCGGCCCAGGTAAGTTATGCGGGCCAGCCATTGCTCTCGCGTATGAGCTGTTATTGGAAAGTGCGGGTGTGGGATCGGGACAACAAGGTTTCCCACTGGAGTGAACCGGCGTACTGGACGATGGGCTTGCTGGAGGCCGGCGATTGGCAGGCAAGCTGGATCGGTTATGAAGCCCAGCCGGGGCTGGAATGGAAAAAGGCCGTGGAACCGGTGGACTTGAGCGGCTGTAAGTGGATCTGGCAGGGGGGAGAAGGTAATCAGCAGGCCCCTTCGGCAACCTGTTATTTCCGCCAGAAAATTGCCGTCCCTTCGGATCGTCAAATCAAACGAGCACGTATCCGTCTTTCCGCTTATGACTGGTTTGAACTTTTCGTCAATGGCAAATCGGTGGCCACCGCCCAGCTTTCCCCGCTTTCGTCCTGGCACGGGCCTATCTACAACCTTGAGTTGACGGGGATGATACAAGCGGGAGAAAACGTGATTGCCGTAGAGATTGCCAATAGTGGAAAAAATACGGCGGGTTTGCTGGGGAGGGGGGAACTGGAATTTACTTCCGGCGAACCGGATATTTTCACACTTGACTCGACCTGCAAAGTAACCGGGCAGCCTGCCGGGAACTGGAAGCAGTTGGGCTTTGATGACAACGGCTGGGGAAGTGCGCAGGAAATCGCCGCTCTAGGTGATGCTCCCTGGGGGCCGGTGGATCAAATGGACTTAAAACTGTCCCCCAGCCCGTATTTACGCAAGGAATTCACCGTCGGGAAAGAAGTGAAGCGGGCCACTTTATATGTTTCCGCCCTGGGATTCTATGAAATGCATCTGAACGGCGGGCGGGTAGAGCAGGATTTTTTCACACCCGGCTGGACGGACTACCACCAGCGGATATATTACCAGAGCTATGATGTGACCGACCGGATAAAAAAGGGGGGGAACGCCATCGGTGCCATTCTGGCCGACGGCTGGTATGCCGGCTATGTCGGCTGGGCATGGAAGAAAAATTTTTACGGCAGCCGGCCCTGGCTCAAAGCCCAGCTCGAATTGGAATATGACGATGGCAGCCGGGACGTGGTGATGACGGATGCGGGCTGGAAGGGTCATTATGGTCCGATCCTGGAAGCGGATTTGCTGATGGGCCAAACGGATGACGCCCGCCTGGAGTTGACCGGTTGGAATTGCAAGGATTATGATGATTCTCAGTGGGCGGCCGTCACCCTCAAGGAGGATGTCTCCGCTCCCCTTCAGAGCCATCCGGGCGTGCCGGTGCAGATTACCGGAAAGGTCAAGGCGGTTGCCGTCACGGAACCAGCCCCCGGTAAATTTGTCTTCGATCTGGGCCAGAATATCGGTGGTTGGGCACAATTGCGAGTACAAGGCGGCCAGCCGGGAGATCGAATCACTCTGCGGTTTGCGGAATTATTGCGTCCCGACGGCATGCTTCACACAGAAAACCTGCGCGGTGCCCGCTGCCGTGACACGTATATTTTGCGAGGGACTAAAAATAAAGTGGAAGTCTGGCGTCCGTGTTTTACCTTCCGGGGTTTCCGCTATGTCGAGGTGACCGGCTATCCGGGCCGACCGCCTCTGGATGCGATCAGCGGAATCGTAGCCCATTCCACGACTCCGCCGACGGGTTCCTTTGAATGTTCCAACCCGATGGTCAACCGGTTATACCAAAATATTTTGTGGACCCGGCGGGCGAACCTGGTGGAGGTGCCGACGGATTGTTGCCAGCGGGATGAACGGCTGGGCTGGACCGGGGACGCCGGGATCAATATTCAAACCATGACGTACGATATGGATGTTGCCGCCTTCTTCACCAAGTGGCTGGTCGATGTACACGACGCCCAGCACGAAGATGGAGCCTATACGGATAATGCCCCCAACCCCAGCGATCCGCGTGCTGGCACGTCCGGCTGGGGCGACGGCGCCCTGATTTGTGCGTGGACGATTTATGAGATGTATGGTGATACCCGGATCATCGAAAAACATTACGAGGGGATGACCCGGTGGATGGAATACTTGAAAAATCACAGTTCGAACCTGCTGCGGCCGGCGGAAGGATATGCCGACTGGAATGCCTTGGAATATACCCCGCCCGAAGTGCTGGGCACGGCCTTTTTTGCTAATAGTGTCCAGCTCCTCTCCCGCATGGCGGAAGTTATCGGCAGGAAGGAAGACGCTGCCAGATATCAAGACCTTTTCCAGCAGATTCGGCAGGCATTCAATCAGGCCTATGTGGCGGAGGACGGAAAGATCAAAGGAGATACACAGACGTGCTATGCCCTGGCACTCTGTTTTGATTTGCTGCCGGAAGAAAAGAGGTTGTTAGCCGGGAATCAATTGGTCGCTGCAATCGAACGGAACCATTGGCATATCTCGACCGGCATCATAGGCACAGGGCTTTTACTGCCGGCACTGACCCGGATTGATCGCACGGATGCAGCGTATCGTCTGCTTACCAATGATACCTTTCCCAGTTGGGGCTATATGATCAAAAACGGTGCTACGACCCTCTGGGAATGTTGGGACAGTTGGACGCAGGAGAAAGGATATCAGGATCATTCGTTTAACCAGCCGGCATTGGGCGCGGAAGGTCAGTGGCTGTACGACGTGGTTGCGGGTATTCAGCCCGAGGAACCGGGTTGTAAGCGGCTGCGGATCAAGCCCCAGCCCGGCGGCGGAATGACGTACGTGAAAGCCGGCTACCATTCCATTCGGGGCCGGATCGCCACCGATTGGAAAATCGACGGCGGAGTTTTTACGCTGGACGTAACGATTCCGGCCAATACCACCGCTACGGTATTTGTCCCCGCCGAAAATGAAAATGAGGTTACCGAAAGTGGAAAACCGGCTGGTCAGGCGGAAAGTGTAAAATTCGTGCGGATGGAAAACGGCGCGGCCCTCTACGAAGTGGGATCAGGCGTCTATCATTTTGTTGCGAAAAAGTAGTTTCAAAATAGGATAATGAAAACCTGGCTTTTGGAGTAATCGATGAAAAGAATCGTATTGCTATTGGTATTGGTATTGACAGTTGTGTTTTTAGAAGCTGGGTGTGAATCCATGACAGCCGGCAACATCGAAATTAAAAAAATGCGGTGCGAGTATCGCAGCAATCCCCTGGGAATCGATGTCCCCCAGCCGCGACTGAGTTGGGAACTGAAATCTTCCCAGCGGGGCCAAAAGCAAACCGCGTATCAGATTCTGGTAGCCGGCGATGCCGAGACCCTGCGGCAGGATCAGGGCGATCTGTGGGACAGCGGCCGGATGGCCTCGGACCGGTCGATCCAGTTGATCTATCAAGGCCAGCCGCTCTCCTCCGGCATGACGTGTTATTGGAAGGTACGGGTCTGGGATAAGGAAGAAAAGGCTTCTTCCTGGAGTAAGCCCGCTTTCTGGACCATGGGTCTGCTGGAAAAAAGCGACTGGAAGGCGCAGTGGATCGGCGGTCATATCCCCCCGGATAAACCGGCCGGAATCGAGTATCCGCCTGCGGTCTATCTGCGAAAGGAATTTACCCCGGAGAAGGCTCTCCGGCGGGCGACGGTGTACAGCACGGCGTTGGGTTTGTATGAACTGTACCTCAACGGGCAGCGCGTGGGAGCGGATTATTTCACGCCCGGCTGGACGCAATATGACAAACGCATTTATTACCAGACATATGATGTTACCGATTGTATCCAGCCCCGGCGAGCGAATGCTATCGGTGCTATACTGGGAGAGGGCTGGTACGGGCTGCGTCATGCCGGCCGATGGAAAGAACGATTGATGATCCAACTGGAGATGGAATTTACCGATGGAACCCGGCAACTCATGGGAACGGACGAGTCGTGGAAGGTAACGGATCAGGGACCTATCCGGTCCTCGGATATGTTCGATGGGGAAAATTACGATGCCTGCCGGGAACTGCCCGGCTGGAATACGGTTGGTTTTGATGATACTTCCTGGAAACCGGCGGTACGCGATAAAGTAAAGGAACTGCCCTGGATGGATGTTACGGAAAAACTCAAAAATGCGGTTCAGGATAATTCCTTGTCTATCGCGGCCTCCAACGGAAATTTCGGCGATCCGGCATTTGGCGTGGTGAAAAGTTTGCAGGTCCAATACCGGCTGGGGGAGGAATCCAAATCCGCCGAGATTGCCGAAAACCAGACGTTGGAGATCAGCGGTACCCAGGACGGGCCGAAACTGGAAATTATCCAGGCTAGGTACGGTGCGGAAATAGCAGTCCCTGCAGATAATGCCATAATGACCAGCCACCCCGGTGTTCCCGTGCGAAAAATTATGGAGATCAAACCGGTTGCTGTGAGCGAGCCGAAACCCGCCCAGTATGTTTTCAATATGGGCCAGAACATGGTCGGCTGGGTGCAATTGAAGGTGAAAGGGCAGGCCGGAACGAAGGTGGTTTTGCGGTTCGCCGAGATGCTGAATCCGGATGGTACCATCTATACCGAAAATCTGCGGGCCGCCCGATGCACGGATAGCTATACCCTGAAAGGGACCGGTGAAGAAATCTGGGAGCCGCGTTTTACCTTTCATGGCTTTCAATATGTCGAGCTTACCGGGCTTTCAGAAAAGCCGGATTTGGGTATCCTGACCGGTGTGGTTCTAGCCTCGGATTGCCCCGTTACCGGTTTCTTTGAATGTTCCAACCCCATGCTCAACCAGTTGTACCATAATATCGTCTGGGGCCAGCGGGGCAATTACCTGGAGGTGCCTACCGACTGTCCCCAGCGGGATGAACGCATGGGCTGGACCGGGGACGCCCAGGTATTTATCCGCACGGGTACGTACAATATGGATATCGGGGCCTTCTTTACCAGTTGGCTCAATACGTTGAATGATTGCCAGCTTGACAATGGTTCCTATACCGATGTGGCGCCCTGTTATTGGGGTGGGGGGGTCGCCGGGTGGGGCGATGCCGGTATCATCTGCCCCTGGACGATCTATCAGGTATATAATGATACCGCGATTATCGAAAGCCATTATGAGACGATGGCCCGCTGGATTGAATATCTGAAGACGAATAGCCAGAATCTGCTGCGGCCCGATTTCGGGTACGGCGACTGGCTCAATGTGAATGCGGAGCTGCCCAAAGACGTGATCGCGACCGCCTATTTTGCCTATAGCACCCACCGAATGGCGGAAATGGCCCAGGCGATTGGCAAAGAGCAGGACGCCCAGGCGTACCAAACCCTCTTTGGGCAAATCAAGGCCGCCTTCCATCAGGCCTATGTAACTGCCGATGGGCGGATCAAAGGGGATACGCAAACGGCCTATGTAATGGCGCTGTATTTTGATTTGTTGCCCGCGGATCTTCAGCCTGCCGCCGCCGACCATTTAATCGAAAAAATCAAGGAACGCGACTGGCACCTTTCCACCGGATTTCTGGGGGTAAATCTGCTGCTGCCCACGTTGGAAAAAATCGGCCGGCTTGATGTGGCCTGGCGTCTGCTTACTAACGATACCTATCCCTCTTGGGGTTACTCGATCAAGCATGGCGCGACCACCATTTGGGAACGTTGGGACGGCTGGACGGAGGACAAGGGCTTCCAGACCCCGGCCATGAATTCCTTCAACCATTATGCCTACGGTTCGGCGGGACAGTGGATGTTCTCGACCGTGGCCGGGATCGATACCGATGGCCCGGGCTTTCAGCGGCTGAAAATCCACCCCCAGCCGGGCGGCGGATTGACCTATGCCAAAGCCAACTATGACAGTATCCACGGTAAAATCGCTACCGATTGGCGTTTGGAAGACGGCCATTTCCAATTGACCGTAACGATCCCCGCCAATACGACCGCTACCGTCTTTATACCCGCCCAAAATGAAAAGGACGTTACCGAAGGCGGCCAACCCGTCGCCCAGGCGGAGGGTGTAAAATTCCTGCGGATGGAAAACGGCTCTGCCCTCTATGAAGTCGGTTCCGGTACGTATTATTTTGTTTCGAAAAATTAATGGGTCAAACAGGAAGGCTCTGTTATGAATACAAAAGTAAAATGTATAAAAGGATTTGGCAGGTTTTGGATGGTCTGGCTGGCTGCCAGTTCGTTTTGTCACGCGCAGGATAGTAGTACACAAAACCTTTGTCTCTGGTATTCCCAGCCGGCTGCCGAATGGGTCCAGGCCCTGCCGGTCGGCAACGGCCGCCTGGGAGCCATGGTCTTCGGCGATGTGATCAAAGAGCGAATCCAACTGAATGAAATTTCCCTCTGGGGCGGGCATAAAATCAATCCTAACAATCCCGAAGCCCTGGCCGCCTTGCCGGAAGTCCGCCGCCTGATTTTCGAGGGTAAAAATTCCGAAGTAACCGCCCTCATCGATGCCAAAATGATGGGCACTCCCAAGACCATCGAATCCTATCAGACGCTCGCGGATTTATATCTGGAAACGCCCGCCGCGGAAAATGTGCAGGACTACCGCCGCCAGTTGGATCTCGATACCGGCATCGTGCAGGTGAGTTACAAAATCGGCCCGGCCGCCCACACCCGTGAAATTTTCGCTACCGCCGTCGATCAGGTGATTGTCATCCGCTGGACCTGTGACCAGCCGGAGAGCATCCAATTCAACGCGACTCTCTCCCGTCCGGAAAACGCCTCAGTCAAAACCATCTCTCCCGATTCGCTGGCACTGGAAGGCCAGACCGGCCCTGACGGCCTGAAATTTCAGGCCCGCCTGAAGGTGCTGGCCGAAGGCGGCACGGTCACCGCCGACGCCCAGGAGTTGAAAGTCGAAAAAGCCAACGCCGTAACCATCCTCATTGCCGGCGCCACCAATTATGTAAAGTGGCATAAAATCGAGGGCGAGCCTGCCGCCTTGTGCGATCATTATCTGGCCCAGGCGGCGCCAAAACCTTATCCCCAGTTGAAGGACGATCACATCAAGGACTACCAAAGCCTTTTCCGCCGCGTCGCCCTCGACCTGGGCCGAACCGACAAAGACAATGTCCCCACCGACGCCCGTCTCAAAAACTTTCAAACCGACCCCGCCGATCCCGGCCTGATCGCCCTCTATTTCCAGTTTGGCCGCTACCTGCTATTATCGTCCTCCCGCCCTGGCGGCCTGCCCGCCAATCTCCAGGGCCTGTGGAACGAGCACATCCAGGCCCCCTGGGACAGCGATTACCATACCAACATCAACGTCCAGATGAACTATTGGCCCGCCGAGGTCTGCAATCTATCCGAATGCCATCTGCCGCTGGTCGATCTGACGGAATCGCTCGTGGAGCCGGGCCGCGAAACCGCCAAAGTCCACTATGGCTGCCGCGGCTGGGTCGCCCACCATATCACCGACATCTGGGGCTTTACCGTCCCCGCTGACGGTGCTTGTTATGGCTTCTGGCCGATGGGATCCGCCTGGCTCTGCCAGCACCTCTACGAACATTATCTCTTTACGCAGGATATCGGCTATCTCCGCCAGCGGGCCTATCCCGTCATGAAAGAGGCCGCTCGCTTCCTGCTGGATTACCTGGTGGAAGTGCCCCAGGGCATCCGGATGGCCGGCCGCCTGGTGACCAATCCGTCCTACTCCCCCGAAAACAGCTTCCGTATGCCCGACGGCACCAATGGCTTCTTTACCTACGGCTCAACCATGGACCTCATGATTATCCACGACCTCTTCACCAACTGTCTGGAGGCCGCGGCAGTCCTGGCCCCGGATGCCGGTTTCGACGCCGAATTTCGCGCTGAACTCCAGAGCGCCCTGGACCGGCTGGCCCCCCTGCAAATCAGCGAAAAGACCGGCCGCCTCCAGGAATGGATGGAAGACTACGACGAGGTCGAACCCGGCCATCGCCACATGTCCCACCTGTTCGGCTTGCACCCCGGCCGGCAAATTTCGTTGACAACTACGCCGGAGCTGGCCCAGGCCCTCAAAAAATCCCTCGAATTCCGCCTCGCCAGCGGCGGCGGCCAGACCGGCTGGAGCCGCGCCTGGATCGTCAGCTTTTACGCCCGTCTCTGCGAAGGCGACAAGGCCCTGGAAAACCTCACCGCTCTCCTGCAAAAATCCACCTTGCCCAACCTCTTCGACACCCATCCGCCGTTCCAGATCGACGGCAATTTCGGCGGCACCGCCGGCATCGCCGAAATGCTCCTCCAAAGCCACCTCGGCGAAATCCACCTTCTGCCCGCCCTCCCAGCCGCCTGGCCCACCGGCTCGGTTCGCGGCCTGAAGGCTCGCGGCGGCTTTCAGGTTGATTTGTTCTGGAAAGATGGTAAACTGGACCATGCCGTCATCTACGCTTCCCGGGACGGCCTGTGTAAGGTGCGGTATGGACAGAAAGTAACCCAGTTCCCCACCGCCGCCGGAAGCAATTATACCTTGCAGGAAAATATCGAATAATGAATCTGCTGGCAAAAAAATCGGCATTGCGCGGCCGGGTTCCGATCCCCGGCTCCAAATCCCACACCATCCGCTGCGTGGCCATCGCCTCGCTGGCTTCCGGCGAAAGCGAACTGGAAGCCCCGCTGGTTTCGGCGGATACGATGGCGGCCGTGGAATGCTACCGTAAGCTGGGCGCTGCCATCGACTGCGGCCCCACCTGGCGCATCAAAGGCACCGGCGGCTGTCTCACGGTTCCCGACAACATCATCGACGTGGCCAACTCCGGCACTACCCTGCGTTTTGCCGTCGGTTCCGCGGCTTTGCTCGATTCGGGCACTGCCGTCTTCACCGGCGATGACCAGATCCGCTCCCGTCCCCTCGGCCCCTTGCTCCAGAGCCTCAACGACCTCGGCGCTGCCTGCCTCAGCACCCGGAATAACGGCAAGGCCCCCGTCGTGGTCCGCGGCCGCATGGTCGGCGGCCAGACTTCTATCGAGGCCGTCACCAGCCAGTATCTCAGTTCCCTTCTGATTAACACCCCGCTGGCTGAAAGGGACACCACCATCCGCGTCACCAAACTCAACGAACAACCCTATGTCGAGATCACCCTCCGCTACCTCAACGAACAAGGTATCCAGTACACCAATGACGGCATGAAAAACTTTAGCGTCCGGGGCGGGCAAAGCTATCGGCCCTTCCGCAAACGCATCCCGGCTGATTTCTCTTCCGCCACGTTTTTCCTCTGTGCCGGGGCCATCCTCGATGCTGACCTCATTCTGGAAGGGCTGGATTACTCCGACGCCCAGGGCGACAAGGCCGTCGTGGATATGCTCCGCTGGATGGGGGCCAGCATCGAGATCAGCGGCCTGGAAACCCGCGTCCGCCGTAGCGAGCTGAAAGGTATTGACATCGACATGAACGCCACCCCCGACGCCCTGCCGGCGATGGCTGTGACCGCCTGTTTCGCCGCCGGTCCCACCCGCCTCTATAACGTTCCCCAGGCCCGGCTCAAGGAAACCGACCGCATCGCCGTTATGAACGAGGAACTGTCCAAAATGGGCGCCCGCATCGAGGAATTCCCCGACGGCCTGAAAATTACCCCCGCTCCTTTGCACCCCGCCCAGCTATCCGGCCACAGCGACCACCGCATCGTCATGGCCCTCAGCTTGGCCGCCCTTGCCCTCGACGGTGAAACCACCATCGACACCGCCGAATCCGTCAACGTCACCTTCCCCGATTACGCGGCCCTTATGCAATCTCTTGGAGCAAACATTATAATGCGGTAGGGCGGTTACTCTTTCCGGAACGCCTGATACCCGTAATGGGCCATCAGATTATCCAAAATCACTATCGCTGTAAAGTTCTCAGCTACCGGCCAGATCCGCCCCACAATCGTGGGATCCCGGCGCGTAATTGCCGCCAGCTTCGTGGTTTGCAGCGTGTATTTATCAATCGTGGTCTGCGGCCGGTCAATCGTCGGTGTCGGTTTCACCGCCAGCCGCACAACAATATCCTGCCCGGTCGACAACCCCCCCGTAATCCCCCCGGCATGATTCGTATCAAAAACCACCTTCCCATTTTCACTGTGCATCTGGTCGTTGTTTTCATAGCCGGTCGTATCCTTCACCGCAAAACCAGCGCCCACCTCCACGCCTTTGACCGCCCCAATCCCCAGCATCTGGCCCAGTTCGCCGTCCAGCTTATGGAAAACCGGCTCCCCCAGACCGACGGGGACACCCTTTACCACCACTTCGACCATCCCGCCGGAGGAATCGCCGGTACGAGTGATTCGATTGCAGGCCTCGACCATCGCCTGGGCCGCCTTCAAATCCGGGCAGTTGAGGACCGGATGCACCCCGTATTTATCCATAATTTCCGCCTGGGACATTTCCGGGGCCTTGGCGCGAATCGCGTCAATCTCCTGCTCAATCTCAGCAAAAATCTTTGCCTTCTCCAGGAATCGCATGTCCATATGCACGCGGCCCTTCACATAAACCTCCTGATAAAACGGATCCAGGTCATGCCGCATCTTTTTATATTGTTCCGTATGTTTCAAAATCCGGGCCGAATCCATCTCCGGGCAGCGCACCCCCGCCGCCTCCTTGATAAACGAAAACACCTCAATGCCGCGTTCTCTCAGCATTTTCTTGGCGATATACCCCGCCGCCACAATCGTGGAGGTATAACGCCCGCTAAAGATCCCCGCCCCGATCGCGTCATCGCAGGGGCCGTATTTCATAAATGAGGCAAACGACGCATGGCCGGGCCGGGGGGTCCGGTTGGTGTCCTGATACTGCTTGATATGGATAAAATGCCGGTCCAGATTCGGGATCAGGATCGTAACCGGGGTTCCGTTGGTCAGGTTCCGGTTCCCCGCATTTTCCACCGTATCCGCCGCGTTCAGCCCGGTATAAAGAATCGGCAGATCCGGCTCTTTCCGGGGCGACGACAGCTCATCCGTACCCGGCTTCCGCAGCAGCAGATCGCCATAAATCTCTTGCTCCGTGAGAGATAGCCCCGGCCGCACCCCCTGTACCACCGAGGTCAATCCCTCCTGATACGACCCGCCCGCCACCGTCACACCAAACATCCTGCCGTAATGACAACCAATCATGTTATCTTCCTTTTCCTATTGCTGCCGAATCACCAAAAACCAGAACCTATTATTATATAGATTTTTATCGCGCCGTCAATAGCCGGATCTTTGGCCACCGTGAAGAACACCTTCCCCAGTTGCTTATTCGTCGCCTTCATATTCAAACAATCAAAATCAGAATCAGAATCAGAATCAGAATTTGTGCTTCATTTGTCCATTTTTAATGGATAAGTAACGAAATCTGTGTTATTTATAATACGCGAATATGTTTGCCAATATTTTGAACAACGGATTTGAGGCATAATCAGACGGAAACGCCAAAAGTCGATATCGACTTCCAAAAACAGCTCTGTCGCCCCAATAACAAGTGGACGGCGAGTTTTTGACGCTGGTGTCTAATCAGGATATTTACATCGATGCATAAAGAATATATAACTATTTTACAGTGCCCCATTACTGGAAATGACTTGAGGGAATCGACGGCAGACGAACTGGACCAAATAAACCAGCGTATCTTACAAAAGGAAATATTCCATCTCGATGGAACTCCGGTAAATAAAATAATTCAACAGGCTTTATTTACCATGGATAAGAAAATTTTGTATCCCGTGGTAGATGGCATCAATATATTATTAAAAAATTTGGCAATTATTTGTGATAATACGGTTTTAGATAAAATCTCGAAAGAAAAACTGAAAGTAGAGAAAAAAATTGTTCAGGATTATTATGAACAACTGGGATGGACCAAAAATGAGAATAACCATTTTATGGATACAGCCATATTTTTGGACCAGAGAGAGGTATTTGCAGAGTACATTCATAGAGGCCGGTTGAGAACCGCCCGATATTTCAGGCCGCAGGGAAAATACCTGCTGGATGCTGCTTCCGGGCCGGTGCAGTATCCGGAATATGTGGATTATTCAAAAAATTATGATTTTAGAATCTGCATCGATTTTTCGTTTTTGGCATTAAAAGAGGCGCAAAAAAAACTGGGGAATAAAGGAATCTTCCTATTAGCGGACGTAACCAATCTGCTTTTAAAAGATAATATGTACTTGTCACTACTTAATCTGACAGGCACATTAGCCTACGCTGGCTAAAG
>CAZOMV010000104.1:0-20332 GCA_964580995.1 uncultured Pirellulales bacterium
ATTTTGTCCAGAGCATTGGTCATGGCGATACTGTATTCCAGATTTGGGGTGCTTGTCAATTATCGGGAATAAAGAAAAAACTAAAGTATTTCACCTTTCCGGTTTTATGTACTATAATTGATACAGGTTGAATAATCATTAAAATTGAAACAAGTGGATGACGGAGAATTTTTGTGAAGAATCGATTTGCGGGTTTTCGATGAAAGGCAATCGTTGTTGTTGAAACACAACAACGGAAGTAACATTATTTATATCAAGTAATTAGGAGTGTTTTGGTATGTGAGGATTTTTGGGAATGTCCATTTCGGACAACAATCGTGCCAAGCCCTACAAAAGGAGTTATTGGCCGAAATTCGCTAAATTTACTGTAAATTCGCTATTTTAATGAAATTATGTGCGAAAAAAGAAATCGGAACCGGAATTAAGTTAATGGCATATGGTTTGCATTCTTTGATCAGATAGTTACGGCTCGAATGTAACGTGTAACCTTGCTAGACTACAAAAATATGCCTAGGAGCTTATTGATGGATGAAATTACATTTCAAAAGAAGTTAGGTGAACTGGTCAAGGAAATCGGTACTCTTCCTGAATCGCAGCGGAAAAAGCTGGAATTGCTGGCCGAGCAAACCAAGCAGCGTCACGATGAGATCAAGAAGAGTGTTTCTTCGCTGCAGGATTCGCTGGATTACCTGCGGCTGAGCATCAAGTACCTGTTGTTCGACCTGGAAGCCACCCGTCGCGAGAATTCGTACCTGCGGAAGATGCTGGAGGAGTCAGATAATAATAAGTAGTGTGTAGTAGTTTCAGGGCGGAACTGCTGTTAGCACTCTCTGAGAACCCGAAGGAGATTACGTTACTTGCTGTTTTCCGGAGAAGAGAAAACCGGCAAACCCAAAAGAAGGAAATGAGAAAAGGCAAAGGAAAATGTTGGCTGCCACCGGCAAAGGTGGCGGCTTTCTTTTTGGGTGGGAACGGTTTCGGGATTTTCACTTTTATGATATATGTGTACGGCGGCAGGTGGAAGGGGCGGGATCAATTGAAATCAGTCCGGTCCCTTCGATCTCGATAGTCAATCCGTCATAGGCCAGATGCATCCGTTCGGGCAGGAGATTTTCGTAGTGGCTGTGGCTGATGTGGTGGCTCAAGTGGATGAAATAGGTTTGTCTGGCATTGATTTTTCGAGCCAGTTCGATGGCCTGATCCAGCGAGAGGTGGGCGGGGTGCGGCTTGGGACGTAAGGCGCCCAGGACCAGAAGATCCAGGCCCTGTAGCTGGGAGAAAACTATGTCGGGCATGGAACTCAGATCGGTACAATATGCCAGATTTCCGATTCGATAACCCAGTACCCGGCCTCGGCCGTGTGGTAGGGGCAGGGGGATCATTCGGCGGTCGAACAGGGAGAATTCTCCTTCGATTTGCCTGAAGTCCACCAGCGGCAGGTCGATATTCGGTGTGGCTTGCCCGGTCTGTGCGTAGCCGTAGACATTTTTTAGAATCGGCAGATGTTCAAGTCCGGCGTACACCGGGATCGGGCCTTTCTGCATCTGATTAAAGCGGCGCAGATCATCCATCCCGAAGATATGATCGGCGTGAGCGTGGGTTATCAGGACCGCATCAACCCGTTGAATATTGTTTCGTAGGCATTGCAGGCGAAACTCCGGCGTGGTATCGATCAGCAGGTTATGCTCGTCCAGATGCACCAGGGCACTGGTCCGCAGCCGCTGATCGCGGGGATCGCTGCTGCGGCAGACCGGGCAGTTACAGCCGATCATCGGAATTCCCTGGCTGGTCCCGGTACCCAAAAACGTTATTTGCTGCATGGTATTCCTTATTCTATCTGGTCGCTTTTACCGGCATCATACTGCATTTCTGCTGCAACTACAACCACACAGTCGCCTCGTTGTTTTTTTACTGCTATTTTTCCGGGGGATTGCTAGGAGCGATCGGTTTTGATATAATTCAATATTTATAGTATTGGTATAAATAACGTTATGTCCGAATTTAAAGTTATCAGTGAATTTTCCCCGGCTGGGGATCAGCCCAAAGCGATTGGGGAGCTTTGTGCGGGGATCGACCAGGGTAACCGGGCGCAGACCTTAATGGGAGTGACGGGGTCGGGCAAGACGTTTACGATGGCCCATGTGATTGAGCATTACCGGCGGCCGACGCTGGTGATCAGCCATAATAAGACGCTGGCGGCCCAGTTGTATGAGGAGTTCAAGGAGCTTTTTCCGCAAAACGCGGTGGAATATTTCGTCAGTTATTACGATTATTATCAGCCGGAGGCGTATATCCCCCAGCGGGATATTTATATCGAGAAGGATGCGTCGAAGAATGACGATATCGACCGGCTGCGGCTCAGCGCCACCACCTCGCTGATGAGCCGGGAAGATGTGATCATCGTGGCCTCGGTCTCGTGTATATATGGGTTGGGTTCACCGGAGGAATACAAGAAGCTGGTAGTCCCGCTGCGGGTGGGGCTGCAAGTGGACCGGGATGATCTGTTGCGGAGCCTGACGGATATCCGCTATGATCGCAATGACCTGGACTTCAAGCGGGGAACCTTCCGGGTGCGGGGGGATGTGGTGGAGTTGTGGCCGGCTTATGAGGAGATGGGGGTGCGGGTGGAGTTTTTTGGCGATGAGATTGAGAAGATCACTCTGATCCATCCTGTCAGCGGCGAGGAATTGTCTCAGGAGCACCAGACGTTTATTTATCCGGCCCAGCATTATGTGATGCCGGAAGACCGGCTGGAAGGTGCGCTGGCGGGGATTGCGGAGGAGTTGGAACAGAGGCTGCTGCAATTGCGGGGGCAGGGCAAACTGCTGGAGGCGCAGCGGCTGAATGCCCGGACCCGGTATGATATGGAGATGATCCGGGAGGTGGGCTATTGCAGCGGGATTGAGAATTATGCCCGTCATCTGGCGGGACTGCCCGCCGGGGCCAGGCCTTATACGCTGATTGATTATTTTCCGAAGGATTTCCTGCTGATCATTGACGAGTCGCACGTGACTTTGCCGCAGTTGCGGGCGATGTATGCGGGGGATTTCAGCCGCAAGTCGGTGCTGGTGGAGCATGGCTTTCGGCTGCCCAGCGCGATGGACAATCGGCCGCTGCGGTTTGAGGAGTTTGAGACGATCTGGAATAAGGTGATTTTCATGTCCGCCACGCCCGGGTCGTATGAGCTGGAGATGTGTCAGGGACATGTGGTAGAACAGGTAATCCGGCCGACGGGATTGATCGATCCGGAGATTCGTGTGGAGTCGGCGCGCGGGCAGGTGCCGCATCTGCTGGAGGAGATCGGCAAACGCGTGGTGGTCAGTGAACGGGTGCTGGTTACTACTTTGACCAAGCGGCTGGCCGAGGATTTGAGTCGCTATATTAAAGAGCGAGGCTATCGCTGTGAGTATCTGCATAGTGAGGTGGATACGCTGGAACGGGTGCAGATTCTGCGGAACCTGCGGTTGGGTGAGTTTGATATACTGGTGGGAGTGAATCTGCTGCGGGAAGGGCTGGATCTGCCGGAGGTGTCGCTGGTGGCGATACTGGATGCGGACAAGGAAGGATTTCTGCGAAGTGAGACGTCACTGATTCAAACGATCGGGCGGACGGCACGGAATGTCAATGCCCAGGTGATTTTGTATGGGGATACCGTTACCCGGTCGATGGATCGGGCAATCAGTGAGACCAACCGGCGGCGGGCGATACAGATGCAGTATAACCAGGAGCATGGGATCACACCGGAGACCATTCGCAAGGCGATTCGCAATAGTCTGGAATCCGAGTTTCATGCCCGGCGGACGGCGCAGGAGGCCCTGTCGCATGACGAGCAGGAATATGACCGGCAGGAACTGATTGCCCTGCTGGAGAAGGAAATGCTGGAAGCGGCGGAAAAGTTGGAGTTCGAGACGGCGGCGGAAATTCGGGACCAGATTACCGAGTTGCAGGAGATGCCGGAAATTGGCCAAGGAAAAACCAAAGTTAAAAGAACCAGGAAACGAAAAAATGCGAGAACCTGATCGGGAAAAATATCAAACATTAATCAAACTGGCCAAACAGGAGGATTTAGGCGAGGGGGATATTACCTCCGAAGTTACGATTCCTGCCGGCCAGCAGGGTGAAGCGGATATTGTGTTTCGGGAAGCGGGGGTGTTATGCGGGATGGCTGTGGTTAAGGAGGTGCTGCGGGAATATGACCTGCGGCTGAAACTGGCGATTTATTTTGCCGATGGCCAGAAGTTAAAAACGGGGGCGATAGCAGGCCGAATCAACGGTCCTCTACGTTCCTTGTTGGCGGCAGAGCGGGTGGTTTTAAACTTCGTGCAGCGGTTGAGCGGGATCGCGACCGTGACCGCCGCCTATGTGGAGGCGGCAGCCGGAACCAGAGCCATGATCTGCGATACCCGCAAGACAACACCGGGGTGGCGGGACCTGGAGAAATATGCGGTTCGCTGCGGTGGGGGGGTAAACCATCGCCAGGGGTTATATGACGCGGTCCTGATTAAGGATAATCATCTGGCGGCGCTGGGGCAGAGGAATCTGATCGAGGGTTTGAAGCAGTCCATCGAAAACATTCGGCGGCTGGCAACGCCTCCTCGATTTGTCGAAGTCGAGGTCGATACGCTGGATCAGATGCAGCAGGTGTTGCAAGTTCCGGGGGTGGATATGATTCTGCTGGATAATATGACGCCGCCGCAATTGGCGCAGGCGGTTCAGATGCGGGACCAGGTGAATCCGGCGGGCACCATTTTACTGGAGGCCTCCGGCGGAGTGTTACTGGATACGGTTCGTCAGATCGCCCAGACAGGAGTGGATCGAATCTCGGTGGGGGCGCTGACCCATCAGATTCGCAGTCTGGATATCGGGTTGGATTTACAATGACGAAACATATTCATATCGAACCGTATGAAACGGCAGGGCTGGCGGTATTGGAATTATTGCGTCAGCGGTTGGGGCGGTGGCTGGGCATGGAAGTGATCAGCAGAACCTTGCACCTTGCACCGGCAGAGGTCAATCGGCAGATCGAATTATTAAAGCGGGTTGGCCACGAGATCGAGTCGATGCCTGCTTATGGCTATCGGCTGGCAGGTGTGATCCGGGAATTGCGTTCGGAAATTATCGAATATGGCCTTGCTACGAAACGAGTGGGTAGGAAAATACTGGTTTACGAAAGTACGGAGAGTACCAATGATATAGCCTGGCATCATGCCAGGGAAAAAGGGTATGACGGTCTGGCGGTTTTTGCTGAGCACCAGCGAGCCGGTCGGGGGCGGCTGGGGCGCGAGTGGGCGGCGGCCAGGGGCAGTTCCATTCTTGTTTCTGTGCTGCTGCAAGAGGTTCAAGGCATCCGCGGCCAGGCTTTGACTTTAATGGCGGGCCTGGCGGCGGCGCAGGCGGTGGAAAAGACCTGTGGTTTGAAACTCCAGATCAAATGGCCGAATGATGTTTACCACTCTGGTCGAAAACTGGCGGGGACGCTGGTGGAATCGCGAACGATTGGCGGCAGGATTGTATATGTCATGGGGATCGGAATCAATTGCCAGCAAATGCCGGATGATTTTCCGGCCCCCTTGCGTGCCACCGCGGTGTCCTTAAGGCAGGCAACCGGCCAGGAGGTGGACCGGGTCGGACTGGCTCGTGAATTATTACGGCAGGTGGACCGTTGGCTAGGGCGGCTGGGTGAGGGTCAATCGAATGTATTGCACGATGAATGGCTGGTACGCTGCGATGAGATCGGTCGGAAAATCACTCTTATGGTCAATGGCATACAGTTTACCGGCCGAGTGATCGATGTTTGTCCCGAGCAAGGTTTGTTGTTGCGACTGGATAATGGGGCCATCAAGGCTTTTGAAGGGGTTACTTCCTCGGTAGTGCGTTGAAGAATGGTTTTACTTATCACTAAATATTTCAAATAGTTATGTTTTCCCCTTGACGCTTTGCCAGTGGAGATATAAAGTATTCACTAGTTGGAGATAAATTATAAGAGGGGTACTGTATAAAGTTGTAAGGAATGCTGATTGTTGGGTGGTAAAATTCGTAAAATCAGTCATAATAAGGAAATAGAAATACTTTAAATTTGAGGTAGAATAATGGAAAATGTTATGGAATGTGCATCTCCTGCTTACAAAATCGCGGATATATCTCTAGCAGAATGGGGTCGAAAAGAGATTTCTCTGGCGGAGAATGAAATGCCGGGTTTGATGGCGATTCGGGCGAAATACGGCAAGGAAAGACCGCTGCAAGGGAAAAAAATCATGGGCAGCCTGCACATGACTATCCAGACTGCAGTACTGATTGAGACTTTGGAGGTATTGGGTGCAGATCTGCGATGGGCTTCCTGTAATATTTTCTCAACCCAGGATCATGCGGCCGCGGCGATTGTAAAAGCCGGCCGGACGCCGGTTTTTGCCTGGAAGGGCGAAACGCTGGAGGATTACTGGTGGTGCACGGAGCAGGCGCTGACCTGGCCGGATGGTTCCGGGCCGGATTTAATCGTGGATGACGGCGGGGATGCGACGCTGTTTGTTCATCAGGGGGTGAAGGTGGAGAAGGATCCTTCCCTGCTTGATAAACCTTGTGATAACAAGGAGATGCGGATTATTATGAACCGGCTGCGGGAAGGTCTCAAAACCAATCCCCGGCGGTGGACCCATGTTGCAGCGAAAATTCGGGGAGTATCCGAAGAGACAACGACCGGTGTTCATCGTTTGTATCAGATGCAAAAAGAAGGTGAACTGCTTTTCCCTGCCATCAATGTGAATGACTCGGTGACGAAGTCGAAGTTTGATAATTTATACGGCTGCCGGGAGTCGCTGGCGGATGGAATCAAGCGGGCGACGGATATTATGGTGGCTGGAAAGGTTGTGGTTGTATGCGGTTATGGTGATGTCGGGAAGGGGTCGGCCCAAAGTATGCGGAATTTTGGTGCCCGTGTGATTATTACGGAAATCGATCCGATTTGTGCCTTGCAGGCAGCGATGGAAGGTTACGAAGTACAGACACTGGAAGAAGTTGTGGAAGAGGGGGATATATTTGTCACGGCCACGGGCTGCTGCGATGTGATTCGCGGGGAACATATGGAACGGATGAAAAACGAGGCAATTATATGTAATATTGGTCATTTTGATAGCGAAATCGATATGAACTACCTGGAAACTACCCCGAAATGTACCAGGGAAACCATAAAACCCCAAGTGGATCTTTGGCATCTCAAGTCAGGACGAAGCATCCTGGTTTTGGCCGAAGGCCGGCTGGTGAATCTGGGTTGTGCGACCGGGCATCCCAGTTTTGTGATGAGTAATAGTTTTACGAACCAAAGTCTGGCCCAGCTCATGCTAACGAAAGAGAATTTGAAGCCGGGTGTTTACACGATTCCCAAGAAACTGGATGAGGAAGTGGCCCGGCTGCATCTGGGTCGGCTGGATGCAAAACTGACCCGGCTGACCAAAAAGCAGGCGGATTATCTGGGAATTAGTGTAGATGGGCCGTTTAAACCGGAGCATTATCGTTATTAAGCGGACAAAATTTAATTTTGCGGCTCGCGGGATTTGGCAAACGCGGTTTTGCGGGCTGGTATTATTGGTTCTGGCGGGATGCACCGGTCCAGCCGAGCGGACCGTATTGCGGTTCGATTGTAACTCCGTGCCGCCGGCCGTTTCCACTTATGAAGAAGCGGTTGGGCTGTATCAGCAGGTTCTGGATGATTATGTACGCGAGGATGGTCGAATCGATTATCGCAAGCTGGCGGAAGATGTTGAAGCCCGAAACAAGTTGGATTGTTTTCTGTTATTTATCGGGAATATCGATCCGGTCCAATCCATGATATTTGATAATGAAAAATCGCGGCTGGCATTTTACCTGAATGTGTATAATGCCGGTTCGCTGCGGGGAGGATTGGAGTTTTATCCGCAGGGGAAGATACCGGCGGACTTTGGTTCGGTTTTGATTTTTTCGGTGGCTGGCCAGGAGATGTCTCTGGCTCAAATCGCAGAGCAAATGACTGTCGAAACGGATTGGCGGATTTTGCCGGCGTTGAGTCAGCCGAGATTGTCCGGGCCTTATCTGGCGAAAAAGATTTACCGCGGTGAACAACTGGAAGAGCAGTTCGATCAGGCGTTAAAGGATTATCTGGGAAGTTGCGGGGGTTTTCAGATTGACTTTGATCCGCAGCGGGTGCTATTTGGCGAGCTGATTTATAATCGGAAAGATCATTTTGTGGATGAATATAAACAGCGATATGAAATCGAAAATGTAAGCCTGATATCCGCGCTGATACCATATGCCTGGCCAAAGACGCAGGAACAGTTGGCGGATGTGGCGGGATTTGGGATCGGCAAGTTGCCGGTGGATGATCGGATCAATGATGTGGAGCGGGAGAATTCGGCGGAGGAAGGCAGTCAAGAGGAGTATCGAATCTGTGGTTGTAAATAATGTTATGGTAAGGGGCAGATAATTTATGCACGATCTTCGAGTGGGGATTATTGGAGTGGGAGGTTACGGTGCTCTGGTTTTGAAGGCACTGGCGGCTAACGATCTGTATAAAATTCAGGCGATTGCTGATAAAGATCGGGAACTGGCCAGGGAATATGCCCAGCAGTACGATGCCCAGCCCTATGATGATTACCGCAGCCTGATTGTGCAGGAGAAACTGGACGTTTTATTTTTAACCATCCCGACGTTTTTATGCGGGGAGTGTATTGCACTGGCGGCAAAGGGTGGGATGCATGTATTTAAGGAAGCCCCGCTGGCTCGGTCTTTACCGGAGGCGATGCAATGGCACGATTTGATGGAGAAAGCGGGCTTGCGTTTTCATGTTAGCGCCCCCAAGCGTTTTGCCCCCGGTTTTTTGCAGGGCCATCACGTTTTAGCGGGGGATCCGATCGGGAAAATTTATTTGCTCCGGGCGGAGAGTTTCAGCCATTTTCAGGGGGATTTCAAATGGCGAGGTGATCCGGTTTTGGCCGGCGGGGGGGTTTTGCTGGAAATGGCTTATCATATGGTAGATCAGATAATCTGGAATTTGGGGGTGCCAGAGCGGCTGTACAGCCTCAATACCAGTTTTTGCAGCAAGCGGGTTTTGCCGCCATACCGTACGGAGGATACCGCGATTCTGGCAATGAAGTTTCCCGATGGTGCGATGGGAAATCTGATCAGCAGTTGGATGATCGGGAAGGAACATGAATTGCTGTCGCTGCATGGTACGGAAGGGACGATTGAAGTGAACCAGAATTTTTTGCGTGTTCATGATGTAAAGGGTGAAATCATCAAACAGGACGACTACCAGGTCGATGAGGCCTGGATGATCGCACAGCAACTCCGTCAATTGGGGGATAGTCTTTTGGATCCGGAGGTCAAGCCGGTCAGTACCGCCAAGGAACATCTGGCAAATGTCGCAATTATTGAATCCGCCTATTTGTCGGCCCGTACGCAGTTGCCGGAAACGCTGAAGGTTTATGGCTCCTTGTTGAAACTTTCGTAATATGATGAATAGTATTCTGGGATATAGTCAGGAAGAACTTGCGGTGTGGATACAAGGGCGTTCCTATCCGGGATACCGGGTGAAGCAGATACTGGAATGGGTGTACCGGCATCCGGTGGAACGGTGGGAGCAGGCTGGCAATCTGCCGCGGGAGCTGCGGGAGGATTTATCGGGAAATTTTCTTTTGCGGCAGGGTGCTTTACAGGAGGTGATCGAGTGTGATGATCAGACAAAAAAACTGCTGCTGCGTTGGCAGGATGGGGCGCTGACCGAGACGGTGTATATTCCCGATCAGGACCGGCGGACGGTCTGTGTTTCAACGCAGGTGGGTTGTCCGGTTGGGTGTGTTTTTTGTGCCTCGGGATTAACGGGATTGGAGCGGTCGCTGGAGGCGGGGGAGATTGTGGAACAGCTATTCTGGGTGCAGAGGCAGATGGAGCCGGGGCAACGGATCAGCAATGTGGTAATTATGGGAATGGGGGAGCCGTTGGCGAATTATAAAAATACCCTGAGGGCGATCCGGGTTATGAACGCGGAGTGGGGGCTGGGGATTGGGGCCCGGCATATTACGGTGAGTACCATCGGCTTGCCGCAGGCGGTCCGAAAACTGGCGAAGGAGCCGTTTCAAATCACGCTGGCTGTCAGTTTGCATGCGGGGGTGGATGAATTGCGGGAGCAGTTGATACCGTGGGCGGCGAAATTTAAACTTGAGGAACTCTTTGCCGCGATTGATTATTATTATCAGCAGACGCATCGGGAGGTGACGCTGGAGTATATTCTGCTGGCGGGTGTAAATTCCTCGCTGCAGGATGCCGATCATCTGGCCCGCTGGGCCAAACGATCGCGATGCAATGTGAATTTGATTCATTATAACGAAGTATCTCAAACCGGTTATAAACCAGTTTCCGCCGAGACTGTCCAGGCCTTTATGCAGCGTCTTGCCAAGCAGGGCATCAATGTTCATCTGCGAAAATCCCGGGGCCGCTCGATTGAAGCCGCCTGCGGACAATTGCGACGACGAAGTATCAGTCCTGAATATCACGATTGACCGATTCTTTACTATGTAGTATAAGCAGGATTGGCTAAAATGAAATAGAGGAAAATTGGATATGATTTCAAGTAAGGAATTAACCCCCCGTCAGATTGTGACGGAGCTGGATAAGTATATCATCGGTCAGGATGACGCCAAGCGGGCGGTGGCGATTGCGGTGCGGAATCGCTGGCGTCGCCAGCAGCTTCCCGAAGAGATCAGCGAGGAAGTCTCGCCGAAGAATATTATCATGGCCGGTCCCACGGGAGTGGGAAAAACCGAGATTGCCCGCCGGCTGGCGGCTCTGGTCGGAGCGCCTTTTGTCAAGGTAGAGGCGACGAAATTCACGGAAGTGGGGTATGTCGGCCGCGATGTCGAAAGCATGATACGTGATCTGATCGAACGGGCAATCCAAATGGTGCGGGAGGAGCAGGCAGGTTTTCATGCAGAAGAGGCGGAGCGGGCGACGGAAGAAAGGATTCTGGATGGTCTTTTGCCCCGGCCGCTGCATCATGAGGTAACCCCCGACGCCGATGGTGAGGTGGAGGATCGGTATGAAAGGTCCCGCAGTAAGATGCGGGAACAGCTACGCAGCGGTTCTCTGGAAGAACGCACAATCGAGATTACGGTAGAAGAAAAAGCGATGCCCATCAATATCTTATCCAATGTGGGCATGGATCAGATGGAACCGGAAATGCAGAATTTTTTTGAAAAAATCATGCCCAGCCGTTCCGCCCAGAAACGTATGGCGATTCAGGATGCCCGCAAGGTGATCCGCCAGCAGGAATTGGATAAACTGGTGGATCAGGACAAAGTGATTCAAACCGCCATTCAGCGGACGGAAAATTCCGGAGTGGTTTTTCTGGATGAGATCGACAAGATCTGCAGCGGCGGCGACCATTTCGGGGCGGAGGTCTCGCGGGAGGGAGTGCAGCGGGATTTGCTGCCGTTGGTGGAAGGCACGACGGTAAATACCCGGCATGGCCTGGTGCGGACGGATCATATCCTGTTTATTGCCGCCGGGGCCTTCAGCCGCAACAAGCCCAGCGACCTCATGCCTGAACTGCAGGGCCGGTTTCCGATCCGGGTCAAGCTGCATGACCTCGACCAGCAGCAGTTTCGCCGGATTTTGACCGAACCGAGAAACTCCCTGACAGTGCAGCAGGTAGCACTGATGGAAACGGAAGGAATACACATCGAATTCGCGGACGACGGGGTGGCGGCAATGGCGGAACGGGCCTTTCATATAAACAGTACCCAGCAGAATATCGGTGCCCGGCGATTGTATGCGGTAATGGAAAAAGTGCTCGAAGAGATTAGTTTTGAGGCCTCCGACAGCAAAGTCAAGAAATTTGTGATCGACAAAGAGTATGTAGGCCAGCGGCTGCAGGATGCCCATAAAGACGAAGACCTGAATATTTTCGGTTTTGCGGCGGCTCCGGCAGCCAATAAACCCAGGTAGTCTTGGCCGCCAAATAAGGCGCCGGCGTCAAAAGCTCGTCGTCCCCTTGTTATGGGGGAGCCAGAGCCGTTTTTGGAAGTCAATATTGACTTTTGGCGTTACCGGCAAATAAATAGGATTTATAATCTTGTTTCCCAAAGTTACCCAGACTATAATATGGCAGGAAAAATCAGTATCGTGCTTACTGTTTAATTTTTAAATAACCGAAAAAATTGGATTGTTACAGGAGTCCATAATGACGGAAGAAAAAACATTCGAGGAAAAAATCAAAGAGGGAATCAATGAGATTCGGCCTCTTTTGCAGCGGGACGGCGGAGACTGCGAATTGGTGGGGATCGAAGGGAAGGTCGTGAAGATTCGTTTTCGCGGTGCCTGCAAGGGCTGCCCCGGCGCGGCCATGACGCTGAAGATGGGTATCGAGCGCCATCTGCGCAGCAGGGTTCCGGAAATCGAAGAAGTTGTGGCCGCTAATTGAGGTTGCCAGCGGATTAGCAGGATTTCATGATTTTGTGAATTGATTCGGTATTAGGTTGTGGGATCATGCCGCATTCGGTAATGATGCCGGTAATGTATTCACGGGGGGTAACATCGAAAGCGGGATTATAAACTTTGACTCCGGCGGGAGCGAGTTTGCGGCCCCACGGTTGGGTGACTTCCTCCGGATTTCGCTCTTCTATGGGTATGGATGAACCGTCGGGAATCGACAGATCAAACGTGCTGGACGGGGCGGCGATATAAAAGGGGATATGGTGCGCCCGGGCCAGCACGGCCAGACTGTAGGTTCCGATTTTGTTGGCGGTGTCGCCATTGGCGGCGATGCGGTCAGCGCCGGTAATAATCAAATGGACTTTTCCCAGGCTCATCAGGTGGCCGGCCATGTTATCGCAGATGAGGGTGACATCCATATTCCGCTGCATCAGCTCCCAGGCGGTTAGCCTGGCGCCCTGCAGCAGGGGGCGGGTTTCGTCGGCGTAAACATGAAATTGTTTGCCCTGCTCATGGGCCATGAACATGACCGCCAAGGCTGTGCCATAATCACCGGTGGCCAGGCCGCCGGCGTTGCAATGGGTCAATACGGACATGCCGTTCTGTATCAAAGCTGCGCCATTTTCCCCGATAGCCCGGCACATGGAGGCATCTTCCGTGCGGATGGCGTGGGCCTCCGCTAATAAACGTTGTTTCAAATCGGCCGGCCGGGCTGCCTGGCACTGCTGGGCGGTTTTTCTCATGCGTTCCAGCGCCCAGAACAGGTTTACGGCGGTAGGCCGGCTGGTGGCCAGGTAATCACAGGTTTGCTGAACCTGATTTTGCAGTTGTTCGATACTCGCATCGGCTGGGATGTTTTGCAATCCCAGTATTACGCCATATCCGGCGGCAATCCCGATGGCCGGGGCGCCGCGGACCTGAAGGGTTTTAATCGCCTGCCAGAGGCCCGCAACGTCATGTACGGCAATTCGCCGGTATTCAGAGGGCAGAAGCGTCTGGTCGATCATATCGACATAACCATCTGTTTCGCCGATCCATTTAATGGTTTCAATTTTCATAATGGCCTATTCGTTATGGAATTCCTGTTGCAGTTTTTTGTCTTTTTTCTGGACGGATTCGATAAGCTGATTTTTATGATGTACCAGCTTATCGGCCAGGGTTCTGTTGTTCAAAGCCAGGATCTGGATGGCCAGCAGCGCGGCATTTCTGGCCCCGGCAGAACCGATGCCCACGGTGGCAACGGGGATTCCGGGGGGCATCTGGACGGTGGAAAGCAGGGCGTCGATTCCCTGGAGGCTTCCGGCCTCCATGGGTACGCCAATCACGGGCAGGGTGGTATGGGCGGCAATAACCCCCGCCAGATGGGCGGCCATACCGGCGGCTGCAATAATGACTTTCAGACCGCTGGCCGCGGCGGTTTTGGCATATTGGGCGGTGAGTTCCGGGCTGCGGTGGGCACTCATAATATGGACTTCGAAAGGAACGGCAAATTCCTTCAGGGTATCGGCACAGCCCTTCATGGCGGTCCAATCGCTGTCGCTGCCCATAACAATGGCAACCTGACTATCCGGCATGGCTTGGTCTCCTTGATACGATAATTTTCATTTCATCCTGGGGCCATCCTGAGTTCATTGACCCTCAGCACCGGCACCTATATAATAACGTTATGGCTGAGAAAGACACTACTAGATTTAACGATATTCGCCAGAAGATCAAGGATTTTCCGGCTGGGCCGGGTGTTTATCTGATGAAAGATTCCGAAGGCCGGGTTCTTTATATCGGTAAGGCCAAGTCGCTGCGGGACCGGGTGGCCAGCTATTTCCAGCCGGGAGCGGACCTGATACAGTCGCGGGGGCCGAAAATCGTCGAAATGGTCGAAAAAGCGGCGGATATTGCCTATCTGGAATGCGACAGTGAGGTGGATTCCATATTGCAGGAAGCCCGGCTGATCAAGGATATTCAGCCGCCCTATAACAGCCGCCAGACGGATGACAAGAGCTTTCCCTACCTGGAAATCACCACCTCGGACGATTTTCCGGGAGTGTATGTAACCCGCACGCCCCGGCCGCGGGGCAGTAAGCTGTACGGGCCGTTTTTGAGCGCGGCGGACCTGCGTCGGGTGGTACAGGTGCTCCAGCGGGTGTTCAAATTTCGGACCTGTACGCTGGATATTTCCCAAACGGATGAAAACCGTCGATTTTTCCGGCCTTGTATTTTGCATGATATCAAACAGTGCACGGCCCCCTGCGGCGACCGGATCAGCGCGGAGGCGTATCGGGAGGATATCCGGCGGTTGAGGAATTTTCTGGAATCGAAACGGGCGGCGGTTTTGCGGCAGTTGGAACGGGAGATGCAGGAACAGGCGGCGAAAAAAAATTATGAGGAGGCGGCCCGGCTGCGGGATGAGATGAAGGCCTTGCAGAGCCTGGATGACCGGGGGGAGGTGGATGAGCATGTGCAGCCGGAATTGTTTGCGGCGGACCCGGCGGCGGGACTGGAACAATTGGCGCAAATCCTGGGTTTCTCCCGCGCGATTCGGACGATGGAGGGTGTGGATATCGCCCATATCATGGGACAGGAAGCGGTGGGGGGGCTGGTATGCTTCATCGACGGACGGCCCTTCAAAAAGGGATACCGCAGGTTTCGCATTAAAGAAACGGAAGGAATCGACGATTACGCTATGATCCAGGAAGTGCTCCGCCGCCGCTACCGGCACGCGGGGGAACATGAGGAGCTTTTTCCCGATGTGATTCTGATCGACGGCGGGCTGGGGCAGTTACATGCGGCGCAGGAAGCATTTGCCGCCATGCCGTTTTCACCGCCGATGGTGGTGTCGCTGGCCAAGAAGGAAGAGCTGGTTTTTGTGCAGGCCCGCAGCGAGCCGGTAAAATTGTCTCGTCATAATTCAGCCCTGCGTCTGCTCCAATACGTCCGCGACGAAGCCCATCGTTTCGCCCAGCATTACTTTCATATTTTGCGGCAGAAACAGCTTTTCAAAGGCAGTGATACCAGTCCGGATTAGCGGGTGGAAAATTCGCTTTGCCCGAAGGGGGTGCCCTGATATTGGCCGGTGGTCAGGTCATAAGTGAAGTCCAGAAATTGCATCTGATTGAAACGGACGGGCAGGGTTTCGGAACCAGTCAGTTGAAGTTGATTTTGTTGCCGGTTGAAATTCAGATTTTCACAGGTAAAGATATGGCTGGAGCCGGCTTTGTGCACATATTCCAGGAAAACATCTCCCGCGGCGGTGATTTCCTGTAATTGGCCCATGTCGATGCTGACCGCGGGAGTATTCTGAGCATTGGTATCAGCCGTTGCCATAGCCAGTCCGAGATCCTGGCAGTTTAGCCGCATCAAGCCCTCGATTTGCCGGATGCCTTCTTCGGTAAGCTGGACATTTTCCGGCAGCGGCAGCTGGATACCTTTTTCTGTAAGTTGAACACTTTCCTTTAGCGGAATATGGTCCATAGAAACTCCGCCGGTAAACTGGAGGCTCTTCTGGTCCGGCAGCAGACGCATCTGGTCGGTAAAATCTATAAGAGTATAGCTGCTGGAACCACGGCTGCTGAACATATTTGCCAGTGGATCCTGAGGATTTTCTTCGGTTTTTGGTGTGTCCTTCGGTTTTTGATTGTTAATAATTTCAATCCAGCCTTTGCCCTGGGCCAGCAGGGTATTGGCAGCTTTGTCAAAGGTTAGTTGCCGGGCTTCCATTTCCAAACTGAATAACTGGTTGTTTAACGGATCGAATCCTTTGCTGATGAAAGACACGGAAGGCCCTTCGGCAGTAAAGGTATTCAGATTCTTCAAGGTATCGAAGGAAAGAGAGGGTTCCTTCTCAGCAGAGACCTCCGGATTGGGAAGGGAAGATTGTTCCACCAAAAATTGGATCGTCATGCCGGAACAGGTAATCCGGTTTTCCATCCGTTGATTGTCTTGGGAAAATTGGGAATCAGCCTGAACATTCCGCAGGGAGATATTGCCGTTTTTCAGATCGAATATGGCTCCCTCCTGCCAGACGATATGAAACGGAACCGGTTCGGATGAGCTGCTGCCCATCAGGTCCCCGGGCAGGAGGGCATCGAGATCACCCGTTCCGGGCATTTGGCAGAATTTTCTTCTAATATCCGCCACAATCAGATTATTTTGCAGGGTGTTTTGCCCATTCATTTCGAGAACCTGGGCAGGCTGACCGGACACTGTACAAATTTCCTGAAGAAGGTCTATTTCCGCACGGTCTCCAATAATCCGGTAATTTTCCTGTTTGGCGGTGATCCGGACTTTGCTGTCGGCTCCTTCCGCCAGGGCATAAACGGGCTGGATGTCTTTCCACAGTTGATCTATCCCCAGACTGGATTGTGATTGAGGTTTGTCTGAGGTTTTAGAGGCGGCCGGGCTGTCAGTTTTAGCGGCAAATTCCAGGGTAATTGTATCCCCTGCTTCGATCAGATAATTCGGATCTTCGTAAAAGACATTGCCGGCGAGCTGCATATTTTTCGGGAATGATTTACCGTCATTTGCCAGTTCAAAATTGGCGGTGAGTTTTTCCGCGGAGAAATTCAGGTTCTCACCCTGTGCCCGGATATGGCCGGACAGATGGATCGAACGAATGGGGGGCATAGGATAGTTGTTGGGATCTGCGCTGGTGGAATCAACCGGCTGGCTGGGTTCATAGAAGGTTAACAAGCCCTGCCCGGCGGATAATTCTCCCTTTTCATCCCGCACATGCAGGGTGCCGTCAAATGCCAGCTCTTCCACCACCAGGTTCATCTTTTCCACCCCCAGGCTACCCAGAGAGTCTTCGGAAAGCCGCAGGCCGGTCTGAGGTGTAAATTTTATTTTCATCTGGTCCTGATAATCGATCCGAACCGGCTGGTTGGTGTCCTGCGCCAAATGCTCCACCTGGCCCGGGCCGATTAGCGTGGCCAGTCCTTTATCCAGTTCCAGTTGAATCTCCTGCTGGGCGGTGGCCCGGGATTCTTCGGAAATGTTTAACCGGATCGGGCGATTATCCCGGCTGTTGAGCTTGAATTGTTCCAGCGACCGGTCATAGACCATAATATCGGATTCCACGACCGCTTCACCATCGCGCAGAATATATGCCGGCTGGCCTTCCAGCCGGACTTGCATTTGCGGCTGATCTCCGTGTTCGGCGGGGGTGATGTCCTCAGCGACCGCAATCCGGAGCGAGCCGCTGCAGATGATGGTTACCGGCGGCTGGGTATCATCGGCCGCCGGAGCGGCCTCCCCGGATGCAAGAGATTTCGGATCGTCGGCATGGGCGGTTTTGTCTGCGGCTTTTGGGGTATCTTCTTCCATTTGGGCGGGATTTATATCCGTGACAATTTCCAGCAGATCTGCCAGTATTTGCTCCTTGCCCAAATCAATCCGTATCTTATCGAACAAGGTGAACCGGTAGGGTATGTTTTTCTTTTCTGGCGATGTGCCCTTCGTATCACCGGATGAGGTAGATGACTTTGTTTCGTGAGATTGTTCCCTGGGCTCAATCGCGCTGCGAGCCACGGTTAATCGTTGCAGATTTCTCAGTTCCAGTTCCTGCAGCCGTGCATTCAACTGGTCGTAAATCAAGCTGATGTCGTTGCCTTCGAGTTCAAAGGTATCCGATTGGGCATGAATCGGGCCGGAACATATCAGACGGGACATGTCTCGCTCAAAAACGATTCGGTCCAGTTCCACCGTCAGCTCCAGCGGTCGTATCTCCGGCGCCGTATTCGCCACTTCCTGGCGGTACATTACAATCCGTACCTTACCCTCCAAAAAGCCGCTTTCGGGATATTTAAAGGTTCCTACAGAGCTTTCCAACGGGATGCCGCCTCTTTCGGCGCGAACCTCAATAATCCGACCATTTTTAAGATAGATTTTTGTCCAGGGTTCGCTGATGAGAAGGACATCTTTTTCGCTACGGATGCGTTCCTTGAAACCGAATTCCCGGGTAAGTTTGCCATTTATGTCGCGGTCCTGAAAGTGCAACCCTGAAATCTGGCCGATGCCCACGTCTTCCACTTCCAGAAATTGCTGCTGCTCTTTTTCGATGGCCGGCTCCGTCATCGGCTGGGAGATTACGGGATTATTTTTGGCGGAATCAATTTCCGCATCGATATTGGATGACAGCCAGCGATAAACCAGAAGAGCGGTTAAAGAACAGCCCAGGGTTATCAGAACTAATAGCAATCGTTTCATCATAATGTACGTTTCAAATCAGCGACGGTATTTTTCCATCGCCTGATCCCATAGATTCATCCGTTTTAAAAGAAGTTGGATTAATTCCTGAACGGCGCCTCGTCCGCCTTCGACACTGGTCACATAATGAGCCGCCAGCTTGGCTTCTTCCGTTGCGTCCGCCACTGCTACCGCAAAACCCACCCGTTTCATGACCGGCAGATCGGGAAGGTCATCGCCGATATACGCCATCTGCTCGGGAGGAACGTTGGACTGGGCTTTTAATTGCTCAAAGACCGCCAGTTTGTCATGGGCCTGCTGGTAAACAAAATCGATTTCCAGGTCGCGGGCGCGGTGCTCCACCGCCTGGCACTGCCGGCCGGTAATAATAGCCGTTTGCAGCCCCAGCCGCTTCCAGATGCGCAGCCACGCGCCGTCATGCACGTGAAATTTCTTCGATTCCGTGCCATCGTTGTGAATAATAATCCCGCCATCGGTCAGCACACCGTCCACATCCATAATCAGCAGTTTAATGTTTATATCTTTCACTGAATCACCTTCAAAGCTACCACATCCTGAACGTCGATCAGGCCGACCGGGTAGCCGTCATTGTCCACCACCGGAATTTCGTCAATACGATACTTGTGAAAAATCGCCATCGCTTCACTGGCCAGCGTATCGGGCCGGACCACTTTGGGATTGCGGGTCATGAAATCGCGAACCGGGCAGGCATGGATTTTTTTCCCTTTCTTTTTGATACCCCGCCGCAGGTCGCCATCGGTCAGCAAGCCGCTGAGTTTGCCTTTTTCGTCTGTCAGCAATACGCATCCATACCGGAACGCGGAAGCTTCTTCCGCTTTTTGCAGGGCTTCCTGTACCGTGCAAAGATCGGGAGCCTGGGGCAGGGCCTTGCCGGGCGAAAACATGGCGGCCTGTTCGACGGTTACCAGTTTCCGGCCCAAGGTACCGCCGGGATGATACCGGGCGTAATCGTCCGCCTGGAAATTCCGCATCTTCATAACCGTCAGGGCCAGGGCGTCGCCCAGCGCCAGCATGCAGGTGGTGCTGGTACTTGGCGCCAGGCCCAGCGGGCAGGCTTCCTCGATCTTGCCCAGCAGGACGGTTACATTGCTGTGTTTGGCCAAAGCGGAATCGGGATTGCCGGTAATGCCGATCATGGTGATGCCCAGTTGTTTGAGCAGGGCAATCAGCCGGACGATTTCATCGCTTTCCCCGCTGTGGCTGAGGACAATCGCCAGGTCTTCACTGCGAAGCCGGCCCAGATCACCGTGCACGGCTTCGGCGGCATGCAGAAAGTGGCTGGGAGTTCCGGTCGAGCCGAAGGTAGCGGAGATTTTTTGGGCGACGATCCCCGCTTTACCAATGCCGCTAAGCACGACGCTGCCGGTACACTCATAGACCATCTGCGCCGCCCGGCAGAAGTTCTGGTCCAGCCCGGCTGCCATCCGGAGCATCGCCTGGGCCTCCTGATGAATCAGTTGCCGGGCCTCCTCCAGGTCGATTTTCAAATTTTGCTGTTCATTCATGCTTGGTTCCTGCTTTCCTTCCTGGAATACTCATCGCGGTATTATCCCGAATATAAGCGGAGCCGTCAAGCGATTAGTATAATCTTAAATGCTGAAGTGAGCGAGTTTATTTAGTGGCCAGTTATGCGCCCTTCCTTTCGGCTTTCCAG
>CAZOMV010000105.1:0-19765 GCA_964580995.1 uncultured Pirellulales bacterium
GCCCTCAAGTCTAATTAATGGCAAGGAACTGTCTCACTTATTCTGGCACAGAGGGCCAGGGCTTTGGCTGGCCAAGCGAGAACTGCGATAATAAAGAAAGATATACAAACTTGATAAGGGGTGCCTTACATATTCTCGCGTTTCTGTGCCCTTTCCGTAAACTTGATGATATCGCCGCGGACAATCATAATACCGTCAGAAACTTCCAGTATCTCATCCATATTTTCAATCCCCTGGCGGTTTTCAATCTTGGCAATCAAGGGACAATCGAATTTGTTCCGGTTCAAAAATTCTCTAACACAGAGTGTCCTTTGGGTTTCGCACAAACGACTGGGCAATAAAATCAACCTTGTTTGCTATACCGAACAGGAGGTCATTTTTGTCTTTGTCGGTTAACCCGTCGTCTTTTCTAGTTTGCTGTAGAACTAGACCCAGTCGGCAATCGCACTTCCCACAGGATCTTACAAATTAAATGACTTATGTAGTCGGCGCCAACGGCGGCATTGGTACCAGTTGAAGATCACCGGCAGCAAGAGATCGATCACCTCATCGGCGACGAGCAGGCCGCCGAGTACGGGGGCGGCCATGGGGCGCATAACCTCAGCGCCGACGCCGGTGGCCCAGAGCATGGGCATCAGGCCAACAATGGCCACGCCTTCGGTCATCAGCTTGGGCCGCAGACGATGGACGGCACCGGTAATCACGGCGTCGGTGACTTCGGCGGAAGAGGTGATTTTCTCCAGGCCGCCGCAGGCGTTAATGGCGTCGTGCAAATAGACGAGCATGACGATCCCGGTCTGGGTCGCCATGCCGAAGCAGGCGATATAGCCCACCCAGACGGCTACACTGAAATTGAATCCGAACAGGCTCTGGAAAATCACCCCACCCACCAGCGCCCCGGGCACCGCCAGGATAATCAGCAGGGCGTCGCGGACCTCGTGAAACGTCATATACAAAATGATAAAAATCAGCAGAATCACCATCGGGAAGATTACCTGCAGCGTTTTTTTGGCTCGAACCTGATGCTCAAACTGACCGCTCCATTCAATATAGAAACCGCTGGGCAGTTTGACCTTTTCCGCAACCGCCCGCTGGGCCTCCTCGACGAAACCGACAATATCCCGGTCCCGCACATTCAACTGGACGTAAGATCGCAACATGCCATTCTCGCTTTTGATGACACTGGGGCCTTCAACCACTTGAATGTCCGCCACGTCGGTAATAGGAATCTGTACGAACTCACCACCGGGCATTGCGCTGGCATTACCGCTGGTCTCCATTCCCGGCCCTATATCGGCAGTACTGAGTTTCTCCGAATCCACAGCATTATTGCGCCGGCCGGTGACTAGGGTCCGCCGCAGGGCGTCCTCGGTTTGCCAAAAATCCCGCGCGTAACGAACGCGGACAGGAAAACGCTGCCGGCCTTCCACGGTGGTCGTAATGGTCTTTCCTCCCATAGCCACTTCAATCGCTTCTCCAATCTCGGCCACATTCACTCCATAACGGGCGGCTTTTTCCCGGTCAATGTCAATTTGCAGGTAACTGCGGCCGACGATCTGATCCGGAAAAACATCCACAGCCCCGCGCACGGCCCGTAAAACGCCGGCAATTTCATTGGACAGGGTTTGAATGCCGGGTTCTTTAACAACCGTTTTTTTTACGCCATTTTCGCTGATTTCTTTGGTAAGGTCTTCCTGGCGTGGCCCAAAAACTTTCACACCAATCATGGTCCGCACCCCCGTGGCCAGCATATCGACGCGATTAATGATCGGCTGCGTCCAGATGTTCCCCCAACCAGGCATCTGCAGTTCACTGTCTATTTCCTTGATAATATCATTCTTATTCTTATGCCACAGAAAATTATTCTTGATAAACTCCTTTTCTCGCTCGGTCCTGATGGTCTTCAGATCTTTTTCCGCTGGTTCTTTGAAAGGTAAATTCACAGCCTTGGCGTTATTTTTTAGCGCATCCAACAACGAGTTCACCAGTGCGGAGCCGGCCAGGTCCTCCAGTTCCCAATTCAACAATTTAATCCGCTTAACCCACCCCTGGTGAAGTCGTTGCTCGAAAAGATCGAATTCACGGCTAAAGAGGGTAGTTTTATCACCGCCAACCACGGTGGCCACCGCATCCCGCGCTGCCAGCCAGGGTGAGAAGGGCAGTAGCAGTAATTCAGGAGCCTGGTTGACAAAGCCCATCTGGGCTAATTTCTCCGTAGCGGTGGTAATGAGTCGCGTTAACTCCTCGCGACGGGGCACTTCCACCAGAGGCAGAGCGTGTTCGACGAGCAGCCCATCGGCCAGCTGGTCAATTTGAGCAGCCGTGGGTTTCTGCAGGAGCATTTTTTTCTGTTGGAAAAATTCGAGCAGATCATGAATGGTGACTACCGTCAGTTGTCGAGCCAGCACCGGCTCATACTCGATCTGCTGGCGATAGGCATAATCACGCATCGTCCGATCAAACTGCACGATAGCCTCCATGGTGGCATTGGTCGCCAGGTCGGAGACTTGATCGGTTTTTAAATCATTGGGCAAGTCACCAGCGTGTTGTAGTAACTCGATCAGGATTTTGGCTTCGAGCAGGGCATCTGCAAAGCGAACCTTGCGTTTGGGCCACCATTCCTTCGGGCGCAGGGTAACGACGGTCTCGACCATGTCAATGCCCGACGGATCGGTGGGAGTATCGGCCCGGCCCACCTTACCGACCACCAGATCGACTTCAGGGAAGTGGGCCATAATATGATCGCGAACCCGAATGTCATCGCCTGCCTGGGCGATGGAGACGCGAGGCACTGTCACCGGCATATCGAGAATACTCCCCTCATCGATAGGCGGCATAAACTCGCGACCGAGCTTGGGGAAGTGCCAGGCCACCAGGGCCACCGCCCCCAGCAGCACCAAGGCGATCAATTGACTATGCCAGCGGCGGAAGAACACGCTGCCGAAAAAGAGCGCCAGGGCCAGTACCCCAAGAAAAAGGGAGGTGCTTCCGATAAATCCAGTTCCTAGTATAAATAGGAGCCCCACAAACCAGATGCCCACCGCCGGCACCTTCATCAGCCAGGTAAGCACCGGCTTATAGATGTTGATGAAGCTGCGAACGATCCAGTTATCTTCCTCGCGGCGGAGCCGGCCCTTGATGAAAATCGGAATGATCGCCGGCACAAACGTCACGGCCAGCAGCGCCACACCCACCATGGCAAAACTCTTGGTAAACGCCAGCGGATGAAACATCTTGCCTTCCTGACCGCCCAGGGCGAACACCGGCAGGAAGGAAATGAGCATGATAATCACCGCGAAGAAAATCGGCTTGCCGACCAGCCGGCAGGATCGAACGACAATCTCCGTGGTGTCGCCGCGGATTTTTTCGCGTCCGAACTGCTTGGTCAGTTCGTGAGTGGCATTTTCGACCATCACCACCGCCGCATCCACCAGGATCCCGATAGAAATCGCAATCCCGGAAAGCGACATGATATTACTGGGAATTTTCAGGTAAAACATCAGGGTGAACGCGACCAATACCGCCAGGGGCAACGTAATGCAGACCACAAACGCGCTGCGCAGGTGCGTCAGGATCAGGAGGATGGCAAGGCTGGCGATAATCAATTCTTCCTTTAGGGTCCCGGTCACCGTATGAATAGCACCTTCAATCAGGCGGGTACGATCATAAAACGGTACAATCCTTACGCCTGCGGGTAGACCCGGCTGGAGCTGCTCGATCCGCTCTTTGATGGCCTTAGTCACACTGAGGGGATTTTCGCCGTAACGCATCATCACCACGCCGCCAACTACCTCGCGGCCGTTTTTCTCCAGCAGGCTACGGCGAAATTCGGGCCCCAACTGAACCTGGGCCAGGTTGCGGACGTAAATCGGCACACCATCGCGTTCCATCACCACCACGTTTTCCAAGTCGCGTACCCCACGCAGCCAGCCGACGCCTCGGATGAGGTATTCGGCGTTGACTTCAAAATAGACCTTGCCGCCCACGGCGATATTGCTGCGGGCCACGGCGTCGAAGACCGCCCCCAAGTTGATGTTGTACGCCCGCAGTTTGTCCGGATCGATATCGACCTGATACTCACGAACGAACCCGCCAACACTGGCTACTTGAGCCACACCGGCCACATACAACTGATAACGCACATACCAGTCCTGAACAGCCCGCAGTTCGTCCAGACTGTAGCCATCTCCTTCGACGGTGTACCAGAAAATCTGTCCCAGACTGGTGGCATCGGGGGCCAGGTAGGGTACCACACCGGCAGGGAGGAAGGTGCTGGCGATATTGAGCCGTTCCAGGACACGAGTCCGGGCAAAATAGAAATCGGTGCCATCGTCGAAAATGATGGTGATCATCGAAAAGTTAAACTCGCTGGCGGAGCGAATTACCTTCACACCGGCCAATCCCTGCAGGTTCACCGAGAGGGGGTAGGTGATCTGATCATCTATTTCCTTCGGCGAACGGCCCATCCAGTCGGTAAAAATGATGACCTGATTCTCCGATAGATCGGGAATAGCGTCGATGGGAGTTTTGAGCACGCAATACATACCCCAGACCGCCACCACTGCCGTCAACAGAATCACAATGAATCGATTGCGGACAGAATATTCTATAATTTGCGGGATCATGCGGAATTTCCCTTGTCGTTAATGTTGATGGCCGCTATGGGCCGGAGCTTCTGTACCTTGCGGACCGCCGGAAGCGCCGAAGTATTGTGAACTCGCTGCGGGATTGAGCCGGTTTTCCGCATCCACCAGGAAGGCCCCCTGAGTGGCCACCTGATCGCCTGCGTTTAAACCCGTCAGCACCGGATAAAATTCTCCAGCTCGCGGGCCGACAACAACCTCCACCATCTCAAAGGTCCCGGGGGTACTTTCCCGATAAGCGATTTTCCGGACGCCGGTGTTAATCACCGCCGACATGGGAATGGCCAGAACCTTCTCCACCGTCATCCGCTTGATCGGGAATTTGTCAATGGGACAGGTTTGCGGCTGATCGAAGAGCTGATCCGGATAAATCGGG
This sequence comes from uncultured Pirellulales bacterium, assembly GCA_964580995.1. Lineage (GTDB taxonomy): Bacteria > Planctomycetota > Phycisphaerae > Sedimentisphaerales > SM23-30 > JAKJEP01. The sequence continues at coordinate 5,020 of CAZOMV010000105.1, forward strand.
CAATAATAACCCGTGACAAAACGTTCGTTTGTTTTTGCCGACGGCATTGCAGACGGGTGGATTTCTCCGGTGATTTCGCCGCATGTCAGCATCGCTGAGCCGTAATAGGGATTTGCAATTTGCCGGGTTTCCGTCAGCCAATCGGCCTTGACCATCGGGCAGTGAACCACGAAGAGCGTCAGGGCTTGCGGCGGGTGCGCTCGCACAAACTCAATGACCGCAGGGCTGAGGGATTGCAAAACTTTTCGTTGTTCCGCCAGGTCCTTGCCTTCCAGTTGCCGGGCGTTTGCGATAATAGTTTCAACGGAAGTGGCGGCGTTCGGATTCAGATGTTCTTTGATGGCCTGTGCCTGCTCAATTAGTTTTGTAACGGTCGCGGGATCTGTCTGATCACGGGCGTAACCGCTGGTAAGGGTCAGATACGCGCGAACCAGAGGCTCGGTATCGACCATAGGGCCGTCGGGGGCCGGTGAGGAAGGATTTGGCGGTGCAGGTACATTCGGCTCCGACACAGTCCCTGCCGGCAGCCGAATCACCGCTCGTGCATACATCCCCGGCTTAAGCTTGTACTCGGGATTCGAAACTTCGACGCGGGCTGACACCGTGCGGGTCGCCGGATCCACCAGATAGGCCACAAACCCGATACGACCGGCGAAAATTTCATTGGGGTACGTCGTGCTGGTCACTTCAACCGCCGTCCCTGCCTGGATGTCTTTGATTTCATCCTCGAAGACCTTGGCCTGAAGCCAGACCTGACTGAGATCCGCAATGGTATACAAATCGTCACCCTCATTAACGTACCGTCCTTCCAGAACTTTCTTCTCGGTCACAATTCCTGTCATGGGTGAATAAATGGTAAGATGAGTCTGGGACTTGCCTTGTTGAATGATTTCTTCGATTTGCTCGGGGGTAATACCCCAGAGGGATAATTTCTCCCGAGCCGAATCCACCAGCGATTGAGCCGATTTCTCCGTCGGCTTACCTTTTTGCTGCTCCAGACCCCGCACTGCCAGCAGCAACTCCTCCTGCGCCACCACCAGGTCAGGGCTGTAAATCAAGGCCAGCGGATCACCCTTTTTCACCTGCTGGCCCACATAGTTTACCATCAGTTGGTCGATGCGGCCCTTAATCCGTGCTGAGATGAAGGCGCGACGCGTCTCATCGTAGTCCACGATACCCACCGTCCGAATCTCCCGACTTAGCAGTCTGTACTCCACCGGGCTAGTACCGATGCGGCCCATTTTTACCTTGAGCGGAGTTAATTGCACCTGGGCCAAAACTCCCACCGGCAGTTCCCCGCCCTGCGTAGTTTTGGCCCGTTTTACCAAAGGCATGCCGCAAATCGGGCAATTACCTGGTTCGGACCGGATAATGTTGGGATGCATCGCACAATAATACTCAATCTCCTGGATCTGCTCTCCTGCGGCCACGGTCGCCGGACGGCGCCAGCGGTCGTAGTGATTCATGATGTCTTCCCAGTTGCCCGCAACAACACCCACCAGAACCATCAGCACGATAAAACGCAGCCGTACCTGCAAAATCCGCACAGCCATCCATATCCGATGGGCCCGGGAAGTTTTTACAGGAGATTTTTCATCCTGATTCACCATTTTTTTATTCTCCAACCGCAACATCCAAATGGGTCAAACACCTATCCACGAAGATATCGCATTTCATGGGGTTATCGAATCCGAATGCCGCGTCAAATCACGTCCCACCGTTTGCTGCAATTCCGCAAAACTTCTCTCCAGCTCCGCCAGGCTCTGTTGATAGGCCAACTTGAAATCCAGCACTTGCCGCCAGTTACTCACCAGCGTCAGAAAATCCACCTTGCCCGAGCTGTAACTGCTGGTCGAAACCTCCAGCGTCTGCTGCGCCTGCGGGATGCTGACGTCATGCAGCAGGGTCACCAGGCGTTGCTGAGTATCCAGCCGCACATAGGCGTCCTGCACCCGAAATGCCAGGCGATTGCGAGCGTCCTGCAGCTCCGCCGAGCCCTGATGGATCCCCGCCCTGGCTTCGCGCTCTGCCGCATCGTACTTCCGGGACCATACCGGTACGTTGACACCAAACCCGATCCACCACTGGTCCTTACCACTCGGCGACGGGGCCATCCCTTCCTCTTCGACGAAACTGTAATTGTAACTAACCGTCAGGTCAGGCCATCGCTGTAACCTGGCTACCTCCAGCTTTTCCTGTTCCGCGGCAATTTGTTGACGGATTCTCTGCAGTTCCGGATTGGCCTGCTCCGCCTGGGCCAGTAACCAGTTCAGTTTCAGGGTAATCTGCTCAGAGTCGGCGCCGGGGGGTTTGGGCAAAGCAGCAGTAACGGGCCGGGCCAGCAGACTGTTCAGCATGGCGGCCGCTGTGGTTTGCTGCTGCTCCCACGTAATCAATTCGTTATCCAGACTGCTCAATTCCACCGAGGCGCGCAGCACATCCTGTTGATTGGCCAATCCCACTCGGTATTGGGATTCTGCAATCTGCTGAAATTCCGCCAGCAGTTCACGGCTTTCGGCGGTCAACTCCATGGCCCGGGTAGTGTAGTAATAGCTCCAATAGGCCCGCCGGGTTTCGTTGATAAGATTCAGGCGGGTCATTTCTAATTCAGACTTGGCCACGCCGGTTTCCTGCTCGGCCGCCAGGCCGCTGTGACGCAGTTTGCCCGGAAACGGCAGTTTTTGGCTCACCCCCGTCATCACCCCTACCATGCCAGCGGCCGTTTCTGCCATATCACCGAGGGGGGCCACTTCGAGCATCGGATCATCGAGGGCTGTAACCTGCGGGATCCTCGCTTCCGCACGTTCGACACCATAGCGTGCTGCCTGAAGAGCCGGATTGCGTTCCAAAACCATACGGACATAATCTTCTGGACCTGCATTCTCAGGAATAATGAAGTCCTGGGTAAGGGACATATTAGGCTCCGGATGATCAGTAGTCAATCGGTTCAGACTCGTATCGGCAAGCGGAATCCGGCTTGGTTGTCCTTTTGGTGGAGGGGACGAACATCCGCCCAACTGGATCAGGGAACTGAAAAAAAACAAAATCACAGTAATTAAGTAGGATTTTGTGTGTCGCAACATTGGGTTACTCCAAGTACCCTGTTTGACTGTAACCTCAATAGCAAGATCAGATTACAACATTATAACTCCGTAGCGGACAATGTCAAACCAAAGCAAGTATTATTATAGTATGCCACCTCGGTCAGGTTTTCCACTTTTTCTTTCTTCTATCTGCCTTACTTACAGTGAGATTTGCCTGTTTGCGGGCTACCCAATTCCCGCTTTTCTCCGGCTTTGGCGGCAGAGACCGTAGCCAGTTTAAGGGCATATGGTGTTAGGCATGGGCAAGAACCCGCTTGCGCTACAATGAGGACAATCTTTAACGTCTTTTTGCCAGATTCTTTCCCAAGCGATAAGACAAAACCAATTGTTTAATGGACCGCCGTAGGAGTTTACCAGTTTTTATTACCTTTCACCTAGTTTTATTTAACCGGCAAGATGCCTGCCATTTCACCTATGACATTAACAAGATCAGAGCCGGTAGGAACAACTATCTTAGCATTATCCTTTAATGATTTTTCCACCATCTCCAGCTTTCTTAGCAATTGAGCATTGCCAATAAAATATTTATTCGCTGCCTCATTAACAAGCCTTATAGCCTCCGCTTCACCCTCCGCAGCAAGGATCTTTGCCTGCCGTATGCCTTCTGCCTTTTTAATCTCCGCTCTTTTCGTACCATCCGCTTGTCTCTCAATGGCATCGGCAAAATCCAAAGCAGCCACTTTTTCATTGTTTGCTTTGACAACTTTGTTCATCGTCTCCTGGACATCCGCGGGAGGGTCAATTTCTTTTAACTCGGTTCTCACTATTTCCATGCCCCAGTTTCTAGTTTCTTTAGCCAAAGTACTCAGAAGCTCCCCATTTATTTTATCCCTTTCACTGTTTGCCGATTTTAAAGTCAAGGTACCAATAATATTTCTAAGAGTTGTTCTGGCCAAGTTCACTATCTGAAAGGTATAATTATTTACATTGTACTGTGAACTTTTAACACTCTCTTCATCAGCTTTTACTTTAAAATAAACCTGGGCATCTACTTTCGCATTCAAATTATCATTTGTGATAATTTCTTGCCTTTCCGCATTCAACATCTGCTCTGTGGTATTGATCTGGATTAATCGGTCGATTACGGGGATAATCCAGTTAAAACCGGGCTTTGCAAAACCCCTGTATTTGCCAAGTCTTTCGATAAGGCCGCGATGCGTTGGACGCACAATCCTTATACCTGCCAAGAAAAACATTATGACAATACCAACAGGAACTATTACATACCAGCTCATAGCTAGGTCCTTTCTGTTTACAGTTTGGTTTCAAACAAACATTATCTGGGATTTTCCATATTTATGTGCCTCTGGTGGACTAAACGCTTGGCTACGCAACCAAGCCCTTACCATTCAACGATAGTATCAATACTTACCTTACCTGATATTTCCCATTTAAGCGGTAAAAAACATTAGGATATTCCATTTGACATCGATCATTTTACCAAAAATCCTATTGCATAGTCAAGAAATTCTTTCCTACCGTCACTTTTCCAAAAATCGGCACAAAAATGCGAATTTTCATATTCCAGAATACTCCCCGTTCCTACTTGGCAACAGACCTCGACCGCCCGTATTTGCATCAATTCAAGGTTTTCCGCCATTCTTGGCATTAGTCACACCCAATCGGAACAGGTTTTAAGCGGCGAATTCTCTCAAGGATATCTGGGTACTGAGATGCGTTTAGAGTCTTCATTGAAATTTCCATTCATGCCTTTGCTGTATGCTGTATCGTCTTGGCCTTGTTGAGAGGTTTACGCGTCAGATTACCGGGGCTGCCACAGTATTTGAGCGGCTTCCAGAGGAACCGCAACACTATCGTAGTTCGGTATTACTCTCGCCGTATAGTCGGTTGCAGGCCGGGTCGCTGATACCGTTACGCGGTAGATGTAACCTCTGACCGCGCCCACCAGTTGTCGGTCTCGCTTCATCTCCTGCCGCACCGGACTACTGCCATTTATTCCATCCGCATAAAGTTCCACTTGAACCGCATTCGGGTCGATATCGTTGAGATAGACCTCAACCTCAAATATGTGCTGCTGCCCGTTGGTTTCAACCTTTATTTCGCCGAAATGCATCGCGGCCCATTTTTGTTCAAGAGTATGCTGCCAATTTACCAGCTTTTTGCCCATCGCACCGTTATCGGAAGCACGCGCACGATAGGATGCCGCAGCCGGAAGGTAATACTGCTCGGTGTATTCTCGCACGGTGCGGTTGGCTGAAAAGCGAGGCGTCAACATCGCCATGCTTTCACGAATACGTGCTACCCAGGTTTTAGGAACACCTTTCTCATCACGGTTATAAAACTCAGGGATCAACTCGTTTTCGAGCAGGTTGTAAAGTGCGTTTGCTTCGACAGTGTCCCAGACTGAATCATCGCCATGTTCCTGACCGTCTCCCAGCGCCCACCCAACTTCCGGCGTGTATGCTTCGGCCCACCAACCATCCAGTTCTGAAAGATTGAGACCGCCGTTAACCAGCACTTTCATACCGCTGGTTCCGCTTGCCTCCCATGGGCGCCGTGGTGTGTTAATCCAGACATCCACCCCCTGTACCAGGTGCTCGGTCAAATGCATATCATAGTCGCTAAGGAATACCGCATGTGAACGCACCTCTGGCCGCCGGATAAAACGTGTCCATTCCTGAATCAGTTCCTGCCCTGCCTGGTCCTTCGGATGGGCCTTACCGGCGATAATGAGTTGAACAGGACGCTGAGTGTCGGTCAACAGGCGAAGTAGTCGCTGCGGATCATGCAGCAGCAGATTCGGTCTCTTGTAAGTCGCGAAGCGGCGTGCAAAACCGAGTGTTAATGCGTTTGGGTCAAATAGATACTTTGTATTGTCAACTATTTCGGGCGATGCGCCGGACTCAGCCAGTTGCCGAGACAGCCGTTCACGGGCATATTCAACGAGAGATTTACGGGCCGCAGCACGAAATTGCCAGAGCCTGGCGTCGGAAATGCGGCGAATGTTCTCGCCCAGTGTTTCTGTCGTTCCCAGCCAACGGTCTTTCCCGCAGGCCTCAGTCCAAAGTTCGTCGGCCGCCGCCGAATCCCAGGTGGACGTATGGACTCCGTTGGTAACGAACCCGACTGGCACTTCGTCTGCCGGCCAGCTTGGAAAGAGAGGTTCAAAAAGGTGCCGGCTGACTTTCCCATGCAAGCGACTTACGCCATTTACCGTTCCACTGCCTCGTATGGCCAGATAAGCCATATTGAAATACTCTGACGAGTCGTTAAAGTTTTGCCGCCCAAGAGCTAGCAGATCATGGATTGGTATTCCAAGCCTTTCCCGGGCATACCATTCAAGGTATTGCTCAATAAGGGCTGGAGCGAAACGGTCAAAGCCAGCGGCTACCGGAGTGTGCGTGGTGAATAGATTCCCAGCTCGCGTGACAGCCAGTGCGGCTTCAAAAGATTGGCCTGTATCTTCCATGAAATTTCTTGCGCGTTCCAGCACAGCAAAGGCAGCATGTCCTTCATTCAGGTGGCAGACCTCCGGCCGGATGCCAAGCGCACGGAGCAGTCGCCATCCTCCAATCCCGAGTATGAGCTCTTGTTTAAGTCGCAGCTCCGACCCGCCTCCGTAAAGCTCGCATGTAATTCCTCTATGAGCTGGAAAGTTCGCAGCGTCATTGGTATCCAGCAGGTAAAGTTTAACTCTGCCGACCTGGACTTGCCAAGCACGCAGCCACACCGAATAGCCAGGAAGCACGACTTCCAGCCGCAACCATTCCCCGTTTGGTTTTCGCAAAGGTGTGATTGGCAATTGCCCCGGGTCGTTGTATGGATACAGGGCTTGTTGCACTCCATCCTTATCAAGCACCTGGCGAAAATAGCCCTGCTGGTATAGCAGCCCCATGCCGACCACCGGCACACCCAAATCGCTGGCGGCTTTGAACTGGTCGCCTGCCACATTACCAAGCCCGCCCGAATATATGGGCAGGGCCTCGCTCAGCATAAATTCCATACAGAAATAAGCGACACACGATAACGGAGTTTTCGGATGAGCTTGCTGAAACCATGCAGGCGCTGCCGACTTGCGGTCCTTGAGTTCCAACAGCTCATCTACTTCCCCGCGAAATTCGGCGTTAGCCAATAAGTTTTCAAGCTTTTCCCGTGAAACAGTCTGCAAAATGACCCATGGATTTTGTGTCAGTTCCCACAATTCCGGGTCGATCTGTCTCCATACTTTGTCCCCGTAATGACTCCACGACCATCGCATATCCAGAGCAAGCTCAGCCAGAGAATCAAACCCTTCGACTTCCACAGGCATAAAAGAGTATACTGGCTTGCCGACATGTGTTTGCTTGTACATTGTCACTCCTTCAGATTTTTCCTGACGCGGAACCTGCCGCCGCTTCCTTCATAATTTTAACAATCGTGTCCTCCACTTCCTGCGCCACCCCTTCCAGTTGCGGCGTGTTGAACATCGCCAGAAGAGTGGTTGGCTTCAATGTAGCCAGAATGGTTTTACTGTCCTCTTCGTAAATGGAGATCCGGCATGGCAGCGCGGTGGAGATGCTCATATTTTGATCGAGCACCTTCTTGGCCTGTTGCGGCTGGCAGACCTCGAAGATCAGACATTCTCGGGTGAACTCCACGCCCTTCTTTGCCATGGACCCTTTGAGGTCGTGAACCTGCATGACACCAAAGTGATTCGCCTGGACGGCGGCCTGCAAGGCAGCCGCAGCTTCACTCACGGTTTTGTCGGTGGATAATTTGATCCGCATAGGTTTTTTTTCATGGTTTACAGTTCACTTCACAGGCGGGTCGTGAACGCACGATTATTTCTTGGTCAGCTTGATAATCACGACGACCAGCAGGACCGCTACCACTACGCCGATCACCGTCCAAATCCACATCCCGCCGCCCGTCCAGCCATTCATCCATCTGTTGTATGATTCATCATACCGTCTGTAGGATTCATCACAAAGCTCCTTTCGTTACGCTACGACTAGACCACCACCAAACACTAATCGCCACCAAGGCATGCTGGAATCTGTGCCGGATGTGTAGTCTCCGGCATTTCCAGCCTGGTTGTCCTTGCTGGCGCCCCTTCTGGAGGTAAATGCCATATGCCCGCTGGGCAATTTTATCGTGCGTGGCTTTGGGAGTCACGACCGGCGCAGGATTCGGAGCGTTATAAGTCTATCGAGGTATACATGGCGGTGTCGCTTTGGATCGAGGCATTGGCTTGATCATCAAATCTTCCTTTCATAGCTGGTGGTTAGGCAATTCATCGCGTTTGATTGCCTGGTGGTTGTTACATTTATCGGAACGACTGCCAAACCGCAGGGTGCAGATTCACTCCCAAATTTCCCATAGTTGGACGGGAAAATCCTTATAAATCCGGATTCCATACCTCGGGATAAACGTTATTTTTCTGGAGTTGTCTTTTCACTGGTTCCCGGCTGCATCATCTTGGAACACATCGGACAAGTCTTCATCATCTCTTCCATTTTCTTTTTCATCTTTTCCATGTCAATCTTGATCTCTGCTTCTTTCACGAGATTCAAATCTTTGTCATATTTAAGCAGTTGACAGCCCACGGCGACTACCACGGAGCCGTCTCCTGTTGCGACCAGGATGGGTTTGCCCATCTGCATCTTCATACTGCACATCGCACAACCGGGATTCATCTGGCCCATCCCCATCATGCCTTTTTGCATTGTATCTTTTTTCACCATACCGGTGCCATCCTGTGCAAATGTAAAATATCCCCCCATCCCCAGCAGAACAATTCCTATCATGGCAATACTTACTCGTTTCATGTTGTTTTCCTTTCATTTTTGCCGGGGTTTCGTGTTCACCGCAGGCAGCCATACCGTCTGACGGTCCAAACCCACCTATTCATTTTGTCTATCAACTCAAAACAGTTGTTCAAAGCCTAAGCAGCTTAACTTCTCATCCGTCTTATTTCTGAGAGCGTTTTTCCTTTAATTCTTCAAGATACCTGGCCGCGGTATCCTTACCGCCTAATAAAAAGGTTAATAGTAACTGTCTGCCCTGTTCTCAACCTTCTAAAAATGAGTTGACTATAATAAACCATAGGCAAGATATGAATCATACTCCATAGGAAAAATCCTGATTTTGCGTAGTCAATTTCCTTATATTTACAGGCTCTGTGAAAAATGCGAAATCCGGTACAGGTGATTTCTGTCTGATTTACTTGGACAGATGTGTCGCTAGACCTCGGTTCCGTTGTTCCTGTTCGGCCTGCTGCCAGTTCTGTTCACTTTGGCCTTGCGGATAACCTTTCTCGACATAAATTTCATATGCCCGCCTGGCAATATCTTCGTGAGTAGGTGTGGCGGCGGCGACCGGCCAGGGATGCGGAAGGTCCTGTATAGGCTTTGACGCTACTACTGGTGTCGCTTTCGGCTGCTGGGGCGCCGGCACATGCGGTAATTTTGATGTATTCATATACTTATTCATAAACGATTCCTTTCGCTAGAGTTCCAGTTGAGGCAGTGAATCACCTCCAAGTGCTTCTTCCTGCCTTATTCTCATAATATAAGATTATAGCCACATAGACGCCTCGGTAAATCAGTGTAGAGTTTGATTTTGGTGTAAGACAAATGGACTATTTGTCTGTCGGTGGAATCCCCGACCGGCGATGTCCGCATTGTAAAAAGGGCAAGGTCTATGAGATGGCCGAACTGGGCCGCCTGGTCCGGATCTATGGTCAGGCGCCGTTGGGAGCCACGGTCTATGAATTGCAGAAGCTGCGCTGTAATCTATGCGGAACGATCTTTACCGCTCCAGCCCCGCCGGAAGTAGGGGCGCATATCGATCGGCCAGGTTGCCCAAGGTGCGAAAAATGTCGGTTACGGTCATCGGTCCGCGTTTGAGGATCCATCCCAGCACAATTTGCTCCCACGTGCGGGCCGTAGGCTCCGTGAACACATAACCAAGTTGCAGGATCATGGTATTCCATACCGATACGAGAGAAGTAGCATCCATGCTGACCTCCTGATACATAAGTTTTTGTTTTTTTTCTTATATATCGGGTTGTCAGCTTATTTTTTGCCACTTCTACGTCTCCCCAAATGGATAAAGTGCACCCTTCACCTAAAACAGGGAAAAAAGAAAGAAAAAATATCATACCGCTTTTATCGTACCATCTCCTTTCATGGAAACCAAAGAAAGTATAACCCAACCAGCGGACTGTGTTTGGCTGCCAGTGAATTATGCAAAATCTTGAATACAATAGAAATGTTCGTTTAATTTTATTTGTTTTGCCCAGATCACGGGAAAATGGTATTTTTATCAGATTAGTAACGTAAGCGGTTAACATGTAATTGAAGTGCAAATGAGTAAAAAGTTTTCGGATTCATTACAATTTGCGTCCTTGATCGCACACCAGCTTAAAGCTCCCATCTCGTCGGCTATCTTTATGCTCGAAACCTTGCTGGGAGAAATGGCCGGTCCACTGGCACCCAAGCAGCGGGAACTGCTGGAAAAGATCAACGCCCGCTGCCAGGATTATATGGAGACCGCCCGGCGTCTGATGGACATCGCCCGCGCTTTGGACCAGCCTGAGACCCTCGTTGCAGGTCGGATCGATCTGGCGGCAATTGCCCATAAAGCCCGGTTACGGTATGTCGAGCAGGCTTTCCATCGCCGCATCGAGCTGGCGGTCCAGATCGACGCCGGCGATGTGAATGTACGGGGCCATGAATCAGCATTGACCGAAGCCCTGGAAGCACTCATCCATAATGCCCTGAAATATACCCCGGACCAGGGCCGGATTCTTATCACCGTTTTCCGGCTTAACCAGGACAAAACGATACAAATGTCGGTGGAGGATTCGGGGATTGGGATCCCCCAGAAGGATTGGGAGAGGGTGTTTGAACCTTTCTATCGCACACTGGAAGCCCAACATTCCACTCGGCCAGGCAGCGGCCTGGGGCTGGCTTTCGTCAAAGCCATCGTCGAAGCGGTGGGTGGAACGATTTCCGTGGACCGATCTCCACTGGGCGGTGCCTGCTTCCTTATGACTTTTCCGGTTTCGGAAAGTGAAATTTCTCTCAGCCAAGGAGAATCAGATATGACTAAACCCATGAAAGTGATCATCATCGGCGGAGTAGCCGCAGGCCCCAAAGTTGCCTCCAAGGTCTTTCGGCTGATGCCCAACGCGGACATTACGATTCTGGATCAGGGTCAGGTGCTCTCCTACGCCGGCTGCGGCCTGCCTTACTACATCTCCGGTGTGGTGCGGAACCAGTCACAACTGATCAGCTCCCCCCTGGGCGAGAGCCGGGATCCTATTTTCTCCCATAATCTGAAGAATATCCATGTTCTGAATCAAACGGAAGCCCTGGAGATTGACCGAACCCATAAGCGAATTCGCATCCGGCAGCGGTATCAAGACCAGGATACCTGGCTGGATTATAATAAACTGGCCCTAGCTACCGGGGCCAAACCGATTGTTCCCGACATTGAGGGAATTCACCTACCCAACATTTTTTCATTACACGGTGTCTCTGATGCGGAGGGAATCCGGGCTGCCTTGGAAAAGGGCAAAGCCCACGATGTGATTATCCTGGGAGGCGGGCTGATCGGCATTGAAATCACCGAGGCTTTGGTCCGCAAAGGATGCCGCGTTACCATCATCGAAAGCCGTCAGCAAATTCTCCGGGTTCTGGACTGGGAAATGGCCCGATTAGTGGAAAAGCATCTGGAATCGCAGGGAGTGAAAGTGCTCACCAATACCCATGTACAAGCGTTCCAGGGCGAAGATAAAGTTCGTTCGGTTCGCACGGATCAAGGGATTTTGCCCGCCGACATGGTGGTTATGGCCGTGGGTGTTCAACCCAATATTACGCTAGCGGAAAAAGCGGGTTTGAAAATCGGCACGACCGGAGCCATCGCAGTCAACGAATATCTCCAGACTTCTGACCCGGATATTTATGCGGCGGGCGACTGTATCGAATCGGTCGATTTCATTACTGGTAAAGCCTCTTATGTACCCCTGGGTTCCAATGCCAATCGCCAGGGCCGCATCGCTGCCGTGAATATCTGCGGCGGCACGGATACCTTTCCGGGCGTACTGCGTAGCATCGCCTGCAAAGTCCTGGACTATACCATTGCCCGCAGCGGACTGACGGAAACGGAGGCTCGGTGGGAAGGATTGGAAGTGATCTCGGCCCTGGTACCCGGTCCCGACAAGGAACCTTTCGTGCCCAGTGCCCGCTTGATATTCCTGAAAGTCATCGTGGACCGGCCAACGCGTCGGCTGCTCGGCGCGCAGGCGATCGGGCCGGGCAATGCCGATAAACGCATCGATCTGGCCGCCGTAGCCATCTACAACCGCATGACCGTCGATCAACTGGCCAACATGGACCTCTGTTATGCCCCGCAGTATTCCCTGGTTATGGATAATATCATTACCGCCGCCAATGTCGCCCGAAACAAACTCGACGGTCAGATGGTCGGGATCAGTCCGATGGAACTCTATCAGAAAATGCAAGACGGAGATCATCCGGTCCTGCTTGATGTGCGGACTCCGCTGGAGTTTGAACAGCGGCATTTGCCTAATAGTACTCATATTCCCCTGGGGGCCTTGCGTGAAAAAATGTATGAATTGCCCACCGATAAAGAAATTGTCACCCTGTGTAATTATTCTTTGCGGGGTTATGAAGCCCAGTTGATTTTAAAAGCGGCGGGATTCCAGAACGTTCGGGTACTGGATGGAGGCCTGGAGATGTGGCCGTATGGAGAATCGTAGTTTGCATATTCGACCAGCTTACCATTGATAAAAATACTGAGACTTTTTGAGAATAGAATATCTTATTTGGCAGTACAGGAAATGGTCCTGTAGTAATATTACTACAGGAAAAGAGAGCCTATCAGAGCGATTCGGCCTGCAACAAAACCCTGCAACAGCACCCTTCAAATAGCCTGTTTTTGGTAATTTGCCACAATTCTGCCTGCATCATATATCTTTGATCCACAAGTAGTAACGATTTTATTACAATTAACAGAAACTGTGCCATTCGGTTTGAAGATCCGGGTGGTATTCCGTAGAAATAAACTCGAATCAGCTTTTCAGATTACCAGTCAGCAAGATACCTTTTCACCAGAATATGCTCCTGTTTGCTTATCGTATTGCTGCCGGGCTTTCCGATATGCCTGGGCCATCTTCTCGGTCGAGGGCTGTAAGTAAACACTGGTGGTCTTCAGGCTGACGTGGCCCACCTGCTTCTGGGCGATAGGTAAAGGAACTCCACGGTCCACAACATTATGGTAAAGATGAGAATGACGCAGACTATGAACCGTGAACATATTGAGATTTCTGCCTTTGCGGTCCTGGCCATATATCTGGTGCAGGCCTGCCTTGTGAATATAATGCTGAAAGATTTGGCGGATCCGATTTTCACTGTAAGGCTGATTCCAGCGTCTTCCGGGGTGAAATAGGTAGGCTTCCGCTTTTTGGATCTGGTGGCTGCGCTTGCTGATAATCCTTTTTTGTTTGAGCATACTCCGCAGTTCATTCATGAGACCGGGAGGCAAATAGCTGCTGCGGGCATGATGAGTCTTGGTATTTTCTGCCGGGAAATACACGGTACTGCGGCTGAAGTTCAGATGTTTGACCTGAATCCTCACGAACTCTCCCACCCGGCAGCCCAGTTCATAGATGACTTCGAACATCAATTTGTGGGTATAATGGTCAATCCCGTCGAAGAATAACTGCAGTTCCGCGACCTCCAGATGCCTTATCACTTCTCCAAACCGCTCATATTTCGAGGGAGTGTTTGTCCTTTTTTTGAATAATTCTTTCATGTTAAATGTGAAATCCCCAGACTACTTAAACTTTACGGTCATCTGGCTAGAACCACAAAATATATAAACTATAAAATCTATATAAGGACGAAAGCGAATAGAATAATTCCTCAATACTGTTGCTTTCCCTACCCAAGCAAATACCTACTCAAACGCTTGATCGGGAAAACCACAACTCTTTGAGAAATCCCATTCTAAAAAAGCTTTTTATGAAAACGGTCTTTTCCCTGGCGGAAACCCGGAAATACCTGAAAAGGCCTATCATCCCGGCAGGATTTTCTTAGCGCAAGCTCCCTGCTACTGGTAGAAATTCTCTCCTTTCTCTATCCCCTCCTCTTATCCACATTCTCTTCCCCTCCAATTCCTTCCAATCCCATTCCTTTTCCGCAAATCCAACTCCTGTTCCGACGGTGATAGTGCTGCTGCTGATTATAATATTCCCCGACCTCAGTCCAGGTCGCTTCCCGGTTAGGCGTGCCGATTCCGGCACACCAGGGCGCCTTCCCTTCGGTCTAAATATATACTACAGCAGCATAAAGCTTAAATAGTCCCATCCGTTAGTACGATCGTACAGATTGGTAATATCCAATCGATAGGAGGAATAAGTGGAATATGACAAAACCTGAAACTGTTTTCAAAGTCGGTGCGGTCCGCGCATCCATTTTTCGCAACCTGCTCATACGAGATGGCCAGTCCATTCCCTTGCCCAAGGTCGTGATCGAAGTCCGCTACAAGGACAAGACCGGCCAATGGCAGGGAACCAACAGCCTCAGTCTCAATGACCTGCCCAAGGCTATTTTAGCCCTGCAGAAGGCCTTTGAGTACCTGATGGAACATAAGGGCAGGGAACCGGAAACTGA
>CAZOMV010000106.1:0-19340 GCA_964580995.1 uncultured Pirellulales bacterium
TCGTCAAATTACCCATTCGGAGTCCAATTTTTTAATTTTGCAAAAGTTCAGTTATAATACATGGAGTAAAGAATATAACAAAGTGTCTTGTATTATGGATTTAGATGGTGCAATATAAGAAAAGATATTTGTTGTTTATAATAATCTTGGTTTTTGTTTGCCTGGAAAAAATAGAAGCTGCACAGAAATATTGGATCGAAATTTCTGAATCCTATGGTTTATTAAAATGCCCGGATGGCGACGGCTGGGATCTGGTAACTATTGATGAACAGTGGTCTCGTTTTACGTTTTTGTGGAAAGTTTCCCCCAACCTTTCATACTCTTTTGATGATGCCGATTTTTCCGCGTACACAGTGCGAGGGGATCATTATTTTATTTGGTATTATGCTTCGTCTGATACCGAAGGAAAATCTGAATTAAAGCGAGGAGAATTTAAATCGCGTTGCGAATGGGAAGCCAAGCTGAAGGAATTGGGGGTAATGGTTCTGACAAACGTCGATTCCTATTTTTGTGAGAAAAACATTATTGCCGGTCATGCAGCGGTGGGTTATTTCTATGTTTTTGAGCCGCAAATCCCCATTGGTTATTATTCTTCCCCGCTTATTAATATTTTTGATTCTGAGGAAACCTGGAAGAGCAAACTGGAATATTTGGGTGCTTCTTCGGAATTTCTTCTCCTGCGGCCGGAGGAAGTGAGAACAAGCAAAACAGAGCAGGAGCTTCAGCCGTGGTTGTATATCAAAATGAAGCGGTTCTTAGGCCTATCTGACCTCAGTTGGCAGTGGATTTTTTTCTTGTTCCCCCTACTTATCAGTGTCATGCTAGGAATGTATAATATACATTGCGGTTTTATGAGTGCCAAAATTCTGGCTATCATCCTGGGACTAATTAGCGGGATTTCGCAGATGTTACTGCTGGTGGATCTGGACATCATCTGCGGTCCGTTTTTTTATGCTGTGGTAATGTATCCAGCTATATGTTTTTACTGCACAAAACTGGGGCGGATAATTTACAATAAAAGGAAAGTCCATTTAATAACAGAATCTATTCGACAGGAGGATGATCAATTCCGAACACTGCCGCCCAATGAGGATTTAAAGGCACTGCTGGAACATTTTAAAGATGACCACGAGGGTAAATGAGACTATCAATTTTGCCTATGGCTATGACTCCAACGGCAATATCACCAGCCAGATGTTCGACCACCGGACCAGCGACCCGGTGCAGACTTACACCTATGATACCCTTGATCGGCTGACAGGTTTATTTTTGCGTTTGCGAAGCGGTGGTTTGGTAAATCAGGCGCAGGTTTACCACCCAGAGCAGCAGGGCGGCCAGGAAGGAATTGCAGGCGGCCATCCGCAGGCAGTTGGTATGGCCTAGAAAGAGCTGGAAGAACCAGGGCCAGGGCAGGGACAACAGGAGGGTGGCCAGGCAGAGCGAGATGGCCGGCCAGGGACGGAAGGCGGCGGGATGGGACAGGAGGGTGGACCAGAGGACGATGAGAGGGAGAAAGGCCCAGGTGAAATGATGGATGGTGGCGACCGGCGAGGCCAGGAGTAAGGTGAGTATGATCAGGCTGATTTCCAGGGCCAGCGGTTTTTCCGTCCGCCTCTTCCAGAACAGCAATCCCAGGGCCGCGGCGATCAGGACCAGGGAGATGACCTTGGCGAGAACGGCTGGGAAGGTGCCGGCCGGCAGTAGGGTATCGGTGAACAGCAGGTTCGGATCGGAAAAGAACAGTCTGGTTACGAAGCCCTGGGTGGACTGGTTGGCACTATAGGCAAAGCCGCTGGAGGCGAGAGGCAGGATTTTATGCAGGTAAATGAGGAACGAATGGCCCCTGCGGGGCCTGGGGGAAAGGGTGTTGTCCAGTCGCGGGAGGGGAGGGTTTTTCGGCGGATCCGGCGGGGGCTGGGAGAGAAGACACGGCTGGCACAGCCGTGGCACGATTATGTTTTGAAAGGCGGATGACGGAGGGGTTAGAGCAGGCCGGCGGCAGGGGTTTTTTGAGGATAGAATTTGGGTTTGCGGAAGGCTTCGGCATACTGGCAGCCGGCCTGGTAGCCGCGGAAACGGGAATGCAGGGAGGCGAGGTCACAGATGTGGATGTTATATTGTTTCAGACACCATTCGTCCTGGCTCAGGTGGCACTGGATCATCTTTTCCTTGATGGGCCAGTACTCGGTAATGTCCACGTATTGTTCGGGCAGAAAGTTGATGCCGGCCACGGTATCCATAAAATAGATTTCGGGTATCTGGGTACAGGGCGGGGATTCGGTTTCAATGTTGGGGACGGTGACCATGACATGGGTATCCCAGATCAGTTGGCCCGTATTGGTATGGTCGGGATGATAATCATGGTCCTTGTCCAGGGTGATAATGATATCGGGAGAAAACCGGCGAATGGTTTCAATGATGTGGGTGCGGACCTGCGGGGTGTTGAACAGGAATTCGTCCGGGTAGCCGAGCCAGAAAAATTCGGCCCCCAGGATGCCGGCGGATTTTTCCGCTTCCTTTTGGCGCAGGGCGGCGATTTCTTTTTTCGGAAGGGTCGGGGAGCCGACTTCGCCGTTGGTCACGCAGGCAATGGCCACGTCATGCCCCTGGGCCTTGTACTTGGCCAGGGTGCCGCTGCATAAATAATCGATATCATCCGGATGGGCTTCAAAGGCCATGATTTTCATAGTCGTTCACCTTTCACCTATGGGGTTATTCGATACCAATTCTCTGTTTTTCCATTATATGCGTAAATAGTTATCTGTCAATCCTTATGGGTAGATGGTACAAAACCGAAACGGCTGGGGGTTGGAAAATGGGGCAGGGTTTTACGCCTGCCCCACGGATCGTTGTATCCCGATGGATACGAACCTGTTGCCCAAAATTAACGGCGGCGACGCAGCAGCGACAGGCCGCCCAGACTCAATAGACCCATCGTCAGCGGTTCGGGGACAAAGGTACCCTCTAATTCCAAACCGTTCACCACGGTCAAAATCGTTGGATAGGCGGGATTGGTGGCATCCGGATCTACATGGATGAAGATTGTTCCATTGCCATCGGCAACCACATTTTCGATGATTCCCGAATTGGCCACGCCGACGGATAGATCCAATGGACCAGCGCCATTGGCCGTCCAGACACCACCCACATTGCCGCCGCAATTATCGCCGTATCCGGCCAGCGTATAGGAGTTACCCGGAATCAGGCCGCTAATGGTAATATCAATGTAGGATGAAGCAACAATAAACCGGCTGTCGCTGCAGATAAAATCCGTGGTCAAATCATTCCCGGATCCCCAACCTTCCGCGAGACCATTTTCGCCGTAGGTGACATTGGCAATCGCAACCGTAACCTGCGCATCGGTTATACCGTCATCCAGCAGATAATGGTCACCACCGGGATAAATGCCGGTAATCGGAGTAGTTCCCGGAGCAGGCCAGACAGCCGTCCAGGCCTCGGCTCCATTCCAAAAGGTACCAGTTCCCAGCAGACCTGCTCCATCGTAGGTCCATGTGGCACTATCCGGTGGGGTACCAAAAGTTCCGTTGAAATCGACCCTCAGGACGGCAGCACCCGAGACACCTGCCAGCACCAGCAACATTACTAAACTTGTCACCAACACCTTTTTCATTTTCATTTCCTCCGTTTGACAAAAAGCATTTTCCTCGCCTTGTCAAAACTTTCAAAAACATACGTTAAACAAAAAACACTAAACACACACACACAAAGTTTTTTCGATACTATTTTTCTATTTCTTTTTCATCACCACCTTTCGTTTTTTCTATATCAAGGTGACAGGCTCCTGGTGCTTATTATTCCTTTGTTGTATCCTCCGGTGATTCCTGATTCACGAGCAACGACGCTTCCTGACATTGAGGGCACAGCAGCGGCCCTTCCGCACTGCCCCATCCCACCGACAGGGCCATTTCCGGCGGGGGCACTATCTCGGCATAATGCAGCTTTGCATTGGTATCCTGCATACGTTTCCATAATTCCGACAAAGATAAGGAACCTTGATAATGGCAATCGGGATTCGTACACGAAACGGCTATCCCGGAGGAGGAGGCACTGCTCGAGCGGGCACTTTTGGGAATTATGCGGAACCCCGTGATCCCCAGCGCAACCAACGCGATCCCGATGATCCCGATCTGATACTTCTTATCGAGTCTGTCCAGGCCTATCATTCCATTTTCTCCGCAAAATTTCCTGTACGCCTTCCCGCCGGTCGGCCGGCATCACCAGGCGGTGACAAATATGCTGCTGTTACCCCAGTAAATCCAGGGAACCAAATTGTCCTTGTAGGTGGTTTTCGTCATACCGGCCTTGTCGAACTGTCCCTGGTCTTTCCACTGGACCGACAAATCACAATACAGATGATTCACACCGGTAATCGGCGGGGCCTCATCCCCCGGATCCGGCGTCTCATGATACCCAAAAGCCTCACTCCCATAGGAGGCTTTCCCGGTGGAATGGTTGAAAGTCCACCCCGTTCCAATCGTACCGCTGGTATTCAGCGTTAAAACGTCCGCCATGATGATTTTTCCTCCATCGGACAGATTTTCATCCGCTAAACACCCCAGCAAATCCCGGGTTCGGGTATTCGAGGAAGACTGCCCATCGATCCACTTGCTGACCTGGCCAAAGTAGCAATACGAAGTATGCAGCCAGCCCATCGACTCCCAGTGTTCCTTGCAGGTCAGGCTATAACCGGGGGCGCAAGGGCACAATAAACCCGATTGTTCCAGCGTATGGTTGGTCCAGTTGATGCCTTCGATATATTCTTTCATCAAGGCCAGAGACCAAATCCCGCCTTGCCGGGCACTGCGACCGGAATGCGTTTCTACCCACATGGCATTCGGAATCATAGCATCTTCTGACAAAAGCCAGGCGGTCTCGGGAATATTCCCGTCCCCATCCCAGACATAGGCATGAATCGATACGCCCCAGCGGTGCAGGTTGGCCGCACAGACGCTGCGCCGGGCCAGTTCCCGGGCCTTCGATAAAGACGGCAATAAAATGGACACCAGAATCGCGATGATGGCGATGACAACCAGCAGTTCCACCAGCGTAAATCCTTTTTTGGTTTGCATGGTATCAGTCCTTTTTGCCTGGGGACAAACCGGCCCGACCGGATAGCCGGCCGGACCGGTTTTCATTTCCAAACAACTCTTACGGGACCGTCGCTGTACAAGTCTCATTCTGGGGATCATTGCAATCCAGCCAGCGATCGGCAAACAAGGCGAAGTCTTCCAGGTTTACATAGCAGTCTTTATTAAAGTCCATATTCATAAATCGGTTCTGATCCTGACAGGTGAAAGTATCGGATATGGCCGCATCCAGCGTTAACCAGGTATTATTCACGGTTGAGGCGTGAGGATTCCGCTTTATGGCAAATAAAATCCGGGTGCCGACCTCCACAGAGGTCGTAAAATTAAAGATCCCATCCTGAACCGGAAGGGTATCATTGATCTTGGTGAATAATGTCTCCACATAGTCATTCGGGTCTTCCCCCGGATGGTTGATAAAATAATTTGGTTCCGATGTTTCCGGTTCACATTTTATGATGAAATGATCGGTCAGATCGCCGGAGTAGGTCTTGTTATACTGTCCCCAAATAGTGACTTCCGGTGTTGCAATCGGCGATATCCAGGCCAGCACTGTATATTGTACATACTCATTGGGATCATTATCCTGGATTACAGACGAAGGCGCTAGCAAGCACTTCTGGTAATAAGGATCTGATGATGGTGCACCTACAAGAACTCCGCCATGGCCCATACAGTGCCATACAGGGTGATACGTCCACATTGTCATATCTAAATCGGTCAACCAACAGTTGTTTCCCCAATCTACATACGTAGTAAACAACGAAACATCCCAGGGAGAGCTGGAAAGGGCCAATCCCATAGACCAGGGTCCTACCACCGGGCTTCCCTCGGCCGGCCACCAACCGGCGGCGGCCAAATCATCATTCACATTCCAGACAACCGCATTCACACTGGCTGCGGCGATCAGCATACATACAACCACTACCAAATAGCTTACATTTCTTTTCGTTTTCATCTTTTGGTCCTCCAAAAATAGTTTCGTACTACACTTCACATTTACAAAATGAACACCTATTCGCGAGCATGATGCTTTCCCAGATCGAATCCGGATCTTTTCTTCCCATTCACTTTTTCCATTTGTTTTTCACCTCCTTTCGGTTGGGGTGATCCATTGGCTTATCAGGCTGCGTTGAAATTCCTGTCACGAAATTACCATCATTTTACTTTTTCTCACGAATCAACTTTTTTTGCATAAAGAAAACATACCTGTCATCCATCTAATATTTACAAACCACCGTAAGGCGGCCGGCTGGTTTGGTTAGAACGATTACTTCGTTGATGACCTGGGCTTCTTTTCCATTGACGGTGGCGCTGGTGATGCGTTTTCGCTGGGGGTGGCGAACCACGAGATTGATTTCCTCCGGCGATTCCCGGTCGGGGGCGTCGATGTCCACGGTAATGGATTGCTCCCCGGCTTTGGTGCGAACGGCCATTTTGCCGTACAGGGTGGGAGCGTCGGCAACGACAATCTCCTGGCCCGGGGCGAACCAGCGGCTGGGGCAGCCGCGTAGCAGCCACAATTTGCCCGGCTCCTGTTCGTCGATCACCATGCGGCGGAACATATTGATATATCGGCCGTTAGCTGAAGCGTTCGGCTGGAGGGGGGCATAATCCTGGTTGAAAATATTTACGCGTTCGACGGACTGGAGGGTATCGCGGGAAAAACCATAGGCGGTATAACCATAGAAAACCAGCAGGGCTTTTTCGAGTTCCCCACGCTGCAGATAACACGTAAATCGACCCAAATCATTATTGCCGAGGTACCAGGTGTTCCCTTCCATGGGTAAGGATAGTCCCAACAAATGGCCGGTGGTTTTGTTTATATATTCCACCATCGCGTCAAAACGAGGGTCAGAAGCGGCAAGCAATCCGGAGGAAAACAGGGTGGACGGGCCATCCCCCAGCCAGACACCGCCGCGCTGCTCCGGTCCCTGGCGGTAATAGACCGTATTGGGGATGAAAAGTATGCCCGTATCAGGATCGACGAATTGCTCCTTCTCGATGAGAGCCAGCAGGATCTGGCGGTATTCTTCGGCGTCCGCCTGCATCTGTTTCGCTTCCGGGCGATTAGCCAGGGCAAAGGCCGCCGCGATATCGGCCATGCCTCGCCAGGTAAAGCTGTCGGTGAAACTGTAATGGTACCGCCAGCCGGCCCAGTCATGGACCCGGCCTTTGGGCATAAGTCCATAGTGATCTACTTTTTCGCCTTTGTCGTTCACGATACGGGTCTGGTTGCGGGCGTTCTGAATAAAGTCCCAGGCGGCCCGGATGCTGGGGGCGTTTTGGGTCAGCCAGTTGTTATCCCGCGTATAGCGATAATACTGGGCCATCATATACAGCACCGAGCCGGTATCGCACATCCAGAAAGGATTCAGGCCGATATAGGCCCCTTTCGCCGATTGGATGTCCCCATCCGGCCTTTGGGGAATAGGACCGAATAACTTCACGCATAATGGCTCAGAAACTGGGGCCTCGTCCGCACTATAAGGCCCTACGCGCACCTGGCGGAGCGTGAAATAGCGCAGGCAGGGTTCGTATTCCCGATGAAGACCGATGGAAATCATGGGAACGGCCATATCGGCGGCTTCCCAGGGCCAGGTCATCGTAGTAGGCAGCGTTTGCAACGGTTCCCGCCAGGGCTGATCGGGATTTTGAATTACATGCTGTAAATTGGATAAAATGGCCTGCTTGTAAATCAGATTCAATTTTTCTTCCGGAACGGTCAGCTTCATGGCGGGTTTCAGGGCGTTATTCCAATGATCGCAGGCCCGCTGCAAGGCCGACGAAAAAGAAATCTTCGCCATCGATTCCCGTTCCTCAACCGGATACAGGGCTGAGGTGCCCGGAAGAACCAGATCAATCGTTTGTGTTTCGTGGGCAGCCAATGGGAGGGTAAATTGCAGACAATTCGTAAATTGGCCGGGCTGGTCGCTGGTTTTCGATTTGGGGGTATATTCCGGATGAAAATTTACAGAGATGGATTTATCACATCGATAGGTAAGCAGGATTTTATCGTCCCACTGAAGGGATTGTTCCATTAGCTTGATAGGTATCGACTCCTTTTGCCAGCGGGAGACCGGAGCGGTGAAAGAATCGTATATAAGCCCGGTGCTTTGCGTGCCATCCAGATGGGGGCATATAAATACCAGCAAATCAGCGGTCTGCGGGGCCGCGGTTTTGTTTTTGATCCGTATTTGAAGCACCACATATTGCTTTTCTTTGCCCGTGTCAACTTCTTCCGCAAAGGGAAGGACCGCCAAGGCCGTTTGTTCCACCGTCAGGTTTTCCGTCTGCCATTGGCTTTCCACGATGGGCAGATATCCCTGGTACAGGTTTTGACTTACATTCGTATGAAAGTCAGGAAACGCCAGCGGATTGTCCAAAGCAAAACCGATGCCCAAGGAGCTATCCTCGCGTCCCAGAGCGATGGTCATTTCCGGCTGAACAAATACTACCTGGCTGTGATACCGTTCCTGAACCGCTACCCGGTTGGAAATGGGAGTCGCCATCCCCTGCACGTTTTCCCAGGTTACTTCGATTTTCTCCTGTGCGACCCGTTCAAGCGAATATTCCTGCCGGAGATGTTCACAGGCTTTTTGATATTGCTCGACTTTTTCCTGGTTTTGCGCAAACAAAGATGCCTGCGAAAGCACCATTCCCAAATGTAAAAACATAACTAAAAGAAACTTTTGTGTATTCATTTTATACCCATCTAAAGTAGAGCCAAAAATGACGCCAGCGTCAAAAGCTCGTCGACCCCTTGTTATTGGGAGCCAGAGCTGTTTTTGGATGTCAATCCTGACTTTTGGCGGTTCCGTCAAAAATGGTAGTTTCATGATCGAGCCGTTTCGCAACCTAGAAGTATCGTTACTGCATTCTTATAAAAAACTAAGCGTTTTTATAATGGCATAATAACATGATCGTATATATTTGTCAAACAAATAAGGATAATAATTTCATTTTTTGCAATATCGTTCCTATTTTCCCATAATTCCTTGTTAAATCAAGATTTTCAACCACCCATAGGTATGCAAAAACCAGAAAACCGCAAAAATTTGATGTGATATTTCTGGTTATCACCCGAAAAATGGGGATATTCTTGAGCAGATACGGCCCATATTTTCTGATGCTTCAATTCGGTACCATCAACCGTGTAATAAATCGACTGGGCAGGTGAAGGTAAAGGTGAAGGAATGACAAAGAAAAACGGCAGAGTTTTTTCATCTCTGCCGTTTTTGGTTTTGGGTGATGACGATTTTTCATCCATTCATTTTATTGGCGGCCTTCCACCAGGGCCTCGACAACCGAGGGATCGGCGAGGGTGGAGGTGTCACCCAACTGCTCCACGGCTCCTTCGCTGATCTTGCGGAGGATGCGGCGCATGATCTTGCCGGAACGGGTCTTGGGCAAGGCGGGAGTGAACTGGATTTTGTCGGGCGTGGCATGGGGTCCGATTTCCTTCCGAACGGTTTTGAGCAGTTCTTTGATGAGGTCATCGGAGGGATGCTGGCCGGTCTTGAGGGTGACATAGGCATAGATGCCCTGGCCTTTGAGTTCGTGCGGCATACCGACGACCGCGGCTTCGGCGACGGCGGGATGTTTGCCCAGGGCGCCTTCGATTTCGGCGGTACCGAGGCGATGGCCGGAGACGTTGATGACGTCATCAACGCGGCCGGTAATCCAGTAGTAGCCGTCTTCATCGCGGCGGCAGCCGTCGCCGGTGAAGTATTTGCCGGGATACATGCTGAAGTAGGTCTGTACGAACCGGTTGTGGTCGCCGTACAAGGTTCTCATCATGCCGGGCCAGGGGAATTTGATGCAGAGGTTGCCGCTGACGCCGTTGCCTTCGATGGTCTTGCCGTTTTCATCGACCAGTTCCGGCTGGACACCGAAGAAGGGCAGGGTGGCGGAGCCGGGCTTGGTTTTGATGGCGCCGGGCAGCGGGGTAATGAGGATGCCGCCGGTTTCGGTCTGCCACCAGGTATCGACGATGGGGCAGCGTTCCTTACCGATGGTGCGGTAATACCAGTGCCATTCGGGGCTTTTAATCGGTTCGCCGACGGTGCCGAGGACTTTGAGGGTGGAGAGATCGTATTTCAGAGGCCAGGAATCGCCCTCTTTCATCAAGGCCCGCAAGGCGGTGGGGGCCGTGTAGAAGATATTGACTTTATGTTTATCAATGACCTGCCAGAAGCGGCTGAAATCGGGATAATTGGGCACACCTTCAAACATCAGGCTGACGGCCCGATTGCAGAGAGGACCATAGACAATATAGCTATGGCCTGTGACCCAGCCGATGTCGGCGGTACACCAGTACACGTCCCCTTCCTGATAGTCGAAGACGTACTTGTGGGTCATGGCGGCATAGACGAGATAACCGCCGGTGGTGTGGAGGACACCCTTGGGGTGGCCGGTGGAACCGGAGGTATAAAGGATGAAGAGGGGATCTTCGGCATCCATGAGTTCGCAGGGGCACTGGGTTGATTCGGATTTGACGATTTCATGCCACCAGAGGTCGCGGCCAGCCTTCATGGGAACTTCGTTGCCGGTGCGTTTGACGACAATGATATGCTCGATGCTGGGGCATTTGGCCACGGCCTCATCGGCATTGGTTTTCATGGGGATATCGTTTTTTTTGCCGCGGAGGGCGGTGTCCTGAGTAATCAGGATTTTGCAGGTGGAATCCTCGATCCGCTCGGTGAGGGAATCGGGGCTGAAGGCGCCGAATACCACGTTGTGAACCGCGCCAATGCGGGCACAGGCGAGCATGGCGATGGGCAGTTGGGGAACCATCTGCATATACATGCAGACGCGGTCACCTTTTTTGACACCGAGTTTTTTGAGGGCATTGGCGAACTGGCAGACCTCGTCCAGCATTTGCTTGTAAGTCAGCCTGGCGTCTTCATGGGGGTCGTTGCCTTCCCAGATGATCGCGGTCTGGCCGCCATGGCCGGATTCGACGTGCCGATCGAGGCAATTGTAGCTGAGATTCAGCTTGCCGCCTTTGAACCAGTTAATATTGGCGGTCTTAAAATTCCAATCCAGGACTTTACTCCATCTGGTCTGCCAGGTGACGAATTTTTCGGCCTGCTCAGCCCAAAAACCTTCGGGATCCTGAACGGAACGTTTGTACATTTTCTGATAGGTATCGAAATCAATGACTGTCTTGCCTTTAATCGCCTGGGGGATATCGTAGGTTGGGATTTCTGAAATTTCCGCCATAATCAAGCTCCTTCTAAAAAATTACCTAAGGCCTTGTAACGCTAGTACCAAACACTCTGATATGAGTCCCGTTGCATTTCTTTGAGCCGCTATAATACCACAAAATATAACGAGTAACCAGCGGAAAACTCATCTCGAATATAAAGTGTTATATTATAGACATTATAATATGGTCTGGCAAATAAAAAGGACAAAATTCGATGGTATGGCATACATCTTTTTGAATGGCAAATATTTAAACCATAAAATTTCACCGCGTGAAATGGATACACGGATTGGGATTTTTACGTTGAGTAGCGGTGGTCATGGGGATATGATGGGAGAGAACCAAATGGTTTTTGCACACGATACGATTCCGCTTTGTATGGTTATAAGTGCTTTTATTTAAAGAGGTTATTGGAATATTGGTTTATCGATTGCGGATGAAGGCAGCCCGAGCAGCCAGAAATAAAAGATAAGGAAGGCGATCATGGAAGATAGAGGATTTACTCACCTTCACGTACACACCGAATATAGTTTACTGGACGGGGCGAACAGTATCAAAAAACTGGTACATCGCTGCAAAGAACTGGGAATGGACAGTTTAGCGATCACCGATCACGGGAATATGTTTGGCGCCATTGCGTTTTACAACAAGGCGTTGGAAGCGGGGATCCAGCCGATCATCGGGATTGAGGCGTATATGGCACCGGGTGGCCGAACGGAACGGGAAGCCAAGGGGATCAGCGATGCGAGTTTTCATCTGATATTGCTGGCGCAGAACCTGCAGGGGTATAAAAATCTGTTGAAGCTGGCCAGTATCGGATTTTTGGAGGGATTTTACTATCGGCCGCGGATCGACCGGTCGGTTCTGGAACAATACCAGGAAGGGTTGATTTGCACCTCGGCGTGTCTGGGCGGAGAAATCCCGATCGCCCTGGCGCAGGGAAAGATCGAACAGGCGCGGAAAACGGCGGAATATTATTTGCAATTATTCGGGGAAGACCGGTTTTTTATTGAAATCCAGTCGCACTGCGAGGACCAGAACGCCCTGAATCCGATGCTGGCGGATCTGGCGCAGCAGGTGGGGGCGGGGCTGGTGGCCACGAATGATGTGCATTTTCTGACGGCGGAGGACTATCCGGCACATGATGTGTTGTGCTGTATCAGTACGGGCAAGACGCTGGAGGATGACAAGCGGATGAAATATCCGCCGCAGTTGTACCTGAAGAGTCCGGCGGAGATGCGTGCGATGTTTCCGCAGTGGCCGCAGGCGTGCGATAATACGGTACGAATCGCCCGGAGCTGTGAGCTGACGCTGGATTTCAAGACCAAACATGCGCCGGTATTCCGCCCGCCGGCGAAAAAAACGGCGGATGAATACCTGGAGGAATTATGTCTGAAGGGATTGAAGAAGAAATATTCGAAGGTCACGGAAGAAATCAAAGAGCGGCTCTACCATGAATTGGATGTAATTCGCGGGAAAGGATTTTCCAGTTATTTCCTGATCGTGTGGGATTTCATGCATTATGCGCGGGAAAAAGGGATCCCGTGCGGGACGCGCGGCAGCGGGGTAGGAACGGTGGTCGGCTATTCGTTGGGGATTTCGAATGTGGACCCACTGCGTTATGGATTGCTGTTCGAGCGGTTCATGGACCCGGAGCGGAGTGAGATGCCCGATATTGACGTGGATATCTGCCAGAACGGGCGGGCGGAGGTGATTGATTATGTGCGGAAGAAATACGGTGAGGTGGCGCAGATCATTACCTTCGGGACGATGAAGGCGCGGCAGGTCATCCGGGATGTATGCCGGGTATTGAACGTGCCGCTGGGCGAGGCGGATAAGCTGGCGAAACTGGTGCCGGAAACGCTGGGAGTCACCCTGGAGACGGCTCTGGAACAGGAGCCCCAGTTGAAAGAATGGTGTGAAAAGGATCCGAAAATACAGAATGTAATCGATATCGGCAAACGGCTGGAGGGGCTGGCGCGTCATGCCTCGGTTCATGCGGCGGGAGTGGTGGTGGCGGACGAACCGCTGACGAATTTTCTGCCGCTGTACAAGGCGGCGGATACGGAGGAATTGATCACGCAATATGACGGCCCGACGGTGGAGAAGGTCGGGCTGCTGAAGATGGACTTTCTGGGTCTGCGGACGCTCTCAACCATCGAACGGGCGCGGCAACTGGTGAAGCTGGGCAAAGGGGTTGAGATTGAACCGAATGAGCTGGACCTGACGGATGCGAAGACGCTGCAACTTTTCGCGGAAGGGCGGACGAAGGGTGTGTTCCAGTTTGAATCGGACGGGATGCGGGATCTGCTGCAGAATATGAGGCCGGACCGGATCGAAGATCTGATCGCGGCCAATGCGTTATACCGGCCGGGACCGATGACGCTGATTCCGGATTATAATGGCCGCAAGCACGGGCAAAGCTGGACGCTGCCGCACCCGATCATGGAAGAGGTACTCAAAGAAACCTACGGGATCATGGTGTATCAGGAGCAGGTGATGCAGATCCTGAACCGGCTGGGAGATCTGCCGCTGGCGCGGGCGTATCGCCTGATTAAAGCGATCAGTAAAAAGAAGCACAGTACCATCCAGGCGGAGCAGGGTACCTTTCTCGAAGGGTGCGTTTCGAAAGGGATTGCCAAGGAGAAGGCGGAAGAGATCTTTGAACTGATCGAGCGGTTCGGGGGTTATGGTTTCAATAAGAGCCACTCCAGCCAGTACGCGATTCTGGCGTTTCAAACGGCGTATTTCAAGGCGCACTACCCGACGGAATTCATGGCGGCGCTGCTGACGTTTGAAATGGGATCGGCGGAGAAGGTGGCCGAATACATTGACGAGTGCCGGCAGATGGGCATCGATATTCTGCCGCCGGATATCAACGAGAGTTTTTCCGATTTTACGGTGATCTATGACAAGCAACATGCGGCAGGCAAGAAAAAAGGGAAGGCGGCCGGAGCGGCGGAAGCCGAGGCGCAGGAAAGCCATCGTCCGGGTGAGCATATCCGGTTTGGATTGACGGCGGTCAAAGGAGTCGGGGTACGGGCGGTGGAAGAGATAATCCGGGCGCGGGAGGCGGCAGGGCCATTTGAGAGTATCTATCATTTATGCCAGTCCATCGACAGCCGGCTGGTGAACCGGGGGGCGATGGAAGCGATGATTAAGGCGGGCGCGTTGGATTCGCTGGGGGGACACCGGGGACAGATGATGGCGGCGCTGGAAGATGCGATGGCCAACGGCGCGAAAGTGCAAAAAGACAAACAAATGGGGCAGATGAGTTTTTTTGATACGTTCGAGAAGGATCAGGAAATCAAACAGGAATCGGTCAAGCTACCGGATGTGGCGCCGTGGCCGGAGTCGCTGTTGCTGCAAAATGAAAAGGAAGTGCTGGGGATGTATGTGACCTCGCATCCGCTGGCCCAGTATGCGGAGAAGATCCATTATTACAGTACCGCGCATTCGAATACGCTGCGGGAATTGCCGGCGAACAGCGAAGTGATTATCGGCGGGATCATATCCCGGATCCGTTTCTGCGTTACGAAGAACGGGCGGGGTGCGGGGGCGCGGATGGCGATCTTTACGCTGGAGGATTTGAACGGCAGCGTCGATTGCGTGATTTTCCCGGACAGCCTGGCCTTGTACGAATATTTGATGCAGATGGATCAAATGGTATTTTTGCGGGGGACGGTGGATTTTCGGCGGGAAGATCCGTCGATCAAAGTGACCATGGTCTATGATATGCTCTGCGCGGAGGAGATGCTGACGAATGCGGTTTTCATTCAGTTTGACGGTGCCGTCCTGGAGAAAAAGAAGCTGGAACAGTTTAAGAATCTCTGCCGCAGCCATCCGGGCAAATGCCCGGTGTATGTGCAAATCGCCACTTCCAGCAGTATGCGGGTGGTGCTTCAGATCGACTCCTCGGTAAAGCCGGACACGGAGTTTTGCCGGAAGCTGGAAAATTTGCTGGGAGGCCGGAATTACAAATTATTGCGGCCGCATGATAAGCTGCAATTTGCGCATCCCACCAGCGCCGCTATGTAGAATGAATTCGAAATTTTCCTATTCCGGTTTAGCCCTGGAAATTTACGGTAGCGCCGAGTTCCGGGCTGCCTTCGGATTCGCAGGAGGAAGGTACAGGGAGGGGCTGGTTTTCGGCTTTTTCTCCGGCGAGTTTTTCCATCAATAACAGCCAGGTTTCGCGCATATGGCGTAAGATATCCAGAGCCTCCTGGAGAGGCTTCATTTCTTTTTTGAGATTGGCGGTGATCAGCCGTTCGTAGCAAAACAGATATAAGGCTTTCATTTTAGAGCAGGTTTCGGGCGCCAGTTCCTCGCGCATGGAATTGCACATTTCCATCACGATTTTTTCGGCCTTGGAGATCAGGATAAAACTTTCTTCGATTTTTTTCACCTGGATGGCTTCGCGAGCCTGCTCACAAAATCGTATCGCCCCGTCATAGAGCATCAACTGCAACTGTTCGGGGGAGGCAGTCAAGATTTTCGTTTTTTGGTATTTGTTAATATTGCTGGTTTTGGTATCCATGTTCCGCTATGAATGAATTCCCGGAAAACCGTTTGATTTCCAATTTACGAACTCTTCTTCAGGCTGGACAAGGCTGTTTGCTGGGTCTGCATGGCGGCCAATGCCTCCTCCATGGCATAGAACTCATTATAGAGCCTGGTTTCCTTTTTTTCGAGCAGCACATCCAGATAACTGATCCGATCTTCGAGCAATTTCTGGCTGGACTGCATCGCGGTAAGCCGGTTTTTAATGGTACTGGTACTGCTGGTGCTGGCAAGGCTTTCCAGTTGATCTTCGATATAATCTCCGAAGCCGGTATCGGTTTTGGTAAAGAGTTCCGTCACTCCTTCGGGGTCTTCGTCATAGGCCTCCCGGAAAGCCTCTTCATCGAATTCCAGTTGCGGCACTTTGGCGACGGCATAATTTACCGTTTTACCTGATTCATCGGTGCCGGATTCGTAGGTCATGGAAGTAAATTTGATTCCGATTTGCGATAATCGCTTGAAGGAGCCGGAGGCGTCCGTCATGGTTCTCTGGACCATATTGACCAGGGAGCGCCGGGCCGATTCCACGGAATACTCGTTAAAAAGAACGCTTTGTTCCTGGGTATCGGTGTTGTAACTGTCCAGGCTTTCGATGGTTGTCATCACGGTATTGAAAGTGGAGACAAACGACTCTATCTGCGTAACGATGGCCTCCAGGTCTTCGCTTACGCTGACCGTGACCGGTTCGTCACTGGTTCCCACCAGATCGAGGGTGACTCCCTTGATGGAATTTTCAATGGTATTGGAGCTGCTGGTAATCATGAGGGAACTTTCTTCGCTCCCCTCGCCGATCAAGACGATGGCATCCCGGGCCTGGGATAAATCGGTGACGGTCATGTTGGTTTGGCCGGCATCGAGATAGACGGTACCGGAGCGGCCGCTGATTTCGCTGGTGAAGCTGATGCGATAGGGATTGCTACCGCTGCCGTCGTTGACAATGGAGGCCTTCAGGCCCAGGCCGGCGTTGTTGACATAGGAGACAATGTCC
Source organism: uncultured Pirellulales bacterium (assembly GCA_964580995.1). Taxonomy (GTDB): domain Bacteria; phylum Planctomycetota; class Phycisphaerae; order Sedimentisphaerales; family SM23-30; genus JAKJEP01. The sequence continues at coordinate 16,868 of CAZOMV010000106.1, forward strand.
TCGATGTCATCGCCGCCGCCGACATCGAGGGTAAATTCGTAGGAACCATCGATGTAGTATTTTCCATCTTCTGCCGTCTGGCCGGTTCCCAGGATTCGCAGGTCGCTAGCCGTGGTACTGCCTTTTTCGGCCACCTTGATGGCGGCCAGACCCTCTCCCTCGGAAACATCATACAGCAGCAATCCGTCGCCGGTATCGTTAATCCGGGCGCGGACATTGGTTCCGGACAATTCGAACTTGCGAATCACATCTTCGACGGTTTTCGTATCGCTCTGGGACAAATCAATTACCGCACTGCTGCCTTTGCCATCGGTAACCGTGATTTTTCCCGCAGCCATTCCCTGCCCCTGCCGCAAGTCGGCCAGCAGAGTAGCCCCGGAAATATACTGCAATTGCAGATTTCCGCTGTCGATGGAGCCGACGGCCTGATCGCCGGCAATGCCCAGTTTTTCGGCGACATCGCCGGAGACATCGGCAATAACCAGATTTCCCGTTCCGCCGGAGGAATCCGACAGCAGGATTCCGTTGCCAGTAGTATTGACGGAGGCATCGACCTGAATGCCGGCTTCATTGATTTTATCCAGGACCTCCTGGAGGGTATCGTTGGCAGAAACGCTGATCTGGGCGGAGGCGCCGGAGCGATCGGTGATCTGAATGGTGCCGTCGGTAATGCGATTGGTTCCATCTCCCCCGTTTCCGCCCTGAAGGCTGCGCATCAAGACGGTATTCATTCCGCCGATTAATCGCTGGCCGCTGAAGACCGGATCGCTGACACCGGTTTCCGCGGTCAGAATACCGAGATCTTCGGCGGCGGAACTGTACATTTCGGAAATAATCAGGGAGCCGGACAGGGCACTGGAGTCGGTGATTTGCAAGCCGTTTCCCGCATCATTAATCGAGACATTCAAGACTCCGCCTTCGTTGGCCCAATGGTTGTTGATGGCGTTCATGACATCGCCGACGGTTTCCATTTTCCAGATTTGCTCCCCATAGATATTGGACCCGGCGATATCATCGACAATCCCCAGATCGGCAGCGGCGGAACCGCCATCGAGATCTTCAATTATAAAATGGCTGGCTCTATCCCCCGAACCAGAAGCGGTGCTGTTATCGGTAATGGTCAGATGGTCCAGGCTGTTAAAGGCAACGGTAATATTCATGCCTTTGGCGGCGGCTTCGGTTTCGATTTTTTCTCTCACCTGGCGCAGCGTGGCATCTTCCCCCAATTCGGTCAGGTCGATATCCACACTGGTGCCATTTTGATCGGTGATCCGGAAGGTGCCCAGGCGTACCCCCTGGCCGCTGTTGAGGGATTTGAGTTTATTGCTGGAATCCTCCCCGCCGACGATTTCCCGAAGGGTGCTGCGCAGATCCACTTCGATTTCGGTACCATCTTTCAACGTAAATTTGATATCATCTCCGGAATTCAGCCCACGAATGCCGTTACCGTCATTGAGGCTTTTTAACAGGGTATCTTCGGTCATATAAAAGATTTTTTCGCCGGTCAGGGAGGCCCCGGCCACCGAAGCTGCGATCCCCAGGCTTTCGGCGGGCGTTCCGGAGATTTGCAAATTTCCGGTCCCCCCGGAGAGATCGGTAATGACCAGATGATCACCCGATACCGCAGCCGTGACTTTGGCGGAGCCATTGGCGTTGATGGTATCGATCACATCCTGCATGGTCTGGGCCGTCGAGAGGTCAATTTTGGCGGAATTTCCCGCACGGTCCGTAATGGAAAGGGTACCGCGCTGGAATCCCTGCTGGCCGTTGAGGAAGCTTAACTCGGTGGCTTTACTGACCTGTCCCTGCCCGATTTCAAAACTCAGGGTACCGGTTCCGATACTGCTGTTCAGGCTGGAATATCCCCGGCTGACAAATTGATGATTGCTGGCCAACTGTTTGACACGGAATTGGTAATTGCCCACTTCGGCATATTTGGTGGCGGTGGCGGTGATGACACTTTCCAAGGAACTGGTCACCGACTTTTGCTGAAAGACGGATTCCTTATTGAAACTGGCCATGGAGACCTGCAGGGCCAAAATCTGCGCCTGCAAGGTGGTCAGGGCCGTCTGTTTTTCCGTTAACGCCTCAACCCGATCTTCCAGAAGAGTTTTGGGCTTGGACTCAATCGCCATCAATTGAGTAACAAGGCTCTCAATATCCAATCCGGAAATCAGTCCGGTTCCACTGGTAATCGTACCCATAAATCACTTCCTCATCAGAGGGAATGTCATTTCCCTGGCAATTTTTACGCACTATGTCCTATAAGTAATTATCGGTTATAGAGTAATAACACTTTAGAGGAGTTTGGTTGAGTTTTGGGGGTGAAGATGGGGCAGGTGGAAGTTAAGTATGTTAATAATAATGAGTTATAAGATTTTTAGGAGAAAAGGGGAAAGAGAGGAATAATTGTAAAGAGGCGCATTTTAATTTGAAGCGCAACGTTTCAGGTTAAGAGCAGCCCGCCGTTGGC
>CAZOMV010000107.1:0-3728 GCA_964580995.1 uncultured Pirellulales bacterium
CTTTCTCGACCACCACATCAAAGTCATAAAATACTAGCCCGTCCTCCGCCCCCAGAAACCCCTGCCCCCGCACCCGCGCCGCCGCCTCTTTCCACCCCACACTCTTGCCCTCCGCTCCCCCCGCCGTACGGTTGATCCCCACCGCCGCCACACCCATCACCACCGCCGTCAAAATCCATTTTCGCCATCCCATAGCCATAATCCCTTATCAATAAATACTTTCCTGTATCCACACTCTCTCACTACCCACAATTATACCCACCTTCCCCCGCATTTTCCACGTCCTTTTTTCTCCATTTTCCCCCTGAAGTCATTTCGACCGTAGCTACAGGCTACCCGCATTTCTCAATGCACTGGCTGGAAAAGCAAATGATAACGGATAATCCAGAATAAAGAACCCTGCATGACTCTTATGTCACGCCCTATCATCAAAGCCAGCGGTCGGATTCGGACCGACGACCCCCCGCTTACAAGGCGGGAGCTCTACCACTGAGCTACGCTGGCTTGCTGCCATAAACTCAATCGGTTACATTCAAAGACCTATTTGGTTTATAGGAGTGATTACTGTAATAAATTATCGGCTTTCGGTCAATAAATATCTGTAATGCCTTTTCGATTAAGCAGTTAGATTCATCTTACTTTTTTTCTTCGGGTTTTAGCAGATTACCCGGTAAATCCAGGGCTTTCTTCAATTCCTCGCTGGTTTTTTCGATGGTTTTTCCGCCTTCACCCAGTACTTTCCCAGCTCTTTCTATCACAGTTCCAGCCGTGCCGCCGATTAGCTGCTGCACCCCTTTAATAGAACCGTTCAGCGCATTTTGCAAATCGGCAGGCAGCACACCGCCGCCCTGTTCCACAACGGCACCAGCCAAGGCAAGCAATACCTTTTGCATTACGGTAACGGCCAGTTCCGCCTGATTGCGGTCATTGGAGACATCTTCGAGGACGATGGGGGCCAGCTTGATATCTACCAGTCCGGCTTCCTTGCCGGGCAGGGGCAGCAGTTTTACCCGGGCACGGGCATCGGTAATCTCAATCTTTTTCACCAGCAGTTTTTTACCGCCGGTTTTTGCCGGTTCCGACTTTTCCGACGGGGCGGAAGTCCTTTTCTGGATATTATCCAGAATTTCTTTCAGATTACTGGTCAGGCCCTTCTGTTCCACCATCAACGTCAATCCCTCCAGCTTGATGGTTTCAACGGTTATGGTATCGGATAGCAGGGAAGAAATATTTACATTCGTGAAACAGCGGGTCATGTCCAGGAAATTTGCCGTTTCATAGCCGGACGGATTGGCAATTTGCAACTCTTCCAGGGTTAACGAGCCTCCCCGAAAGGATAGGTCCGCTTTATTTAGAGAGGTTTTGGTCCCCATCGCTTGGGTAACGGTGGTTTCAACGCCTACTTTGGTCAAATAATCGGCGAAAAACACCGCTGCGACTAGTAAAACGATGATTAAAATCACAAAAAACGAAATGATCTTTCCAATTTTGCCTTTACCTTTACTCATGATCGGTCCTTTCGCTTAAACAGAAACCTAGCTGATTTTTTAGAAATACTCAACATACGCATACCAAACGCTAATTCCTCTTATCATAAGATGTTATACCTGTAAAGATGTTTATTTCAAGGATTTTATTGCTGGAACCCGGTGTCGTGGGTATTGCCCGGATTTGTTTGTGAGATTAAAATAAAGACAAACTTGGCAATCCGTCGATATGCTTAACGGACAGTTTGGAATTTCAGCGGAAAGGAATATCCATGCGACTTGGAAAAATAGCTCTGTATTTATTCCTTCTGGCGATGGGGAGCATCGTATTTTTAATTGCCTATCAGCCTGGCTGAGGAAGCCCCATCAGTACCCTTGTAGGGTGCATCGTACCGCTGAGTATTTTGGCATCTTTTATACTGAGCATTCTGGGGATTTGTCTGGATCAGCATAAATGGCTTGCTATTCTTATGCTGGTGATAATCGGTTTATTTGCACTTTTCTTTTTTATTCCAGCCTGTGTGGCGTAGGAGGAATTTCATCCGGCGTTTTGGCCACAGCACTTTTTGTATTTTTTGCCGCTGCCGCAGGGACAGGGGTCGTTGCGGCCGACTTTGGGTTTTTCGAGTTTGATGGTTTTGACGACATGTTCGCCCTGGGGAGCCTGGGCTGCCTGCTGCTGGGCCTGGAAACGATCGTATTCGGCATGCATGGCGTTGGAGATATTCCAGACACTGCGCATGGATTCGCCGCTGTCGAGCCGGGCCTTGAAAATAATATCCGTGACTTTATCGCGAATATTGGAGAGCATCTCCTGGAACATGCGATACCCTTCCCGTTTGTACTCCATTTTGGGATCTTTTTCGGCATAGCCGCGCAGGCCGATACCGCTCTTGAGATGATCCATCGCGTAGAGATGGTCTTTCCAGGTGGAGTCATAGATCTGCAACAGAACATACTTTTCCAGCTCTGTCAGCTCCGTGCGTAAAAACTGGCGTGCTCCGCGTTGAATCAACTCCCGCGGATCCTGCTCCTGCCAATCATCGGGATCCACGGTTATATGGAAACGCTCTTTGGCCCAGTCGGCCAGCATTTTGGGATCCGGCTCCGGGCCGGAGAAATTCTGTAAGGCGGTATCGATTTCCTGGAGCAACTGGCCGTTGTGGTAGGATTCATTCAGATCGAGCAGTTTCTTTTTGATCTTATCGAAGGAGGAATTCTGAATTTCTTCGATGGAAAGCTCGGCGGCAAATTTCCGCCGGACCCAATCGGAGATTTCTTTGGCGGCGAAACTGCTGCCGCTCTGCTCGCGCCGCAAAGCCACATTCAGAATAAAATCGACCGGATACTCGATTTCCCGGCGCCGATAGCTCTGCTGTGCCTGGTTCAGGAGATATTCTTCGATCTGACGAATCTCTTTACCAGCCAACTCGTCGGGTTTTATTTTCAGGTTGAACTTCTGATTGATCCAGTCGCATAAACTGCGATGGGCATATTCCGGTTCGAGGTACACCGTGATGCGGGAGAGGTCCATTTTGTCATATCGTTCACTGGCGGATTCCAGAAGCTGCTGCTGGACGTCCTCGAAATTCATTTTCCGCAACTGGTTCTGGGAGACATTTACGCTGAACTTGCTCATCGCCCAGCGGGAAAGGCCTTTGAGATCCCATTCCTCCGGTTCGGCATCTTCGGGCATATACTCACCCAGGGTAACGGCGATTTCCTGATCGGCGTTGTTTTTGGCGCGATCGCGAATGATATTTTCCAGCTCCTCCAGCTCATTGCCCCGAATCCGCCCGACTTCCAGATCCACTCCTATTTCGGTTCTCGCCCACTCCGTAATACATTCATAGGGATAATCGCTGCCGAGCATTTTTGCGCAGTTTTCGGCAACGACATCCTCGACCATATCCCAGATGATATTTTCCAGTCCCCGCCCTTCGAGAATGGACTGCCGGCGGGTATAAAACACCTGCCGCTGATAGTCCATTACCTCATCATATTCGAGGAGGCTTTTGCGGGACTCGAAGTTGCGTTCCTCGACCTTTTTCTGGGTCTTTTCGACAAACTTGCTGAGTTTTTTATGGATCAGCGGCTCGCCTTCCGGCCAGCGGAATAGGGACATGATTTTGAGCATGCGGTCGCCGCCGAACAGGCCCGTCTGAGCAGATACGAAGCAGAGTAAAAACTGGCGCCTGCAGGGATCACGCGGCGCTGCGGACCGGCCCGGATGATGGTGGT
>CAZOMV010000107.1:3738-19025 GCA_964580995.1 uncultured Pirellulales bacterium
TCCCCCTGCCGTCCGGACCGGCCCCGCAACTGGTTGTCGATGCGGCGGGCCTCATGCCGTTCCGTACCGAGCACATGCAGCCCCCCCGCCTCCTTCACGCCTGCGCCCAGCTTGATATCGGTCCCGCGCCCGGCCATGTTGGTCGCGATGGTGATATTCCCGCACATTTTCCCATCCCGGCGGGTATGCTGGAAACCGGCCTTGGCCACGATGGCGGCTTCGCGGGCGTGCTGCTTGGCATTGAGAACCTCATGTTCCAGGCCGTAACGATGGGTCAGGGCCGCGGACAGAGCCTCACTCTTTTCAATGCTGATGGTGCCGATGAGAACCGGCTGGCCGGCAGTGCTGATCTGGAAGACCTCTTCCACAATCGCATTGAATTTTTCCTTGATCGTTTTGTAAATCAGATCGTCGCGGTCCTCGCGCACGACCGGCTTATTGGTCGGGATCGTTACGACATTCAACTGGTAGATTTTCATAAACTCATCCGCTTCGGTCATGGCGGTCCCGGTCATGCCCGCGATCTGCTGGTAGAGTTTGAAAAAATTCTGAATGGTGATGGTGGCCAGGGTCTGGCTCTCTTCCTTGACGTGGACATTTTCCTTGGCCTCGACCGCCTGGTGCAGGCCGTCCGACCACTGCCGGCCGTGCATCAAACGCCCGGTAAACTCATCGACGATGATGACTTCGCCCTCCTGCACCACATAATCCTTCTCATGTTCGAAGACCAGATGGGCTCGCAAAGACTGCTCCATGAGGTGCGGCCATTCCATATTCGCCCCAACAAAGAAACTGCCCACTCCGGCCAGATCCTGGGCGGCTCCGATCCCTTCATGCGTCAAGTGAACGCTGTGTTTATCATACTCCACTTCATAATATTGCGTGGTATGCGAGAGCTTCTCTTCCAGGTCCGCCAGGTCCGACTGCAATGTATGCAGTTGGTTCTCCAGCTTTTTAATCTGCCCGGAATCTTTCGTTTTTTTGGTTTCGTTAATATCGCCTTCGGTATTGGCAATCAGACGTTTGGTGGTATCAATCTGTTTTTCGAGGCTGGCATAATTCCGCTGCTTATTGATGATTTCACGGGCTATCTTGTCCGCCTGTTTGTAGCGGGCGGTATCATCAAAAGCAGGGCCGGAGATAATCAGCGGGGTACGGGCCTCGTCGATGAGAATGGAGTCCACCTCGTCGATAATCACATAATCGAGCGGCCCCTGCACCTGATCGTCATAACGAACCTTCATATTATCACGCAGATAATCGAAACCAAATTCGTTATTGGTGCCGTGGGTAATGTCACAGGCATACTGTTTCTTGCGTTCGGTGCCGGCCGTGTCCATCTCGGACTGAATCGCCCCGACGGTCAGGCCCAACGACTCATAAACCGGCCCCATCCAGTCGCGGTCGCGTTTAGCCAGGTAGTCATTCACCGTAATAATATGCACCTTCCGCCCGCTCAGGGCCACAACATAGGCCGCCAGGGTTGCCACCAGGGTTTTCCCTTCCCCGGTGGCCATTTCCGCAATACTGCCTTCATAGAGGGCATTCCCGCCGATCATCTGCACATCGAAATGCCGGAACCGGAACGGCGGCCTATCCTCGGCGGGGTACTTCGCCCGGACTTCAGCGTAAAACTGGGGCGGCAGCTCGAGGGTATGCACATCCTCCCCCGCCGCTACACGTGTTTTGGCTTCCTCAAAAATGGTCCGCATCCCCGGCGAGAAAAATGCCGGATCGAACTCAAACTGCTTATGAAATACATTTCTCACCCCCAAATGACGGTCGGAAGCCTCGCGGACGGCGGCGAATGCTTCGGGAAGAATCTCCTCCGAACAGGCGAGGAGTTGTTCGGTGAGATGTTTTTTAGCCGGCTTGCGGGCCTCTTCGGGCATCAGTTGCAATTGGCGTAAAATTTTTCGCAGGGGCCGGCCGAGGATTTCCTGCTGCTTGCGGCTGATCCGCTGACGAAATTCATCCGTCTTCACCCGCAACTGGGTGTCGGTAAGCTGACAATATTCCGCTTCCAGCTCGCTGATCCGTTCGACGAGTTCGATTTGTTTCTTTACGTACCGATCACTGCTGGACTTGAAAATCCGCAGCATCGTTTTTCCTACTACTTCAAAAATTGACATAATCTATTCCACATATAGCTACGGAACTGAGTTGAACAGTATCGAACCATGTCGGCTCCGGTTCCTGAACATTACTGGCCATACGATTGAAACCAGAACGGCGCGATTCAGCCACAAAAGTTCCAAATTCCTGAATTTTAGACAGTTATACCCATTCCGGCCTTGATTGCAATCCCTTTTTGATCCCGGTATAGAATATAATAAATCATCGTTTTTATTCCGAGGAATCGTTCTGCTGCTGAAATTTTTGTTCGGCAAGCATCCAGTTTTCGTACAAGTTTTCCAAATCAAGGATCGTTTGCTGAAGTTGACGGGACAATTGATTGCCCTTTTCGAGGTTGCCGTCGGTAAAGGCCTGGGCAATTTGCAGTTCGATGGATTCCTTATCCTTTTCCGCCTGCTGAATCTGCTGTTCGATCTGTTCGATTTCTTTCCGGGCCTTACGGAGTACGGCGATCTGGGCTTTCCGCTGGAGCCAGGCCTTGCCGCCGGCCTTGGATTTTTCCTCCTCGTCCGCTTGCCGGTCTTTGGCGCGGCTGGTAATCCGACCGGAGGTCTGCTCCAGGTCTTTTTGCCGCACCTGCCAGAAGTTCGTGAAATTCCCGCTGTAAAAGTGCAGGGTCTTGTCCTGAATCTCCGCGATATGATCGACGACATTGTCCAGAAAATACCGGTCATGGGAAACCACCAGAATGGTACCCTGGAAATCCTTCAAGGCATCTTCCACGGCTTCGCGGGTGGGAATATCCAGGTGGTTGGTGGGTTCGTCGAGGATAAGAAAGTTCGGTTTAAGGAGCATGAACCGGGCCAGTTGCAGGCGATTTCGCTCTCCGCCGGAGAGGTTGGAGATTTTTTTATTCACTTCGTCATCGGTAAACAGGAAACGAGCCAGGATATCGAAGATCTGTTGCTCATGGACATTCTTGATGGAATTCAGTTCCTCGAAAACGGTATGGTTACTATTGAGCACTTCCTGCTGCTGGGCACAATAGCCGATAGTGAAGCTGGGACCGACGCGAATCTGAGGATGTTCCCAGCGGCCCTGGCTGACGATATCCTTGAGAAAAGAGGTTTTGCCGCAGCCATTGGGTCCCAGCAGCGCCCACCGCTGGCCGCCGCCCATCTGCCAATTGACATTCTCCAGCAGCTTCAGCTCGCCAAAAGCTTTGGAGTAATTATTGATTTGCAGGGCAATATCGGCACGAGTCACCTCGGATTGCAGATTCATTTTTACCTGCGACTGCTCAAAAACCGGTTTTTCAATCGCTTTTTCTTTTTCCCGCTCCAGTTGCGAACGCCTTGCCCGCAGCCGCTTACCCCAGGTGTTATCGCTGGCATGGCCCTGGGCAATATCAGCAAATTTCTGAACCACGCTTTCCAGATGGGCCAGACGCTGCTGATAGGCCTTATACTGCGCCTGCTGGGTCTTCAGCCGCTGCTGCCGGATTTCCCGATACGCGGTATAATTGCCGGGGTAAGCGGTAATTTTTCCGTTTTCCAGCTCGCAAATATGATTGACCACCCGGTCCAGCAGATAACGGTTATGCGATACTATCAGAATCGCCCCCCGAAACCGGCCCAAAAACTCCTCCAGCCAGGCCAGCCCCATATAATCCAGATGATTGCCCGGCTCATCCAGAATCAGCAGATTCGGCTCCGCCAGCAGCGCCTGGGTCATGGCCAGCACATTCTGCTCCCCGCCGGAGAGAAAACCGATCTTATGCTCGGCCCTCTGCCCCAGTCCCAGCGCGTCAAGCATAGCCCGTGCCCGCTGCTCGAAGTGATCCCCCCCACCGCGATCATAGGCATCCCGGATGAGCTGGTACTCATGCAGAATCTGATGCAAGTCCGCGGTGCCAGCCTGGGCCACAGCGTGTTCCTTTTCCCGCAGTTTTTCCGTCAGAGCCTTATGCTCGCACAGCAGGCTTTCCATCACCGTCTGGTTTTCCTGAAACGCCACATATTGCGGAACATAACCGATCCGGACATCGCCGGCGATTTCCACATTCCCTTCCGTCGGTTTTTCCAAGCCGTTGAGAATCCGCAAAAGTGTGGTCTTGCCTGAACCGTTGGCACCGATGAGGCCGATCTTCTGGGCGGCACCGATTTCAAAAAAAACATTGTTCAGGACATATCGGCCCGCATATTCCTTACTGATATTCCTGAATGTTACCAGTGCCACATTAATTCCTTACCAAAAACCAGCGAAAAAGCCATGACTTGCTGTAAGTCATGGCTTGGATAGTAGTATCGCTATTTACGCCCGCAGGTCAAGGGCTTGCCGGCCGGATTTTACCGGGTCGGGAAAACCTTGGCTTCGTAGGCTTTCACTTCATCGAGCCAGGCGGAACCGACAAGAACATTCTGCTGCTGGCAATAGTAATCCCAGACAGCGCCAAACAGCAGGGTTTTCTGCTCTTCCAGCCAGGCCAGCCGGGAGGTGAAATCACCGCCCTGTTCGAGCTGACGGAGCTTTGTGACCGGTTCCAGCAAAGCAATTAACAAAGCCTTAAGCATGGAACGGGTGCCGATCACCCAGGCGGCCAGCCGATTGATGCTGGCGTCAAAGAAGTCCAGACCGATATGTACTCGGGCAAAATAGTCATTTCGCGCCAGTTCATAGGCAATCGCCAGCAGATCGTCCGAAAGAATCACGACATGGTCGCTGTCCCAGCGGATGCCGCGGCTGACGTGCAGAAGGATTTCATCGAGAAACGTCAGGGTGGAGGAAATTTTGTCCGCAATGGTTTCGGTAGGATGGAAATGGCCGCTATCCAGGCAGAGCAGGGTTTTATTGCGCAGTGCATATCCCATATAGAATTCGTGCGAGCCGACCACGTAGGATTCGGAACCGATACCGAATAATTTCGACTCGATGCTGTCCAGATGATGTTTCGGGTTCAGCTTTTCCGCAAACATCTCATCCAGCGATTTTTTTAGCCGTTCCCGCGGGCTTTTCCGGTCGATGGGGATATCCTTATACCCATCCGGTATCCAGACGTTATCCACACAGGTGGACTTCAGCTGGCGGCCCATATACTCGCCGATCTTCCGGCAGGCAATGCCGTGGCGCACCCAGAATTTGCGGATGCCCTCATCGGGGCTGGCCAGGGTAAATCCCCCGCTGGCGTTGGGATGCGAAAAGAAACTGCCGTTGAAATCCAGGCCGTGCAGCTTTTTCTCTTTGGCCCAGTCGATCCAGGTCTGGAAATGTTTCGGCTGAAGGTCATCCCGCTCCACCTTCCGCCCGCCGGTTTCCGCATAGATCGCATGAAGACTCAGCCGGTGCCGGCCCGGAATCAGGCTCAGCACCTTCTCCAGGTCCTGCCGCAACTGCTCAGCATTGCGGGCCTTGCCGGGATAATTTCCCGTCGCCTGAATCCCGCCATCGCCCGACAGCCCCTGACTGCTTTCAAAACCGCTGACATCATCCCCCTGCCAGCAGTGGAGGCTGACGGGAATCCCTTGCAGTTTCTTCAAAACCTGGTCCGTATCCACGTCCAGTGCGGCATATCGTTCTTTCGCCATTTCGTACGCTTTTGCAATTTGGGATGTTTTTTTCGCCATAGCCATATCCTCGTTTCTATAATAGAGTTACCTTTAACGCACCATGACCTGGCCGCTATCCGCGACAAGGGTTTGAGCGGTGATGGTACGCGCCTGGTCGGAACACAAAAAGACCACCGCATCGGCGATGTCCTGCCGTTTGATTTCCCGTTTCAGGATGGTTTTATTGACATAAAACGGGATTACTTCTTCGGGTTTGATGCCGTTTTTCTGGGCGCAGACTTTGATATATTCGGGATTCCAGATTTTCGAGCCTTCAAAAACATTGCCGGGGCAAATGCTGTTGACCCGAATGCCATGCTCGCCCAGTTCCAGCGCCCAGCCGCGTGCCATATGAATCTCACCGGCCTTGGTGGCGTTGTAGGGGGTGTTGTTCTTGCTGGGTTCCAAACCGGATTTGGAACTCAGGTTGATAATACTCCCCCCCATTCCCTGCTGAATCAGAATACGGGCCGCCGCCCGGGCCATCAGGAAATAACCGGTCAGGTTGACCTCCAGGGCAAAACGGAATTTATCAGCCGGCAAATCAACCAGGGCGTAGGCGGGGGCGACGCCGGCGGCATTGACCAGGATGTCCAGGCCGCCCCATTGTTTCAGCAGAGCGGCAAAGGCATGGTCAACGCTGATTTCGTCTGTGACATTGCAGGTAACCGCTGCCACCGAAGCAGCAGGGATTTCCTGCTGAATCAGGGAGACAGTTTCTTCGGCAGCCGGCCGGTCCAAATCGCAGGCGGCCACCATCGCCCCGGCCCGGGCCAGCCCGATGGCAATACCCCGCCCCAGGCCGCTGCCGGCTCCCGTCACCACCGCGATACGGCCCTGCAAACTGCCCTGGCTGGTAGCTCGGGAGAGTTTTTCGCGATAGCTTTCCGATTCCCAGGTTCGAATGAAATCCCGCTGGCGTTTGGTCAAGGCCCAGACCCCGCCCAACCGCACGGCCGCCTGGCGAATGAACATGGAACCGGCGGCGATGCTTTCAATGGTCGAGGTGGTGGCCGGGTTGCAGGCGAGCAGCAGGCCGATATTTTTTACCACGAACGCCCGGGGAATCGCCTGCCCGGAATCCAGATGTTTTTGAATTTTTGTGCGGATGGTTTTCGCATCGGGCCGCTCCAGCCATAGGGCCGGGCCGTTGGCATAGACCATTTCATCGGGCGACAGAGGCCCTGCCGCCAGCAGCCGGGCAGCATCCGGCCGAGCCATAAACCGCACCGCCTCTTCATTAACACAATAACTAACCGGCAGATACTGCCCGGTAATAGAAAATATCGCCTTCCGTAGCGACAATTGCGCAGCTTGAATTTGAGCCGGATCGACAGGTTTTAATTTGACGGCCTTTGCCGCCGGAATCTTACCCTGGCAAGTCGCAATCACCTTGCGAACCAGTCGCAGGGCAGCGTCAGCAGTGTCCGCACTGACAATCAGGCCATGCTTTTCCAGAAAAACCAGCGCCGGCTTGCGGCCATGCTCTCCTTGATACGCATCAATCAACCGCTTCATTTTTTGCGCCAACTGATAGCCGGGATCGGTATAAGGAACCCACAAAGGTGGATACTTTTCCCGCTGGAAGAGTTTTTCGATCTGTTTTTTCCCCTGTTGGGCATTGACATATGCGCCTACCAGCAGCGGATGCAGATGGATCACATAGCGGCCCAACATCGCGTGAAAATGGGCCTCCACCGAGGGGCGGATGGCTGGAGGCATGTCATCCTTACAGGCCAGCATCAGCCGCCGGACAATCTCATTCTCCCGGGCGAACGTCTCCATCCGGCCCAGGGCCGCATCGCCCAGCATGGTCAGCACCCCTTCCAGTTCCAGCCGCCGCCAGCCTTTTTGGGCATTCATATCCTTCAGGGCGGTCCCGCTGGCCTTGATGTACATGAACCGGCCGTCAGCGGTTTTGGCGGAGGTATTGCCCCCCCCACCCTGCACGAGGGTCGTATCTTTTCCCGTAACATTCGATATTTTAATCAGCTCCCGCAGAGCTAAATCAATCGTCATAAGCACTTACACCTTTCTTTGTTCAAAACGATTTACGATTTACCTTTTTCCTTCCGGCTGATCCAGACGGTTCCCGCCACAAAATAGATCAGGGAAGGCCAGATAAGAAAACTCTTAAACCAATCAAAACGTCCCTGGTACCCATCCGAGCCCCTGACCAGGATATAAATGGGAATCACCAGACAGACTAACAGCGATAGAATAGCGATTATTTTAGCCGCCATTAATATCGGATCAGAGGCCGATTTTCTTTCCGGTTGAGGGGCGGATGCGAAAAACTGTTTCGCAGGGGAAGAGCGGACAGCAGATATATCAGCAGGCAACATTTCCCGGGCGCCGGCCAGAGAGGCAAGGAAAATATAAAGAACCGTAGTCAGCAGCCAGACCGGAACAAACAGGAAAAACAGGTGAATAATGCCTTTATACTCCAGGGTAATCGCCAAAACAATTGCAATGACCCAACTGGCCAAGGCAGGCCAGTTTATATTCAGTTTCTTTTTGGAGGCCCAGAATTGCGTAAAGCCGATCCGGGGGAAAATCCAGTGCTCGGTAAAAACGATGGCACCGACGGGCATGAGCAGCAGGCCGTAATAACCGACAAAATCCAGCAGTTTCAGAAAAACAAATGGGAAACAGGCAATGATAGTAGTGGCAATGCCAGCAATTAAAGTAACTACCCAGCGCGGCCAGCCGGGAGTAATCGCCTGAAAGGCCAGCCCCGCCCGGTAAAGCGTGGGATTCGAGGTGGTCCAGCCGGCCAGCACTACCGCGATAATGCCCGAAAAACCTAATGCCTCGATCGCCAGGTTCCCCGGATCGATCTGGCTGATGCTCTTATTCAGTATCAAAGCAGTCGCGGCGCCCATGATACCGGCGCAAATCCAGGCCAGATAATGACCTAGAAACATGCCAAACGCAGAATACAGCCCATAAGAGGCCTTCTTCGCATAACGGAAGAGAGCCATATCCGAAAGGCCCCCGTGCATGGCCAGATTGCAAATCCAGGCAAAGGCTGCCACATGCCAGAATCCGATGGATTTGCTCCCATCGGCGGTTTGCCCGGTCCAGATCACCTCATTGGCCAGCCGCCAGAAATCCCCAAAAGATCGGATCTGCCCCACCCCTTCGGTATTGGCCGCCAGGCCGGGCAGCATCACTACCGCCCCGGCAATGAACATCAAAAACATCCAAGGGGAACAAACGGTGGAGAACTGAGCCAGCTTTTTAAAGCCGAGTATCGCCAGCGTAACTACCACTGCACCAACGATTAATACCACCAGCACAAACCGGTAATCCTGCGGATACCAGTGCACCTGCGCCGGAATCCCAAACGGAATACGCACGGCAGAAGCGGAGACGGTAATCATGCACCCCGCCAGGATACAGAATAAGATGGCATTGACGATGTTATAAATGGTAGTGGTGACAGGACCTGCAATCTTCCGCAGATACCAGTACAACGTCAGCCGGGTCTGGACGGCGATTGGGGCACACACCAGTGCCCACGTCAGAACGGCCAGGGCATTGCCGATTAGCAAACCCACAAAGATGTCAATCGCCGACGATCCCCAACTTACAAACAACGCTCCGATCACAAACTCGGTCCCAGCCACATGCTCCCCAGCGAATAGGCCCGCGAAATGCCGGCCCGGCTGTAATTGATCCTGCGTAACCGGCTCCCGCTCAAATTCGTACAATTTGTCCAATGCTTTGATAGTACTACTGTCAGACATATCCTGTTCCTTTCCTGATAAGGAATTAGAATGTTTACGTCCATTCTTGCAGCAGCGTGCCCTCGGACGGAACGCTCCAGAGATCCTCTTTCAGGCCTTTCGCTACCGAAATATTTTTCTGTTTCAGCTCTTCCAGGGTGGTCAGGCCCAGACCCCGGCAGGCGGGATAAACAATGATCTTGCCGGGAATTAACTGTTTTTCGACGGCCCGGATGCCTTCCACCGCCCCTTCCAGGCCGCTGACGGCGGCGACGGAGATATTGGTATCCAGACTGCCGGACTCCACCTTTTTTAACACCGCTTTCATGTCATCGAGCGTAGATCCGCTGGTACCAATGAAATACAATTGCTTCTCGATATAACGCTGCAAATCCATTTCGCCGGTTACCGTCGCGGCAATACCGGCAAAAATGTTGATTATACCATTCTGACCCGTTGTCCGGACGGATTCCACCACCAGTTTGGGGACCGGAGCCATCAAAACAATATAGTCCATCTCCTCTGCCGGGGCGTTTTTCGCGGGATGGTACGAATGGTAACCGACCTTGTTTTTATCCGCCAGCGGCTGGGTGATTTTATCCAGTAAAGCCAGTCTTCTATCATCGAGATCACCGGCATAAACGGTAACATCTGGTATTCCCTGACATACATTGCGAACCACGTGCATGACGCCCATGGGACCGCCCGCCCCGATAACATTGATTTTATCGCCGGGCCGAATTTCGCCGGAGGCAGGAATGGTTTTCATCGACTCAGCCGGTTCAGAACTCGTCGTGCCGATAATACGAATCCCGCCATAATGTACCCGACCTACATAGGTAACCACATTCCGGTTTAATTTACCGCCGCATAAAACGATATTCAATATACCCCTGGCCGCTAATTTCGCAAAGAGGGATTCCACCACCGCCGGATCAGCACCAAAGTAAATAATATCATCAAAAGAAGTTTCCGGCAAAGAGTTTACGTGATCCGCACGATTGACCGGCAGATTGAATCCGGCTGGCATTTCCGATGAGGATACCCAGGTAATCCGGGCGGGAGAGCCTTGTTTTAACAGGTTTTGAATTTGGGAAAGTTTGATTTGGGTATCTGCCACTATCAGCAATTGCCCCCCCGCTTTCAGCGTCTGACGTTCCCGGACGGCATAGGCATCCTCCACGCACGCCCACGGCTCGACCAGGGCAATGGCGGCGGCGGATAGATTCTCCGAGGCGGGAATCAGCATGGAATCCCCTTGCGGGGAGGTGATAACTCTTTCGTCCATAAGGACATATTCCTGCAATGCCCCCTCAAAATTATAGCCGAATGAACCGTTGGAATTCGCCGTCGGCAGCCACCGGTAATCCGTCTGCACCAGATAGCGCTGGCCGGGCTGAAAATGGGTTACTTTCTTACCCACGGCCCAAATCCGCACCACAGCTTCATGGCCGGGAACGGTCGGTTTATCATCCGGCACATAGCTGGGAATCTCAGACAGTACGCTTTGGTCGATACCGGAGATAATGCTGGTTTTCCGCGCATGGCCGGAGAACTGCTTTAACAGCTTCAGATCGGAAAAACAAAGGCCGACGGCCTCCACCCGGCAAAGAATCTGATAGGGACCAGGGGGATCCACTTTTTTCGTAGTATTCAACCGCAATTGATCGGGGCCGATCAACTGAACGGCGTTTTGCGTTGGGGGGATTTGATATTGCATAGGTAATATCCTGTAAATGCTTATTTTACAATTGTGTTTATTCGATTTTTTTAAGTATTTGTTTTGGAGTAGCGTTGGCATCGAAACCGGTCAGGCACTGCTGATGAACCGGCTGGAGTTGGCGGCCGATCTGCTCGAAAAAGTCGTTTTTGGCCTTCGTATTGGCAAAAACATGGCTCGCCCACGGGCTGGTATAGCCCAGCCCGCACTGCCGCTGGAGCAGGGAATGGGCATAGACGATATAACCGCCTTTAAGAAAAACAGATAGCAATCGCTGCAGCTCCCGGCTGCGGAAATCATCGACAAACTTCTGGCCGGGACTGTTCATTTCCGTACCTACCACCACAGGAAGTTGCAACTTCTCGGCCACTTCCACAATGTGATACAGATTGGCCACCTTCTCATCTTCGACGCCGGGGGTATAGTTGCGATCCGGGATAATATTGATGGCTGCTACACCGGTGGACATAGCCACTTGCAGCAGTTGCTCGATTTTCTTCTCCCCGGCGCTGAAACCATTGAGCCAAGTCAGCGTGGGAATCGCTCCAGCGGAGAGAAGAAACTGGTTTGTTTCCGCCATCTTGGGAAAAGATCCCTGGTCCGGCTGGACATAGCCCACACCCCCCCGTTTCATAAGTTTTGATCTTATCGTATTTAGCAGCGAGGCCCCTTCCGGCAGTTCCAGCGAATTGGGGGCCGCCGCCAGCTTTTCCGACCAGAAAGCGGCTAGTTGCTTTTGATCAGGAAAAACTGCCTGGGCTTTGCGGGCGTAGGCCAGGCACATATGCCGCTCGGTGGCGTTGCCAGAGGGGGTAAGCGGCAAGACATCCGCCTGATAATCCAGCATTACCGGATCCAAAAACCGGTTCACGCGCCGCATCAGTTCCATATTTCGCTGCTGGGCCATCTGGCGAAGCTGGTGTAGAAACTGCCGGTTTTTATCATCCGTTGGGGCAGAAGGAAATCCGACACCCATATGATAGGTGATCCCCGGTTCACCGGGTGAGGTCATTTCCAGTTCGGCAAATTCCGGCACAAAAACCCGTGTCTCCATGCCGACAAAGGACTTAAGATTCAACAAATTTCCCGCCGCAACAAATTCGTCCAGGCCGTCCAGCACGTCGAAATCCACAATACCCGCCATTGCCAGGCCTGTTTTGCGGGCCAGCCAGGCAAATTTGCTGGGGGAATAGCCATAGGCGTTATAAGAAAAAAACGTGTGGCCGTGCAGGTTGATATCGGAACCGGCTGGGGGCAGTTGGATTTTTCCCTGCTGAACCTCCGTCCACAACTCCTGCAGGACCTTTCGCCGCTGCCCTGCATCAAAACTATCCAGCATATGTTCCCACTTCTTTATCATCGCGTTTTCACTTCCTGTTGCTTGGTTCTATAGTTACCATTGTAATTTTTTATATTGTTCGTTCCAAAGGGAGGTATCCGCCGGTTGATACTCTTTCAGCGGATTGGATTTCTTAATGATTTCCCTGCCTTGTTTTATGGATCTAATCTGGCCGGTTGCCAGCGCCTGAATAATAATATTCCCGCTGGCGGTCGCCTCCACCGGGCCGGCTATTACCTTTTTGCCGGTCGCATTGGCGGCAAACTGGCACAGCAGCTCATTCTGAATCCCCCCGCCCACGATATGCAGCACTTCAAAGACATGACCGTTCACCTCTTCCAGCCGCTCCAGCACCCAGCGATACTTAAAGGCCAGGCTTTCTAATATCATACGAATCATTTGACCTTTGTCGTCGGTCGGTTTCTGAGCGGTCTGTGTGAGATAGCGATTGATTTTGGCGGGCATGTCGCCGGGGGAGAAAAATTCCTGAAAATCCGGATTGACAAAGCCGGCAAAGGGTTGGGCATGCTGGGCCATTTCGGTCAATTGGGCATAGGAAAGGTCCGCCCCCTCCTTCTGCCAGTGGCGGCGGCACTCCTGCACCAGCCATAAACCCATGATATTTTTTAACATGCGAATCGTATGGTTGACACCCCCTTCGTTGGTGAATTGATATTCATAGGTCTTGTCATTAATGATCGCCTGCGGTATTTCCGTACCCATCAGGCTCCAGGTACCACTAGAGAGATAGGCCCAGTTTTTCCCGGCCACAACGGGGACACCTGCCACGGCACAGGCGGTATCATGGGAACCGGCGGCGATCACGGGGATGGTCTGGCAGCCCAATTCTGCCGCCACAGAGGCCTTTAAACGGCCTACAATCGTCCCAGGCGGCACTATTTTTGGCATAATATGCATCGGCAGGTCGAAGGAATCGAAGATAGCCTTGGACCACGTAGCGGTTCGCATATCCATCATCTGGGAGGTGCTGGCCAGGCTGTATTCGGCAAATACCTCTCCGCAAAGGTAATACGCCACCAGATCGGCCATAAAAATCAATTTGTCGGTTTTAGCCAGAACGGGGGCGTTTTTTAGCCGCATCGCCAGCAGTTGATACACGGTGTTCAGTTGCATAAACTGAATGCCCGTATGATGATATATCTGCTGGCGGGGCAGTTTTTCGAAGGCCTTTTCCAGCATGCCGTCGGTCCGGCTGTCGCGATAATGGTAGGGATTTTCGATCAGTTTGCCGCTCTTGTCGATCAGGCCGAAATCCACGCCCCAGCTATCCACGGCGATGCCAGCGATATCGCCGCCGGCCTGTTTGGCGGCCTGGGCGATGCCGGTTTTGATGGCGGAACATAACTGGTTGAAATCCCAGCACATAGAACCATTCTGCTGGATGGGGCCGTTGGGAAAACGATGGATTTCCCGCAAGGAAAGCTTGTCGGAATCCAGGGTAGCGAGCATGACCCGACCGCTCTCAGCGCCCAGATCGACGGCGATATAATTTTTCGATTGTGCCATAGTAAAACCTCTATTTATGTAATAAAAACCAAATATTCTGCATCGAATCGAATGAAGACATTATAATAAATGAAAGAATTCTGTCAATTTATTCCTCATTCGATCATTGCTTATATAATTGCATATAAATAAAATACTTAACAATATATCAAAAAACAATGATTCAAAATATTTTAGGATATTTTACTAATTTTCCTTTTATTATTGATCGATGTTGCGTATATTAATGATAGATATTGATATATTCTGAAAGGACTGGCACTTGTTTCAGGCACAAAGGCACAATCTGATCCTCAAGCTGCTATCGGAACATACGTATTGCAGTTTAATCCAGTTGGCACAGGCACTTAACATCAGTATTCCTACGGCCAGACGTGATTTGAATATACTGCAAAAGGAAGGGGTTGTAAAGCGGACACGGGGCGGAGCGATGTTTTTGGGGGACAAGGACGCCCTGCCGCTGTTTCAGGACCGGCAGTCGATGATGGCCAGGGAGAAAGCGGCTATCGGGGAGTTGGCGGCCTCGCTGGTGGAGGATGGGGACACGATTATAATTGACGGCGGGACAACACCTTATCAGGTGGCGATGCACCTGCAGAACAAGCATATCCAGGTGGTGACCAATTCGCTGCCGGTGGCGAATCTGTTCGCCAATTCGAGGAATGTCCAGTTGATCAGTACGGGCGGGCTGCTGCACAGCGGGACAGGTGTGTATCTTGGGTCGTATGCAGTAGATATGTTAAAAACGGTGCATGCCCAGAAGGCGTTCATGGGGGTGGCGGGTGTAAATGCCTGCGGATTCTATAATTCCAACGCGCTGGTGGTGGAGACGGAAAAGCAGATATTGAAGGCGGCGGCGGAGGTGCATATCGTCAGCGACCATAGCAAGTTCGGAAGGAATGCGCTGGCGTTTTTGTGCGATTTCAGTGTCGTAACTTCTATAATTACCAATAAGTTCCCGCACGAACAGGACGAATTGACGCGAAAGATCGAGCAAAATAATGTAAAGATTCATGAGGTGGCTGGGCGGGGATAGGCAGGCATTGCCTGCACCACTCACGCCGCGGGCAATTTACCCTAAAGACGCTCCCGCTGGTCGCTTCGTTCTGCTGTAAGTCCTTATTTTTGGATTAGGGAAATTGATGTAAGTGCTTATTTTGCGTGGAAATGTATAGTCCTATAATAAAGTAGGGATTATAACGATTGTAACGGTTGAGTAAGATTTTTGGTATTTTGGGTAAGAATTTTGGTAATTTGTAACGGTTAGGTTGAGTTGGTAAATGTTGAAG
>CAZOMV010000108.1:0-18612 GCA_964580995.1 uncultured Pirellulales bacterium
CTTTAGCCAGCGTAGGCTAATGTGCCTGTCAGATTAAGTAGTGACAAGTACACATAAATCTCATTGTTTGTGTCCATCCCGTCCCGTTCGTCCCTATCGTCCATGTAGTCCATCTCTTCTCCCGTCCGATTTGTCCGACACTCCTATTCTGCCACTCCCGTTCTGAGTTCAGCCTTTAGGTTGTCTTACCCTTCCTCCGGGCCTCACCTTTTCTAAATAGAGTGGCACCTTCCTGCCTTCCAGCAGGGTGGTGTTTTCAGGGTAGGGTCGGCAACTCGTTGCCGACGCGGCAAACTTAATTCTTATCCGCAGATAAACGCCGATGAACGCCGATAAGAAGTTATTACCTCAACTTCTTAATTTTAACAAGCTGATTGTTCTTATCTTTATATTTCCAGAAATTCCAGCCGTTCGTACTCTTTCCTCCCCGGGCGGCAGAACCGGCAGCAGACGGGGATTCGTATAACCGGCCATTATACTTAATGGTACCGGAACGAAACGCATAGGCTTTATATTTCTGTCCTTTATAATGTGCATACAATGGGGTTCGTTTCGCAAAATAGCCCTTAAGTGGCTTATCGGTCTTCTTTATATTTCGATGAACGGCCGCTTTCGTAACTTTCTCTTTCCCGCCTACAATCTCTTTATATCGTCGTTCCCATTGGTCTTTCAATCTCCGCTTCAGCATCGGCCGCAAATCACGCGACTGACGCAGCTTCCCCTTCACACTGTTTCCCTTGGGATAACTGATCCGCAGCACCAGCGATTCGATTTCCCGAATATGCTCCTCCTGCCGGATAATATACAAACTGAAATGCGTCCATTTCCCTCGATGCCGGTCCCGTTTATGGGCGTTAATCCGGCTCTTCAAATTACTGGCCAGCCCCACATAATAGAGATGGTCCTTCTTATATAAGGCGTAGATCCCCTGATGCCCTCGAATCAGCTCCGTAATCACCGAACTATAATCATCAAATACCTTGGCGCCGATCTTTTCCAGATGACCAACAATGATCGACCGCACAGCCCGTGACTTTTTCTTCGCTTTTGCCATCGTATGCCTCCGCCTGCTTTTCCAGCCATTTTATAGCAGCATAACTTCTAAGCCACCAGTTCGGCTTTAATCTTTTCTCTTTTACTCCAAAGAATGGGGGTTACATCATAATTTTTCAGGGCATCCATAACATTTGATGATACTTCCCGCTCTCCATCATTTAACAAAGCATAAGCCATAGCCTGAGGATCTCTTCTGGCTTCTCGAGTATCAATCCAGGAAAAGGCAATAGTTTGTGCCGCTTCTTTAGTGGGACGATTGATTGTCTGAAGAATGCGTTCAGGCTTCTTTTTAGATTTAGGAATAACAAAGTCAAAATGATGATCGTATCCACTCTTGCCAGGAAATTTCACTCGTGGTGTATAGCGAATGTCACAGGCATCCAGCCACATAGTTACATCTTCAAGAAAAAGACTTTTAACTAAAGGTTCGGCCAGATAGAAAAGATCATTAACCGCAAGAATCGCCTGAACTAGATTGTGCTTATGAAAAGCAAATCGCTCCCGGCTTGTTTTTACTAGTAAAGATTCTCCATCTAGTTCTACACCGAAACCGTTAAGGGTGATTTTCAACAGCTCTTTACGCTTTGGTGTGTCCAGATTACACCCACTGAGCCGCAAGTCTTCAATGGTATACGAATCATCCGTAAGAACATATCCCTCATTCCTTTTCTGAGCATAGATTTGAATATGATCGTTGTGTCGATCCAGATATGGGGTAGTTATCTCTACGGAATCTTCAACCTCACGGAGTTTAGTATTATCCTTGAGCCATGTAATATATTCTTCCAGTAGTTTTTTAACTTCATCGATCATACAAACAAATTCCTCTCAATTACCGGAGGCTTGGATATATTACAATATCTTATAAAATCTTGCAAGCTTTGCCATTTGTCGCCTATATTTCGGAATACCCCGGCGGGAAGATCGAAAGCCCATTTATCCCCATATCCCTCCCGGTAAAGATGGATATGGGGAGCCCCGACTTTCTGTCCGTCAGGATTGCGATGAGGTTTTTCTCCCAAATCCAGGCGAACCAGAGTAATCACCTGCCGTGCCCGATTCTGGTACATTACCTTGGCAAGATCAATTCGGGCATGACGTATGTCCAACTGGAAACTCTCCTTTCTGTTCGCTGACTCCAGCGGAATGGAAATGATCCCTTGATCTGGAAATGTCCATTTACTGTCATCGATACGGTACTTCTCCAATGCGATCAGGGCATCCGCTTGTGCTTGCGAAATGTTAATCTCAGCCATATAAACTCCCGTTATCGTTCTACTTATTCTGATACTCTTTTGTCGCAACAACGAAGTTTGCCAGAGTTTTAGCCACATTCACCGCCAATACAGCATGATGTTTAGCGGGACGGTAGCTGGCAACATGAGCATCGCTCATTTTATTCCGAAGGCCTGCTAAACCCGATACCACATTGGATAGCCCCGATAATATTTGCTTAAGAGTGTCAGAAATATCTTTTCGGCTCGGTTCAAGATTCAGTAGCTTCTGTACTCTGCGATACAATTTGTTTAAATCCCCATCATATTTTAATGCCGAAGGATCAAGCTCCTTTTCGATTTCCACGAAAACTGCTTCCAGCAAAGACCGTGCATTAGTAATAGCACCATAATAATCCTCCGAAGCTATCTTTATATCGCATTTTTCTGTCTGTTCTTTAATGAATGAGTGGGTATCTATGAGGGAATTTTGAAATGGGCTGACAAATTCCACGTTCCCAATTTTTTTTGATACAACCTTGTCATTTACCAACATATAATTATGCTTTAAATTCAATTCATCTGCTATTTGAATAATAATATTATCGGATTCAGAAGCAAGCATGTCCTTAACATACACCCATTTACTATTTACATTTGAAGTCGTCTTTTGGCAGTTGACACCAAAACCCTGGAGGTAAACATTTATATCTGAATAAGTCATCCGAGATTGAAGATCTCTACCAATTGTACTTATCAGGTCTAGACGATCTATTTTACGCATTTTGTTCATTTCTTACTAAACTGATTGGGCATAAAGAATCACTTGAAAATGACTATTTTCCCAAATTAACAAAACGTTTTACAAATTGCGTTTACCTTTACTTGATTTCCCCGGCGTACCCCGCCGGTAAACCACCACTCGATTCTAATCAATCCCCCCTCCCCAGCCAAGGATTATTTAATTTATTCTGTAAGCTCCGCCCGAATCCCTTCGCCCTTCCTTTAACCGCCGGCCCCCTCCGCCCCGCGCCAGCCATGTAGCACATGCGTCCCGCTTGTGTCTTCCCCCATCCACTTTCTCGCCCCTAGTGAAGTGACCGATGGGAACGTCATATTCCCTTTACGCCCGCGTCATATTCGCCGCGATCATTTGCCCCTTTCGACGCTCCTGTTGCTCGCTGCCACAAGCCCAAAAAGCAGCATAGAGCCACCGGGGGCGGGAGGATGTATCGCCTGAAAGCCGCCAACCGAATCCTCTTCACGGGGGGAAACCGGTGTTCCATGCTCTCCGAGCTGGAAAGATTCTCCCGACCAATCGTCCCACCCCCCAGCCACGAGGCGGTGGGTCAGTTTTTCCCCATATTAACAAATCCTTCTTTCCCACCTCCGACGCCAGCCGACTCCTCAAATCGAAAAATAATGACTTACAACCATTTTCCAAATCGCAAAATAAGAACTTACATCAATTTCCCAAATCTGAAAATAAGCACTTACAATTCACAAAATCCTCCCGGTCCGCCCAAAAACGCTTTTTTTTACACATGTTTTACCTATGTTTTGCTATACTTTTATATATGTTTTACCCATGTTTTACACCATTTTCTTCATCTTTTACTATACTTTCTTCAACATTTACCAACTCAACCTAACCGTTAAACTTTACCAAATATGCCATTAAATCTTACTCAATCATCCTATATTAATGCAGTTATCGGACTATTCATCACGCCATTACGCAATCACTCTCCTACGTAAAATAAGCACTTACATCATTTTTCCCATCTCAAAAATAACAACTTACATCTCCGCCGCCCCAGCAGGAAATTCTTTAATTAATTGAAATAAACTGGTAGTTTCTACGTTATTCTCTTAACCGCTTTACCGGCAGGGGCCGCCCCATCCGGTTGTGATTAATCCTTTACAGGAACATACCTTTAGGATATTAATGGTTTTATGAACAATTGCCGAACGAATTCAGATATCGCAGGGGAACAGATGAAAATAAAAACAGGCGGGACCAGGGGGATCAGGTGCTAACTCCAATGATTGCAAGATATAAGATTCAGGGACTTATCGGAATCACACTGTCTGTCCTGTGCCTTTACGGGCCGGGCTGCCAGCCTTCCCACTACCGCAAACAAAAGGATGACACCGCCGCTAAAATCATTTCCCAGAAACAGTTAGAAGCACTTGGCCGAACCGAACCTTTCAGCATCAACCGCCCCAGCTCCATTTTCCGCCGCCGCCTGCTGGAAGACCAAAACCTGCCCCATGCCAGCCCTGCCTCGCTGGGCAGCGATCAACTGGAACCAATCCCCCACTGGCCAAAAGATGATTATCTCAAGGAACAGCAGGTACTTACAACCGATGAAAAACTCGATCCCAACACCCCCGTTAAGTTAACCCTGCTCCAATCCCTGGAGGTCGGCGCCCGCAACAGCTTCGATTATCAAACCCGCAAGGAGGAGGTTTTTCGCTCCGCTTTATCTCTCGATCTGGAGCGGAACGAGTTCCGGACCATTTTTAACGGCCAGATGAATAGCCTGATTAATTCCGATACCCGCGGACCTGATACCGTCACCGGCACCGTAAATAGCGCAGATGTAGGGGTTAACAAAAAATTGGAAAATGGCATGGACTTAAGTTCCGCCTTGGCGGTGGACCTGGCCAGGCTGCTGACGATGAACCAGGCCTCCTCATTAGGGCTGGTGGCCGATGCCAGCGTTTCGGTACCCCTGCTGCGGGGTTCCGGTAAGCATATTGTCACCGAGCCTTTAACGCAGGCCGAGCGAAATGTGGTATATGCCATCTGGGAATTTGAACGCTTCAAAAAGCAGTTTGCTGTGCAGGTCGCCAGTAACTACTTGTCAGTACTGAGCCAGTTAGACACCTTGAAAAACAACCAAGACGATTATCGCAGCCGCATCGCCTCTGCCCGCCGCAGCCGCCGCCTGGCCGATGCCGGAAGAATTCAGGAAATCGAAGTTGACCAGGCAGTCCAAAACGAGTTACAGGCTCGTCGGCGATGGATTTCCGCCGAACAGCAATATCAAAGGCAGTTGGACTCTTTCAAGACACTGCTGGGTTTGCCGGCGGATGCTAAAATCAATCTGGACCCCAATGATCTGAAAGTTTTAACCGCCCCCTCCTCGGAATTAATCCAAAAAATAGCGCAACGGGAAGAAATCCGGTATGATTCGCAGACTCCGCCGGCGGATGCCCCGATAAATTTGGTACCGCCCACGCACGAAGGGGCAGGGCCGCTGGAACTGGAGGAAGAAACGGCTCTGCAACTGGCGTTTGACCATCGCCTGGATTTATGGGTTGCCCAGGGACGGATGTTTGACGCCCAGCGGGCGGTAGTGGTTGCAGCCGATGCACTGGGTGCGGAGCTGACTCTGTTCGGTTCGGCCAATTGGGGAGACAGCCGGTCTTCGGTTGGCTCGGCGGTCCAGGAAGATGCCAAACTTCGACTCGATGAAGGAACCTATTCCGCATTATTAACGCTGGATCTTCCGTTCGAGCGAACCCGGGAAGCGATTAATTATCGCAACAGCTATATCCAGTTAGAAAGTTCGCTGCGTGATGTTCAGGCCCTGGAAGATGATATCAAGCTGGAAATTCGAAATGAGCTGCGGGACATGCTGGAGTTACGCGAGAATCTGGCGATTCAAGCGCAGTCGGTATTTGTGGCAGAGAAGCGAGTGAAAAGTGTCAATCTGTTCCTGGAGGCCGGCCGTGCCCAGATGCGCGATTTACTGGATGCCCAGGATGCCCTGCTGGCGGCACAAATCAGCTTGACATCCGCCGTGGTGGATTACCGTGTCGCGGAACTGCAAATCCAGCGGGACATGGGGGTTTTACAAGTAAACGAAAACGGTTTGTGGCAGGAATATGCCCCGGAGATGGTAAAAGATGTCAAAAAATAAAATAGTACTCATAGGGATTCTGGTAGTGATTCTTCTGGCAATTGCCGGTATCGCCAAGGTGAAATTATCCAAATCCGATTCGGAGGCCTCCGCTTCAGCCACTTACGAAGTGAAACGCGGGCCGCTCACCATTAGTGTGATCGAGTCCGGCACGATCAAGGCGCGGGAGCAAATCATCATTAAAAATGAAGTGGAAGGTAAAACCTCCATTATTTACCTGATTCCGGAAGGGGAGCAGGTCCAGAAAGGGGATTTGCTGGTGGAACTGGATGCCAGTACTCTGGAGGACAATAAAATCGACCAGGAGATTCGGGTACAGAATGCCGAGGCCAGCTACATCAATGCCAAAGAGAATCTGGCAGTGGTGGAAAATCAGGCCAAAAGCGATTTGGATCTGGCCAATTTAAACCTGGATTTTGCCCGGCAGGATCTGAAGAAATATCTGGAAGGGGAATATCCCAACGAGTTAAAGAAAGCCGAGGCGCAAATCACTCTATCGCAGGAGGAACTGACACGGGCACAAGAAACTTTAAAATGGTCCAAGACCCTCTATGATGAAAAATACCTTTCTCAAACGGAGCTGCAGGCGGATCAGCTTGCAGAAAAAAAGACAGCGCTGAATCTGGATCTGGCGAAAAATAATTTGAATTTACTGACAGATTTTACGTACCAGCGGCAATTGGCTCAGCTTAATAGCGATGTCAGCCAGGCGGAAATGGCCCTGGAGCGGACGACGCGTAAGGCCAATGCCAATGTGGTACAGGCCCAGGCGGACCTGAAGGCCAAGGAGGCCGAATTCAACCGTCAGAAAGATAAGCTGGAAAAAATAATCGATCAGATTGGAAAGACCCGAATCGTGGCCCCGGCGGACGGGCTGGTCATTTACGCCACCAGTGCCCAGACGGGCGGTTTCCGGGGGAACGTGGAGCCTCTGGACGAAGGCCAGGATGTCCGCGAGCGGCAGGAGTTGATTTATCTGCCGACGGCCAATTCCAGCAAGGCGGAAATCACGGTGCACGAATCGAATCTGGAAAAGATCCATATCGGTATGCCGGGGGTCATCACCGTAGATGCCCTGCCCGGCAAAAAGTTTCTGGGAACGGTTGCGAGTATAGCACCTTTGCCGGATGCCCAGCGGATGTGGATGAATCCGGATTTAAAGGTTTATACAACCGAAATCTATATTGAGGGGAACGGCGGTACTCTGCGAACCGGCATGAGCTGCCAGGCGGAAATCGTGATCCAGCAATATCCGGATGCCCTGTCTATTCCGATTCAAGCAGTATTGCGAATCGGAGGAGTCCCTACCGTTTATGTAAAGAAAGGAGATATCTTCGATCCGCGCAAGATCGAAACCGGGATGGACAACAATAAGGTGATACATGTGCTTAGCGGACTGGAAGTGGGTGAAACGGTTTTACTGACGCCTCCCTTGAAAGCGGCGGCTACGGATACAAAAACGGAGGGGGTAATCTTTCCGGCGGTTCAATCAGCGGAAAATTCGAGTGAGGTAGATAAAAAAATCAATGAAAAACTGAAAGAAGCCAAAGAGGCTGCGGAAAAGCCTGCTGAGACGATCTCGCCAACCGGCGGCGAGGAGCAGAAGACTCAGGAACGAAGTAGAAGAAGGCAGGACAATTCGGGTGATAATACCCAGCCGTCTCAGAACCGCCGGCCCCGTCGTATGGAAAATATGACCCCGGAACAACAGGAAGAGATGCGTAAACGTTTTGAAAATATGACCCCGGAACAGCGGGAAGAAATACGCAAGAGAATGGAAAGCATTACTCCCGAACAAATGGAAGAAATGCGCAAGAAGTTTGAAAATATGACTCCGGAAGAACAGGAAAAATTGAAGCAGCAATTTCAGGGGGCGAATCCCGAAAAATAAACCTATGGGAAAAGAGACGAAGCAGAACAATACGCGCGAAGTGGTCCGGTTTGAAAATGTCCACAAGATTTATCAAATGGGCATGGAACAGGTACGGGCACTGGATGGAGTGAGTGTCGCGTTTGACAAAGGCAGCTTCTGGGCGATCATGGGGGCCAGCGGATCGGGCAAAAGCACCATGATGAATATCCTCGGCTGCCTGGACCGACTGACGGAAGGTCGCTATTTTCTGGAAGGGCACGATGTCAGTACGCTGGATGATAATGCTCTCAGTGAGATTCGGCTGAAACATCTGGGTTTTATTTTTCAAAGTTTCAATTTGATTCCTCAGTTGACGGTTCAGAAAAATATTGAGCTGCCTTTGTATTATCTGGGCTGGGACGCTGCGAAAAGTGCTCAGCGGGCGCAGGAACTGGCCGGTAAAGTAGGGCTGGGAGATCGGTTGAAGCATCGTCCGACCGAGTTATCCGGCGGTCAAATGCAGCGGGTGGCGATTGCCCGGGCGCTGACCAATGATCCGGGGCTGATTCTGGCCGATGAGCCGACGGGGAATCTGGACAGTGCCACGGGGGTACAGATTATGAAATTGCTGAAGGAACTGCATGAAGAAGGTAAGACCATTATTATGGTGACACATGAAACCGATATAGCGGCATTCGCACAAAAGAAGCTGCACATGAAAGACGGGCGGATTGAGGGTATAGAAGAGAATTGATATGAGAGAAACGAAGTTTATCCGAAATATCTGGCTGGGCATTGAAAATCTGCTGCTGCACAAGCTGCGTTCCTTTTTGACCATGCTGGGGGTGGTGTTCGGGGTGGGCAGCGTGGTGGCGATGCTGGCGGTTGGCGAGGGGGCCAGTAAAGAGGCTCTGTCCCAGATTCGCAAGCTGGGCAGCAATAATATCATTATCTCTTCCAAGCAGTCCGCCGAAGAACAATCCACCAGCACGATGCATTCCCATATGAGTATTTACGGCCTGACGTATGATGATTTTAGCCGAATCAATCAAAGCTTTCCCGATATTCATAAGGCAGTGCCGGTAAAATTGCTGCGGAAAGAAACTCGATTGGGGTCCAGAGCCATGGAGCTTCGGGTGGTGGGTACCACCGAGGCGTGGTTTGAACTGGTACCGCGGGAAATTCTTGCCGGGCGAGTCCTGACCCAGGGGGATAATGAAGATTTTTCATCTATAGCTATCCTGACGGAATTTGGAGCCAGGAAGCTTTTGGCGACCAGAAATACCATCGGGCAAACCATTCGGATCGGCGGAAATTCCTTTGAAGTGGCCGGGATTGTGAAAAGTGAATCCGGCCAGGCGGGAAATATGCAGATCCCGGACCAGGAAATCGACGCGTACATACCGATCAGTGTAGCGAAGAATTATTTTGGGGATGTATTCTCCAAAATGACTTCCGGTTCCCGGTCCAGCGAGCTGGTCGAATTGCATCAGATTATTGCCCAGGTGGATGATACCGCGCAGGTGGAAACCACGGCGGCGGGGATTCAGCGGATGCTGGAAACCTTCCACAAGAAGATGGACTATGATATTAGTGTGCCGCTGGCGCTGTTAAAACAGGCGGAGGCGACCAAGCGTACTTTCAATATTGTTCTCGGTTCGATTGCGGGTATCAGTCTGCTGGTCGGGGGGATCGGCATCATGAATATCATGCTCGCCTCGGTAACCGAACGGACCCGCGAGATCGGGATTCGCCGGGCCATTGGGGCCAAACGGCGGCAGATTATCGTGCAGTTTCTGATTGAGACCGTGGTCCTTTCCACCATCGGCGGGATTGTCGGATTGGGTATCGGGGTTCTTATTCCGTCCCTGATAACGTATTTCGCCAAGATGCCCACCGTGATTACCCCGGAAAGCATTCTGCTGCCGTTGTTCATCAGTGCCGGGATCGGGATTATTTTCGGTTTGTATCCGGCCGCCAGTGCCGCCCGGGTCGATCCGATTGTGGCCCTGCGCCATGAATAATGGATGGGGAGGATAAAAAAACATCCGGTTAGGAGACAACGATGAAAAAGAAACAAACGGTTCCATCCGCTGCCCGAATCTTTTCCCGGCGGGAATTGATCCAGGGGGCGGCGGCCGCCGGTGTATTTACGATTATACCCCGTTCGGTGCGGGGCGGTAACGGGCAGGTTCCGCCCAGCGAGAAACTCCGGATCGCCGTGATCGGCGCCGGCGGGCAGGGACTGCTGGATACCAAAGCCTTGCTGGCTAATCCGGATATCCAGATCGCAGCCATCTGCGATGTCAGTGCTCTAAACGATAACAGCCGATTCTGGTATGGCGGCGTGGCCGGGCGAGAGCCGGCCAAAAAGGTGGTGGATGAATTTTACCGCCAGCAGGACGACAAGGCAAATTATCCCGGATGCCCGGCCTATATCGATTTCCGGGAAATGCTCGAAAAGCAAAAGGATATCGACGCGGTGCTAATCGCCACGCCCGACCATGTGCATGCGGCCGCGGCCCTCCTGGCCATCAATCAGGGCAAGCATGTGTATTGTGAAAAACCGCTGGCCCATTCCATCGACGAGGTCCGGCGGGTTACCGAGGCTGCCCGCCAGGCCGGTGTGGCAACTCAGATGGGAAATCAAGGACATTCCGGGGAAGGGATTCGGTTGATCTGCGAATGGATCTGGGATGGTGCGATTGGCCCGGTCCGGGAGGTGCATGGCTGGTCCTCGGCTGGCGGCTGGATCAAACAAAGCAATCGACCCGAGGAGACCCCATCCGTTCCGGATACGCTGGACTGGGATCTCTGGCTGGGGCCAGCTCCGTACCGTCCCTATCATCCCCTGTATTTGCCGTACAATTGGCGGGGCTGGTGGGATTTTGGAACGGGCGGAATCGGCGATATGGCCTGCCATAATCTGGACTCGGCGTTCTGGGCGCTGCATCTGGGCTATCCTGACAGTGTGGAAGCCAGTTCCACTCCAATCAGCCCGGAAACCACGCCGCAGGCTTCGATCGTTCATTTCAAGTTTCCCGCCCGTGGGGAAATGCCGCCCGTAACCGTGAGCTGGTATGATGGTGGTGTGAAACCGCCCCGGCCGGACGAGTTGGAGGCGGACCGGGGGTTGGGCGACGACGGCATTCTTTTTATCGGTGACCAAGGAAAAATCTTGTGTGATGGCTGGAGCCGCTCACCCCGGCTGATTCCCGAAAGCAGGATGCAGGAATATAAACGTCCCCCTAAAACCCTGGAACGCTCGAAAGGGCATTTCCGCGACTGGATCGACGCCTGCAAAGGCGGCCGGCCCGCCAGCTCGAATTTTGATGACTCCGGCCCCATGACCGAAGTCATCCTGCTGGGGAATATTACCCTGCGGACCGGGAAAAAATTATCCTGGGATGGCCCGGCCATGAAAGCCGCCAACGCCCCGGAGGCGGAACCGCTGATCAAGCCGGTGTACAGAGATGGCTGGATGCTATGAGTCTGGCAAAAATTCAAACTCCAGAGTAAGCGCCATGGCCGCCGTCCACATTGAGCGTGATCCCGGTGACGAAGGTGGCCAGATCCGAAAGCAGAAATAAAGCCGACCCCACCAGTTCTTCCGGTTCCCCAAAACGGCCCATCGGTGTATGGTCAATCAGTCGATGGCCGCGCTCGGTGAGGGCGCCGGTTTTTTCGTCAATGAGTAAAAACCGGTTCTGGCGGGCCAGAAAAATCCCCGGCGCCAGACCGTTGACCCGGATGTGGGGTGAATATTCCTGCACCATATGCACCGCCAGCCACATCGTAAAATTCATCGCGGCGGCTTTGGCGGCGGCATACCCGATGCTGCGGGTGATGGGCCGGTAGGCGGACATGGAGATAATATTAAGGATGGCTCCAGCCCTTTTCTGCGCCATATCCCGCCCGAAAACCTGACAGGGAAAAAGAGTCCCCATCATATTCAGATCAAACACCTGCCGCAGGGCCTTTTCCGGAAGATCAAAAAAAGAAAGGTCCTTGCTGGTGGTAGCCTCTTTGATCGCACCCCCCGCGCCATTGATGAGCAGATCCACCAAACCCCACTGGTCATGAATACTTTCGGCGGCCTGCTCCACCGCTTTTTTGTCCGCCGCGTCGAACAGCAGGGCGGATGCCCGGCCGCCCTCTTCACGTATCTGGCGGGCCACCGCTTCCGCTTCCACCCTATTCGAATGGCCCGTAACAACCACCGCCGCCCCGCGCTGCCCCAGCGCCCGGGCCATCGGGCTGCATAACACCCCGCTGCCGCCCGTGACAACCGCCACTTTCCCGCTAAAATCAAACGGACGATCCAAAGGCAATGATTCCAGATTCATCAAAAAATTCCTTTGTTAATTATGTCGGATCAACTCATACTTGTGCGGCTGGGGTTGATTGAGCTGATAAATCTGCTCTTCGTATTTTTGGGCCAGCGATTGGAGGGTTGCGACTTCACGATCGAAATCGGCCCGCCATTTTTGGAATTCCCCGGGATTCTCTTTTTCCAACGGGCGTTTTCCTTTCATGGCCGACCACTGGTTTCGCAGGGGGGCCATCGCCTTTTCATTCCGTTCCTTGTTGAGCATGGCCACCTGCATCGCCTGCTGATACTGCGGTGTGGTTTGCACACCCTGTAACTCAATGCCCCGAACCAGTTGCAGGTCGGTAAAGCTGGCAATTTTCTGGCCGTCAATTTTCAATTCATATTCGCCTTGCGGCAGATTCGCGATGCGGAGAGATTCGCGGCTCAGCTCCTGGCCGGCGTTGGTGAGGTCGTAGCCGAGCTGGGCCTCCGCGGGGACCGCCCAGGGCAGGGAATCCGCCGTGAACGTAAAGGCCACCGCATTAGCGGAAACCTTGGTGTCGGTGATTTTCCCGCCGGTTACATCGGATATCATATCGTTTTTGTTGATCCGGATGTCGATGGTGGAAACCTCGCCGGAGGCATTCATGTCATGAAGAATTGCGAAAGCCATAACCACTTGTCCCGCCGGGCCGGGATGGACACAATCCCCGATCATGGTAAAGCCCGGATCGCCCTTCCGCTGCTGGCGGGTAATTTGATTGAGCGGATTGTACATATCCACATACCCCAGCCCCCGCATACTCGCTTGTTCCCGCGCCCAGGCCCCATAAAACGCCAGCACCGCATTGTAATAATTCCCGCCCACGTCCGTAAAATCCTTCCGATTGGGCTGGTTCAATTGCATTTGTTTGATCCGCGTGTCAAACATGGTCGGGCCAATGAGTACCGCCGTGGCACCTATCGCCGCGATCTTGTCCAGAAGCAGGTTCATATCCCGTTCATACGTATCGAAAATCGGTCGTTCAAAATGGGTATAACTGCCGTCGTTCATCCCCAGCAGGATGGTTACATATTTCGGCTGGAAAGCAGCCACATCCTCGTCGAACCGGACGAGGGCGTCCACAGCCCGATCCCCGCCGACCCCGGCATTGTGGAAATGCAGACGCAAATCGGGATGACGCGTGTAATAATAATCCTCTACATACTGGGTGTACAAACATTGATGGGTGATGCTGTCGCCCAGAAAAACCACCGTATCATTGTTCGCCAGGTCCATGGTATCGAGGGTGGGAGGATAATCCTGAGCAAGGCAGGAAACAGATAGAAAGGAAATTACCGTAAATAATACCATTGATTTGATCTTGTGCATGGATGACTCCTTTCGATGAATTCCATAACCAAATAGCCAAGAACATATATCCATGATAACTCCGGCAGGAAGTGAGGGCAACCGGAAAATAAGATTTCTCTCGCCGGTACCCTCTTTTTTCATTTTGCATTATGACAGGCATTCCGATATGATTCATTCACAATGCATGAAAGGAGTATTCGATGAAATCTTTACTTATTATACTGGTGGCGGCTTTAGGGGTAAGTGTTGGCGGTTGTTCGACTTTTGCCGAAAAGGATATAGCGGCGCAAAACTTGCGTTGTGAGTATCTGGTGGATCCCCTGGGAATTGATGTGGTCAGACCCCGATTGAGCTGGACCCTGGAGTCGGCCACACGCGGGCAGGAACAGAAGGCCTGGCAAGTTCTGGTAGCCGACAGCGAAGAGAATCTAAAAAAAGGCCGGGCGGACTTATGGAATTCCGGGAAAGTGGATTCCAATCAGTCCAACCAGGTGGTATATGGGGGCAAAGAACTGACCTCCCGGATGTCGTGCTGGTGGAAAGTGCGCGTCTGGGATAAGGATAATCAGGTGTCGAACTGGAGCAAACCGGCCCGCTGGACGATGGGACTGCTGAACCCCTCTGACTGGCAGGGGCAGTGGATCTGTGCGGATGTCCCGGCGGGTCAACCCAACGATCATGTCTGGCCGTTGCCCTGGCTGCGGAAGAATTTTACCTTGTCCGCCAAGCCGAAGCAGGCGATGGTGTATATCAGTGCGTTGGGATATTATGAGTTGTATGTAAACGGGGAAAAGGTGGATGATTCGGTTTTGACGCCGGCGGTGAGTAATTATTCGATACGGGCTTTGTATCTGACGCACGATATTAGCGACAAACTGGTGGAAGGGGAAAACTGTATCGCTCTGTGGCTGGGTCGGGGCTGGAGCAGTCAGATGATGCCGATCCAGATTTTTAACAATCCCCCGGTCCGGGCACAGGCAGAGATTACACTGGCAGATGGTCAAACGGTGCAGGTGATTACGGATCTGAGTTGGAAATACCATCCCAGCCCGATTGTGCCGATGGGTACTATGTACTTTGGTGATTTTGGCGGGGAACGGTATGATGTGAGTGCAGAAATGCCCGGCTGGAATACGGTAGGGTTGGATGATGCGAATTGGCAGGGAGTGCGGATCATGGATACGGTGCAGCCGATTATGGCGGCGCAGATGGCACCACCGAACCGGATTCGCGAAACCATTCAACCGGTGGCGGTCGAGGAAATGCCAAATGGTGGGTATCAGATCGATATGGGGGGAAATTATTCCGGCTGGTTTGAATTGAAGATTCGAGATGGTCAGCCGGGACAGATTATCAAGATGGAATATGGGGATAAAATATTTCCGGACGGGCGGCTCCAAAGTTATAACCAGCGGGATGAGGTGGTTTTGAGCGGTCCAAAGGAACTTGTCTTTTGTCAGCGGTTTAATTATCACGCTTTCCGCTGGGTACGGATCAGTGGGCTAACCACTAAACCCGAACTGGCCGACGCCCGGGGCTATTTCATCCATACCGATTATGAACCCGTCTCGGAGTTTTCCTGTTCCAATGAGTTGTTGAACTGGATTCAGAAGACGGTCAACCGGACGTATCGGTGTTTAACAACCGGTTTGTATGTGGTGGATTGTCCGCATCGGGAGCGGATGGGCTATGGCGGTGATTCCGGTACATCGGTCGAAACGGCCATGCTGAATTTCGATGTGCCGGCCTTTTACACCAAGTGGCTGGCGGACTGGCGGGATACCCAGGACCCGCAAACGGGTGAAGTGCCCCATACCGCACCACGATTCTACAGCGCCGGCGGCGGGCCTGCCTGGGGTGGTGTCTGTGTGACATTTCCCTGGGAGCTGTATCGATATTATGGCGATACCCGCATACTGAAGATATCGTATTCTTCGATACAAAGATGGATTGCTTTTCTGGAAACCAAAACGAAGGATCATATCCTGGCACCCTTTATCTCGATGGGTCAGGATAGCCTGACCTGGAGTTTTCTGGGCGACTGGGTGGCGCCAGGGTACGGCCAGGGGCCGGAAACGCGAGTGGATGATTTTTCCACACTCCTGTTTAACAACTGTTATTACCTTTACAACGTAGAACTGGCGGCCAGGATAGCGGCGGTACTGGGGAAAGAAGCGGATGCGGCCGCCTATGAAGAGAAATCCCGGATTCTGAAACAGGCGATTCACCAGCGGTTTTATAACGCCGAAAAACAGATCTATGCCAACGGGGAGCAGACCTATCTGACGATGCCTTTGTTATTCGGCGTGGCCCCCGATGATTTGCAGGCAGCGGTCATGAATAAGCTGGTGGAGGATATTGAGGTGACGCGGAAAGGCCATCTCCATGCCGGGATCCACGGGATGTATTTCATGTTCAAGCTCTTCAGCCGGGAAAACCGGGAAGACCTGCTGTATCAAATGGTCAATCAAACAACGTTTCCAGGCTGGGGCTTTATGCGAGAACAGGGCGCGACCACCATCTGGGAGGAATGGAACGGCGACAATTCCCAGATTCACGACACCCTGCTGTCGGTGGGAAGCTGGTTTATCAGCGGCATAGGCGGCATCCGGCCCGACGACCGCCAGCCGGGTTTCCAGCATTTTATCATCAAAGCCGCCGTAGTGGGTGATTTGACCTGGGCACGGACCAGCTATCGCTCGATACAGGGACCAATCCGTACCGCCTGGGAAAAGAAGGGGAATTCGTTTAGCCTGGAAGTGCAGGTGCCGGTGAATACTACCGCAACCGTGTATGTACCCGCCCAAAAGGAATCCGTCCTGACGGAAAGCGGCCGACCCGCCGCAGAGTCACCCGGCGTTGCATTTGTCCGCTGGGACCAGGGTTTTGCGATTTTCCGTGTCGGTTCCGGAACCTATCGGTTTGCCAGATGAACGGTATTGTATCGGATACCGAAATATGTCAAAAACAGCGATATTAACTGAAAACCGTGTTTTTCTGGTAAATATGGGGACGAAAAGACAAAGGCGACAGTGGGATTCGAACCCACGGATAACGGATTTGCAATCCGTCGCCTTGAACCACTTGGCCATGTCGCCTGCTCGAACTAAAATATCATTTTATGATAATCCAACAAAAATGCAATACTCGATCATTTTTTTATCCCCTCGCAAATAACAAAAGTCATCGCTTGCACGCCACTACCACACCCAGTGTCTTGTCGAAAACCTCACAGCTAAATTCATTACCTATTGATAATAAACCACTTACATCCATGCCCCTGCGAAATATCCTAATTAGACTAAAGATTTATGTGTAAGAGATTTTCTCGAAAAATATCCATATACCATATAGGCTTGCTAGCGATTATAATTAAAAAATGGATTGGATAGTCTTAAGTAAAGGATTCAACCGATGACATGTCTGCGAATACAGATAATCATTTGTTTGGCTGTTTTGAATTCCGGCCTGGCTTTGGCGACGGGTTCCTATTCCCGGATTACACCCGTTGTGGAGGCTTTTGATAAGAATAAAGATGCCGTCGTCAGCATCACCGGCAAACAACTGGCCCAGGTTCAACAAGGCCTTTTCAACTGGGGAATGGATGATTGGCCTTTTTTCCAACAGAAACGTCCCGTTGAAATGCCCTTTCTCGGCTCCGGATTTGTGATCAGCACTCGGGGCTATATTATCACTAATGCCCATGTCGTCGCCCAGGCAACCGAAATCACCGTCAATATGGCCGACGGAAACAACTATCAGGCTCAAATTGTGGCTGCCGATGTCTCAGCCGATCTGGCGGTACTGAAAATCAATGTGGATCAACCTCTGCCCGCCGTGACTCTGGGCCGCAGCGACGATTTGAAAATCGGCGAGACCGTCCTGGCCATCGGCAATCCCTTCGGCTATCAGCAGACGCTCACCGACGGTATCATCAGTGCCATCCATCGGGAAGTCGATGTCGAACAGCTCAGCATGCGCGATTTAATCCAGATCTCCGCCCCGATCAATCCGGGCAATAGTGGCGGTCCCCTGCTCAATATTAATGGAGATGTGATCGGGATCAACACTGCCATTCGCAAGGCCGCCCAGGGAATCGGATTTGCGATTCCGATCGACTGGCTCAAGAAAAATATCCCTTCCATGCTCAATGTGGATCGGCTGCGGAGAACGGACCTGGGATTAGAGATTGCCGATCTACCCGTTGCGAAACTGCCCGACGCCATAGATTCAGCGAAATCAGGTTCTTCCGGTGTATTGGTAAAAGCCATTCGTCCCGGCAGTGCCGCCCATCATGCGGGTTTCGAAGTCGGTGATATCGTTACCACTCTCGGTAACAACCCGATTCCATCCGCCATCGAATTCTATTTCGTGATGCTTGACCAGAAGCTGGACTCTGAATTACAGTTCTCCGTCCTGCGGGATAATGACCCCCGAGACCTGCAAGTACGTTTATCCCAGCGGCCTCAGCCCGACGGAAAAGCCCTGGCCCAGCAATTGTTTGGTATCGAGATTACCTCTCTGACGGACCAGATGATTCGTCGCTATGGTATCGCGGGCAATCCGGATATGGTGGTGGTCACCCAGGTAGAGCCAGGCGGACCCGCCGATAACTCCGGGGTTGAACCGGGTGACTTACTGGTCGGTTTGAATGGCAGCGAGATACCCAACTTAGAACAATTAGGATTGGTACTGGATGAAGTGGAAGGGGGCGCCTTGATGAAGATAACCTTCAATCGAACCCAATCCTCTTTCGGATATGTTGTCCAATATACCCGCACTGTACGAACTCGCACCCTCGTACCCCAAAAGAAGGCTCATACCAAAGAGATCGATATTTAACCCAAGTTCCGCAGTAGATGGCAAAATAAATTTTTTTGAAAAAATTTATC
>CAZOMV010000109.1:0-18566 GCA_964580995.1 uncultured Pirellulales bacterium
ATCCAGGTTTCCTAGATTAGTCAAGTTATCAGCAAGAAGAAATTTTACCACGAAGCTCGCGAAGAGCACGAAGGGGGGAAAAGAAAATTACGAATTACGAAGTACGAATTAAGGGATGGGAAAGATTATCCAGATTAACAGGGCAAAATAGTCTGGCAAATCGGACAGATGGGAAGAAAATGACTGGCTCACCGCCTCGTGGGGCTGGAGGGTGGGACGATTGGTCGGAAGAATATTTCCGGCTCGGAGAGCATGGAACACCGGTTTCCCCCCGTAAAAGAAAAAGAGAAGCAGGCACGGCCTCCTGCAGGCGCTCCAGCAGGCCGGATAGCATCTGGAAGTACTTGAATCCCACCAACTGGGATTCCTTGATTTTTTCACGTTTGGCTCGCATGTTCGACATTAAAACCGAAAACAGCGTGCCACTATAAAATAGGTAATTTAGAAAAATATTTTTCGCCCGACAAAACGTTGCAAATCGAGTGCCGAACACTATTGAATTCGACCGGGAAAAACGTATTCCCGCAGACTTATCTGGTAGTCAGAACGATGGCCCCACCGCCTCGAAAGAAGAACGATTCTCATGTTTTAAGATCAAACAATGAAAAAAACCAACTTTTCCGATTATATCCAAAAAAAACGAGCATTTTTTTGATAGAATCCGTCTGTATAGTAGCAGGCTGATCAGCGACTTGTAATTTTGGAGATCTCTTTATCGCGTGAAGGACCGGGCAGAGACAGAATTGGTTCAGGAAGCCATGGCGGGCAACCTGGCAAGCTTTGGCGAGCTTTGTGAGAGATATTATTGCTCGATGGTGGCCATTGGATATGCCTGTTTGCGGGATCATCATCTGGCTGAGGATATCGCCCAGGAAGCCTTCGCCAAGGCCCTGGTGAAGCTGCCGCATTTAGAGCAGCCGGACCGGTTCGGCATCTGGCTGGCGAAGATCTGCCGGAATACCGCCCGGGATGTGCTCCGTAAAAAGACGGAAGTCAATAATGTGCCGGATTTAACAGGATTCCCCGGCAGAACGAGTAGTGAGAATAGCAATCACGAGGTCGAAAAGGCAATAGGCAAGCTACCCCCCGCCGCCCGGGAACTGATTGCCTTACGGTACTATCATCAGATGTCGTATGAACAGATGACGGAAGTCCTGGGACTATCCAAAGCGGCAATTAACGGCAGATTGAATCGAGCAAAGCAGAAACTAGCCAAAATATTGAAACGGGATGGGTTTCCGGAGCATGAATCATGAAACCTGAGAATCATAACCAACATTTTGACAAACTTATCTCCAATTCCATTGGCCGGCCGGAGCTGAAGTTTGATTTTGATGCCTGGAAGCAAAGCCACATCGAAGCGATTCAACGGTATGAAAGAGAAATCGAAAAAACCAAAACTATCTATCTATCGGCACAGCCGATTTGGAGAAAAATTATGAAAAACAGAATAACAAAATATGCTGCCGTTGCGGTTATGCTACTAATAATTACATTAATCATTGCAGTTTGGCCGGAAGTAAGCATTACAAGCAAAGTATATGCTATGTCGGATGTAACTAATTTACTACAGGAAGCCAAGACTTTACATATTGAAGGAGTAGTTTTCTTCCCAAACAACAACTCGTCCTCCAATGAATATATTGATATTTCTTTGGAATACTGGGTTGACATTGACAACGGGCGGCTATATATGCATACACCCGGAGGCCTAAAAGAACCTAACAATTCCGAACCTATGTATTATGACACGATTTTGGACGGTGAGTATAAAATGGAAACATCTTACCGAAAACCTGTCCATGGAGAATGGGTCCCGGTAATTAACTTTACCAAGTTCAGTCCTTTCCAGTGTCGGCTTGAAGCACGCAAGGCCACTCAACTGTTTATTATGGGAATGCTCGGCAACATGGACCAAGTTGAAGGTTTTACTAAGATTAGTGAAGAAAGTATCGATGGGATACCTTTCGACGTCTGGCAGGGTGAAGTTTTTCAGGGTGGTCGAGGAACAAAAATTAAAACCTGGTTAAATCCCTTCTCCGGGGAAGTTGGACGCGTATTCTTTTGGCATAAGAAACAAAAGGATGATGTTGATTGGAGCCCAGGATTTGAGTTATATAAAATTGAGCGTAATATTGAATTACCTCTGGATATTTTCATGACTAATCCCCCTGCGGGTGTTGAATTGGAAAATACGAAGGAAACGGCACCAACCGCTTTGGTCGGGGAACTTGGGGAGCACGAACGATCCTATATCGGGATACACGTTGGTTTCACATTGGATGACGGTAGTGTAATCGTGGGATGGAGCACCGGAAGAGTGGGAGGCTCCCAAGTTGACAAGTTCAGTAACCTCACCATAGGTGGTCAGTTGCCAGAGCTGCCGGCAAAAATCATCGGACTTAAACCTATTCCAAATAATGAAAATGTTTTCTATAAAGGATATCATTTGGCTTTTACCCATAAGGAGAATACGTTTTGTGAATGGAGTATCTATATACCCAATAAAAATACTCCGTCACGCAAAGCCTTCCTTGGCTATGAGGTTCTGACAGAATACGAGTGTGATGAAAGTCTTTTTCAAAACAGGGTTCAGGGACTATATGAAGATATAATTATTGACAGCCAAGAAGATTTTTCACAATGGATTCTTGGTTCTATGGCAGACCTGAGTGATACTGGTACAGCCCCTCCGAATGTTACTTATCGCAATGTCATGCAACTAGCAGGAGATTTACGGCAGTC
Source organism: uncultured Pirellulales bacterium (assembly GCA_964580995.1). GTDB lineage: Bacteria > Planctomycetota > Phycisphaerae > Sedimentisphaerales > SM23-30 > JAKJEP01. The sequence goes on from CAZOMV010000109.1 coordinate 2,746, forward strand.
ACTTCAAAATAGATAAAATGTACGTTGAAGTTTATGAACAAATATTCAGATTGTTTACCGAATGGTGCGTTGTATTGCCAATTTTTTTCCTATTCATATTGCTTATTGAGTGGATTCTTCTGTTTCCAGAGATATCGCAAGGAGAACAATTCCAGTTTAGTGTTTTAGCGGAGGGTTATGAGGGAAAAGGCATTAACTTTGAAGTAAATGGACCACTGGGAAATCGGGAATTGAATTTTCAATTACCGAAAAAGAAATAAGAATATATTACTTCCAATAGATCTTTTTAGATATCGGTAAATTCTGCAAATCCACTCGGTACTTTGTCAGGTACAATACCACTGGATAAATCGTTCCAGATGGTCCGCCAGGTAGCGGAGGCGCAGGCGGGCAGGGCCCATGCCGAGGGCGGTGCTGTAACCGAGGTTGCCGTCGATGGCCATCACCGCCTGGTGGGCGTCGGGCAGTTCGAGGTAGTCCCGGCCCTGGCGTGCCGCCTGAATCCGCATGACCCAGCCGAGCGTCACCGCCGCCAGCAGCAGGCTCTGAGCACCTTCCACCAGAGGGTATTGATAAAAATTCGGCCCGCAGTAGCCCAGGCTGGCCACCCGCGTAAGCAGATACCGCGAGACCATTTCCTGCACCGCCTTCGGCCAGGGACCGAAACTTTGTTCCAGCTCCCGCAGATCGCAATCCGGCCAGTCCGGCTGAATCCTGGGCAGCGGGCCACTGGTACCGGCCAGTTGCTTCATCTGCCCCGCACTGTCCAGCCGCTTCCGCAGCCGCCCCAGCAAACTGCCCCTATCCGCATGAATGATCGTGGTCGGCTGGGTAAGCAGGAAGAATATCTGTCCCAGCATCTTCCGCGGCTTGCCCGTCACCGCCTGACGAGGGATCGCTTGCGTTTGCAGTTCCGCCAGAATCCCGCCCTTGAACATCGCAATCAATTCGGCAAATTCATTCTCCCCCACCTTCTGCCATTTCACCTTCTGAATATATTCGAGAAACCTCCCCAGCCAGTGCAGCCGCAGGACCAAATCCTGGGCATCGCTGCACAGAATAGAAACCATCGCCTCATTGATGCAGTCCAGCCAGGCAACCGGTACTTTTTGTCCCTTGTACACTTCAGGAATTACAAATTCGCCCGTCTCAGCCGGCACCAACTTGCGGGCCAGTTGCTTCAATTCCTCCCGGTATGCCGTCAGGCTCTTGCCGTTACTTTCGCATACCGCCGGGCAGTCAAACCGCAGCCCCACCCGCAGTTCCTCACCGAACGGATTGAATACAAACGGATACAACTGACAGGCAACCGGCTTGGCCGCCAGGCCATGCGCTTTATGAATCAGGCAAAGATTATCCCGGTCCAGAAACACACAGGCCCCATCCGGCCGCTTCGCCAATCCATACCGGTCCGGCCCCGCCGCCCGGTCCTTCACAAACAGATCACCCACCCCCAGCTTCTTCCGCCAATCCTCCAGCAATTCAATCGTCCCCCGCTCCTGCTGCGATACCGGCACCAGAAAACTCCGGCAGCCCCGTCCGCAGCAATTGCAGCTATATCGCTGCGTTTGAATCGTTTCCGGATGAAATTCAATTTTCATAAATCACTCGGATGTCTCCTTATATGCCAGATACCGATGCTTGAAAACTTCCCACGCCAAACCCGGCATTTTGCCCGCCCGCCCAATCATTCGGGGCAGCCGTCGCAGCCGGGCCGAAACCGGAAGACGGGGACGCCGTTTTTCCATATAGGCCTGCAGGGAAAAATACAAGTCCTTGAAGTCTTTTTCGCAAATGCCCGGATCATACAAAACCGGACGCTTGGGGTTCGGACGGGTAAACTGCCACAATCGCCAATCCGGATTATCATCCCGGACGATATTATTTTCTCGGGCATAATCCCAGAACGGAGTGCCCGGCAGCGGAGTAGCGATAAACGGCCAAAGATCATCAATTCCCGCACGATACAATCGGCCCACAAACTTCCGCGTATCCTGCATCTGCTCCCACGTCTCACCCGGATTGCCCAGAATCACGCTTCCCTGAACATGCAGACCGTACTTTTTACAGGTTCGCACTGCATATTCGCCCATATCCGGCGAAACACTCTTGCCCTTGAGATAGTGCAGCATCTGCTCATTGCCGCTCTCAAAACCAAAACTCACCAATACAGTCCCCATTTCTTTCAGAAGTTCACACATTCCCTCGTCAATCAGATTGACCCGCGGCTGGCAGGCAAAATAAACCCGGCCCAGCAAACCGGCGCTGCGGAGCCCTTCAATCACCTCACGAACCCGTTTCTTGTTCACGGCAAACAAATCATCTTCAAAATGAATGAATTGGGTATGATACAAGTTGGCCACCTGCTCCACTTCCGCCACCACTCGTTCTACCGAATGCAGCCGGACCTTCTTCCAGAACAGCGCCGAGGAACAAAATTTGCAATCATACGGACAGCCCCGACCGGTAAAAAGATTCCCGATCCCCATCCGGCGCCATCCCATCGAATAAATCGGATGCCTGGCTTTGATATAATAGCCAGGCAAAAACGAACGATCCGGGATCGGAATGGTATCGACAGGATCGATCAAGTCCCGCCTCTGCGTTTGGTGCAGACCATCGTCATCCCAAAATGCCAATCCTTTAATATCGATCAAATCCAGAGCGGAGACTTTGCTTTTCCGCCGAATCAGTTCCATCAGTTCCAACATCGTCTCCTCCCCTTCCCCCAACACCGCTGTATCAAAAATCGGATCCAGGGACTCCGGACACATGGAAATATGATGGCCCCCAATAACCAACAGGGTCTTGGGATTGGCTTTTTTGATCGCCCGGGCCAATTGTATCACTTCACTATACAGCGGCGTCAAAGCGGACAGGCCTACCACGGTGGGTTGGATTTCGCGGATTTGCTTCAATACCGACCCGCAATTGACATCTAACACCGTCACCTGCTTAAACCCGCCATGTTCTCTCAGATACGTAGCCACATACGCCAATTGAATCGGCGGAGACCACGAATCTCGTAAACAATTCACCAGTACTAGATTCGGTTCAGTCATAGGAAATCTATCGGCAATAAGAATCAAAGGATCGCACTTTTATGCCGGTGCGAATGACATTCAATATTGACCGCCACCGGCAGCGAGGCGATATGACAAGGGAACACCTCAATCAGCACCGCCAGGGCCGTGCTATCCCCCCCCAGCCCCGCCGGACCGATCCCCAGCGAATTAATCCGTTTCAGCAGATCCCGCTCCACCTTTGCGTAATACGGATCCGGATGCGGCCGCTCTAAATCCCTGGTCAAGGCATATTTGGATAACTGACAGCACTTTTCAAACGTCCCGCCGATCCCCACTCCCACCACAAACGGCGGGCACGCATCCGCACCGGCATTCTTCACCGTCGCTGTTACAAAATCCTTTACCGCCTCCACCCCCGCCGTCGGCTTGAGCATCGTAAAGGCGCTGCGGTTCTCACAGCCGCCGCCCTTGGCCATCACCGTAATCTTAATTTGCTCACCCGGCACAATCCGATAATGAATCACCGCCGGGGTATTGGTCCTGGTATTCACCCGCTGATTCAGGGGATCGGCCACGATGCTTTTTCGCAACAGCCCCTTCTCATACCCTATACGCACCCCATCCTGAATCGCATCCTCCAGCATCCCATCCGGCCGCTGGGGAGGCGGCTGCACAAAACAGCGATGCCCCTGCTCCACAAACACCACCGTAAATCCCGTATCCTGACAAAGCGGAATTCGCTCCTGCGCTGCGATCCGGCTGTTTTCCAATAGCTGACCCAGCAGCTCCGCCGCTCCCGCGTGCGACTCCGTTTCCCGCGACTGCCGCAGGGCCTGCACCATCTCCTCACTCAAATCGTAACAGGCCTGTACGCACAGTTCCGCTACACAATCCACTATTCTTGCATAGCTGATCTCTCTCATGGGATGCTTCTGCTGCTTAAAAAGGCCGGAGATTCACCGAACGACCGGCTCGCCGCTTGGCATTCATGGTCTGACGCCCCTTGCTGGTGCTCATCCGAGCGCGAAACCCACTCTTCCGTATCCGTTTGATCTTACTCAATCGATGATTTTCCAACTGCTAATCCTTTCTTTCTGAATACCTCACCGGGTATTTTCGTTATTCTTCGATAACCAATGACAAATTGCGATACAATATATTTCCCGAAGCATCCTCAAATCGCAACGTTACCAGATGCTCGCCCGCCTGCAAAATTTCAAACTCAAACTTAATCGTCTCCTCCCGGCTGTCAAAAATCCCGTCCTCCGGCAAAACCTTCTTCCACTCCGTCGCGCTATCCACCCCGTAATCCACTTTCGTCAATACGCTGAACGCATCGGTAATCGCCCCCAGAATCTTCACGCTCTTCCCGGAAACATGGTAGCTCAGATCGGAAACGACCGGCGGCGTATTATCCACCACCACCGGCTCGCTGATCCGGCTGCCGGTTAATTGCACACCGGGCGAATTATCCGCCGCATCGCTGGCCTCCACTTTCAACTCATACCGCCCGTCCGCCGCCGTCAAGCTGTTCCACACATACTGGGGTTTATCCAGTTCCTTCTCCAGCCGGACCCAGCGGCTGCTGCCCAACGGACGAAGATATACGCCGTAAAGCAGCTTATCCTTATTCTGATCCACCACCTGCCACTTGATCGTAAAAGTCCGAGGCAGGGGACCGGCTTCTTTCGCGACATCCCGGGCCACCTCCACGCTCTGCACCTGCGGCGGCAGATTGGGGATCAGATTCGACAGTTTCACATCCCGCACCACCGACGTACTCTGCCCCTGGGTGGTGGCAAAAAGCAGCCGGTACTGTAAAAAACGGCCAGGCACGGATTGCACGACGACATCACCCGCTACCGCTACCGGTTCAGTCCACTCCTGCCACCCGCCTTTATCCGGATCGGACGTATTACCCGTTCGGGTACACACCTGCAGGCTTGTTCCGTCGGGAATATCCGTCTCCATCCGGATCCGACCCCATTGACTGATTTGTTCGGCATCTATGGCCGGGGAAATATATTCGCCATGATCCGCAAAGGCTTTCTCCATCCGCAAAACCGAGGCAGGATTTGATGTCCCCAGATAGAGAACCCCCTCCTTTATCAGAACCGTGGAAATCTGAGGTGAAACCTTGGAATCGTATAGTATTGCCGCCTCCCGCGTCGCGATTTTTAACTGCAAAAGCTGCCCATCATTTCCCGTTCCCAGGACCAACTCCCTGCCCGCCGGATCATAATCCATGTCGAACAGAATCAACGGACGGCTGAACAGATTCACCACATAGCCGTCTTTCGTCAGCCGGTACACATCGTTCGCCGTCGCCGCCGGACGAATCTGGGGCGGTTTCTGATAAGTTACCGCCGTTTCCCCCCCCTCCGCCGGCTGACCCGGAGCCGGGGCCGGTTCCCCTGCGACAGGTACGGTCTCAGCAATCCCCTGCTTCGATTCATCCGCAGCCGGCTGATTGGCATCCGCAGGCGCGGCCTGGTCTGCCGGAGTAACAACACCCGTTGTCCCCTGCTGCTTGCCATTCTTTTTATCCGCCGCCGCTTCCGTCTTGCCCTTCTCCCCGTTGGACAGGATCAGCGGCACACCCGGACGGGCCGCCCCGGCATCCGCCGTCGATATATAAAGATTCGACTCCTCATCGAACACCAGACTGCTGATCTCCCCATGCTGGGTATCATACGCGATCGTAACTTTCCTGCTCTCCGGCTCAATCCGATACACCAGACCGTTTTCGTCTCCGCCGGCAAACAAGACTCCCTCGTGCAGTGTCAAAACCAGTATATTCTTTTCCTTGGCCTGGTACAACACTTCCTGCGCCCCGGCCTTATCCAGCATCATCACCTTCCCCGTCGGGCCGGTCCCCAGGAAAATCCGCCCATCCGCACTGACCACAATACTCCAGATATACTTGATTTCTTCCTGCTCAAATACCACTTCCCTATTTTTATTACTGTCAAACCGCAGCAGTTGGCCCGCCTTGCCCCCCGTACCCGCCAGCAATTTCCCCTCCCCGTCCAGCCCCAGACTGAAAATATGTACCTGCTCCCCATTCGTCGGCCCATAAATCAATTCCGCCGCCTGATCTTTGCCAATTCGGTAAATCCCACCCTTCCCGCTGGTCGCCACATACAGATTCCCCTGCCCATCCGCCGCCAGGTCATTCACCGACCATATTTCCTCGTTCCCCGAATAAAGGGTACTGATCTGATACCCCAGCGAAATCTCCCCCTCGCTGCTGATGACCACCTGATTGGGTTCCCCTGCCATGAACTGCTTCTCGGTATTGTGCTGGACATAGTTCACCTGCACCGCCCCCAACCGCGATCCGAAAATTAACCATGTCGTCGCTAACACCAATATTTTCAACCAGTTACGCATCATCATCCTGATACATCCTATCTTAACTTCCTATACCTAACCAAACTTAAAGCATCGTAGGATAACAACTTTCGCTTCATAAAGAAAGAATTAATTCCCCCCTTTGCCATCAATTTCCTATTCACCCCATAACCGAACCTGGCGTAACACTGCCGGTAAAAAAACCGATGGCTGGTTCCGAAAGATTCGGTTCGAAAAAGGGTGCGATCAGGCCGGGTACCGTATGGGATTACTCATCCGATGGCAAAAGAAGTTTTTCCGCCAGCAGGATAATCGTATCGGCCATTTTTTCCTTTTGCACACCGGGATATTTTTCCCAAACCCCGGTGCGGGTGAGGAGCTGCATATCGGTTTGATCCGCACCGAAAGAGGAGGGGCTGTTAAGAAGGATCGCATCGAGATTTTTTTGGCGTAATTTGTCTTGTGCCTTTTTCCGGGCGGACTTGTCCTGCACGGCAAAGCCGATCAGGATTTGTTTCTGCCTGATTTTTCCCAGGTGGGCCAGAATATCCTCGGTGCGTTCCAGCTTCAGCAGGCAGTCATCCTCGGTCTTTGGGATTTTGTAGTGCTCGCAATGCTGGGGGCGGTAATCGGAAACCGCCGCGGTCATAATCACACAATCGCAGGAGGAAAAATACTTCCGGACCGCCTGAAACATTTCCGCAGCGGAGACCACGGAAACCAGTTCGGCTTTCTGGGGTACCGGGATCGAGACCGGCCCGCTGATCAGCGTGACCCGATGGTCGCGTTTCAGGGCCGCCGCAGCGCAGGCGTAGCCCATTTTCCCGGTTGACCCGTTGGTCAGGAAACGAACGGGGTCCAGGTATTCACGCGTGGGACCGGCTGTAATTAAAAAGTGCATAGCAGAACCCTAGGGTATATGTCGTTTGGGTTTTTTGCGGGATAGCAGTTCGGCGATCCCGGACAGAATATCCGCCGGCTCACTCATGCGGCCCACCCCTTCGTCCCCGCAGGCCAGACGCCCGGATTCGGGACCGATGAAGTGATAACCGAATTGCCGCAGGGTTTCCCTATTCCGACGGGTGGCGGGATTTTCCCACATGCGGTAATTCATGGCCGGAGCCACCAAAATCTCGCTATCCGCACTGCATAACAGATTGCTCAAAAGGTCATCACAGATGCCGGCGGCAGCCTTGGCCAGAATATTGGCGGTCGCCGGCGCTACCACCAGCAGATCCGCCCGTTCGGTCAGGCTGATATGGTGAATATCATACCCATTCCCGGCGGCAAAGGTGTCCGAATAGACCGGTCGGCCGGACAGGGTGCGAAAGGTCAATGGCTGAACAAACTGCTGGGCGTTCCCGGTCATGACAACGGTAACGCCGGCCCCCTGCTGCACCAGCAGCGAGCAAAGCTGAGCCGCTTTATAGGCCGCGATTCCGCCGCTGACACCCAATAGTATTTCGTACTCGTTTAGATGATTCGTCAAGGTCATCACCCTGTCCTGAAATGGGATTTTCCGGATTAGTCCTGAATTCCCGTGCGAATCTCGTTGGTCATCTCCATCTGGTCCGGCCGCAGCAGATCTTCGGTACGCTCGTAATCGATATCGATTTTCCCTTCGGAAATTTCCTGGACCGCGATCTGGACGAGGTTTTTGCCTTCCGCCGAAACCAGGGGACGCGAACCTTCGACCAGTTCCTTCAGACGCCGCTGGATTAAGGCAGCCAATTTGAACTGCCCACCAACCTGTTTCACAATTTTATCATCCTTCAATGCTTCTATCATACATCATTCTCCCAAAATTTATTATTAGGCTTTCACTTATACACTTTATCCGATGATCTGAATCATTTCCCGGCAGGCGGCCGGCAGATCGTCATTCACAACCATATGCTGGTAGCGGCCGTTTTGCCGGGCCTGTTCGATTTCCCATTGCGCCTGCGCCAGACGCTTATCCATCGTCGCCTGATCCTCCCGGCCGCGCTGCCGGAGACGATTTTTCAATTCCGCATCACTGGGCGGCAGAATGAAAATCCCGATCGCATCGGGAAATTTCTCAAAAACCTGGGCGGCACCCTGCACATCGATCTCCAGAATGACTTTCTTGCCCTCCCGGAGCATCTTCAGCACGGAGTCCGCCGGGGTACCGTAATAATGATCGAAAACCCGGGCGTATTCCAGAAAATCACCCGCCATGATCTTTTGCCGGAATTCTTCCGGACTCAGGAAAAAATAATCGCGGCCGTTCACCTCGCCGGCACCGGCCGGACGCGTCGTCGCTGAGATACTCAGGCAGACACCCGTATTCTCCACCACCCGGCGGCACAAGGTGCTCTTGCCCGAACCGCTGGGGCCGCTGACCACAAACAGCCGGCCGCTTCGTTCCTGGTGTTGAATCGTTTTGTCCCTGTCACCGCTACTCAACGTTTTGCACCTGCTCCTTGAGACGGTCGATCGCCACTTTGATATCCACCACACAATGACTGATCGGGGCGCTGTTGGACTTGCTGGCGATCGTGTTGGCTTCGCGCAGCATTTCCTGCGTCAGGAAATCCAGCCGCCGGCCCGCCTGCTGCGAAGACTGGCAGGTCTCCAGAAACTGGGTCAAATGCGAATCCAGCCGCGAAATCTCCTCATTGATATCGCAGCGCTCCGCATAGATCGCCACCTCTTTGGCCAGCATATTTTCATCGATCTTCAGACTGGCCTCCGAGAGCATCCGATTGACTCGATCCTGAATCCGCTGACGATATTGGTCCACCACCTGATCGGTCATGCCAGCCAATTCCTGGAGCCGGTCATGGATCACCTGACAGTTTTGCCGCAGATCCTCATGCACGATCTTCCCCTCATCGGCCCGCATAACCTGTAACCGGTCCAGTGCCTGCTGGATCAACCCCGAAATAATCGTCAGGAACTTTTCATGCTCCTCACTATCATAGCGGCGCAGCTCGCAGACCCCGGGCAGTTGCAGCAATGATGCCAGGTCGATCCGCAATGCACCCTTGTTACCCTGCAGGGTGATAATCTGCTCCAAAAAGGAAAGATAATACTTGGCGGTCACGGGATTAATATCAAACGCACTGGTGTCGGAGGTATAACGCAAGTGAAGCGTGCAGCTTACCGAACCGCGGCACAAGGTATGCCGGATGAGACGCTCCACCTCCGGTTCGGCAAACGCCAGCACATCCGGCAGCTTGATCATCGTTTTCAAAAATCGATTGTTCAGCGATTTAATCTCTACCAGCAGACTGAATTCTTCCGTCTCCAGCTGGGCATCCCCATAGCCTGTCATGCTATAAATCATGGATTATTCCTCTTTCGCAGGTACTTCCGCACCGCTAGCTGGGGGAACATCGGCACCAGGAACCTGCTGTGTGCCGGCGGCGTTGTCCGTACCAGATGCATCCCCGGGAACCGGCTGCTCCGTTACAGGTGCCTCCGCCGGTACCGGCGCCGGTGCCTCTGCAACCGGTGCAGGTTGTTTGGGCAGCAGAGCAGGCGCCTGAAGAGATTCGTCAATTTCGCTCCGCGGCACATACTGGGTAGTCAGAAACATGCAAAGCAAGAGAAATACACCCACAATCACAATCGTGGCCCACGTGAACACATCGCCGGTCTTGCCGCCGAAGGCACTTTGACCGCCGGCACCGCCGAACGCCGCCGACAATCCGCCCCCCCGGCCCTTTTGCAATAGCACCAGAACGATCAGCAAAATACTCACAATAATCAAGACCACCGCCAGAATTTGTGCATACCACGGTATTGCGCCAAGTAACGTCAGATTCATATTTGTTTTCCTATCCTGTTTAAAACCTGTTTTTAACCTTTACAGCCACAACTGCCACAACCACAGTGGCCGATGCCATTTTCAATAATACCCACAAAATCATTCACTTTCAGACTCGCTCCGCCGACCAAAGCTCCATCCACATCCGGCTGACACAGCAATTCCCCGGCGTTGTCCGGCTTGACACTGCCGCCGTATTGGATCCGGATCGTTTCCGCCAGAGATCGGCCATACAATTCCGCAATCATCTTCCGGGTAAACGCATGCGCCTCCTGCGCCTGCTGCGGCGTCGCCGTTTTCCCCGTTCCGATGGCCCAGACCGGCTCATACGCAACGGTGATTCGTGCCACTTGCTCGGTGGTAATGCCCGAAAGCCCCTGGCGGATTTGCCGCTCCAGCACCGCTTCCGTTTGCGAACTCTCCCGCTCCTGCAGCAATTCCCCGATACAGAATATCGGGTCCAGCGAACCGGCCAGCGCCGCTTTAAGCTTTTTATTGATGACCGCATCCGTTTCGCCCAGAATATGCCGGCGCTCCGAATGACCCAGGATCACATACCGGCAGCCGATATCCTTCAGCATGGCCGCACTGATCTCACCGGTAAACGCCCCGTTCGACTCGAAATACATATTTTGAGCTCCCACCTGAATGGCGGACCCCGCCAGCAACTCCACCACAACCGGCACATAAACAAAAGAAGGGCAAACCGCAATATCCGCCGAGCCCGGCTTCATGGCCCGCAGCCGCTCTTTCAGTCCGGCAGTAAGAGCCTTCACTCCCGCCAGGTCCAGATTCATCTTCCAGTTGCCCGCGATAAACTTTTTTCTCATCTATTTGGCTCCTTTTCGCTGTTGCCGATGATTTCTACCATTTGCTTTACTTGTTTCATCAGTTGACTAAACATCTCCCCCGTCAAGGCCTGCGGACCGTCACATTTCGCCTTATCGGGACAATCATGAATCTCCACGATCATCCCATCCGCTCCCGCCGCCATCCCCGCCAGTGCCAGTTTCGACACCAGATCCCGCCGACCCGCCGCATGAGAGGGATCCACAATCACCGGCAGATGCGAATCGCTTTTCGCCAGCACAATCGCACTGACATCCAGTGTAAAACGCACTTCCGTTTCAAATCCCCGGCTGCCCCGTTCGCACAAAACCACCTGATTATTGCCTTCGCTGAGGATATACTCCGCGCTCATCAGCCAGTCCTGGACCGTGCTGCTGGATCCCCGTTTCAACAGCACCGGTTTCTTCGTCTTGCCGATCTCCGCCAGCAGTACAAAATTCTGCATATTCCGCGCCCCCACCTGCAGCATGTCCGCATACCGGCACACCAGCTCCACATTCCGCGGATCCGTCACTTCCGTAACCACCGGCAGGCCGAACTGGTCGCTGCATTGCCGCAATATCTTCAGCCCTTCCTCCCCCAAACCCTGAAAACTGTACGGACTGGTCCGCGGCTTGAACGCCCCGCCTCGCAGCATGTTGGCCCCGCTCTCCTTGGCGATCTTCGCCAGCCGGATACAACTCTCTTCGCTTTCCACCGCACAGGGACCGGCCATAAAACCATAATGCCCTCTGCCAATACGAACCGAACCCACCTGCACAACGGAGCCTTCCGGATGAAAATCCCGGCTGGCCAGTTTGTAAGGCTTCATAATCGGCAGAACGTTTTCCACCCCTTCGATGCTCAGCAATTGATCCGGAAAAATCGGCTTCTCTTCCCCAATCGCCCCGATAATCGTCCGGAATTCTCCCTTCGAGATATGCGCACGAAGTCCCAATTGCTCGATTCGAGCCACGACCTGCTCTGTCACTTTCTCGGAAGCGCCGGCACGCAATACAATCAGCATCTACAATCCTTCTTCCGCTCTTTATAGCACTTCTAACGCCCGGGGAAAACTGCCCAGAATACTCAACTGCAAACAATGTTTTTTAGCACAGGCCATCGCCGCTTTCACGTTTGAATCCGTCTGATGCCCCTGGCAATCGACGAAAAAATAATATTCCCGTTCCCGCTTCTTGCTCGGTCGCGATTCAATATTGGTTAAGTTGACGTTATTCTGCTGAAATTCCTTCAGCACATCCACCAACGCACCCGCCTTGTGGGCGGTACTAAACACGATTGCCGTTTTGTCATCGCCCGTCGGCCGGGCCGGCTCACGGCCAATAATGAAAAACCGCGTCACGTTATTCGTCACATCTTCGATATTCTGGCAAATCACCTTCAAATTGTACAATTCCGCCGCCATCGCCGCCCCAATCGCCGCGGTGTGCGGTTCCCCGGCCGCTTTTTTGGCCGCCTGGGCACTGGAGGCCGTGGCAATCGTCTCTACCTGCGGCATCGTCGCGCTGAGCCATTGATGGCACTGGGTAAACACCTCCGGCTTGGAATAAATCGTCCGGATTTCGTCCATGGCGCAGTTGGCCAGCAGGTTATGATGCACCGCCAGCAAAACCTCCCCACAGATCAACACCGACGAATCGATCAGCGAGTCCAGCGTCTCGATGATCCCCCCCGCCAGCGAATTCTCCACCGGCACAATCCCCAGATCACAATGCTCCCGGTCGATCTCATCAAAAACCCCGCGGATATCCGACAGCGGCTCATACTCGACACACTGCCCGAATTTCAGCAGCGCCGCCGTATGCGAAAAGCTGCCCTCCGGCCCCAGATACGCAATCCGCAACGGTTTTTCCAGAAAAAACGATCCGCTCATCAGCTCGCGATAAATCGCCAGCAGACAGCGGTCCGGCAGCGGCCCCTGGTTATGCGCCTTGACTTTCTCCAGAACCGCTCGTTCCCGGTCGGGCGCGTAAATCGGCGGGGCATTGCGGTCGGCCATCTTGATCTTGCCAACCTCGGTCACAACCTTCGCTCGCTCATTGATTAAATGAACCAACTGCCGATCGATTCCATCAATTTCTTGTCGTAATTCTTCCAGTGAACTCACGTACCGATCACCAAACCGTTATTCTTTACCATCTACATAATACCTAAATGGCTTTTTTGACAAGCCATTACAAACCCATTCTTATAACAGGCCTTCCGGGCCTCGTCAAGATGAAAATAAACTCTTTCGATGAAAGGGTTTATAAATATCTTTTTCCATTAAAATCGTAAATATATTTATAGCAGATACTTACAAACTATCCCCGCCACCCGTAGCCAGCCCCCCATTTCATTTCCGATACAATTCCCGTAAAATATCTCCCAAAATTAGATGGTACTTATGCAAACAAGAAAAATAGAATTGCTATCCCCCGCCGGCAATCTGCAGGCCGCCGTCGCCGCGGTCCGGTGCGGGGCTGACGCCGTCTATATCGGAGCATCCCGTTTCAGCGCCCGTGAGGCGGCTGCCAATAGCATCGACGACATTGCCCGGCTGATCGATTTTGCCCATCCGTATTTTGTCCGGGTGTACGCGGCAGTTAATACCCTGCTGTTGGACCAGGAGTTGCCAGAGGCGGAAAAACTCATCCAAAGCCTCTACGAACGGGGCATTGACGGACTGATTATTCAGGATCCGGGCTTGCTGGAGCTGGACTTGCCCCCCCTGCCGCTCATCGCCAGCACTCAGATGCACAACGACACTCTGGAAAAAGTACAATTCCTTGAGGCTGTTGGCTTTACGCGGGTAATTCTGGCCCGCGAACTGACCCTGGAACAGATAGAGAACATTCGGCGACACACCACTATTGAGCTGGAGTGCTTTGTGCACGGGGCGCTGTGCGTAAGCATGAGCGGCCAGTGTTACGCCAGCTTCGCACTCGGCGGTCGTAGCGGCAATCGCGGACAATGCGCCCAGCCGTGCCGCAAACTCTACCGACTGGAAGATCAGCAGGGGAAAAACTTCGGGCCTGATCGTTACTACCTATCAATGAAGGATTTAAACCTTTCATCGTACCTTGGCGAACTCCTAGACGCCGGCATCACTTCCTTCAAAATCGAGGGCCGGCTCAAAAACCCGGAATACGTGGCCAATGTAACCGCCTATTATCGCCAGCAACTGGATGAAATCCTGCGTCAGCGAAACCTCCATAAAGCCGCAAGCGGCAAGGTGTTACTTGATTTCTTACCACACCCTGCCAAAACCTTTAACCGCGGATTCACCGATTATGGCATCGATGGACGCCAAATATCTATGGGTTCGGTAGATACGCCAAAATCCATCGGGGAAAAAATCGGAACCGTCAGTCGAGTTACGCGGGGTTATTTCGAGCTGGAAGGCCCCCACGATCTGCATAACGCTGACGGTATTTGTTTTTTTGATAATCAGCACCGTCTGCATGGCACGGTAATTAATGGTGTTAGCGGCCTTAAAGTCTATCCCCAAAAAATGACCTCCATAACTATAAATGCTGATATATACCGCAATTACGATCATCAATTTCAAAAACAGCTAAAGAAAATCCCTGCTCAGCGGAAAATTGGAATAAAGATGCGACTGTATGAAATTCCGCAGGGTGTGGCATTGGAAGGCATTGATGAAGACGGACTTACCGCTACGGTTACGGTGGAAAACCTGAAAGAACCGGCGAAAAATCCGGAGGCAACCCGACAAATCATCATGCAGCAACTACAAAAACTGGGGCAGACTATTTTTGTCTGTACTGATGTAACTATCGATCTGAAAACAGTTTATTTCTTTCCAGTTTCTTTGCTGAACCGGCTGCGTAGTGAGCTGGCGGAGGCAGTTCTGACGGTCCGGCTAGAAAAACGGCCGGTCCAGGCTGGGAGAGTAATTAAAAACGAAGTGCCGTATCCGCTATCTGAACTTGACTATCACGGCAATGTTCTAAATAACTGCGCAAGCGTGTTTTATAGACGTCATGGTGTCAGCCGAATCGGTTCTGCGGCGGAAACCGGGGTGGATCTGAGAGGTAAGGTGATCATGCGAACCAAATACTGCCTGCGGCGGGAGCTAAACCTTTGCCATTGCAGCACTAATAACCAGACCGCCGCACCTTTGATCCTGGTGGACCAGGAAAACCATCGATTCGAAGTCCGCTTTCGCTGCGGGTCTTGTGGTATGGATATCTTACTGAAATAAGGGTAAAGTTTGTAAGTCGTTATTTTTTGATTTAAAAAATTGATGTAAGTGCCTATTTTTGATTTTGGAAAATTGCTGTAAGTCTTTATTTTGCGTGGAAAGTGATGGTCCGATAATAAAGTAGGGATTATAACGATTGTAACGATTGGGTAAGATTTTTGGTAATGTGGGTAAGAATTTTGGTAATTTGTAACGGTTAAGTTGAGTTGGTAAATGTTGAAGAAAGTATAGCAAAAGATGAAGAAAGTGATATAAAACATGGGTAAAACAGGTGAAAACACGAGCAAAACATAGGTAAAAGTGAATGGTTTGGGCACGTGGCAAGGGGGGAAATTACGAATTATGAATTACGAGTTAAAAATGGTTATCGGTTATCAGTTATCGGTGAAGAGGGGAATAGAGGATTGGGGGAGATTACCCAGATTAACAGCATACAAAAGTCGGACATATCTGACAAATCGGACAGGTCGGACAGGGGGGAGAAATGACGAGTTATGAATTACGAATTACAAGAAATATTGGATGGTCGGAAGAATACTAGCCCGCATTTCTCACCATAATAGTTGAAAAACCTCTTTGTTCTGGTATAACT
>CAZOMV010000110.1:0-17827 GCA_964580995.1 uncultured Pirellulales bacterium
AGTAGGGATTATAACGATTGTAACGGTTGGGTAAGATTTTTGGTAAGATGGGTAATAATTTTGGTAATTTGTAACGGTTAGGTTGAGTTGGTAAATGTTGAACAAAGTATAGTAAAACATGAATAAAGTGATATAAAACATGGGTAAAACACGAGGAAAGTATAGCAAAACATAGGTAAAACATGTGTGAAAAATAGCGGTTTTTGGGCAGACCAGAGGATTTTTGTGAATTGTAAGTACATATTTTTCGTTTTGGGAAATTGATGTAAGTTCTTATATTGAGATTTGGAAAACGGCTGTAAGTCATTATTTTTCGATTTGAGTGGCCGGCTGGCGGCGGAGGCGGGAAAGAAGGATTTGTTAAGATGGGGAAAAACTGACACCACCGCCTCGTGGCTGGGGGGTGGGACGATTAATCGGAAGAATCTTTCCGGTTCGGAGAGCATGGAACACCGGTTTCCCCCCGTGGGGCCGAGAGGACAGGCATTGCCTGTACCAATCCGACGCGGGCATTTGCCCCTTTTGACGCTCATGTTATTCGCTGCTCATGGGCGAGAAAGCCAAGTATAGCCTGCGGTGAAATCGACGCGGACGCAAAGGGAATATGACGTTCCCGCCGGTCACTTCATCAGGGCGAGAAAGGGGGATTTTGAGCTGGGGGTTGAGGGCCGGGTGGGCAGGGGAAAATAATTTTATTGTAATACGTCGGGAATTAAGGAATTAGGGGGATTCGGAATAATTTTTGCGGATTTTTACAAAAAGTCGGTAACAAAAGGCCTTTTGAAGCAACTTA
Source organism: uncultured Pirellulales bacterium (assembly GCA_964580995.1). Taxonomy (GTDB): domain Bacteria; phylum Planctomycetota; class Phycisphaerae; order Sedimentisphaerales; family SM23-30; genus JAKJEP01. The sequence goes on from CAZOMV010000110.1 coordinate 794, forward strand.
ATAAGATAGGCAGGAAATGGCCCTGATTCAGGAGTAATAAAGGTAAGGAGAGGTAGTATGAATATATTTCAGATTATTCCTTTATTTGTTTTTTGGGTTGCGATTGCTGGTACACGTGGTCATGAGCCGATTGGAGTGGCTTTGGATATGGACACGCCTACTGCAAAAGAACTGCTGGATAGATATGCTGATACATTAGATAAATACCAATCCTATATAATCAGATCAACCAGTTTAGTGAAGACAAATAATTCATATAGTGGAAAATCTCCATATTATCCTGAATATATATCGGGCAAATATGTAACATATTATACTTATGAAAGCCGGTACGATGGAAAACGTCTCAAAAATATCAGAAATAGATGGGGAGATTTATATCAAGATAAAATGAATGTGCCTGAAACCCACCGCCATTATATGAGTTCGCTATGGGATGGAATTAATGATTATCAATATGCTCACAATGAAAATGAGCCTAAACATAAAAATCTAAGGTTTACTCAGGGTAAAATTCAGGGGGGAATGAAAATAGATTATATCTATAGAACAAATTTATCTAGGGGAAATAATTACGGCACATTAATTGGTTATTTTTATGGAGACGATGATCGGGTAGATAAGGTTCTCAAGATCGCAGAGAAAATATCTATACGAGATAAAACAGAGAATATAGGCGGCTTTGATTGCTACATTATTGACGCAATTACTGAACGGGGTAGATACACTTTATGGCTGGATCCAAATCATGGATATAACATTGCAAAAGCTTTTATTCAACGAAATGAAGGCGACAGGTATTATGAAATTAATGTTGAAAAAAAATGTAAAATAGAATTTATGGTTGAAATAGTTAGTTTCAAAAAAACAGGTGATGTATGGGTTCCAATGGAGGCGGATACTAGATTGAATACCAATTTCTCTTATGGTGATTTCGGGGAAAAGCAAACACATATCAAAATTACAGATGTTATTTTTAATCCCGATCATGATGCTTTAGGTTCATTTCTGACAGATGATATCAGAAACGGAACACCGGTGAGAATTCCGGGTTTGGATGGTATTTCATATACCTGGCAGGATGGCAAGGTGGTGGATAAGGCGGGAAAGGTGGTGATGAGCTGTTATGATCCGAATGAGGTGGCGGCGGGGGCGAGTGACATACGGAGAAGGACAGGCCCAAAGGTTGAATCTGAAGTAAAGCGGTAGAAAATGGACGAGATGGACTTTATGGACGAGATGGACTTTATGGACAAGATGGACGAGATGGATATAAGAAAATCTGGATTCCTGCTTGCGCAAAGAAGATGGTGGGTTGAGAACCCACACTACCAGAATGACCGGCGGGGGAATGGTATATGGGGACGTATATTAGGCGATACATAGCATACCCTGGCTAGAAATGAAGGTGTACCGTACACCTTTGCGAACAAGGAAAAAGTGTTTCAGAGAAAGGGCGTAAAATGAAAAAAGGAAGCTGCATTTTCATTCTGATTTCGTTGGTAGGTCAACTTGCCTGCTCGGCTGAGGAGTTATCCCTGGCCAATATAATACAGAAGATCGAAGCCGGGAAGGAAATACCGGTTACCGGCAGGATATCGTTTAAGGAATGCCAGATCGATCACGTAAAACCGAAAGGCAGGCAAGTCCTGCAAATCTTGCCCCAGAATCAAAACCAGAGAATAGATTCAAATGAAAATAGTTTCAGGCCGACGATGAGTTATTATAATAAAGACAATATTACCGAGCAGATTATCACCTTTGACAATAAAAGAAAAGCCACTCGATTTGATCGCGTCGATCTGAACCAGATCAAAGAAGAAGGTGTGTTTGTCCCCGACAATTCGGATACCAAAATGTGTCAGGGTAAATATCTCTTGATCCATAATCCGGCAATGAAATCTCTGGTATTGGATGTTCGGAAACAGGATGATGGTATGGGAGGGGGGTATAGTATTAATCATTACCGGTATGGCTATGCTGATAAATCCTGGCTGGCCTTCCCCGGGGCGCAAAAAATCAAGGTGGAAAATGCGACTTCCGAGAAACAGGAAAGCGTATTACGAATACGAAGTGAAATAACCGAGGGCAATCATCATAAAGTGAGAATTGTGGAAATCTGCCCCAAATATGATTATCGCTGCCTGCGGCTGACTGAATATGAGAATGACATGGTAACGCGGGAGGTACAATACGAAAATTACCAGGATTATGGGGGTTATTTTTTACCGGATCGCTATACCAATAAGCGATACCAAGACGGACGGATCTCTCATGAAATTGAGATTACCCTTCGCCAGGCTGAATTTGGCATCAAGGCGGCGGCAGACCTTTTTTCCGTAGAGGTTGCGGCGGGGACATTTGTGATGGGCCGTTACCCGGACGCCAAGACGTTATTAAATAGCTGGCATACGGAAAAAGCAGAAACCATGACTATCGATTCCGTGATTCAACATAATGCGGGGGAAGAGGCGATGAGATGTAATGATCCGAATGAGCCGGCGGCGGGAAGGTGACATACGGTGAAGGGTAGGACCAAGGTTGAATTTGAAGTAAAGCGGTAGAAAATGGACGAGATGGACGAGAGGGAAAATTATGAAGTACGAATTACAAATTACAAAAAAGAAGATAAACCTGGATTCCTGTTTGCGCAAAGAAGATGGTGGGTTGAGAACCCACCCTACCAGAATGACCAGCGGGGGAATGAAGGCGATAAAAGACCACCTCCCCACCTGCGGTGGGAAGGTGCCACCCGAAAAAAAAAGACGCATAACTTTTTTGGAGGTTATGCGTCTGGGAATTTGTCTATGGATGTTTGGCGTTTTTACATATTGCGGTAGCCGGGTCCACCGGAGCCTTCGGGGACGGTCCAGCGGAGATTGTCGAAGGGGCACTTGTTCTGGCAGGTCTTGCAATGGAGGCAGTTGGAGGGATTGGCCGGTTTCATGCGGTCGTGGATCACCTCGTAAACGCCCGCCGGGCAGAAGCGGATGCAGGGCTGGTTGAATTTGGGCAGGCAGTCCCGCTGGCAGACGGCGGCGTCCCGGACATGGCAGTGGCAGGGCTGGTCTTCGCGATGCTTCACGCCCGCCATGGCAACGAAACTGTCCTTGTCGAAGGGGGCGTCCAGATGGAATTTGTAGGAGGCGGTGGTCATGGCCTCGAAGTCCCGCTCAACATGGAAACGGGGCAGCAGCGGGGCCAGCGTAGAGACCGGGAAGCCGACGGAATTGCCCAGTTTGGCCACCGTCTGGCGATAGTTGCGGGCGGAGACCATCTCGCGGTTGACGGAAGAGGCTTCCAGCATTTGGGTATAGACGCGGGCGGCCTGTTCGGGGGAAGCCAGGGATTGGGCGGCGGCCTGACCGGCGATATCCCCGGAGGCGATGGCGTTGTGCAGGCCCTTGATCTTGAGCATGTTCACGAAACCGGCGCTGTCGCCGATGATGAGGACGTTATTTTTGCCGATGGTGCGGGTCTGGGGATCGCGGGGGATGGCATAGTAGCCGCCTTCGGGAATCATCTTGGCGCCGGCCTCGACCACGGTGCCGCCGTCGATGAACTGCTTGACGGAGGCGTGCTGCTTGAAGCGGACCAGGGCCTCCTGCGGGTTGAAGTCATGATATTTCCAGTCGGCCCCGACGATCATGCCCACGGCGATCTGGTTCTTGCCGAAGGCGTACATGATGCCGCCGCCGAAGATGCCCGGCCCGATGAGCGGGGTCCAGATGGGCCAGCCCATGGCGTGCACGACGCGATGGTCGCCGAATTTTTCGTACTGCTGGGGGGTTACCTCGATCAGTTCCTTGGCGCCGACGGAGAAGAGTTTGTTCGCCTCCCGCTGGAGGCCGGCCTTCTCAACGTATTTTTCCGTTAAGAGGCCGTCGCAGCCTTCGGCCAGGATGATGAGGTCGGCGGTGATGGTTTCGCCGGGGACGAAGTTTCGCTGGGGATGGCCTTCGTGATCCAGCCCCTGATCGACGAGCTTGATGCCGGAGGCCCTGCCGGTGGCAGGATCGACCAGAATATCCTCGGCGGCGAAGCCGTGGAGGACTTCCACACCGATGTCCCTGGCGATATGGCTGAGCCAGGCGGTTAATTTGCTGACGGAGACAATATGGTCGCCCTTGTGAATCATCTGGCCGAAGCCCAGGTGCAGCAGTTTGGCCATTTTGATCATGGGGGAGACGCTGAGGGCAAGGTTCCGGCCCAGGAAGAAACGGACATCGTCCTGCTCCACGGTCCGCTCGAAGGTGTGTTTGGCCTGTTCATGTTCCTGCCAGTTGGGGTCGAAATGATCCAGCAGATCGTGGAGCGGTTTGGTTTCCAGCACCGCGCCGGAGAGGTTGTGGCTGCCGGGCTTGTCGGCCTTGTCAATCACACAGACATCCAGGTCCAGCTTTCGCGTTTTCAAGGAAATCGCCGCGGCCAGGCCCGCCGGGCCGGCGCCTACAATCAGAACGGAAACTCGTGAATAATCTTTTTGGCTGTACACGTTTATTGGTCTCCCAGAACTTCGACTAATTGGGGTACTACATCTTCGACATTGGCGACCATGTAATAGTCGCACTGTTTGAAAATCGGGGCGGCGGGGTCATTGTTGATGGCCAGAATGGTCTGGCTGTTGGCCACACCGATCATATGCTGAATGGCCCCGGAAATGCCCATCGCCAGATAGACGGTGGGGCCGACGGCGGTGCCGGTCTGTCCGACCTGATGCACGCGTTCGGTATATCCCTGTTCCACAGCGGCACGGGAGGCGCCCCGCTCGACGGTGACGCCGAGCTGCTTGCCGACGGCGGTGCAAAGGGTGGTCAGCAGGTTCATATACCTTTCCTTGCTCTGCAGGCCTTTGCCGCCGGAGATGATGATGTCGGCGTGGAAATTCACGTGGCCGGTGCCGCGTTCGGTGTTGATGATTTCCAGGCTGAGGTCGTTTTTGGTCAGTTCCACGGGGCAGGGGATGATCTGGCCCTTGCGGCCCGGGTCGGCAGGCAGCCGTTTCATCACGCCGGGCCGGGCGGTGGCCATCTGGCATTTGGAATCCTTGGTGCAGATGGTGGCCATGACATTGCCGCCCAGGGCGGGTCGGGTTTGCATGAGGACGGCGATCTCACCCTTGCGCGAGCTGTCGCGAATATCCAGCGAGGTGCAGTCCGCCGTCAGGCCGCAGCCCACCCGGTAGGATACCATCGGGGCCAGTACCCGTCCCTGGGGGGTGGCGGCGAAGAGGACGATCTGGGGCCAGTATTTTTCGATAACGCCGGCGATGGCCTTGCGGTAGGAGGCCGGGTCGAACTCCGCCAGCAGTTCATGTTCCAAGCTATAGACTTTATCCGCGCCGGCTTCGATGAGAGAGCGGCCCAGATGGGCCACTTTATTGCCCGCCAGAGCCACCCCCACCTGGGTATTGAGTGAATCGGCCAGTTCGCGGGCCTTGCCGACCAGCTCGAAGGTGGCGGCGGTGATCTCATCGCCCGTCTCTTCCGCGACGACCCACACTTCTCCCTCGTAGAGGGGCTTGTTGGCCTGCAGGCCGGAAAGCATCTCGTCCAGGGCCTTGGCGGTAATGCCCAGCGATTTGTCCTGCACGATTTGCTCTTTCACCGCAGCGGTGACGTCCGAAAGATTGCGGATGTTCAGTTCTTTCAGTTTTTTGACCACCTGATCAAAGGCTTCGCTTTCCTTTTGCATACCCTCGAAACTGCGGTCGAAAGGATTGGTGCGCTGGGCCGGCAGGATATAGCGATGGTTGGTGTGTGACTCCAGCGAGGCGTGCGTTTGGCCGGGTTTGGCTAGTTTTTTCAGGGTTTGGGCGAATTCGCGAACCTCTTTGATTTCGTGGCATTTGCGGGAGGTTTTGGGCGGCGGAAAGACGCGGATGACACGGGTCTTCGAGCCGGTGACGCCAAAGTAGATGGGTTTGACATCCTCCGCGGTCCACTGGATGATTTTTGTGGCGTTAGCCTTGCGGGTGGCGGCGAAGGTGGGGAAGAGGGGAAATTCGTATTTGGCGACGGTGACAACGGCAGGTTTGGATTTGGGGGTGACGATCTGACTACCGCCGCTGATGATGCGGGTGAACTCAAACCGTTTGTTTTTGAATTCGACCTCGGTGGCATACGAAACGCAGGGGATTTTCATTTCTTCGGCGATCTGGGCGGGAACCTGGGCGGTGTCGCCATCGACGGACTGCATACCGGAAACCACGTAATAATCATGGGTACCGCCCAGCTGGTCTTTGACAATTTTGCGGATGGCGCAGGCCAGCGGATTGGCGGTGGCCCAGGTGTCGGCCCCGCCGAGCACCCGGTCGGTCAGGAGAACGGCCTCATCGGCCCCGCGGCTGAGGGCATACCGCAAAACCTCGTCCGCCATGGGCGGCCCCATCGTCAGGGCGATGATCTTGCTTTGCTGATCCTGCCGGTCGGGTTCCAGATGCCGCATCCGGGCCGCAAAGGCCAGTGCCTGGGCGTCCAGCTCATTGATGACGGAGGCAAGTTTGCCCCGCATTAAATTGCCGGTCTTGGGATCAAAGGCATTGTCGGTGATCTGGGTGACATCGGGTACCTGTTTAACCAAAACAATATAATGTGACATAAAGACCTTTTTTTTCGTTCAAAATTGCAAACTTAGACGCCAGCGTCAAAAGCTCGTCGTCCCCTTGTTATTGGGGCGCCAGAGCTGTTTTTGGAAGTCGATATTGACTTTTGGCGTTTCCGTCAACTTAAATACATAATTCTATTAAATATAAATCGTCTATACGTCCGGTCTGACTTCACTGGTAAGACTAAGAAGTATAGAAATTTACATTATTGGCGTCAAGAAAAACCTTTATGGCTTGCCTGATAATACACTTATTTTCCATGCACATACTTGATTATAGGCGATGGCCCCTGTATAAACATTGTGACTTACATCACATAAATGATGGATTTGTATAGCGGAGTTTTTATTTTTGTTGCATGATCTTATTTGCCCCATTAAAATGAATAACAGAACAGTACACTACACTGGTCTAAGATATATTCTTTGAAAGAAAGGTTTAATGATGCATAGAAGAATTGTTTTTGTGATGGGTTTGATTGTTCTATGGATCGGCGGCTGCGGGCAGACGGAATCCAAAACCAATCCGGCGTTAAAACCTGTTCCGGTAAGCCTGGGGGTTTCCGACTCCGCCATCGGGCGACTGGTCCGGGATGAGCTGGAGTTATACCTGGAGAAGATATTTACCAATCCAATTCAACTAAATGCAAAAACAAATCATTTTTCTCTGATAATCGGCACGCCGGAAACAAATGAACGGATTCAGCAGATGGTCCGGGATGGTGCATTGAATCTACCTAGCGGCGTCAATGCCGACCAGGGCTATACGCTGAAGACCATCGGCGAAACGATTTATCTGGCCTCCTCTACCGAGCAGGGGCTGCTGTATGGAATCTATGAACTGCTGGAGGCGTATGGTGTCTATTTCCAGATCAGCGGGGAGCGGCTGCCGGCGGCGCGGGAATTTTATGTTAAACCGCTGGATGTTTGTCTGTCGCCAGTTTTCCAATACCGGGGTTTGCTGCCCTGGGATAATTTTCTTTGCGGGATGTCGGGGTATCATCCGGAGGATTATCAGGAACTGATTAATCGCGCGACACGTATGAAATTCAACATGCTGCAATTCCATTTTTATCCCGGAATCGCGTTTTTTACGGAGACCTGGAATGGCGTGCCGGTAAATCCGGGTTTTGTCGGCAGTCCGGTGGATGTTTTTTCAACCCAGGGGGCGGTTGGGGAAGAAGCCTTTGGGGATATCGAGAAATTCGGACCGATACCCTATGTACAAAATATTGGCAATCCCCGCAGGCAGGCGGAGGCATGTCAGGCCATGCTGCGGGAAGTGATCGATTATGCCCATGCACACGGTTTCAAGACCTGTGTGGGATTTGAATTGATGATGCCCAACGGCGGGGATTTCAAGACCGCGCCCAAACCGAGTACCTGCCTGATCGATCCGCTGGATCCGAATAATGCGGAAAAATCGGTGGCCCGGTATCGGTGTCTGGTGGATACCTATCCGAATTCCGATTTTTACTGGATGTGGGAGTCGGAAGCGCAGGGGTGGTTCAATCGCGAGGTTGGCCCGCAGCCGGGTCATGCGGATATGCGAGAAAAATACAAACACTGGACCAGCAATGCCAATGCGGCAGGAGATATTGATTATGCCTATCTGTTCCGGGAGGTGGCCCGGCGGCTGACGGCGGAGGAACGGTCCCGGTTGGCGACGGGCGGCTGGAGCATCGAGCACATCTTCCCGGGTATGGATCCGGATTTTCCCGAAGAGGTAATATTCGCGTCGTTGAATTCCTATGTTCCGCCGCTGGCGGTGAACGACCAGGTTCCCAGCTATCGGGTGGCGCAGACGGGCCGGCGGGCCTGGATGATCGAATGGTGGGAATTCGACGGCGGGCAATGGTTCCCGCAGTTTCGTGCCAACTGGCAGGAAGAAATGTATAAGCAATGCGTGTCGTATGGGGTGGAGAGTGTAACGCTGCTGGGATGGAAGTTGTCGGCGATTGAGCACAATGTCCGCTATCTGAGTGAATTTTGCTGGCATCCGGAATTGACGGCGGAGGACTTTTATGCCGATTACGCGCAGAAGGTGTATGGTCCGGCGGCGGCATCACTGGCAAAGATATTTCTGGAGTATGACCGGTTCGAGCCGGATGTTCCCTGCGGGGACGCGACGGGACCGAATATGCACTTTTCGTCCGGGTGGTGCTCCTGGGATCTGCCCAAATTACCCATTAGCCAAAAAGCTCTGGATGAGGAAGGCTGGAAATCCCGGCTGGGCAAGACGCCCGGCCATATCGAGGCGATGCAAAAATTTTACCACATGGATCAGCAGGCGATTGCTGGGATAGATGGTATCCTGCCGCAACTGGATGAGCAGGGAGCCTCCTGGGCACGATTGCTGAAGAATCGGCTGGAGACCCGCGGTTTTTATATACAAATGATGCTGAAAATCGATGAGCTGGTTGTGAAATATGACGAGACGATGCACTCGCAGGGGATTCAGGAAGCCAGGCAGGCGGCAGCACCGCTAGCGGAGCAGGCAACGGAATATGCCAGACTGACGATTGAAAGATATGCCCGGGAGGTTCGTAATCGCGGGGACCTGGGGGTGATTGCCCAGGTTAATGAACAGGTGTATCGGATGGTCAGGAATTATGCCAGGAGCCTGCGCGATGAGGAATCCTCCTTTGCGAAAATCGACTGGACTACGTTCCGGATGCATCCGGCGATATCTTTCGATTTTTCGGAAGATTCTCCCTGGGGATATCGAGATGGGAAGGCCAATACGACGCCGGGTGAGGCGGATGGCAAGCCGGCACTCCGGGTGGAAATCGGTGATGGTGCTACCGTTTTTAATTCGCTGTTTATTCGCAGTGAGATTGTCGATCTGGAAATGGCAGGTTATCTGGATTTTATGATTCGCACAACTGCCACGGAGCCGCTGGCGATCATGTTCCAGGCGGAAAGCGATCCTCCACAGCAATGGCGGGCCTTAAACCTGATTGGTACTCAGACGGGTTATGCCAATGCGGATAGTCTGCCGGTTGGGGCAATCAATGACGGAAACTGGCATCGGGTGACCTGGAATTTGCAGGAGTTGTATAAAGAACAAATTACATCCACCGATAAAGGACGGATTAAAAATCTGATCCTAGGCTCCTGGGAGAAACCTTCCGAGCCGATCGTAGTCGAATTCCGCGATTTTTCTCTGGGCCGCCGAAATACGCTGGATTAAAGATCCTAGGAATCGAAGCTTCTAACTTCGAACCAGCTTCAGTCCCAATGCATACGCTTCCTGCAAAGCGGTTGGATGTTCTCGAATGGCTCCTTTTGCATCGACACCTTCGATGAGCAGGTTCCCCCAATATTCCATCTGCAGGGTGTCGAAAAACCATTTCATGGTGATTTTGGCTCCGGCGAAGACTTTTTCTCCGCGGGTGGCGCCAACCGCAATAAAAATTCCCCGCCGGCGCGGCTGCGCGGCGGGAGTTAACTCTTGTTTTAAAACATATCGTCTGGCCCAGAATACCTGACAACGATCGATAAATAATTTCGCCTGAGCACAATGGGCCATAAAATAAATCGGACTGGCCAAAACCAGGACATCGGATTCCAAAATCTTCTGATAAAGCGTCTGCATATCATCCTTAATATTGCATTGGCCGGTCCGGAGACAGTGATCACATTGCGTACACGAATGGATACTGAAATCGGAAAGAGCATATTTTTCAATTTCTGAGGGGCCCTCCCTGGCACCGCGAAGAAATTCATCCAGCAATAATTCCGTATTTCCGCCCCGTCGAGGGCTGCTGGTAATGGCCAGAATTTTCATGATTTACATCGTCTTTCTTCGGTGCGTTGGATGGATGATTTTTCAGGCGAACACCATCCTTTCTTCCGCCACATTTTTCAGCTTGGCAAGAGCTTTGTTTTGAATCTGCCGGATCCGTTCCTTGGTCAGGCCCAGCTTATCACCCACTTCCTTTAAGGTCAAGGGCTTATGGTCCTTTTGTTCTCCCAGCGAAAATCGCATTTCGACCACCAACTGCTCTATATGGCTCAGTTCCGCCAGATTATTGTTCATCATCATGTTTACTTCATCGGCATAACCGGATACCCTTTCCTCGCGAAGCCGCTCCAGAGAGTCATCCTTTTCCAGCGTATTATCGAGTTGTGCAGGAAAAAAGTTACGGTAGCGATAGGTCAGTTTGGCAATCCGGGAAAACGATTTCAAAATTGCACGGCAGGCATAGGTGCTGAATTTGATACCCCGACTGCAATCAAATTTTTCCGTAGCGCGGAGCAATGCCATACTGCCTTCGCTGATCAGGTCGGTAAACTCCACTGTCATGTGCGACATCCGCTTGGCCATTGCCAAAACCAGACCCATATTGGCAGTTACGACCTTCGAGCGGGCTTCCTGCTGCTTGTGATAGCGGCTCATCAGTTCGTGCACCAGTTTGGAACGGGAATCTCTGGATCGCAGAAATTTACGACGCAACTGACATAATTTGTACCGGTTATAGTTCAACTGCAGGAAGAGGGTTTCTTCTTCCCCCTGAACCAAAGCCTGTCCGGCTATCACATCTACCTCTTTTTCCATGTATGGGATCATGATGCTGCTTCGCCGGAATCGCGGATCGGGTATATAGGCTATCGGCTCGACCAGAATATTTTCCAAAAGCAACTTTTCCGGATTTTTCAGTTTGAGCTTGTCTAGCATTTCCGGAATTTTATTATTTTGTTCATTCGCCTTCATTTTATAGGCCTCCTATACTATTTTAGAGTAATTTCAAAGCATCCTGCATACACAAGGAGCAATGCGTATGCCAAATGTTCAAATGTTTTCTCGATTTTGATTTAAGTTGCGAATTATAAATAAGTTACGAAATGATTGTCCGAGTCCGGAATTTATGGTAAGTCCCGTTTTGGCCAAAAATAAAATGGTTTTTCAATCAGGCGGTGTCAATGGAAAGCTATTTTTTAGAAACCACTATTTCTATAAACTATTATAAATAGTAGAGATAGGTATTAGGTAAAACCATTTTACCACGTCTCATAACTGTATCGTGAGACAATTTTGAGACACGTTATAATAGTTTAATATAGATATAATATATTTTATAATAATTACTTATGGAAATTTATCTGTCTTGTAATAAGGAAAAATATCCAGGAATGTATCTTTACTTGATACATATTTTACGATGGTCTAAGGGATTCCATTTTTATCGTATCATGTAACTTGTTGCTGGATAAAGCATTAAAATAATCTGTGTATTTATTCCGAAATGGTACGAGCTTTGCGGATTTACATACGGTAGTAAGTAGTTGCGACAGGCAGAAAAAATGTGTAAACAAACGAATAGAAATCTTTTAAATGCTTTGGAATTGTCTCAAAAGTTGCTGCTTCTGGCTGACGAGGGGGATCGGTATCGGCTGGATGTGGGATGTGGAGTTTTATTCGGGACAATTCGAGATTGTGCGTATAAAATACGGTTATTAGCGGAAGCGGAAATAGAAAACCATAAAAATATGGGGATCTGGATGGAACCGAGGAAAAAAATAGAAACATAGACGCCAGCGTCAAAGCTCGTCGTCCCCTTGTTATTGGGGCGCCAGAGCTGCTTTTGGAAGTCGATATCGACTTTTGGCGGTTCCGTCAACTTAGAGTTACATTATAGGAAAACAAACATTATGTGGGATTATACAGAAAAGGTAAAAGAGCATTTTTTTAATCCACGTAACGTAGGGCAAATCGAAAATCCCGATGGGGTTGGCGAAGTGGGTTCCCTGGCTTGCGGGGATGCGTTAAAGTTGATGTTTAAGCTGGATGCGGATGGCCGGATCACGGAAGTCAAGTTTCAGACTTTTGGCTGCGGCTCCGCCATTGCCTCCTCTTCCGCGTTGACGGAAATCATCAAGGGACTAACACTGGAGGAAGCGGAAAAAATTACCAATCAGGATATAGCGGATTATCTGGGTGGTCTGCCGGAGCAGAAAATGCACTGTTCGGTTATGGGCCGGGAAGCGCTGGAAGCGGCCATTGAAAATTATCGTACCGGCGGTACGGTCAAGCATAGTCTGGAAGGGAAGGTAATCTGCACCTGTTTTGGTGTTACGGAAAATGAAATCCGGCGGGTAACTAAAGAAAATAACCTGAAGACGGTGGAAGAGGTGACGAATTATTGCAAGGCCGGCGGCGGCTGCCGAGGCTGCCATCCCGATATTGAGAATATCATCCGTGAGGTCCAGCAGGAGAACGCCCGTCAGCAGCAAAAAGATATCCCGCCTCAAAAACCGGCCAGGCCGCAAAAGCCGCTGACCAATATCGAGAAAATCCAACTCATTCAGAAAACGCTGGATCAGCAGGTTCGTCCGGCTTTACAGGCCGATGGGGGAGATCTGGAATTGATTGATGTGGAAGGCAACCGGGTGATTATCGCTTTTCGAGGCATGTGCGCCAAGTGCCAGGTTTCGGAATTCACCCTGGCCGAAGTCGTACAGGCCCGATTGCGGGAGTTTGTCAGCGAAGACTTGATTGTGGAAGAGAAAAAATAATGAAAAATATTTACCTGGATAACAACGCGACAACGAAGATGGACGAACAGGTCCTGGCAGCCATGATGCCTTACCTGACGGAATTTTATGGCAACGCCTCCAGTATGCATCAGTTCGGCGGGCATCTACGGCATCGAATCGACCAGTCCCGCCAGCAGGTGGCCCAATTGCTCCATTGCGAGCCGGGAGAAATTATTTTTACCAGCGGCGGTACCGAAAGCGACAATGCGGCGATTCATGGGGTCCTGGCCAGCCGGCCGGATAAAAAACATATTATCACCAGCCGGGTCGAGCATCCGGCGGTTCGCACCACCTGCCGAAAGCTTCAGGCACAGGGGTATCGGCTGACCGAACTTCCGGTCGATGCCCTGGGACAATTGGATATGAAACAGTTGGAAGAGGCCATTACCGATGATACGGCTTTGGTAACGATTATGTATGCCAATAATGAGACGGGCGTGGTTTTCCCCATCGACCGGATCGCCCACATCATTCACGCCAAAGAATGCCTGTTCCACTGTGATGCGGTCCAGGCCGTAGGCAAACTGCCTATCGATTTGCGGAAAACCGAAATTGATTTACTGAGTATCTCCGGCCACAAATTACATGGCCCCAAAGGAATCGGCGTTCTCTATGTCCGTCGCGGGACTCCGCTATCGCCTTTTATGGTTGGCGGCCATCAGGAATCCGGCAAACGAGCCGGAACGGAGAATGTCGCCGGCATCGTTGCTATCGGCAAAGCCTGTGAGTTGGCGCAAAACTATATGGCGGAAGAAAACGGCCGGGTACGGAAATTGCGTGATAAGCTGGAAGCCGGCCTGCTGGCGGATTGCCTGGATGCCCGCGTCAATGGGGATACGACCAGCCGGCTGCCCAATACCACCAATATCAGTTTTGAATTTGTGGAGGGGGAAGCGATTTTGCTGATGATGGATACTCTGGGAATCGCTGCTTCCTCCGGCTCCGCCTGTACCAGCGGTTCTCTGGAACCCTCCCATGTGCTGCGGGCGATGGGGGTTCCCTTTACCGCGGTACATGGTTCGATCCGGTTTAGCCTGAGCCGCTATACCACCGAAGAGGAAATCGATACCGTGATTCGCGCGATGCCGGCTATTATTAAACGGTTACGTGAAATCTCGATGTTTTCCCCCGGGAAAGAAACCATTCCGCAGGCCCCCTATGAGAGAAAACCCCAACTGGACCGGATCCGATAATCAGGGACTGGTATTGATTAACTATTTTTAAGGAGACTGCTTATGCGTGCTATCGTGGATCAGGATACCTGTACCGGTTGTGGCCTTTGCACCGATATCTGCCCCGAAGTGTTCGAGTTGAGCGGTACCATAGCCGTCGTCAAGACGGACCCGGTCCCGCCGGATGCTCAGGATAGCTGCGAAGAAGCCAAAGAAAGCTGCCCCGTCGAAGCCATCCGCCTCGAACCGTAACACCGGTTTTGGGAGGTACAAGGCACTTCGGGCATGTAAACAAATAACATCTCATACGAGCACAGGCTTTCAAACCATTATCCGTTACGGCCGCCGTCATCCGCCAGGATCAGCAGTTCGCACGCCGGACCATAATGCTGGCGGTCGTACGTCAGCCATCACCGCCGAATGGAAAGGCCATCCACAACAGCTTTTCCCGTGTTACGCCGTTTAGAGTTACGCGTGAAAAAGAGGGGGAAGATAAAGAAAGTCATCCGCAGATTCATGCAGATAAATATTTATAAAATAGAGAGATAGGATGCGTTCGGAGTTTTTGCCGCCAATACATTCGAATTAGAAAAAATGGAAAAAGGGCGGGGGAGAAAGATTGGGTTTGCAGAGGGACGGGAAGGGTGGTATAATGAAGGATGTCAAAGGAAGAATGAGTGTTTTTGTGATGATAGGCAGCCCGGTCAGGAAGAATAGCTGGATGGTGTGTTTGTATGGTTTGATAGTAAAGGATTGATTGGCAGGAAGTTATGGTGATTTTGGAGAAATAAGCCTGATTCCGGGGCCTTGGGAAAGGTCGGGACGGGTTGGGAAATAAAGAGTTAGATTAAGATTGGAGGTTACGATGAAAGATTTGGGGTTTCAGAAACGTGCGGGATTTATATTATTGGTGGTTTTGGGGATGGTGCTGCCGGTTTACGGGCAATATGGGCCGGGGACGGGGGAGCCGAATAATCCGTATCAGATCTGGGATCCGAATCAGATGAATGCCATTGGGGCGAATCCGGGGGATTGGGGGAAATGCTTTAAGCTGATGGCGGATATCGATATGTCCCGTTTTACCGGGACGCAGTATAAGATCATAGGTAATTCCACCACGAAATTTACCGGCACATTTGATGGGAATGACCATATTATAAGCAATCTGACCTATATAACAACTGCAACTCCATATAATGTCGGCCTATTTGGTTACACTCAAAATTGTACAATTAAAAATTTGGGACTAGAAAATATTCAACTCTTATCCGAAGGCAGTTACGTTGGTGGGTTGGCTGGATATAATAACAATAGCATAATAACCAGATGCTATACAAACGGCTTGGTTAGTGGAACTAAAAATGTCGGAGGATTAGTGGGCAAGAATGAATTTGGTAATCTAACCTTATGTTATGTAAACGGCTCGGTTAACGGAACAGACAGTTCTGTTGGGGGGCTTGTTGGGTACAATAACTATGGGACGATTACTTCTAGTTATGCCATGGGATTAGTTAACGGGACAAATGAAGTTGGCGGGATAATAGGGATTAACTATTCAGGTACTATCGTATCTTGTTATGCGACCTGTTCAGTTAAGGGAACTGGCGGAGATATTGGTGGGCTTGTAGGAAATAATCGTGGTACGGTTACTAGTTGTTATACAACTGGTTTGATTAACGGAAGCTACTCTGTTGGAGGCTTGTTGGGTAATAATTTTTGGGGTAAGATAAATAATTGTTTTTGGAATGTGAATACTTCCGGGCAAATGGGCAGTGCTGGTGGAAAGGGACTTACGACCGAACAAATGAAAACCATGTCGATTTACCAGAATGCCAACTGGGCAAATCATGATTGGGTTATAGATAACGGGGTGGACTATCCACACCTCAGCTGGGAAGAAACGACAGGTGTGCCGATACCATCACCACAGCCAATTCCCTTAGCGGGAAACGGTACAGCGGAAAATCCATATCTTATTAATACCGCAGAAGAATTTGCCTTATTGAGTTGGTATGTGGAAGTGCTGGATAAACGGATTCGGCTAACCACCGATTTGGATTTAAATAATTTAAAGATTTATCCAATTGGTGATCTTGGACCATTTACCGGAGTGTTTGACGGGGATGGACATATAATTAATAATGCCATCATCGATCAGTCAGCAGATGACTATGTAGGTTTGTTCAGTAATGTTAATAGCAATGGTCAAATACATGATCTAGGTATAAACAATATCTATATAAATGGACATAACTATGTAGGCGGACTGGTGGGGAAAAATTATTACGGTAAAATTATCAGATGTTATATAAAAGGTTCGATCAGCGGTAATGGTAATGAACCGGGAATCTTTGAAAATGGTATTGGAGGATTAGTAGGGTATAACAATTATGGCACAATTACCGCCAGTTATGCCACAGGATTGGTTAGTGGATTTGATTTATTTGGGATTGGCGGACTGGTAGGGACAAATGATCGTGGTTTGGTTATCGACAGCTATGCGACCAGCGTAGTTTATGGTATTCCTTATTGGGTTGGCGGGCTGGTTGGAGATGGTTGTGCAGGTACAGTTATTACCAGTTTTTGGGATATGCAAATTTCCGGTCAGACGAGCAGTTATGGAGGAACCGGCAAGACGACGGCGGAGATGATGACGCTGGGGACGTTTACGGGGGCGGGGTGGGATTTTACGGAGGGGGATGGGGATGGGGCGGAG
>CAZOMV010000111.1:0-17599 GCA_964580995.1 uncultured Pirellulales bacterium
ATTGCATTTTCCCACCCCTGACCAGCCCCTTGGTTGCGGCTCGACCGCCCCAAGCCCTCGGTGATCTTCGTGGTAAAATTTCTTCTCGCTGATAACTTGGCTAATCTAGGAAACTTGGATAAATATGTCCCCCAAAAATTCCCGCCTTAATCACAATGACACGTGTAAAAACCTTCAACTTTTTACTATGTTTTACTCAACTTTGCGCGCCTTTTACCCCACTTTTACATCATTTCCTTCATCTTTTACTACACTTTATTCAACATTTACCAATTTTACCCCTTTAGCCCAAATTACCATTTCTCCAAGTTTTCCCCCACACACAAAATAGCGACTTACAGAAAACCCGTACCTGAGATTCTATACCTGGCCTGTCTGCGTTCTTGATCTCGAAGTATAGATGAACCCTGTAGTTACCAGCACCACCAGCGAGCCAAAGCCAGCCAAAATCTTATAATTAATCCCCGTTAATTTCATCCGTTGGCATTGCGGATTACCGTGATAGGGGACAATATTTCGGTACAATTCTGGATATTGCTCCAGGGGGAAGAACTCACCATCTTTTTTCGTTCCTAACATCGCTTTATTAGCCTCCCAGGCACTCTTGACAGCCTGTTCATACTCCAGCGCTAGCGGGGTTTTGTGTTCTATGTCTTTGGTATATCTATAGTAAAGACCCACCCATTCCCGCTTTCCCCCGCCTTCCCACAATAGTTTTTTATACCAGTTTTCGTAATTATACACCCCGCCCAAAAACGTTAACTTTTGGTAAGGGCAGTACACTTTCCCCCTCCAGGGCGGCAGAACCATCAAAATGATGATTGCCGCTATGCCCAGACCCAAAAAGAAGAGTTGTTTTCTGTTCATAAGCGTATGTTTTCCAGATAATTATGCCAACTGCACCATCAGCCAATGCTATCCCCATTGTACAGCGTCTGGCCGCTTCGTCTATTCCCTTTTCAGAAAATTCAGCCAATCCAACGGCTGGCGGCAACTATAATATATATTATTAATTTATACCAACCTTGCGAACTTGAAATTGTCATACAATTCAGATAGAATAGACATGATGTCTTGAATAGACTCGATCATCTTCAGAGCGTTCGTTCTAAATCTGCTCTGTCAAAGGAGTTGCATATGAAAGAATCCGGAGGTCTGGCTACGGGCAAACCGGTGGAGGAGGTTCTGGAAACCGCCCACCAAGTCACCGAAGCCTATCGGAATATGCTGTCGCAAATGTCACGTGTAATCATCGGCCAGCAGGACGTGATGGAACTAATGCTGTTGGGGCTGTTTTGCCAGGGCCATTGTATTCTGGAAGGTGTGCCGGGGCTTGCTAAAACCTTGATGATATCGAGTTTATCGCAATTGCTTTCCTTGGACTTCGGCCGCATTCAATTCACGCCCGACCTGATGCCCTCGGATATAACCGGTACGGAAATCCTGGAAGAGGATGTAACGACTGGCAAACGATTTATGCGTTTTGTCCACGGTCCGATTTTTGCCAATATGATCCTGGCCGATGAGATCAACCGCACCCCGCCGAAGACTCAGGCGGCCTTGCTGCAAGCCATGCAGGAATATCAGGTTACGGTCGCGGGGGAACACCATAATCTGGATTTGCCTTTTTTTGTATTGGGTACCCAAAATCCAATCGAATCCGAAGGTACCTATCCGCTTCCGGAAGCGGCCCTGGACCGGTTCATGTTCAAGATCAAAGTGGATTACCCGTTGCTGGAGGAAGAGATAGATATTGCGATGACTACTACCAGCGTAAAAAAACAAAATCTGGAATCCATTTTGAGTCAACAGGATATACTCCAGATGCAGGATGTGGTCCGGGATGTGCTGGTCGCCCGGCCGGTAGCCTCGTATGCGGTTCGTTTGGTGCGGGCGACGCGGCCCAGCGAACAGAATGAATATAAGTTTATTCAGCAATATCTGAACTGGGGAGCCGGCCCTCGCGCCTGCCAGTCGCTGCTTTTGGGCGCCAAAGCCAAGGCCCTGCTGGAAGGCAGGCCGCAGGCATCCATTGATGATATTGCCTTTATCGCCAAACCGGTCCTGCGACACCGCCTGGTTACTAACTTTACGGCTGAGAGTGAAGACATCAGTACGGATGACATAATCGATCAGTTATTGGAAGAAATGCCAAAGTCCATATGATTTTTTAAAACAGCCGATCTTGTCGACGAGTCTTTTTTTACACACCCTGATCCTAACCGGAGATAATAAAAAACCTCCATGGTTACTCGAAAAGCCTTTACGCTGATTGAATTATTGGTGGTTATAGCGATACTGGCGATTTTGTTATCGATCCTGCTGCCATCGCTGCAGGAGGCCCGCCAGCAGGCCCGTGGCGTGGTTTGTCTTTCCAATGAAAAACAATGGGGGTACTATTTTGGTATATTTTTGAACGAGCATGACGGCAAATTCACCGGTCTGGACTATCACAAATGGGTGGATGTCCTGGAGCCGTACACCAAGGATTCACCGGAGGTCTATTTTTGCCCTACCGCAACCCGTACTATCAATGAAGGCGGGAGAGGTTCCTGGGCGGCATGGGAAGAAGAAGGCCGTAAAGGCAGTTATGGCACTAACTACTGGATACGAGATAAAAAGTACATGGTATTGCCAACCTTTTATCCGCAGGATGGATGGTGGACCAGCTTTGATGTAAAAGAGGCGGACCAGGTACCGGTATTGATGGATTGTGCCTACGCTTCGGGCCTGCCGTTATATCAGAATCCGCCGCCGGAGTATGACGGGCAGACCTCTTCCTATACCGAGATGCAGTGTATGCGTTTTTTCTGCGTGAACAGGCATCAGGGGGCGATCAACGGTCTTTTTATGGATCTTTCCATACGGAAGGTTGGTTTAAAAGACTTATGGAATCTGCACTGGCATCGGAACTGGAATGCCGACCACGCTCCGCCGCCTGATTGGCCGGAGTGGATGAAAAATTTTTAGCTTAACCAGGAAAATATAAATTCATTATTTATGGAAGCTTAGATGTTAAAGAACCGTTATCTGGACCCGAAAGGACTGGAGCTGGTCTCCCGGATGGAACTGATCGCCCGGCAGACGGTGGAGGGATTTCTAACGGGTCGGCATCCCAGCCCTTATCATGGCTCGTCGGTGGAGTATGCGGACCATCGGCCTTATACCATCAGCGATCCGATCCGGATGCTGGACTGGAAGCTGCTGGCGAAAACCGACAAGTATTATGTCAAACTTTTTGAAGATCAGACGAATCTCCGCTGCACGATTTTACTGGATATGTCGCGCTCGATGCATTTTTCGGCGGAAGATCGGATGAGCAAGCTGGATTACGGCTGCTATCTGACGACGGCGCTGGGGTATTTAATGCTGCGTCAAAACGATGCGGTAGGGCTGGCCCTGTTCGATAACCAGTTGCGCCATTACGTTCCGGCCCGGTCCACTGCCAGCCATTTCCGGTATCTGGTGGATCTGCTGGAATCGATTCGCCCGCGTGAGGAAAGCCGGCTTGGCAATGTTATGCACGAGCTGGCCGGCAGGATCAAACGGAGGGGACTGATTGTCATCATCAGCGATCTGCTGGATCAAACGGAGGAGTTGTTTCGCGCCCTGGGCCATTTTCGGTATCAAAAACACGAGGTCATTGTCTTTCATATTATGGATCCGTATGAACTGAACTTTCCCTATAATCGGCTGACGCGATTCAAGGATATGGAAGGGTCGGGGACGGTGGTGACCAATCCGGAGAATGTGCGGCGGCAATACCTCCAGCGGCTGGGGGCGTTTCTGAATGAGGTTCGTTCGGGCTGTCTGGAGAGGAATGTCAGTTATGAGCTGCTGGCCACGGATACCAACTGGGATCTGGCGTTGAGCGCGTATCTGGGAAAACGGGGCCGAATGCGATGAAAAAGGCGTTGGTTTATGGTTAATCCGCAATTACTCTGGTTTCTGCCGCTGGCTCTGATCCCGGTGGTGTTGCACCTGATTACGCTGCGGAGTTTGCGTACGGTGGAGCTGAGTACGTTTCGCTTTCTGATGGAAAGTTACGTGCAGCAGCGGCGCCGCGCCCGGTTTCTGGAATTCCTGGTAATGCTTCTGCGCCTGGGCTTTGTCGGCCTGATCGTATTGCTTTTGGCACGGCCGGTCGTTCAGCATTTTTCTTTTCTGGGGATTGGAGGAGGTGGAAAGGATGTGACGATGGTTATTGATGCCTCTGCCTCCATGGCGGCGCGAAGCAGCGGTACGACCAGTCTCCAGCGTGCGCAGGAGGCTGCCAAAACCATTGTAACCATGCTCCGCCCGGAAGATCATATAAAAATAATACGTGTGGGTAACAAACCAACCGTACTGGCGGAAGGATTCGTTCAGGAGCCTGAACAGATTAGCCAGCGTCTGGATGAAATAACCGCCGATACCGGCAGCGCCGATCTTCCCGCCGCTTTCCAGGAGATTTTTTCCTCCAAACCGCACGGCCAACGGGTGATTTATCTGTTAACGGATGGTCTGCAAAGCTCCTGGAGGCCACTGGCAAATCATCCGGTCCTGGCAAAACTGGATTCGCAAACGTCCGTTGTGGTCATGAATGTCGGTTCCGGCGAGGCGGTGGAGAATGTAGCGGTGACAGGTGAGCCACCGCAGGGAGAGCGGGTGATAAAGGGGTTGCCTGTCCTGCTCAATGCCACGGTGGTGAACAGTTCGGCGGATCGTTCGGCGGAAACGGTTCTCTCGGTTCTGCTGGATGATGAACTGGTACGGCAGATCAATCTGACTTTGCAGCCCAAACAAACTATCACGCATTCGATCAATATCATCCCAAACCGCTCCGGGATGATCAAGGGACAGTTTCAACTTCCCGGCGATGCCTTTCCCCAGGACGATACCTTTCTTTTCTGCCTCAATGCCGCGGAAAAACTGGATGTCCTGCTGGTAACCGGTTCGGCCGCCGAAACCCGCTCCGCCTCGGCGGAGGTGTATATCAAGGCGGCTCTGGCATCCCCGCAAAAGGCCCGGAATACCTTGAATCAGGAAGAAAGCCGTCTAGCCGCTGCGATTAATGTCGTTACCATCCCATTTGACCAGTTGACCGATACGCTGCTCAATACCTCCGATGTGGTGATCCTGGCGGATGTTCCCCTGGACGCCCCGCACGGAATCATGCTGCAGCGCTATGTCGAATCGGGTGGTGGTCTGTTGCTTCTTCCGGGGCCGAATTCGATACCGGATGACTACAATCAACATCTGCTCTCCGCGGCGACCAAAGAATTGAAACTGGCCCAGCCCGTCGGGGACGAACAGGACGAATCCGGTTTTCAGCCGGTGGGATTACTCGACCTGGCGCATCCGGTGCTCAACGCCTTTGCGGAAAAAGATGCCGACTATTTCAGTACCGTTAAATTCTACCGGTATTTCCCGATTGAACTGATCCCGAAAGAACCAACAGATCAGGCAGGAGAGGCTAATCCACCGGCGGTACTGATGCGGCTGGCCAATCGCAATGCCCTGCTGGCGGAAATTCCCTTTGGGGAAGGAAAAATGCTGGTATCCGGATTTGCGGCAATGGCAAGCTGGTCCAATCTGCCGCTGAAGCCGGAATTTGTGCCGATCATGCTGCGTTCGATTGCGTATCTGCAAAAACCGGCCGATGCCTCCGCGGTCACGGCGGTGGCACCATCTCAGCCGGCGCCGATTCGTTTGACGGATCGCTGGTCCGAAGCAAAAGTACAGGTTATCGATCCCGGCGGCAAGGGGCATAAAATCGAACTGCATCGCAGCGGCAGGAGCCTGGTGGGGGCCATGCTGCAAACCAGTCAGAAAGGATTTTATACCTGTCAGATATTCCCTCACACGGAAGAGACTTCCGAGCGAGTGGAATTGGGCTTTGCAGTAAACCGGACCGACAAAAAAGCGGATTTTACCATGATGAACGAATCGCAGATCCGGGAGATATTAACCGGTGTTTCCGAGCTAGCTTATTTACGCAGCCTGCCGGAGGATACGACCCTGTCGGAGCAGTTGACTTCAAAACGGGAAATCTGGCGAACGTTGATCTGGATTTGTTTTTTGATTATCGGAATGGAATTTTTGATGTCCACCCTGCGACCCCAGCGCGAACCGGTATCTGTGGCTGTTGGTGCAAATTCTTTATCCGCGGAAGGACATCCGGTTAAACGATGGTTTCGCTATGGGCTGGCGATGATGGGTATGGCGGAATACCAGGTTCCCTCTGGTACGAAGGGAATTTGAAAGAAAAAATGGTGAAATGAAAATATGAGTGAATCGACCCAGGAAATATCCGAGCAACTGGAGCGGTTGGTGCAATCCACCCGGGGCAGATTACGCCGCAATGCGGTACTGCTGGGGCTTGGCCTGCTGATTATCGCGGGCGTGGGGGGGGTATCGGCAGGGGCGGTTCTGGATATGCTGTTAGCCTTTCCCGTGTGGCTGCGAATCACAGCCGGGATTGTTTTGCTGCTGCTGGTGGGAACGACCTTTACACTGCTGGTATTTTGGCCTGCCATCCGGCCGATGGGCCTGGAGCATATCGCCTACCTGATCGAATGTATTGTGGGCAAAATGCACAATAGTCTGGTTACGGTTATAGACTTACGCCGCCGGAGAAAGATTCGGGAAGATCGAATCCAGCCGCTGGAGGATCGTTTAATCCGGCAGACAGCGGAACGGTTGACGGACTACCGGGTGCAGCGGATTGCGGATCCCAGGCCGCTACGAAAAGTTGCCCTGGCTGCATGTTTGACTCTGGTGCTGGCTGGGATTTTGTCGTTCCAGTGTCGGGAACGAATTTCCACCGCGGCACTGCGTTTGCTCATGCCGACAAAGTCCATCCCGCCGGTTACTTCGGTGCGTTTACAGGCCTTTCCGGGGGATACCTCCGTGCTGTATGGCGAACCGCTGCGATTGTGGGCTGGAATCGAGGGCGAAAAGCTGGACCATCTTACGCTGCGGCTTTGGAACGATAAAGGGGAGTACTCTACCTACCCCATGCAGCGTGAAAACGATCAGCAGTTTGCCTATACCCTCAGTTCGGTCAATGCTTCGTATCACTACCAGGTAATTGGCGGCGGTACGTGGACCGTTCCCAACCGAATCACCGTGATTTACCGGCCGATCCTTGAAACCATGACGGCGGAAATCCAATTGCCCGAATATATGAAAATCCTCCAACCCCAGCCGGTAAATGATCTTTCCCGGCAAATCAGCGCTCCGAACGGTTCGATGATTCAGTTGGCGGCTGTTGTGAAAGGAGATGTGACGGAGGGGAAAATCCATCTATTCCGTGCCGGCAGTCAAGTGATCGAGCAAAATGACATCCAGGAGACGGTCTGGTTCGATGATGATATACCTGTGGATGCGGAAGAGATGGGAAAATGGCGGTGGACCAGTGACCGAGCATATAGCGGTACACAAGCCCACACCTTCAACTGGTCGCGCCAGCCTTATGGTTTTCGCACCCGTCTGCATCCCCTGATCCTTTCGGCTGGTGAATCTCTGTTTGTTTATGTCTGGATCGATCCACAGGATGGGCCGGGCCGGGTAAGCATTCGCGTTCTGGCGGGTGCTACCACCTGTGAACTGATGTTTGATTCCTCGGCTGCACCGCTGACCGGGGAGCAAAAAGAAAATCTCCGTCAGCCGATCAAACTGGAAAATCCGCAGAATTGGTTCGGCGGCGATGCCGCCGGCGCCCCGGAGGTACTCGGCAGGTACGCCGGACCTCTGCCCGAAGCGGGCAGTTGGAAACGGCTGGAGATTCCGTCGGAAAAGTTTGCCGGGCCTAATCCCGCCGGTCCGTTTCAAGTAAACGGGCTGCAATTCCAGATTGACAAGGGAACAATTCTTTTTGATCGGGCAGGCTCTCTGAAATCGGTCCAGCTTAAAACTGAACAAACCAATCTGGAAGAAATAAACTCCGTACCGATGCAATATGACCCCTCGAAAGGCCGGTGGATAGGCGCCATTCCCGCGGCAGAATGCCATTTCACGCTGGAATTCCGCAACCGGCTGGGTTATGCCAATGCCGCCATGCAGGCGATCCCCATCCTTCCCACGGACGATCAGCCGCCTACCGTGCTGATTGAACGGCCGGGAAAGAATCTTGCCCTGCCCGCGCCGCAGGCGGTTCCCCTGGTGATTCGCGCCTGTGATGATTTCGGCGTCGCCCATGTTTTTATGCAGACCGGCGTCAGTCCCGATCAATTAGGCCAGCCGCAGGAACTGGCGCAGTACGATCAACCCCAGGTCAACTGCAAGGTGATTACCTCGCTGGACATGAAGAGCCTGAAACTGGTTGCGGAGCAGCCTCTTTATTATCGAATATTCGCCCAGGATTTCAAAGGCCAGACCGGTGTCAGCGAACTATTCCAGCTTCGTCTGGATATCTCGTCAACCGAGAATATCGAAGAAACGGATCGGGTGAATCATGCTCTGACGGGTATTCTCGAAAACATCCAGAACCTGGTTGATTTTCAGGGGCAGCTTTCAGACGGTGCGGCTGAGAATGTCATCCCCTGGCCGGCCGGTTATGAAGTGAATGTGGATGAATCAGGAGCTGTTACCCTTCTCAATCCGGACGGAACCGTCATGACCGCCGAAGACATGAAACGGATGCTCAACACCTGGAACGAAGGAATCAGCCCACAGCAGCGGCAGCAGCTTAATGAAATCTACAGCCGGATCCAGCAGGAACGGCAGGAACTGCTGGATCTGTCGGAAACCTTATACCAGGCGGCAGAGGAAAATACCATGCTGACCCTGCCGGCCGAAGCGGAAGCCCTGCGGGTAATGGCCCTGCGGGCGCAGCAGATCACCAGCCTGTTTCCGGCGGGCGATGCCAATATTCTTAGCGAGGAAGTTTTATTGCGGCTGGAAGGCCTGCAGGAACTGACCCCGGACCAGAAACAGGAACTGGCGCAACTGCAGCGGCAACTGCGGGAAATAATCTCCGCCCGCCAGGATTTGGCCGGCTCACCCAACCAGTCCCAGCAGAGCCTGAGCAATCTGATGGCCGAGCTGCAGGCCCGCCAGGCACGGGAACAACTGCAGGGACTCAATACCTATCTGGAATCGCAGCAGGAAACGCTGGAGAGATTGCGATTACAAGTAAAATCGCTTCAGCAGACAGCGGCCAATGCTCCGCCGCAAGATCTGGATGAAATATCCGATCAGCAGCAGGAACTGGACCCGAATGCCATTGAACTGATGAAACAGGTTCAGGAACTATTACAGAAACAACGGGAGAAACAGGATCAAAATAGGGAAACCATGCCCCTGGCGCCCTGGGTTCCGCCCGGCCGGCTGGTGGACGCTATGCCCGTGGAGGCGGATACCCCGGAGGAAGATCCGGCCCAGCCGTCCCAACCCGATGTGGCGGGCATGAAAGATCAATTGAAGGAACTTCTGGAAAAGGAAGAACTGAACTGGTGGGATCGGCCCGTCAACCTTCCGGCGGACGCCCAGCGCGGCAGCATCGATCCCCGGTTTGCCGACCGCGATTCCCGGCCCCATCCCGCCTCCCCCGGTGAGGCGAGTACCCCGCGTGCCATGCTCATACAGCATCAGG
Organism: uncultured Pirellulales bacterium; assembly: GCA_964580995.1. Classification (GTDB taxonomy): domain Bacteria; phylum Planctomycetota; class Phycisphaerae; order Sedimentisphaerales; family SM23-30; genus JAKJEP01. Next base: position 9,578 of record CAZOMV010000111.1, read on the forward strand.
ACCAGTTGCAGCAGAGATTGACGGCCAACAGCAATGACCTGAATTCGGTACAGAATCAGTTGGCCCAAACGATCCATCAGTTGGATCAGTACATGTCCGGCAGCGAGAAGCCGCAGGTTCAGAGTTTGTTGAATATGCTGAGTTCGCCGGATATGCGTCAGGCGATGGACCTCTCCGGCTGGGTGGCGCGAAACTTATATACCCAGGGAAATTCGTTTGGGCTGGCCGGCGGCAGTACGATGCGTTCCCGGATGGGCAGCGTGTCGGCTCTGAAAGGCCGTGCCATTACCATTGGATATACCAATGAAGATACCGCCCCGGTCGAAGGTGCTGCCCTGTACCGACTGCCGCCGTGGCTGCGTCAGCCGCTCATCCAGGGCATGCAGGAACACGGCCCCCAGGCCTATCAGCCGCTGATCGAGGCCTATTATCGGGATTTGAGCACCCAACTGGAGAAATAACCGGATGGAGATGAAAAACGTTGTTGAAATGGATGCTTGAAAATCTGGGAATCAACCAGACGCTGACCGGACGGCTGGAGCAGGTCCAATTGCTTTGGGCACGGCCGACGGTGCTGCTGGTGGGACTGGCACTGCTGTTGCCGGTGGCGTTTTTTATTGTTCTGCGCCATCGCAACAATCTGCCGCATGTTTCGCGGCCCGTTCGCGTGGTTCTTTCCATCTGCCGCATCGGTACTTTGCTGCTGCTGGTCACGGTCCTGGGGGGCCCGTTCCTGCGGCTGACGGAGCCGGTTTCCAGTAAACCGCTGCTGTTCTGGCTGCTGGATGACTCGGAGAGCATGTCCCTGCCGATCGGTATCTTCAACGAAGAACAAACGTTGAAAATGGCAGAAGCAGCGGGTATGATGGAAAAAGCTCCTGAGGGCGCTGTCGTGCCAATAGATGCGCAGGTCCGAAAAGAAATGAACAATCTGAACCGGGCGGAATTGATGAACCGGGTACTGGAAAAACATAAGCCGCTTCTGGATGAATTGAACCAACGGTTCGAAATGCATTCGTATCGCTTTGCCCGAACTCTGACGCCGGGGACAGAGGCTCATAACAAACCAAAGGAAGAGGCCGTCACCACCGATCAGAAGGACACCAACCTGGGCGGCGCCCTGGAAGAGGTGATGGACCAGATGGCGGGGCGGAAATCTGCCGGTATCGTGGTTTTCAGCGATGGCCAGAGCACAATGGGTGCGGATCCCGTGCAGGTGCTTCGGCGCTACCAGACGGTGACGACGGATCAAACCGCCGTGCCGGTCTGGACGGTACCGGTCGGCAGTTCCGAACCGCTGGCAGATATCGCCTGTGTGGATGTGCTTTGTCCCGGCCAACTGACGCTCAAGGATACGGCGGTTCTGGTGGCCACGGTTCAGTCGCACGGATTTGACGGCCGGGAAATCAAGGTCCGCCTGCTCGAACAGGAAAATGTGCTGGATGAAAAAGATCTGACCCTCTCCGGTGCAGAGCGCCAGCAGGTCCAGCTTACCTTTGAGGCGAAAACGCCCGGTACGCATCTGCTGACGGTCGAGATAGACAAACAAGGGGAGGAACAGGTCCAGGTCAACAATCGCCTGCCAGTGAGCATCGAGGTGGATGAACAGCGGTGGAAAGTTCTGTATCTGGAAGGCTATCCCCGCTGGGACTTCCGCTTTCTCGATTACGCCTTGCGGCGAGACCAGGGTTTGGAAGTAACGATGGTGGTGGAAGCGAGCCTGCTGGCGGAAAAGAAGCCGGAGGAGGAAGCGTCCCAGCCGCTCTTACTGCCTGATAGTTTCACTACATTTTCCGATTATGATGTGGTTATGCTGGGCGATATTACCCCGGCCCTGCTTCCCAATGCCTTGCAGGAGCAATTGGCCCGGGCGGTGGAACAGGATGGCCTGGGATTGATTATTCAGGCCGGTCCGCAGGCCATGCCGCACGCCTTTATCCATGATCCGCTGGCCCGGCTGTTTCCGATGAAGTTTGCCTCCGACGAGAAAGGCCTGGAATCGCCGGCCTTTGCCCCCTTTGAGATGGCAGTCACTTCCCAAGGCTCGATTCATCCCGCCTTCCGTTTATATGACAGCGCCACGCAGAACCGCGGCATCTGGAGCCGCATGCCCTCCTTTTACTGGGCAGCGGCCGCACAGGATAGTAGTCCCGCGGCGACCGTCCTGGCGGAGTTGAATACGCTGGAGGAGAAAAAAATACCGTTGATCGCCGAACAGTTTGCCGGGGCCGGCCGGGTGGCGTTCATCGGGACCGACGCCACCTACCGCTGGCGGGCGTATATCGGCGATCCTCTTTTTTCCAGATTCTGGGGGCAGTTGATCCGCCATGTTGCCCAGTCTCATCAGCGCAGCGGTACGAGCAACTGGCTGGAAGTCTATCCGGCCCGGGTGGAAACGGGGGAGAATGTGTCACTGGAACTGTATGCACTGGATGGCGGCGGGGCACCCCTGAAAGCCCCGGAAATAACCGCCCATTTCGTGAAGGGGGAAAGGTCCGGTTCGGTTTCTTTGAAACCCTCTTTGGAACCCGGCCATTTTAGCGGGACCTGGATGGGGAAAGAGGAAGGTGAATATGTTTTCAGTGTGGAGGTGGAAGGAAAAAAGGTTACCGGTTCGGTTCGGGTATCCCAGTCCGGCCGGGAACTGATGCGTCCGGATGTGGATCGCGACGCCCTGGGCAACCTGGCGGAACTCAGCCGGGGGGGGTTGCTGGAGTTGCCGGACATCGGAAAATTATCCCAAAGCCTCCAGGGCGAAGTACGCACCACCCAGCGGGTCCAGGAGGACGAAATCTGGGACAACTGGCTGACTCTGATTTTGCTGGTATCGCTTTATTGCACGGATGTTTTTGTACGCCGAATGTCTGGTTTAACGTAGGAGATAAGTTATGCGTAGGAATGAGCAAACAACAACAGGTTCCCATCCGGGCGGAATGGCCTCCTGGATAATCCTGGTACTGATACTCATCGGGCTTTTAGGCGCGGTTGGCACGGTTCTGATCGTCCGGTCTGGGTCTGGGCCGCAGGAAGAACTCACCGAGAATCTGCTGCCTGACCCCCGGGAAATGGCCCGCATTGAGGCCTCGGCGGATCGGGCTCTGGAGTATCTGGTTCGCCAGCAATTGCCCGACGGCAACTGGCCCAGCAGCTTCGGTTCCAATAACGGTGTCAATGCCCTTTGCCTGCTGGCTTTCCTCGGGCGGGGTCATGTACCCGGCCGGGGACCTTACCAAAGTGTGGTGGACCATGCCGTCAATTATCTTCTGGCTACCCAGCAGACCAGCGGGCTTTACCTCTCGCCTAATCCATCCAACGGCCCGATGTACGAACACGGCCTGACTACCCTGGCCCTGGTCGAAGCCTACGGCCAGATTCCCACCACTCAGATGCGTAACAGCGTCCAGCAGGCGGTGAACCTGATCGTGCAAAGCCAATCCCCGGTCGGCGGGTGGCGCTATCAGCCGGTCCCGGCCGATGCCGATCTGAGCGTGACCGTCATGCAGGTGGTGGCCTTGAAATCCGCACTCAACGCCCGGTTAACCGTGCCCGCTGAAACGATGGAGAAAGCCCTGGACTATGTCAAAAAATGCGCTTATCCGGAGGGCGGCTTTTGTTATCAGCCGGGGCATGCCGAAGGACCGGCTCCGGCCCGCACCGCCGCCGGAATTCTCTGCATGCAATTGCTGGGGGCGTTCGATGACCCGGCCGTGACCAAAGGACTGGACTGGCTGGACAATGTAAACTACCAAAAAGATATTCCCTATTTCTGGTATATGAATTACTATGCCATGCAGGCCCATTTTCAGGCCGGCGGCAAATACTGGGCACACTGGCATCCCAAAGTCCGCAAGTTCCTTTTTGAAAATCAGAAACAGGACGGCAGTTGGGAAGGATTCGGGGAACAGACCGTCAACGGATCGGCCTTTTGTTACTCCACCGCGCTGGGCGCCCTTTGCCTGGAGGTCTATATGCATTTTTTGCCCGTATATCAGCGTTGATTGGACGGCAGAGTTTCTAAGGAAAGGTACTGGTTATGAATTTTATAAAACGATTCTTCCTGCTACTGGCCTTGGCGCTGGTTCCGGCAGGCTGTGAAAATAAAGAGGAGGCAGCCAGAGAATGGCAGGCAGCCGTTTCCCAGGCTCAATCGGTTCAGCGGCAGTTGCAAACGGATCTGGAGAAAGTGAAGAACGACCTGGCGGCGGCAGGCAAGGAACGGGATAACCTGCAATCGCAATTGCAGGAAAACAAAACCAAAATGGCCGGCCTGGGACTTCTGCTCCATACCACTCTGGAGGAAGGCAAAAAACTCCAGGCCGATCTGAATACGGTTTCCACGGAAAGAGATACCCTCAAAAATGATCTGGCGAAAACTACGGAATCTTTGAACAAAATCCAGACCGATCTAACCGTAACCGCCCAGGAGCGCGACAAGTTGAAACAGGAGCGGGAGGCCCTGGCAACCGAGATTTCTACCAAATCCGAGTCGTTCGGTGCACTCCAGACGGAACTGGCGGCCACTGTTCAGGAACGCAACGAGCTGAAAGACAGTCTGGCCAAAACCACGGAATCCCTGAATCAAACCCAGGCCAGTTTAGACACGGTGACCAAAGAACGGGACACTCTAAACAATGATCTAACGCAAAGCACCAAGTCACATAATGAAACGCTTGGGGTTTTATCCAACCTGGCTCAGGAACGGGATAAGCTGAAAGCGGACCTTGCCCAGACGACGGAAACCCTGGGCAAGAAACTGGCCGATCTGCAGCAGAGCCATGACACCATAACGGCCGATGCCGCCAAGCTCAACGAAAATCTCTCGGCTGTTACCCAGGCACGGGATACCCTCCAGAAACAAACGTCGGAACAGGAGCAAAAAATTGCCGCCCTGGAGGCGGAGGTCGCCAAATTGAATGCAACCATCGAGGAACTTAAAAAGCAGGCGGCTCAAAAGCAATCTCCGCCCGGTGCCTGATGAAAAGGAAAGCAAATGAAAAGCTTCATATCTAAAATATTTATTGCCCTGCTGAGTATAGCTACCATCGCTGAGGTAAGCTGGGCAGGCGGCATCACCGCCGTAGTCGAAACCAAAGAATCCCTTGCCGGCGTCTGGGCGATGAAGCGGCAGGCGGAGCATATCACGACCTCCCAGGAAAAAGAACACGATATCGGCATGTATTCCCAGCCGTATGAAGGCAGGATTATCGAGGGGAAAGTGGTAATCGAAAATCTGCCGGTTCCCGGTCTTTATGACTTGCAGTTCCAGACCAAATCCGGCGGGGTGATCTCCGGCTGGGACCCCAACGTGCCGGAAAGCGATTATGTCGGCGATCCTGCACTGGAGGAGGTTGCAAAGAAAAAAATCCTTGCCAAACAGGGTGCCGAAGATTTCAGTGCCTTTTCCGACCGGATGTGGGTGCTGGATATCCAGGGCAATATTCAGAATGCCGCCGTTCTGGTCATGAAGCTGAGAACCCGTCCTTTTGTCGGCGGCGATTACCAGCCGGGCGAATGGGTCTGGCGTCTCGAGCGCTGGCAATGGGAAAACCCCGAAGAAGACACCTGGGTTCCTTATCGTAAACGCCCGTTCTATGCCCTGTACCGCGAGCGAATTTCGGAAAAGAAACTTCGGGAAAAACAAGTCGTTTTTGCCCGCCATTTGGGCGGGATCCGTTTAACCGATGAACATCCAGCCGTCGATCTGGGCCGGATCAAAATTCCCCGCCCCATCCCCGGTGTTTTTGCTGTCAATCCGGATGGTTCGTTCCTGCCTCCGGTCATTTTGAAAGGTCCTGAAAAACCAGATTGGCTCGTCATGCCAAAAGAAATCATGCCTGAAAACCAACAGGCAGGAGGTGCAAAATGATGTCTCCCGTATCGAAAAATTTGAATGGTGTTGGATGGTTTTTCATTTGTGTAGCTTTGCTGCTTATGCCGGTCCTGGCTGCGGCGGAAGATCGGCAACTGGGCACCATCGGCCCGCCCCCCAAGCAGGATCCACAGCGTCAAACGGCTGCGGAAGGGATGCCCCCGCTGCCGCTGCCGGCCGTCCCCTTGCGGCGATCCGAACCCAAGCAGGAACCGGCCCCGCCCATCTTTGTGGCTAAACTGGCCTACGGCACCACCCAGGATTATATGCCCAATCCCGCGGACCTGGATACCCTGCTGCGGCATGTCCGCGCGCAGCTTGATATCTGGTACGGCCATACGATTCTCAACGTCGAGGAACTGGTGACGATGTACAAAGAAGGAAAAAAATGTGAGATTCCCCTGCTCTATATTACCGGGTATCAGTCCTTCGCGTTTACGCCCGAACAGCGGGCGGCTCTGCGGGAATATATTCTGGACGGGGGCACGCTGCTGGGCGATGCGACTCTGGGAAGTCCCGACTTCGCCAAATCGTTCCGGACGGAGATCGCCGCCATTTTCCCCCAGCATAAACTGGATATTCTGCAACTGGACCACCCGATCTATCGCGGCTATTACCCCTATCAGAACGTCAACTATTTTACCATCACCGACGGCGTGCACAGCAAAACCGAGAGTCCCCCGCAGTTTCTGGGATTGAATATCGCGGCCCGAACCGCCGTGATTCTTTCCCCCTTCGATATGACCTGCGGCTGGGATGAGTTTTACGCCCCGCCGGCCCCGCGGATCGGCAGCGCCAAACCGGTCCCCACCATGGCCATGGTACCCGTCGATGCGATCCGCATGGGAATCAACCTGCTGACCTATGTTTCCGCGGAACGGACCTTCGCCAAAACGCAGGCCTACACCCTCAAGGTGGAGGGCAATCAGCCCCAGCATCGCGCCGCCCTGCAATTCGGCCTTCTGCGCCATCAGGGGGACTGGAATCCCGATTCCAACAGCATTTACCAGTTGATCCGTTTCGCCGCCCTGCGCACCAGCATACCCGTTGCCTACGACATTAAATCCGTGGATGCCGAGGTCGAGCAAATTACCGATACGCCGCTGCTGATTATGACCGGCATGGACGAGCCGCAACTGGACGAGAGACAATTGACGGTTCTGCAGCGGCACTTGCAGGCCGGCGGGTTTCTGTTTATCAACAACACCTCCGGTTTCGCCAAATTCGACCGCGAGGCCCGGGCCATCATCGCCAAACTGCTGCCCGACCATGCTCTTCAGGCCGTCCCGGCGGACCACGGTTTGTATCACTCCCTGTACGATATTCAGGAATTGCATCACTTCGGCAGTACGCAGTCCGCCCCCCCCGATCTGGAAGCGGTCTTTATCGGCGAGCGGGCCGCCATTGTGTATTCTCCCACCGATACTCTCGGCATGATCAAAGGGGTGCACGATCCGTACGCCAACACCTATGACGCGGACTCCGCCCAGCAGTTGGCGCTGAATGTTCTCTGTTACGCCCTGCAGCAATGACAGGTTGAAAAAATGTTTAAAAAACGATTATCGAAAAGTAAAGCGAGGAACCTATGGCATTCAATAAATCCGGCAAACTAAGTGGTTCTGCCAAAGAAGAGATTCAGGAAATCGACGTGGAAGCCCTGCAGCGTTTGGGCCAGGCCCATCAGTCCCTGCGAAAGGAAATCGCCAAGGTCATCATCGGCCAGGAGCGGATCCTGGACGACCTGCTGACCGCGATGTTCGCGCGGGGGCACTGCCTGATGGTTGGCGTCCCTGGATTGGCCAAGACCCTGATGGTCCAGACCATCGCCCGGGCCATCGACCTGGATTTCAACCGCATTCAGTTCACTCCCGATCTGATGCCCGCCGATATCACCGGGACCGAAGTCATCGAACAGGATCCCGCCTCCGGGCAGCGGGGCTTCCGGTTTATCAAAGGGCCGGTCTTCGCCAACATCCTGCTGGCCGATGAGATCAACCGCACGCCGCCCAAAACCCAGGCGGCTCTGCTTCAGGCCATGCAGGAGCGGCAAGTAACCAGCGGCGGTGTCACCTACGATCTGCCCAAGCCGTTTTTTGTGCTGGCCACCCAGAACCCCATCGAGCAGGAAGGCACCTACCCCTTGCCGGAAGCCC
>CAZOMV010000112.1:0-17514 GCA_964580995.1 uncultured Pirellulales bacterium
TAAGGTAATGTAAGTCATTGTAAACAAAGATATTATAGGGCGCCACTAAAAAATCGCTAATTTTTGTCTAGACATTGGGGAGGGGTATAGGGTGCCACCCGCTTGCAGAAATTCCTGCCTGAAAAACAAGTACTTCCAAAGGCTTAAAAAACAAAATAAGCCAGCAAATTAAAAACTTGGTGTGATATCGATGACCACATATCCAATCTCAACTCAAAGATTTAGTGTTTGATGGAAATTTGCATCGGACGACAATAATTTTATATTTTACCTCTTGATTTATGTTTCAAAATGTGTAAAAATACCAGAATGTTAACGATAACAATATTAATATCATCAGTTTGCATTTAATACCTTTTGAGAACAAAACCATATGACTATTATGCAGGTAGCAAAAAAGGCCGGGGTCAGTTGCATGACCATATCCCGGGTTATCAGTGGCAATGGCACTGTCAGTCCGGCTACACGCGAGCGGATTCTTCGGGTTATGCGGGAAACGGGGTATGTGCCATCCCTTGCTGCCCGGGCCATGCGCAGCGGTGATAAACTGCGTGCCAATTCTCAATTGTGCTGTGCCTTAATTTTTGGCGCCGACACCCAATATGCCCGCGATTTTTTTTATGAAATTGCCTATGCGGCGGAACAGGAAGCGGCAGCCAACGGTTTATGCCTATTACAGAGCCATTGGCAGGACACCTTTGATGAATCCTGGCTGCGGATGCAATCCCTTTTTTCCATTGGAGGTCTGTGTGGTACCATATTGGCGGGGCAATTCAGTCGTGAAGAACTTTCGGCTATCAAAAAGAATAACAAAAATCTGGTAGTTATAGATGGGCCGGTTCCCTCTGATTTGCCAGTCGCCTCTTTAGAGTCCGATAATTCCGGCGGATGCAAGATGGCACTGGAACATCTTATCGAACGCGGCGCCAAGCGAATTCTGATTCTTACCGGGCCGGCGAAAGATCATTACTTTTCGCAAGCCATGATCCAAGCCGTGGAAAAGGTGCGTCCTACATGTAAAGAAATAAAAATTATCCATTCCCATTTAACCAGTGAAAACGGCCGGGAAATCGTGAAACGTATTTTTGCGGAAGGGAAAAGATACGACGGCATATTCGCCAATGACGATGTGGCGATGGGAGCGTTGCGCGGTCTGTATGAATTGGGTTTGAAAATACCGGATGAAGTAAAAGTAGTTGGTTTTGATGATACCATACACGGCCAATATACCATCCCCAGCTTAACCACCATTCAAATTAATAAAAGCCAGTTGGGACGTGAGTCCGTTCGAACCCTGGTAGGAATGTTTCGCGGCCAGGAAGAACTATTGAATATCAAGAAAATAGTAAAAGCCAAATTAATTGTCAGGGAGTCCACATAAAATGACTACCACACATCCGAAAGTAATTTTTGGTTTTGATATGGAAACCGATATCGGTAGCTGGACGCCCTTCTATGAAGGATTGGTACACGGCACCCCCCGGATAGTGGAGGTGCTCGCAAAACACGGAGTACAAGCCACCTTTTTCTTTGTAGGTGAAGCAGCCAGATTGCACCCGGAAATTGTTCACCTGGTATCGCGGGCAGGACATGAAGTAGGCTGTCATACCCTTTATCATGAGACCGTCGGGGATGAGATCATTCCGATTCCCGGCATTCGGCCGGTGTTGCCGGAAGAATGTTTTCACCGAATCGAGGTGGCTGCGGATGTGGTACAGCAGGTTCTCGGCAAAAAAGTCACTTCTTTCCGGGCGCCCAGGCTCTGGGGAAGCACCGCCATGGTCAATGCGCTAGAAGATCTGGGATTTACCGCCGATGCCTCCTATCCGATGTTCTTCTATAAAAATCGGATCATTCCGTATCATCCGAGCCGTTCGGACTGGACCGCGGAAGGAGATATGAAAATTATTGAAATTCCTAATTTTGCGGATATGACGATCCAGAGCCAAGACCAGCATGGTAGGGACCGGGACGCCTGGCCGATTTTCCGAACGGAAAACGCTCAGGCTCTCATCCAGCATGTCGATCATATGTTGAAGTTTTACGCGAGTAAAAAACTGCCGCCGGTTTTGTGTTTTTATATGCATCCCTGGGAATTCCATAAAATGCCGGAAGGGCTGATTCACTTTGGGGAGGGCGCAGTGCTTCCGGATCCGTTCATCATCAAGAACTGCGGCTGGGTAGCGGTACAAGAACTGGACAATCTTATTACGTTGTTAAAAAAGCGGGGAGCGGAGTTTGCCACCGCCAGAGACATGGCGGACTGGGAGGTTTAGAAAATGAATGCGTTGGATGAGCTTATCGAGCTGCAGAATAAAAGCGGATACCTTTATCAAGGGGATCGATGCCGCGTGGTTTTTGCCCCGGATCTGGGGGCAAGGGTATTCTGTGAGCTGGACGGCCGGCGGCTGCACAGGCTCGATATCGAAAATGTTCGCAAGTCGGATAGACCTTTTAATAACTATGGCGGGAATAATTTCTGGCCGGCCCCGGAAGGAGGCCAATTCGGATTCAATTACCGGGGAAATGAATGGTATGTTCAGCCGGCTATCAACCATGAGCCTTTCGCAATCAAGACCAGCACACGAACAACGGCAAAAGCTGTTAAACAGGTGGTTTTGCACAATCGATTCGGTACCGATCTGGAAGTCGTCATGCAACGAGAATTTGGTATTGACCGTGTCCCGGAACCAATCAGGAGTCTGGAACCCGCCGCTTCCATAGCCTACACAGTAACCGACCGTCTGGAGGTGCAGAACGACATTACTACCGAGCAGGCACTGATTGCCTGCTGGACACTGGAACAGTTCGACGCCAGTGATCAGACCATCGCTTTTGTCAAAGTTAATAAACCCCAACAGGCTATCAATTTTGATTTCTACGAACACCCCCAAGATCGAATCCGTTATGGCCATAATGGTTTTTTCTATCGCGTAGATGGCCAAAAGCGTGGTCAGATAGGCATCAAAAAAGCCGCTCAGGCTGAATATATCGGATTTTATGATCTGGAAAATAAGCTGCTCTGCATCCGTGAGATCATTAGTCAAAGTGGCGATCTGTACTTCAACATGGCGGATAATGAGCAACCCCGGGGGCCTTTTTCCGCCGCGGACAACTTCAGCATATACAACAGTGACACCGATGCCGGTTTTTTTGAACTCGAAACCGTATCCGGCGCTATGGTCGAAAACCACCAGCTAAAAGGTTCCCAGATAACAAGCAGAACCAGTTTCGCACGGTTCGAAAACAGTGATGCGATTGAGCAATTTATACAATATCTTCGATAAAGACCGAGTAACAAAAGGCAATCATAACTAGACCACAAAATCGAAAAAAGGAATGAATATGACTAACCATTTGCTCCCTGATAGTGAATTTCAGAAACGATGGCAGAAGACCCAGCTATTGGTCCGTGAAAAAGGGCTCGATGTTTTAATTGTACATTCGAATGAGGCGGATTTTGCCAATGTGCGTTACCTGAGTGACTATTGGCCTATTTTTGAGACTGCCGGCGTGATCGTGCCGGCCCGGGGAGAACCGGCCCTGATCATCGGCCCGGAAAGCGAAACGTACGCCAGGGACCGGAGCCGTATCCGGAAAATCTATAAAGTGGTCGCGTACCGGGAGAGTGCGGAACCGGAGTACCCGGGTGTGCCCGTCGATACCTTTGCCAGTATCTTTATGGAGATGTTCCCCGGCCAAAAACCGAAGAAGATCGGCCTGGCGGGCTACCAGATATTCCCGCTTCCGGTTTTTGATGAAATCCAAAAAGCGGCACCGGAAGCAGAGATTATCAAAAGCGATGAAATCATCTTTAATCAGCGTAAAATCAAATCCGCCGTTGAAATGGGTATGCTGAAAGAGGCCTTTCGCATCTCGGAAAAAGCCCTGAAAAAAGCGTTAGCGGAAATAAAACCCGATATGACCGAGCTGCAACTGGTTGGCATCGTTCAGAAAGAACTCTACGCACACGGGGCTGAGTATGAAGGCCATCCAACGTATGTTTTAGCCGGCAGGAATTCCAACCATGCGATCGGGCGTCCCGGTTATGAAAAACTGGGCAAGAACCGGCTTATCCAACTGAACATAGGCGCACGGTTCGGCGGATACTCTTCCAGTATAGGTTGTCCTGTCTGTATCGGCAAAATGAATCCGGAAATGCGGCGGCTGGTGGAAGCCGGTTTGAAATTGCATTTTAAAACCCGGGAATGGATGAAGGCCGGGGTTGTAGCGAAAGAGGTGGTCAAGAAGTTTTTTGACCATGCGGGAAAAATGGGTGTCCGTGAAAACGCCCTCTACGGTCCCTGTCACGGGCTGGGGATGATGGAGGTGGAACAGCCCTGGATGGAATCACATAGTGACTATTTGTTGGAAGAAAACATGACCTTCCAGATTGATACCTTTCTCTACAATCCCGAATTTGGCCTGCGCTGGGAAACCGGTGCAGCCGTTACCAAAGGCGGAGTGGAGGTTTTCTCGGATGTAATCAAGGATGTGGTGGAATTGTGAAACTACGTCCTTTTCATGGAACCAATCAAAATCGGCATAAAAAATAGTATAGGAGAAATTACCATGGGATATCTGGCAAAAGAAGAACGGGATCTAAGGCTGGTCAAAGTTCGTACTATCATGAAGGCTAAGGATTTGGACCTGGTTCTGGTCTATTATGATGAATTTAACATCGGCAACGGCTGGTATCTGACCGGCTGGTGCCCGCAATTTGAAAGCGGTGCAGTTTTGGTACCCCAAAAAGGCGAGCCGATGATACTGGGTGGACCGGAGAGCGAACCCTATGCCAAACAGGACAGTGCTATTACGGAAACACGTAACTTCCCGGTATTCATGGTGCCGGATGAGGAATATCCCAATGCCACCATTATCAACTTCCCGAAACTTTTCCAGGAACTTAGTACCACAGCAGGCAAGATTAAACGGGTTGGGATGGTAGGGGCAGGCAGAATGCCGGCCGAGTGTTACCAGCAAATCGTGGAGGGTTTTCACGGGGTCGAACTGGTCGATATTACCGGCGATTATGTATCGCTGCGATATATTAAAAGTAGCTGGGAAATCGAACAAATCAAAGCTGCTTTCCATCTGGCGGATGAATGTTATGAAGCCATGAAGGCAACCGTAGCACCGGGCGTATCCGAAATTGAAGTAGCGGCAGCCGGAGAATACGCCGCCCGCAGAAAAGGTGCGAGCGGCTTCGGCTTCAGCGCGATTGTAGGCAGCGGTCTGCGATCCAACGCTGTGGTACCTACGGCCAGCTCGAAAAAACTGGCCGATGGCGAGTTGGTCATGATGGGGCTGGCGCCTAAAATAAGAGGCTACGCGGGAGTGTTCGGCCATACCCTGCCGGTTTCTGGTCATTACAGTGATAGTCAGAAGCAATGCCTGAAACATATGTCGGAGGCCTTCCGTTTAACCAGAGAACAACTAGTTTTGGGCAAGAGCGGACGAGAAATTGACGCCCCGGCCCGGGCCTATTTTAAGAAACAGGGGCTTTCTAAATATCTGGTTTGCCCGTTTGCCCATACCATTGGTCTGCATGAAGCAGAATCTCCGTTTTTTGGACCCAACAGTAACGACATGCTTCAGGCAGGCATGACCGTATGTGTGGATATCAGCTTTTTCGGACATCCGGAATGGCACGGCGGCAGAATCGAGACGGGATTTGAAATCACGGAACAGGGTGCTGTTCCCATGAGTCCGAAGATGGATAAGATTTTATCGAATCTGTAACAGCATAAACGATCTATGATGTCGTAGAGAGGCAATAGGTATGAATCCATTTTTAGGTATTTTTTTACATGCCATTGGTGGTTTTTCTTCCGCCAGCTTTTACGTTCCCATCAACAAGGTAAAACGCTGGGCATGGGAAACCTATTGGATCACGCTGGGTTTTGTAGCCTGGGTGGTGATGCCCTGGATTGGAGCTTATTTGACTACTCCTGACTTGTGGGGCATTCTTTCGAGCTGTCCGCACAAAAATTTGTTTTGGACCTATTTTTTCGGAGTACTGTGGGGGATCGGAGGTCTGAGCTGCGGACTGAGTTTGCGTTATCTGGGGCTTTCACTGGGGCAGTCCATATCCCTGGGTTTTTGTGCCGCTTTTGGCACTCTGATCCCCCCGATCTTTGCCGGTGATGTGGCTAGCTTGTTTAGTACCGCCTCTGGTCTTATTGTAATGGCCGGTATCGTGATATGCCTGGCAGGCATCGCTATTTGCGGTTATGCAGGCGCCCTCAAAGAACGCCAGCTTACCCCCGACCAGAAAAAGGTGGCCGTCAAAGATTTTTCGTTTCTTAAAGGTTTCTCCGTGGCCGTCTTCGGCGGTATTATGAGTGCCTGTATGAACTATGCCTTTAACGCCGGAAAACCCCTTGCCCAGGCCGCCTTAGAGACAGGAACACCCCATATCTATCAGAATAATCCGGTACTGATTGTGGCGCTGGCGGGCGGCTTTACTACGAATTTCATTTGCTGCACGTTCCTCAAGCTAAAAAATAAAACCATGTCCGACTTTGTTGCCAAACCAGATAGAACCCTACTACTCAACTATATTCTGGCCATCCTGAGTGGAGCCATGTGGTATGGCCAGTTTTTCTTCTATGGCATGGGAAAGACCAAAATGGGGAAATATGATTTCGCCAGTTGGAGTATCCACATGGCTTTCATTATTGTTTTCAGCAACTTTTGGGGGATTTATCTCAAAGAGTGGAAACTGGTCAATTCCAAGACGAAGATAATTCTCTTGATAGGAATACTGGTTTTAATTGCCTCTACTTTTATGATAGGCATAGGCAATAGTATGGCTACCGAAAAGTAGAAGTTGTATCTATTCAAGGGATGCGTATAAGATTCCAAAGTAATTGTTCATGTAACTGTAAGGAAAATTGATGATGAACCAGAAAATGAAAGCGACAACCATTTTATGTTTTGTGATTTGTGCAAGTATCTCCCTTTTCCCGCTCTCCGCCCAGCCGGTACCGGAAGATATATTTCCCCTGGCGCTGCATTTTCCGGACCGGCTGCATGTGTTTGTGTGGCGGAACTGGCAGTCGGTGTCGCTGGAGAGGATGGGGCAGGTGCTGGAGACGACGCCGGAGGCGCTGGCGGAGATCGGCAAGTCGATGGGGCTGCCGGAGCAGGGGGCGATTTCGGATGCGTATCTGAAGCGGGGGTATATCTCGCTGATCCGTCGGAACTGGCATTTGATTTCGCGGGAGCAGATGCTGAAGCTGCTAGGGTGGTCGGAGCAGGAATTTGCCTTTACGTTGCGGGAAGATGATTTTCTGTGGGTGAAGCTGGGGGGTGAGCAGAGCGGCACAGCGCCGCTGGTGTATGCGCCGCCATCGGAGGAGGCGAAGGAGCGGTGCGGGCAAATCCGGGCGGTGGTGGAGAAGTATTTCGGTGATGAACTGGCGCGACCGGCGGCGGAAGAGCCGTTTGCGTTTGTGGAGAAGCTATCCAAGCCGACGGGTGAGAAGATCGAGAAGCCGGCGGCGGGGAAGGAGGAGTCGATCCGGTTTATCTATTCGTATTTTGCGTCGTTCGGGGACCCGCTGCTGCATCCGGAGCTGAATCCGTATCCGGAGGGGATGCTGGAGCGGCTGAGCCGGGTGGGGGTGAACGGGGTGTGGATGCATGTGGTGCTGCGGCAGTTGGCGCCGGATGGGCTGTTTGGGGAATTTGGGCAGGATCATGAGCAGCGGCTGGCGACGCTGCGGGGGATGGTGGAGCAGGCGGGGAAATACGGGGTCAAGATTTATCTGTATATGAACGAGCCGCGGGCGATGCCGCTGGCATTTTTTGATAAGGAGGGCAGGGAGGAACTCAAGGGAGTACGGGAAGATGCGTATTATGCGGCCCTTTGTACGTCCAGTCCGCTGGTGCGGCAGTATATTAAAGATTCATTAACCTACGTATTTAAGCATGTGCCCGATTTGGGGGGTGTCTTTACTATCTCTGCTTCGGAAAATCTTACCAATTGCTGGAGTCATTACGGCGGAGCTGGTTGTCCGCGCTGCAGTCAGCGGACGGCGGCGGAGGTGGTGGCTGAGATTAACAGCACGATTGCCGAAGGAGTCTGGGCCGGCAATCCCGATGCCAAGGTGATCTTTTGGGATTGGGGCTGGAAGAATGAGTGGGTGGAATCGCTGGTCAGTCTTCTGCCCCAGCAGGCCTGCCTGATGAGTGTGAGTGAATGGGATCTGGTGGTGGAACATAGCGGTATCCAGACTACTATAGGAGAATACAGCATCAGTGCGGTCGGGCCTGGGCCGCGTGCCAGCCGTCACTGGGAGATCGCCAAAAAGCATGGCATGAAGACGATCGCTAAAGTTGCCTTTAACAATACCTGGGAACTGTCGGCGGTGCCTTTCATTCCCGCAATGAAACTGGTGGCGGAGCATTGCCGGAACCTGACGGCGGCGGGGGTGGATGGGTATATGCTGAGCTGGTCGCTGGGCGGATATCCGTCGCCGAATTTACAGATTGCCAGGGAATTCAGCCAGCGGAAAGATGGTACGGTGGAGCAGGTGCTGGCGAAGGTGGCACGGGACAATTATGGGGAGGCGGCGGAAAAGGATGTGCTGCGGGCGTGGGGGCGGTTTAGTGCGGCCTTTCGGGAACATCCCTACACCGGTTTATACACAGCACCGTATCAGAATGGCCCGGCGAATCCGCTGTATCCGGTAGCGACGGGGCGCGGGGCAACGATGGTGGGATTTCCGTTCGACCATGTGGAAGCGTGGCGCGGGCATTTTCCAGCGGAGGTGTATGCGGAGCAGTTTGCGAAGATGGCGCGGCTGTGGAAGCCGGGGCTGTCGGATTTTGAGAAGGCGCTGGCCAAGCAGGAGGAGGCGGGATATCGTGCCCGGCTGCTGGAGGATTACACCATTGCGCAGGTCTGCTGGCTGTATTTTCGCAGTGTGGCCAATCAGACGCGGTTTATCCTGGCCCGTAATGCACTGGCGGCGGAGGGAGTGAAGCCGGAAGAGCGGGTGAAGTATGCGGAGGCGATGCAGAAGGCGGCGGAGGAGGAGCGGGAGATTGCGGTGCAGATGTTTCATTTGAGCCGGCGGGACAGCCGGATCGGATTTGAGGCGTCGAACCATTACTATTACTTTCCGCTGGATTTTGTGGAGAAGGTGATCAACTGCGAGTATATCTTGCAGGATTGGCTGCCGGGGATGGAAAAGAAGCTGTCGGTAGTCACTTCCGATACTCAGATATCCGCCAAGAGCAGCCAGTGAAACATAAAACCGATTACGGTAAAGAAAGGAAAAGCACATGAAAAAATGGGAAAGTGTATTAATTTTGATTGTGTTACTTCTTGTCGGTATGGGATATAGCCAAAAAGTAATGTTGCAGGCAGAGAATTTGGCCGCCGGTAATTCTTTGACCAGTACTCCCATTACCGCGCCATGGATTGATGTGAGAAAATATGAGTCGTTTTCTAATGCCATCGATGCGATTGGTGAGAGTGAAAAAACCCTCTTGATACCCAACCAACAGGGGATAACCGTTAATACGACTATTCCTGCCAATATAACACTTTGGTTTCTCCGGGGCGGCAGGTTTACTGTTTCCACTGGTGTGACTGTCATCATGAACGGCCCGATAAAAGCCGGACTTTTTCAGATATTTAAGGGAAGCGGATCGGTTAAATTTGGTGTCGGTGCCGTAAATGAAGTGTATCCGCAATGGTGGGGTGCAGTCGGTGATAACGCTACAGATTGTGCTGCTGCCATAAATGCCGCGATTCTTTCGACCTGTACGGCTGCCTATAACAACAATGCCCCGGTGGTGTTCCCAGCCGGTAAATATCTTTGCCTATCTCAACTGAATGGGGGCGGCGGAATGATAATGAAGGGAGCAGGCCCCTGGGATGGATCACCGGCCTCCGCCACGACCGGCTCCGTTATCATAGGAAAGCACACAGGAAATGCCGTTTTGAGTCTGGTGGCCTGTAATTATGTGAAGCTTCAGGATTTACAGCTTTATGGCAGTGAAACAATTCCGCCCCGGTCCGTTTTGCTGCTGGGCAGGTCTTCTGCCGCATCGGCTGGTAACCATATATTCGATGGTATTCACATTGTTGGGTACAGTACGTTTGCCACCGTTTTGAGTGTGGCATCTGAATCAAACAGTTATAGAGAGTGTTATATTTATAACTACGGAGGCGGCGCCAAATATACTTACTGGACGGGACAGGGCGATCCGGGGGGATTCGGCCTTACCGGTTCCTCCAACATAGACCATAGAATTTATGGCTGCACGATTGGTTCAAACCAAACGGATGCCACGGGTTCGGTGATTTATTTTGCCGGTGGGAATTCCAGCGGTCTATTTTATCTCCAGAACAGTTTTCTGGTGGGTAGTGCCGGTCATTATGTTACCCTGGAAACGGGGGGTACGGATGGAGGCGATACCCCCGGCCCCATCGTTTTGGAGAATGTAGGGGGAGAACCGGGTAGTGGCGGAATCCCCACCGATGCCATATATCTTGTTTCGGCTGCAAATAAAGCGTTAAAAAGGGTAACCATTAAAAATTGCGGCCTGGTCCGTATGAGTACCCGATATATTGACTGTGCCAATCCGGATATGGGATTGCATTATTGCGATATTCAGACCGACACCACGTTACCGTCCGTATTACCCAATGTGTACAACTCCACCTTGCAGTTTACCAATTCCCAGGTGCAGATGGGATCGGTGGCAGGAAATACCATGATGTATAAGGCGGATAAGGTAGGTATTGGAACGGGAAATCCAGGCTATACCTTGGAAGTGAACGGTACTGCCGGAAAACCAGGGGGCGGTACCTGGAGCGATTCCTCCGATGAACGGCTCAAGCAGAATATTAGCCGGATCGATGGCCGCCAGGCTCTGAATAAACTCTTGCAATTGCAGGGAGTAACCTTTGACTGGATAAACCCCCAGCAGCATGCCCAGGAGGCAGGTACGGGTGTCGTCGCACAACAAGTAGAGGCCGTATTTCCCGAATGGGTCCACCATGTGGAGCCCGCCGGCAGTGACAAAGTATTGATTCCCGAAGGCCAGAAGGCAAAGGCCGTCTCCTTCCCGCACGCTTTCAATGCGTATTTGATTGAAGCCATCAAAGAGCAGCAACGGCAGATAGAAACCTTGCAGACGGAGATCAGAACCTTGAAGAAACAAATCACGGTTGAACCATAATAAATTCCTGAAAACTATTTCCGTGTTGCAGAACCTGAAAATAGATTCTCATAAAGGAAGGCAAATCGAGACATGAAAAATGCAAAAGCTCTCATCTGTACAGAGGATCAGGATGTTTTTTTGGCCGATGTGACTTTGCCTGAGATAAGGCCGAAAGATATTCTGGTAAAAAATCTTTATTCCGGGGTGAGTATTGGCACGGAACTTCTGCTGATCCGCAATAAAGCCTCGTGGGGACCGTTTCCCATATGGCTGGGCTATCAGGCCGTTGGAATAGTGGAACAAATTGGCACTCAGGTTGACAAATTCAAAGTGGGCGACAAAGTGTACCATCGGGGCAGCTCGGTTCCCGCTTTATTACTAAATAATCAAAAAGTTTCCCCCACTTCCGGAGCCCACGGAACCCATTCCATTGTTGATACTTCCCATCCAACCCATAGTGCGGCCCTGACTCCGGATAGTCTCGATGACGCGGCCGGTTCTCTTTTTGTTATGCTTTCGGTTGGGCTGCACGGTGTGGATAAAAGCGGGGTAAAAACAGGCGATATCGTAGTGGTATTGGGAACCGGATTGATCGGCTTGGCCAATATAGCGGCAGCTAAACTGCGCGGGGCTATCGTGATCGCGATCGACAGGAATTCGAACCGATTACAAACCGCTAAACGTTTTGGTGCCGATTATATAATAGACGCGGGAAAAGAGGATATTCACAAACATTTGGCACAAATTACACCGGAAGGACCGGATATGGTATTTGAGTCATCGGGTAATCCTGCCTGTATTGATATAGCCCTTTCCCTCTGTAAACCGTATGGGAAGTTTGTATTTCAGGGTGATTATGGGGAAAGCCCTCTTACCTTTACCTGGATGCTTGCTCACGAGAAGCAGCTAACCGCTTATTTCCCATCCGAAGACGGATACCAGCCCTGCCGGGAAACAGTAATGGGATGGATAGCCAGACAGAATGTGAAATGGGATCTGGCAATTACCCACCGCCTTTCGCCTGCGGAAGCACCGGCATTCTATAAAGCAATGAATCACGGTGAGGTTGGTAACATATTGGGTGTAGTTATCAAATGGTGGTAATACGATACAATAAACTGGTAGATATCGCTCCTGTTTCGAGTAAGTTTGCCATTTACGAACATCAGTATCCCAAATCCCCGACAAGGATGTTTTAAAAATCTACATTTCTTGGTTTTACGGATGGCACTTATATATTTTTTTCCTTCAATAGGTGTGTAAGATTTTTTTAGTGGCGACATATAATATCTTAATTTACAATGACTTATATTACCTTAGAAGAAGTAAGTCATGGAAAGCAAAAAGATTACCGTGAAAGAGTTGCAACTGGCTGTGGAGCAAGAGATTACCGAGATGATGCAAGAGGTAGTGGAGGCGATGAACCAGGCCCAACCGGGCCAGATCATCGCGGATTCCGAGGAGCCGGTTCGCGACGCGAACGTAAAATTCAGGCAAAAGCTGTATCAAAAAGCGATTGACCTCCTGCAACAAAAACAGGAGGCTTTTTCCCCCTCCGCCGATAATGCGAAACAAAGGAAGCAAACCGGTCACACACCAGACGATTATCCCGCTGCCTCCTTATTCACCGCAACTGAACCCAGTGGAAAAATTGTGGCAGTATCTGCATCAACACGATTGGTCCAATCATGTCCATGACGACTACAACGCCCTTCGAAATGTCGCCATACACGCCTGGCAGCAAGTCGCTCTCAAACCCGATCTGGTCAAATCCATCTGCAAAACTGACTACATCCAACGCACGGTTTTTTAAGACGAAAGGTATTATTTATCGTCAGTAACTTTCTTAATTTTTTGTATAACGTATCAAGGCCGAACCGGGCGCATGGGAGATAGTTACCGGCAAGCCGATCTTCATAAGAGTATCGCCGGTATTGGTACTGGCACCACCGTCGAGATTTGTCACGGTAAAGGTAGCACTGGGATCGAGTCCCCGGAGCTTGAAAGTCATGGCTGTGGCTGTGGCTGTGCTGCCGGGTCGCCGGAAAGCCTGTACCAGGCCCTGGCCAAGTTCCGGGGAGTGGTACTGCCAGGCCATCCACACGGTATCGGCCAGATTGTACCCGGTGAGAGGATAGAAGTCGCCGGTATATAAATCCTTTATGGGTTTGTATTGCGCAAAGTTTAATTTCCATTGGTTCCATGCTGAGACGCCGGTGTTGTTGTAATCAAAAGCAACGGCTATGTGGCCGCCCATTCCGCTTCGGAAATCATAATAGTCGTTGGAGATAGAGCCTATGCCGGTAATCGCAGTCCAGAACGAATAGCCGTAGGTCATACTCTGTTCACCGATCGGGTTCCACCAGGCACCATCGCTTCGGGTCAGATTCAGCGCACGGCGCATTATTTCAAAATCGACTCTGCTGCCGGTGCCCGCACACACATCAAGCAGTAAACCGGGATTGTCGCTGATGAGAAAATCCAAATATTCGTACAATCCCATTACATGCTTGATTTCCCTCATTCCCTGCCGGTCGGAAGCCTCGCCATTGCGCCAGTACCACAGCGGATGCAAGTTGAGGTCCTGACGGTAGATGTCGATGCCGTTGGTTTTGATGAAGGCGGAGAAGTACGTTTTCGCCCAGGCAAGTGCCGCCGGGTTGCCGTAGTAGAGCATTCTCCAGGGGGCTTGATATTGCCGCTCGGGCGGCAGATTGGCCGGGGCGAGCAGCCAATCGGGATGATTGACATACAAGGGCGTGCCCTCCATGACCCGTTCCGGCTCGAACCAAAGCAGAAGCTTGTAGCCCCTGGCATGGGCGGCATCCGAGACGGGTTTCAGACCGTTGGGATATCGCGCAGGATCGGCGGTCCAATCGCCTACGGTGGATGCCCAGCCATTGGGACAGGCATACCATCCGGCGTCTATCCAATACGTATCAATTTGCAGGCCGTTCGCGCTGATACTATGGATGGCCTGGATCATGTTGGTTTCCGTAGTGCTCTCGAAGGGAATAAAGCCGGCGCTGGCCGCGATGGGCGGCTGGACCGTCTGGCCATTGGACGTCGGCGTGTAGTGTGTCAGCAGGAGTCTTCGCCACTGATTATGGCCTCGCATGCGGTCCCCACCTGACCAGGTCAGCGCGAGGATTGCCGGAGTTCGAATTTTCTCGCCCGGAAACAGTTTCAGATGGGTAATGTCCATGCCGGCCTGGACATTCACCGTCATATCGGAATGTCTTGCAAATACGGCCGCCCATCGGCCCGTCCAGCCGACACCCAGCACGATGCCGCTTCCATCGGGCTGGGCCAGGTTAAAAAACGGAAGAACGAGATCCGATGGCCGCCCGCCATACGGCACAAAACTCTGATTCGCATGGACACCGAGGGTGGTCTGCAACGGCTGATAGTCATCGATGGAGTTGTTCGTGCCGCCATTGTAATAGAGCGTGAAATCGCCGGAGCTATTGCTGCCAAAGGTGGCGTCGAGCGCCTGGATATTCTCCAGGATAGGAGTGTCCGTACTGCCGTGGTTTTCAAACCATACAACCCACTCCACCGCCTGGTAATCGTGATATTCAATGGCCTGGCAGGTCACCTGCAAGGAGCCGTTACCCGGCTCTGTATAAACCAGCGTCCACTGCGTACGGTTGGAGTCCAGTTCCGCCCTGGTGCGGCTAAAGATCCAGGTTGGCAGGAAGGTAGTTGAGGAAACCCCATTATAGGTAAAGGAGATCGGCGGGATGGGATTGCTGCCGGTAAACGCCTGGGCGATCCAATACTCTGTCAGGACCCTTTCGATATCCGCCTGGCAATCCGGGTCATTGGCTCGGGTACACCCCAGCCATTGCTCGGCAAATTTTGAAAAGTCGGAAAGATCCACCACACAATCATGGTTCAGGTCGGCCGGTAACAGTACTGTACATTCAGATTCATTCAAACCGGTGACCAAGGTCAAATTGGCTGTCAGGCAGGATCGCGATTCACTAGTTCCATTGTTAGCACTGATGAAATCGAGAGAGTCGCCAGCCGCTATGGATAAATTCGTTATCGTAGTTTCGGCTGGAGTACTATAGTTAAGAATATCCCCGCTCCAGAGGATATCAGAGCCGTTTTTGATGACATATACTTTCGTGATCTGAATCGATGGATTGGCATATCCTGTACCGATAAAATTCACAGATAGATTATAAATGCCGGGTTCGGGAGTTACACGGGCGGTGGCCTGATGATTGACCCAGGCGTTCATCACCGGTCCGGGATTGTCTCGCCAAGGGTCTATTTTCAACACCGAACAGGTACCATAGGTATCTGGAACCACGTACCCATCACCTGCCGGCGCACTAGTCCATGTATCCGGTATATGGTCCGCTGGTATAAAATCGCCGAAGACCCCGGTGCCGAAACCGGTTTCCACTCTCCCCCCGAAACTCCAGACCGCAGGGCCGCCGGGAAAGTCGACCCAATCCGTAAGCGGACTGTAGTCCGTGGCGAATGCCATACTGGCACAGCAAATAAGAAGGAATGCCTGAAATTTAGCGTATAAACTTTTACATAACATAAGACTTTTGTCTTTCTATGCGGGTAACAAATAGAGTTCAGCCAGTTTAATTTTTTGTATAACGAATTAATGCCGAACCGGGCGTACTGGAGATATTTACGGTTAAGCCGATATTCATAAGATTATCACCTGTAAATGTATTGACACCGCCGTCGAGATTTGTCACCGTATAAGTGGCGCCGGCATCGAGTCCCCGGAGATGGAAAGTCATGGCCGCGACCGTGCTGCCGGGTCGTCGGAATGCCTGCACCACACCCTCACCCTGTTCAGGCCGGTTGAACTGCCAGGCGATCCATACATCCGATTGCAAACTGTATGAGGTCAGGGGGTAATAGTCGCCAAACAGCATGGCCGGCGCGATTTGTTGACATTCCGCGTAGGCCTGTTGCTGTGCCGCTTTGTTTGCCAGACTAATCCCCGCCGACATCCCGAAGGATGGCAGGTAAAAACTGCGGAAGGAATAGGTTGAATCGTAGAAATTACATCCCGTCCCTTGAAATGGCAGCCAGAACGAGAGGCCATAGGTATGACACTGACTTCCTACCACGTCATTCATATAATCACTGCGTGTCAGCGGCACGGCCCGCCGCATGGTCTCCAGGTCGTTGCGCCGTCCGCCGGAAGCACAGGAATCGATACGCAAATCGGGATTACGCCGTTTAAGCTCATCCCAATACGCCAGATGCCCTTGCACATAAAAGTTTTCCGTAATCCCCTGGCGATCGCTGGCATCATGATTTCTCCAACTGGTCAAGGGACCAACGCCATTCATGTCTTCCCGATACCAGTCGATCCCTTCGGATTTGATCATGCCATCAAAATGATTGATCAGCCAATCCAAAGCTGCAGGGTTGCCCTCGTCGAGTATGAGGCCAACAGAACCCGGTTGCAGCAACCACTCGGGATGGTTCAGGCCCAGCCACGAATGGTAAGGATCACCCACCCGTTCCGGTTCGAACCACAGGAGAAATTTCATTCCCACGGCATGGAGCTGGTCGCTTACCGCTTTAAACCCATTCGGATACAGGATCGGATCCGGCTCCCAGGTACCCGTGTTGAGCCAGGAATCGCCGCCTGTGTAAGGACCGTTATCCTTCGGATACCAGCCCGCGTCCCGCCATAAGACATCCGGGTAGATGCCGTAGTAATGATACGCATTGGCGACGCTGATACTATCCCCCTGGATTTGCGTGATGGGTTGTTGCGGCTGGCCATTGAACCGCGGGATATTGTACGCCCTATACCAGTGCCGCCAGAGGTTCTGCGCCTGTACGACATCGGTCCCCTGCCAGAACAATATCGCAATCAAAGGGGTGCGGATTTCCTCTCCGGGCTGGAGGTAAAGATTGGTCAATTGCTGCCCGGCCTTGATCCTCAGGCCATTGGAGGCGTTACGGCTGAACGAACTGGCCCATTGCCCCGGCCAGCCCACCGCGATGATGACCCCGCTGCCGGGCATCTGCAGATTGAAATAGGGCCAGCCATCCGGGCCGCTTGTCGATTTTCCCAAGTGATTGCTGGGAGTGAAATTCTTCACGGCATTTGCGTCCAGTGTAATTTGATAGGGCTGATAACTATCTGCCGTCATCCAGTCCCCTTTGATGCCGTTTAAAATAAACTCGCCCTCATTGCTTCGTGCAAAGAAGGTATTCAATCCCTGAATATCGTTCAAGACCGGCGTGTTGCCGGTGCCGACATTCTTAAAGTAAACCGTCCACTCCACCGCCTGGTAATCGTGATATTCAATGGCCTGGCAGGTCACCTGCAAG
>CAZOMV010000113.1:0-17280 GCA_964580995.1 uncultured Pirellulales bacterium
GCAGGCTGCTGCGGGTGGCGGCATCCAGATCCTTCAAGACCTGGTAGTTATTGGATAACATGATGACCATGTACGGCTTTTCACTTCGGCTGAGCAGATAGAGGATTTCCCGGGTCTTGTCTTTAGGGCTCATCAGGTCAATCTCATCCAGGACGATAATGGTTTTCTGGGGATAGTGCTGGCATAAGCGCTGGAAAAGTTCACTCAGACTGGAGCCGCGGGCCTTTACCCCGAGCAGATGGGCCAGGATCTTGAAACTGGTATTATGTTCCCGGCAATTGGCATAGACCATCTGGAGCTCCGCCTGGTCCTGCATCACCCGCTGCAGATGTTTGAGGGCGAGGGTTTTGCCGCAGCCTTTGCTGCCGATGACCGCCTGATGGCTGGGGATCCCGGTCAGGCCAAAACGCATCATTTCGTCAATGAGATATTTGCACTCCTCCCGCATCAAGGGTTTGCCGGGCACATGATTGAAATCAAAGACCGAGAAATCCTTCACCAGCCTGGCCTGGGCTTGCATCTCTTGCCGTTTCTGCAGAAAATAGGTTTCCAGATTCATGCTCACGTATCAACTCCTCAGCCTGTTTGGACGCCACTACTATTTAAACCTTTTGCGCCCCGCGGACGTGGTAACCGATCCTGTACCGTAAAGTATTTATACTACTATTCCCTTAAGAACCCGCATGAGCTTCGAAAACCCTTTTGCGGACTTTGCCTTCGGCGATTTTCTCGAAACGCTTTTACCGGATTTCGTATTGGCCTTTGCCTTCTTTACCGCACTCACCTATGCGATTTTGGGCAAACGCCTGGACCACCGAAGACCAGCCATCGCCGCCTCCGCAGCTCTCGGATTTGCGCTTTCCGTGGGGCTGGTCTGGTGGGAACAGGCCCATGACTTTTCTATTCGCAATCTCGGTCCCATCGCTGTCGGCTTTGCGGTCCTGATCCTGGCTTTTGTCATGTACCAGGCGATCCATCAGGTCGGCGGTTCCTGGGCTGGCGCCGGCCTTGCCCTGGGCGGCAGTATCATTGTCGCTTCGATTCTGCAAACCGACTGGCCCGTCGATCCCCAGATTATCCAGTCGGTCACCACCGTGGCCCTGGTGGTTGGTATCCTGGCATTTTTGATGCACCATCAGCCGCACATGGCTGCCTTGGTACCGCCGAGTCGGGAAGTAGCCAATGTCCGTCACAATATGGCCGATCTCTTTAGAGATCGCCACCTCTCCCGCCGCCTGCGGGATCAATTCCGCCATCTGCGTAAAGAATCCAGCCATCTGAACGAGCATCCTGAAGAGGCGGAGGATATCATGCTCCAGCTCCAGCGCATGCTGCCAGCGGAAGGATATCTCACCGAACGACTGGCGGCCTTACGGGCCCAGGCCTATCGATTACGCGAAGGCCATGTGGCCCGGATCGAAGAGATCCAGAAACACATCAAAGACCTCTCACCGGAGGAAAAACGCCGAATTTCCCAGCAGCTCATGCTGCAATACCGGGAACTCGGTTTGGATAATCGGATGGACCGATTGGATCATACGGTTGCTGAGTTGGAGACCCGGATCAAAAATCTGACCCGCCAGGCCCAGCAGTATCTGGCCCGACATGATTACCGAAAATTACATGCCGCCTTAAAAGAGGCGGGCAATCTGCAGAAACATAACACCCGACTCTTTCAAACCATTAACCGCACCGAGAAAAAACTCATGGCCATCGCCGCAACGGTGGCCAAGGATACCCACCAGGTGAGTGATGGATGAATTTCCTCCTTAATCCGCAAGGCTCGCAGGTACAATTTACCCAGAGTCCGCATATCCTCATGCCCGATGTCATCCAGGTCCAACAGGCCCAGTTTCAGGTACTTGAGCACCTTAAATTTAGCCTTGCCAGCTATCCGGGCATTGATGGTCTCCATTCGGATATACAGATGGAATAAATCATCATTTAACTTGTCAACTTTGTACCGGGCCTTATCAAATTCCGGCTGCATCCGCTCCCAATCCACGGTGGCAAATGCACCGAAATCCACATGACCGTTCTCATCGATATTGGGAGAAATCCATCTGCCCTGCCGCCTGGCCGGCAATGCCAAAACCGGTCCCCATTCCTGCAGGAAAACCTGGTGTTCCAGCTCATCCGGGTCTGCTAGTTCGTCTTCATCCAGGTCGGTAATAGTACCGTATCGACTGGGTCTTTGTACCTTGAGGATGGCTGATACCGGGATGTCAGCTACCTCTTCCACTTCGACTGCTTGTTTCATGTTTGTACCTCCGGGCTGTGACCGTCTGAGGCGGTTCGCCCACCGTAAGCGATCCCGGCTTCCTAGATCCCCTAAGAGGTGACTATCGAGTAAAAAAAAATTCTCCAGCGTTACAAATGGGTTTTAAGAATTTTCCGATGGATCGTTTTGGGGTTCAAAAACCTTCTTTAAAAGCCCTTGCACGAACTCCGATCATGCCGGATGTCCAGGTTGGTGAATCCGAAACGATGGTCGATACAGTTTCATACTGGCAGGGTGCAGCCGTACAAGGGCTGACAGGGCAGGCTTATTCAGCCGTGGGGGTAAGCGAGGAAGACGGCGGTGTTTATCTCAAAGATGTTGCTCCATATACTTTTGCCGCAACGGGAGGACTTCAGACCGGGGATGTTGTTCAATTTGTTAATGGTGAATCCGTACGGACGACAACTGAGCTCCTTGAGGTAACGAACCGTGCACAGCCTGGGCCGCTGAAAATAGGATATGTTCGTAAACAAAAGAAGGCTACCCTAGTTCTCAAAACCTATATTTGTGTTGTTACCGAAAGTACCAATACCGTATTTCATGACATTCGGATTTTGCCGGCTGATAAGGTGCTGGATTTCAAGGATGTTACTACTACGCCCGATACATCGAACGATCCGTTGGCTGTGTTACATGACGGGAAACTCTCAGAAAGTTATGGTCCGGTATTCGGTAACGGAATAACTCTCGGCACTTATAACGTGGACTTGGGAGCTGATGTCCTGGTTTCAGAGATCAGTACTTGGTCGTTTAACATGAATGAAAATCGCGGCAGGCAGAGATTTACGCTCTTTGGTACTAGCAAAAAAAACACGCCGAAAAATAATCGCATTCCCATAGTGACTGTTGATACTACAGCTGGTCCAGATGGAAAGTTTACCGCGTCAAAGGTCCGGACCAATGACGCTGAAAGCTTGGGCAGTTATCGTTGGATCGAGTGGGTTGTTCAGCCCATATCTGACCAAGAGGAAAATACTGCCTTCCAGGAGTTCCAGATTAGATGAAGCAAATAATTTGATTAGAGTATTGATGGATGTTATATAGTCGCCGCTCAAAAAGTTGGATTGTGCAGCGACTGCCGGTTGCGGATTACCTGTCCGTGACACTCTGGAGTAGCAATTCGGATTGTAGAACCGAGTGGTATCTAATGTTTTTGTCGTTTTCAGTCGTTGGCGATTCGCCCATTTTCGAGCGAATCGCCAATCAGAGTGATTCGGTCGGAGGATGAAAACATGAAACAAGAAAATGAATCGAGGCTGTTGCCCATAACTGAATATCAGGGGATACAATACCTGGTCGATATCGAAAATCGGCAGTTCCGGGAATTCCCGAACGGGCAGGTTCAGGTACCTTTCCGTACGGAACAGGGCCAGGCCATGATCAAGGCAATGCTGGGCAGTGAATGGCGGTCGTATGGGTTGGTACGGGAAAATACGAGTCCCGCTGATGGAATTGGGCATTGTCCCCGGTGCGGACGGGAAATGCCGGTGGCGGAAGGGTAGGCGAAAGTATGAAGATTGAATGGAATACGATCTGTCGGGATTGACTGATCGGGGAGTAAGAATTGGGGTAACCGCGAACACCAACAAGGATAGCAGGGCTTGTATTTCCTTGCATCAATTTTGGCTATCGTCCTCGTCATTTCAAAAAGCTACTGCAAGCGAACCTTGCAGTTTTGTAGTCATCTAAGTACTTCCTGCCCATTGAAAGAGGCATCTACTGCAGCATCAGAGGGGTGGTATTATAATACGGCGACCGAGCACGATGCAATTGAACAAGGTACGGCTGACCTGATAGCGGGTCAAAAACCGATTACTGCCCGGCGCTTCTTCCGACGATACTACCACCTGGTTGTCCAGATCGAAAATACGAATGATCAGTGTCTCATGCTCCCAGACGGCGGGATCTGCTAAATTAATGTCAGATGCAAAGTGGTATAACTTACGCCCATCTTCCCAAAACACCCAGGTTTCGTTTGCGACAGGCGATAACGGCGCCAGATGAACAATTTTTTCACCGGGGGGTATATCCACCAAAGAAGTACCTTCCTCTGCCAGCTGTCGGCGTAATGCTTGGCGCAAATGCTCCACCATAACAGAATCCGGATAATCTTGCTGGTTCCGGGTACGAAAAAGATAATCCCGCATTTCCTTCATATCAACCTCCACTTGTTCGCAGGCTAAGGGACGGCTGGCGGGAACGGTACCTCGAGAGATCTGGGTAATCTTAAAATTGGGACTTTTTACCACTATCCCTAGTTCCTCAATGGTGTAGTCGGCTTTCTTGACTTTCAAGCGGATATTTAACTGCGGAAGGAGTATCTCAGCTAAGATGCTGTAGTCTCCAGAATCGAGCTTGACTTCAAGGCGTCGCACCCAGAAAGTAAATTCTTTGGATCCGATAATGCGCTCCACCTCGGACTCGTCCAGATACCAGCGATAGAGATGTCTGACTACTTCGTAGAGATAAGATTGCTGCACCAGTTCAGACGGAACGGACGCAACGCCTGCTTGCTCCGTGGGCGGAGTAATCCCGCAGGATGGCAACAATGACGCCAAAACCATAAGAAAAGCGAAACGATATGATTGAGGTAGCTTCATTTGGGATTCTTTCTTAATGTAAAGAAACGATTTCCACCTAAAGATCCTTCATACTCTGACGGAATGGAAACAAAGTTGCCGCCGGGATGGTAATTGTTAATATCCGTCATCCAGGAGTAGGCATGACCGGTTACTTCGATGGGCCCTACACGTTCCAAGTTGGCGTAACGGTCAGCTCCTTCGATACCCTCCTTAGCATAGGTCCGAGCAAGATCCTGCCCAAAGTTCAGCAGGGAACTGAAGCGGCCGGGCTTGTTGCCTTTATTGGCAATCGTAAGCAGGTAGTTGATACGCTCCTCTACCCGGGAATCGGTGACAAATTTTCCCGCCGCATTTCGATAAAACCCTTCACATTGCCGCTTGTCGCCCGTGCCCGTAATCACATCAATGATATTTTGAGACCGGATGCCGGCAACTTGCTGCTGTGTATAGCCGCTGGGAATCAGATGAATGCGTGAATGCAGCACCCAGAGAATCTGAACCATCGCCTCCTTGGTTACGGTTTCGCTTTCATAGGATTGCTCACCGGGGAAAGGCACCTCGTTAATTAACAGTCGGGCGAGATACCCGCTTAGTGTATCCGGACTGTCGAGCTGTACAAATGGGGCGGATGCCTGAGATCGTACTGCGGGTAAAGCAATTGCCATAACCAGCAAAATCAGTTCTCGGATTCTAATTATTTTAATATGTCCTGGTCCCATAGTCATTTGTATGTCTCCGATTTTGATGTTTCGCATATCAGATCAACTTTTTGACAACCTCAAGTAGCTTTTATGTCCAGTATCATTATTATACAGCGACCTCCTGTTACGCCTATCCTTTTTTATGGTTTTTCCATCCCTGACGGCATTTCCGAGCCTTTCTTCCAGTTTTAGGCCCGTTTCCAGCCGAACGGAACTCCGGAAGGGCCGAGGACAAAAAGTTGGTAAAATGTCTTGGGCTTGGCCAGAAAGTTAAATGGCAAAAAACAGCGAAATGGGAACTGTGTAATAACTAAATGAACTGGATAATTAATTAGGCAACATTGTATGGATATGTATTTACATTTAAAAGGTTTATCCGAGTCCGAAATTTGCAACAGCACTACGCCTTTGGGCTACGGCTGCCACACTGTCACGGTACGGTCAGAATCATAAGTCATTGATTAGTAGTTGTTAATGATTCCTGTTAACTGTTAAAGGGCTTACAAACGCGATGCTTGACCTCATAACCAGGAGGTCGCAGGTTCGAGGTCTGAACCATAATTGATTTGGGCAGATAGGTCGGCTCCTAATACGATCCTGACTGAAATTCCTGCAAGGTGATCGG
This sequence comes from uncultured Pirellulales bacterium, assembly GCA_964580995.1. Taxonomy (GTDB): domain Bacteria; phylum Planctomycetota; class Phycisphaerae; order Sedimentisphaerales; family SM23-30; genus JAKJEP01. Next base: position 6,190 of record CAZOMV010000113.1, read on the forward strand.
TTTAGGCATTGGCAGGCCTTTACGGATTCGCAGTGAAAAATCCTCCGCCTTGTCAGCCGCCTCCGCCTTAGCATTCACCAGGCAACGTTGGCTCAATTCAGCAAACGGCATGCTCGTATCCAACATTCCAAGGTCGTAAGCGTATTCCGCGGCATACCCGCTCAGCAGAACTTTCCAGTTATAACGGCCCCGGCGGTTGTAGGACTCGGTACGCTGCAATACGCCGGTCGTGCAGTTATCCTGCAGCGTGTTATACCACTCGGGTGTCCGCGATAGTGCATTAACCTTTGCTACATAACTGAGGAACAGCTTCCGCTGGTTCTCGATGGGCAGCTTGGTGCGATAGACATGCACATCCTCGCGCGGCTGACGATAATTGGTACGCACGCGGATGACATCGCGTTCGTCGGCAACGACGTACATCAGTTCATATTTCCGGAAGAAAGTCCGGATCATTGAGTTAACCTCACCCTTTTCGGGACGCAATTCGATGGAGAAGGCCACGAAATCATTTCCGCCGAAACCGAAACTGGTGATGACATGTGCGATTGCGGGGTTTCCCCAATAAACGGTGATCAGATCGACCGACTCGATTTTGTCTATGTCGAATGTCTTATCGTAATACCGTGGACTGAAATCGGTTTCGGTGCGATAGTCGAAATTACGGATGTTCTTGATTTCAACTAGGTGGCCGTTCACCGTGGCAGTGGCGAGCGCGGCATCTTCGGGTACCCACTGGCGATTGTTGGAGGGCGGGATCGAAAAAAACCAAATTACCAGCACGGCAAAGACGCCCAGAAACACCAGCAATGTCCGCCATCGCTTCTTCAAAATTATAAACGAAGCCAATGTGCCGATCGCGAAGATGCTGGCCAGCGCGATACGAATCGGCTCACCCGGCAGGTTCGAAAGCCAGAGGAACAGAGTGCTCCACAAGGTCATGCCCGTCACAATCAGGATGAGAAGCATGACAAAGAGCACCCTTCCAACACGCCTCATCCATCCAGGACGGCATAGATTGGTGATTTTTGCAGATGACATGATTTAGTTGGTCCTTTCCTTCTTCGGCTGTTGCCGGGTCATTCCTGTATACGGATCATCTATAAACCAGAATCCGGAAATAGTCAAGAGCGTCTGCTGATAATTCCAAGGCATCCAGTCGGCAGGACATAACGCTACGACTTCGGCGTGCTTCTGGAACTGGGTGAGGTAAGAAGTTCTGCCGGTCTTTTTCCAGAGTTTTGCCGGGTATGTAAATTCATAATACGCTGACAATTACTATCTTATATTAATTCTACAACGCTATTTTTAGGTCAAAAAATGCAACAACGTAACGTCGATAAATCGATGCCCATCTCACGCAATCGCCTCCGTTTTTTTCTCGTGTGGCTGCGGCGTGAACGAGCGATCCGATGTTGGCTCTTTGTAATCAATTCCGCCGTCAGTTCCAGGAATCGGCTCTGGACCCGACCAGTCAGCCATAAAGACCGTACCAATGCGGACGCGGCGGTGCGAACCTGGCACACCGTCAGGTCCGGATTTTTTCCCCCGCCACTTCTGATGGACCTTAGCCAAAAACAAATGGCTTGCTGCTGGCGGCCAAGGCCAATGTCAAAATAGCTGCAAATAACGGGAAAACACCCTTGAGAATAGCAAAACAGAAGGGTCAAAAACAAATAATCGAGCTTCTTATAAAGGCCGGAGCAAATGAATAGAGTTTCCCCCGTACGGTTCAAATATTATCTTGCTATAACTACTTGAATATAAAAGAATTATTATCGACTCCGTCGAAAGTATTTGAGAAAAAACCGTTGATTTGTTAGCCTATTGGGCATTATGAAACAGAATCTTTGGATTAAAAACTGTGGTTGAGGTCACTCAGACTTGCATGATTGGTTTTCTACTTGGTCTGGTTCTCACCACGGTGGTCATCGAAGGACCCTAAAAATTGAACGAAAAATAAAGACTTACGAATGAAAAATTGTACCCTAAATTCTGGACAATATGGTAAACATGGTTAATATGGTAAGGTATAGCCAATAAACGTATTTTATTGGGTTGCTGTAAGTTACTGTTATTTCAGTAATTGAGGATTTGGCCTTAACCTCTCTCATAACCCGGAGGTCGCAGGTTCGATTCCTGCCCCCGCTAGTCGCTTAAGTCACGAAGAAGCAACGATTTATATCGTTGCTTCTTTTTTGCGCCGGACCAGATTGTGAACATCATTTACACGTCATCCGGACGAAATCGACACAAAGACAACAACATACGTTATTGGTAGTGACGAAGGGAAGCCTGGAGGAGTGTCGGAACTTATTGCCGGTCTCCCCCTGCCGGAACGTGGTGGTATACGCGAGTGAAACAGGTCATCATCAAGAGCAGCCTGATCCATCTACATGGTAGCAGGCTCAGCCTTTTTCTGAGCTGAGCCTGCCTAATAAAGGAAGGCCAACGGAGGAAACGAAAATGAAAACCAAATGTGCATTGTGTGGCAAACGAAAGCGGTCTTTTGAGGCCCATGACTATTACTGTGGCCGGTGTGACAAAATAGCCGGAGACGTAATGGCAGGCTATCGTCAGGAAATAGGCACGATGACCTACACAATTCTCTGGCATCCTCAAGCCCGTACAGTCACAGAGAGATTTTGTCGATAATAATAAGAAATAATATCAAGGATTGGTATGATGAACATTAGTAATGTTAATAACTCATTATTACAAAGCCAGTTAGCGAATATTCAGCTTCGTAATGCCATCGACTATAAGGTGGCCAGCAAAACTCTGGATGTCGCCCACAATCAGGGGGATATGGTCATTAAACTGCTGGAACAGGCAGCGGAAGTTGCTCAGGCGGCTCCGTCCGATAAACTCATCTTAACCATGGGTGCGCTGGTTTCCGGCCTGGGGCAAAATCTCGATATCCGCGGCTGAGCCATGATTCTTTTCCTGTCAGGAATCAAACGTTTTCCTATAAACTTCCTCAGAAGGATTATCCTGCTGAACCTATCATAATGACGCTGTTGAGTCTAGGTGGTTCAGTTTTGCGACGAAAACATAGAACGTAAAGTATTAATGATAAACCCAGGGCTAATAATGTCATGGCTTCTAGCCCTTTTTCTTCTGTAACCCTTCAAAACACAAGAATCTCCCAATATCTGGAACATTATAAAGGAAAAGATGCTTTCAATCTGTGGATCGGTGACTTCCGTTGCTTGATAGATGCCGATTTAAAAGGCAAATTCTGTTCATCCAGTGTTTTGATAAATGAGGACGAATTTACCAATAGTGATCAGGTTAGTTTTTTGAAAACTCTGGTCTGATCCGGTCAAAATCCAAGTCCCAAGGCACTGCAAAGGAATTTCATAAACGGTTTGGCAGTGGCATAAACAGCAGTCACTCGTTCGACTATATCCGGGCGATACAGTTCCTTTATACCCAGGTCTCGAAAACCCAGATAATCTTTTCGCTTGATATCCTCAATGAGCGGGTGGGTAGGGGCAAAACCACGGGGCGGCCGTTTCAAGGAATCGCCGACTATCTCCCAGTTCGCGCAAAACCTGGCATGGTCCCGGGCGGCCAGCCATTCTTGGGGAGATTCCACTATTTTTTGGCGAACTAGTTTCAGTACCTCGGCATCCGGCTTCCACATCCCCACCGCCAGCCAGAACTCCCCCGGCTCGATGTGCAGATAGAAACCCGGCGCATGAATATCATCCCCGCGTTCATGGCGGAACTGTATCCCGACGTTGGTCTTGTACGGTTCTTTGTCGTGGGTGAAACGGGTATCCCGATACGGCCGCATCATGGAGCCGCCAACCTTGGAATCGCTGACAAAGATATACGGAGAGATCTTTTCGATTCGCGGGGCGATGGCACGAATGAAGGCCAGTACCGGTTCTCGAACTTGGGCCCCATAGCGTGCCTTGTTCCGTTCGAACCAGACACGGTTGTTGTTTCGCTTCAGTTGCCCGAGAAACTGCACCATGCTCTTATCGAATCCTTGAAAGCTCATCGGTGGATCTCCGCAAAATATTATTTATATTGTATCAAAAGGTTACCAGTAATTTAAGGCAGACGCTGATAGACGATGATTATGGCTCCTGGTTGTTCCTCGATGGCGATGGACAAGCCTTCTTCCATGAGTTGTTTTCCGGTCATTTCCACTGAATCCGGTTTATCTATGTTTTTAAGGGTATAACAAGCCTGTGGATCCAGTGCCTGGATTTTAAATCGAGCGGATTCAAAGTACGATTGTTCCCGACGAAACGCCTGGATCATACCTTTGCCTTCCATGGACCGGTTAAACTGCCAGGCCATCCAGGTATCCTCTTCAGTACTGTATTTCGTCAGAGGATAGAAATCGCCAAAAAAGTTCGACACAACTTGCTCCCGCTGTTCAACCAGACGGCGGGTGAGTTCTACAACTTCCTTGTCTGGATTACGCATATCCAAAGTAAGGGCTGTACCTGGCAGCATATTACTGCGAAACGTATAAGGATCCGGGCGGGAAGGAACAGCGGAACCAAAAAACGGCAGCCAAAAAGCCAGGCCATAGGTATAACACTGGGCCATGGTCGAGGGATGCCAGGCATCCGTTCGCCAGAGCACAATCGCCTGCCGCAGAGTTTCTACATCATTCCGTTTCCCACCGGCTGCACAATTATCAATGAGCAGATTTGGATTTCGCTTCCGGAGTTCATCATAAAAGGCTAAAAAGCCTGTCACATGCTTAATTTCCGTAATCCCTTGACGATCCTCCGCATCATTGAGTTTCCAATAATCGAGAATTCTCAGTCTTTGCTGCATACCCAAATCGTTCCGATAGATATCAATGTTTTCTTCCTTGATCAAATGGTCAAAGTGATCAACGGCCCACTGCCATGCCTGCGGATCGCCTAAATACAATAGTTTGGAGTTGGCCTCCACGTTGGAGGCGTCAACCACTTCGCCGACAGGTGGATCCGGACCCAGCAGCCAATCCGAATGATTCTCCCAGAGCCAGCTGCCGGGCGGTACCTGTTCGGGAATGAACCAGAGTATGCTTTTGAGACCTTTGGCATGGGTATAATCGGTAATAGCCCGCATACCGTTGGGAAAACGTTTCCGGTCCGCTTCCCAGCGGTCGGCATGAACACAGTTATATCTAAAAACAAACCATCCCGCATCCATCCACCAATAGTCAAGTTGGATGCCTGCTTCCAGGTACCGGTCGATAAACATCTTCTGGTTTTCTTCGTTGGCCCCCACCATTTCGCCATATTGCCAGGCACTGCTTCCTGCCAGAATCGGAGTCGGCAACCGGCCACCGGTCCGCGGCATATTATGCGCCATCATCCAGCGACGCCAGATGTTCTGGGCATCCATCCGATTTTGTACCTTCGAAAACTGCAAAACAATACGCGGGCTTCGCACTTCTTCGCCGGGATTTAGTTTAAAATGAGTGAATTCCTGTCCTGCCAGTATATGAAGTATGTTTTTTTCCATCTTCGTAAAATCAGTGTTCCATTGTCCCGGCCAACCGACCGCCAATATTACACTGTTTCCCGGCCATTCCACAGTAAAATAAGGCCAGACTCCTTCCGAGGATCTGCCTTTATAGGGAGCAAAATGCAAACTTTTGTTGTCTTCCAGGGAAGTTACCACCGGCTTGAAGGGATCCGCCACCCCATCCCCATGCTGATGATGCAGCAGAAAGTCATCATTTTCGTCACCTGGCAAGGATAAGTCGAGTGCTCTGATATCCGACAGAATGGGACTGTCTTGCTTTCCTTCATTTTTGAAGTAGAGGATCCATTCTATGGTGGGAAAATCATGATAGATTAATCCTTCCCATCGGACCAGCATACCGGTCCGGGAGTCTTTCCAGCTTACATGGCAAACGGTACGATCCGCATCTTTCTGTTCCTGAGAGGATTGAAATTCCCACTGCCCGATTAGTTGGTTCGCGGATTGACCTGCGTACCTAAACGAAAAGGGCGGATCAATTTGCTGCATGATCTGTGGTAATTCCGCAGGATCTGTATTGGTCACCTTACGTAACCAGGACATCCAGTCAGCGGGCGTATAGTGGAATTCCTCCACCAACAACGTAAATTCTCCCACATAATCCGGATTTCCACTGGGCTGCATCTGATGAGGGGCCACTAAGTCCAGCTCTCCGGACGCTGCCGGTGAGTAAATCCGGAAATCCTTTAGGGTATATCGTATCCCTGTTGTACCATCGGTACCGGCCCACAGGGCGGCATCCGAACCCTCGTAGTATAAAGATCCTGAGGCGGGCACTTCACTCAAAGGCCATCCCATCGTCCGAGGTGAATGATTTTCCTGGTATTTTTGCTCAACTTCCGGTTGCGTTTGCAAAAGAGCCATAACAGAAATCTTTGGTTTTTGATAATTGTCATCAAAAAAAAGATTACAGCCAAACCGCGGAAAAGCGGTGTGAGATTCAAAATGAAAGGTGAATTTATGTACACCAACGGCAAGAGCATAATGAACCAGATGACTGTCTTCCTGAGATATCCAGTGGATATCCTTGAGTTTATCGGTTTGGGGATTGAAAGGCTGCCCTTCGTAGAGAAACACATCCCAAGCATCATCTTTCGGCCCCGAATTCCACCGCCCTGCTAGTACGGTACCCTGCTCATCACACTCAAACAGAGTGATGGCAGTCAAATCAGAGCCCAACATTACAGAACCTGCAAAGACAGGAAAGGACATAAAAACGAAGGTCATCAATATCCATTTATTTCGCATGACAGACTTCCTTACTCTTCGGGTGCTTTCTTGGTTTTTCTGATCTTATGTAAATTCAAAAACGCAATATCAATTTCAAACATTTCTATATTTATCTAAAACGAAATATACTAATCGAGGATACCGGTCACGTAGGAAAGCCGTTGAGGTTCAATCTTCTTCCGCCTGGGGCGTAAGCTCAGCGGTCGCGCTGCCGGAAAAATAGTTGAAGTTAGACCAGGAATCCGTTGCCGAAATAGTCTGCTCGCCGGTTTTGTCGATCAGAATCCGACCGTGCCGCTCGAGGATAAACCGCGGAGTACCTGCCACCATTGGCAACGATACGTGCCGGACACCGGCAGCAAGTTCGAAAGTCTGTCGCTGGTTCCCGCAAGTAATTGTCAATCGGGCCGGTTGTGCCAGAAACAAGGTGGCAAAAATCCGATCTTCCAGCTCGTTGGCGTGATGGGGCCTGCCGTGGTCGGCGCAGCCCGGATCGACACAGCCTTCCAGGTTTTTCGGGTGCAGTCGGTAAAAATAATAAACTTGGTCACGCACGATCCTCGATGGCCGTCCGGTCTTGAACCAGTCGATATAATACCGGCTGGCGTTGAGAAATCCGGTGTGAGAAAGCATCGCACCCCAGTGCCCGTTCCGGAGATTTGTCTTGTCTGGATTTCCAAATGGTGCGACGTAGCTAGACTCACCCCAATCGTTCCAGGTCACGATTTCGATCCAATTGGCATCTGTGCGGATGGCATTCTCCCATTGCTGGGCCATCCCCTCAAAACCACGCGATTCGTAAATTCGGTAGTTGCCACCCAGCCCCCGGTAAAACGGGGTAACCGGGTGCATGTAGATCTTTCCCATACCGCGCCAGATCTGCGCAGCGTTCCGGCAGCTTGCCACGATGGCCTCCGGGGTCCCCGCCGCGCCGAACGAGAAATACCCGTCCAGCGAGGGATTCAGCAGCGCTATCTGTTCCAGAGCCTCCAACCCGGGATTTTCGGCCGCAGGGTGTGGGTAATAGAACGGCACATAACAAATGTCGCGATCACCGGTAAACTCCCCCTCGACATAAGCGGTGATGTTCGTCCAGCCACTGAAAGTCGACAGCACGGGTTGGCCTTCCCAGCGGAACTGGTTGGGATGATCGCGAAAGGTCTCGACCATATCTCTCACTTCGTCGGTCGTCAGCCCGCAACAGAAATCGGCGGAAATGAACAATTTGAAATCGGTACCCCAATCCCGGGCGGCCTGGTAGATGAGTTGACACCGCTGCTTGTAATGCGGTTCACGTTGGGTCCAACCGCCACAGTTCAGCGCGAACCCATCGATCCCGGCTTGCTGTGCCGCCAGAATCTCTTGCTGGTAATCCGCCACGGATGCCCCTCCCCCCGCGACTGGACAACAGACCATGTAATGGGCAAACACGAGGCGGGGCGGGTTTTCATCGGAAAACGGAACCGCCTGACAGCCGGCGAGCGGCAGGAGGGGCAGAAACAGCAGAACGAAACGCATCATGGAAGTTGCTCCAGGAAGAAAAAAAGGACAGGTTTTGGTACAATTTTGCTCTCACCCATTAGGTATTCCAAATCAAAAGCGAAAAAGTGTCTTAAACATCATCCACAGGCTTTATGCTATCAGATTCTTACTGGTTTGCACGGATTTATTTGGGAAATCCGGGGTACATAGTACGGAACATAGTTAATCCAGGATCGCGGTTACCATAAAATTCTCCGGTGGCGGAGCAAGAATAATGGTATCCTGATAATAGGCATCCCATTTCTTGTCGTTCAGTTTCACCTCTTGCAGGCCCCTGCCATTCGGGGTTCGCAAGTGGACTAAAACTTTCGCAGGCAGCCGGTTTGGGGATAGTTGTACGGCGACGGTTATGGTTTTTCGGTCCGAAGAGGGGGTGATCAGGTAAGATATATTACCGAATTTGGTAGGAGCGGCTTCTACACCGAATGGTTGGGATTGCGCATCCAGGATTGCCCGGTGTCATAGGGATGATAGCTATTGCCATAGCACATCGGTTCCGGACGGTCAATGGCCGGGAATTTAAGAATATATCGCCGCTTTTCGCCCGGCTGCAGCGGGCAGGCATATCTAAGCAACAATCCTTTCCAGGTCGGATCTTCCGCGGTTACCATGCCATGAAAGGGGCCGGGTGAGTTCGCTCCCACCGGAATATAATGGATCGGTTTCCGGGAAGGTTTTCTGGCGATCAGTTCCGCTTCCTGAATACCCTCGATATCGTCATCATACATCCAGACACCATTTAATACGGCCGGCTGGCGGGACTGAGGGGTGGCGCGGCTGGAAACCTTGATATAACCATCCCCATCGGCATCTTTGCCTGTGAATTTGTGCACCTGGGGATTTTGGCCGGGTGGATAATTCAGATCGACAGTAATAGGCTGGTCTCCTTCCGCACTTAATTCGACCGTACGATGCCCTTCCTCCAGGCTATAAGGACGGCTGAAAATTAACCATTGGGGAGTTCCGTCCGTACCCAGATAGACCTGGTATTCTTTACCGGAATCGGCCTTCAGCATATATTAAATGGGCATTCCGTAATATCCGTCCCGCCAGTGGGCACTGTCCTTACCCAGCCACCCTTCGCCGGCCGGCGTACAGCGAGGGTCCACCAGCCCCGTCTCTCGCTCAAGGGGGCGAATTTCCTCCGGCATACCATCGAGAACAACCAGAGGTTTTCCCCTGTCTTCTATCAGATTCCCGTCCAATTTGAGACTGGGAGCCCCATCCATGTTTATCAAAATATTGGATTTACCGATGGTGTGTCCTGTGTTTTCTATTTGAAGATCGATAATATCTATGGGTTGGGGATTTCCTGGACAAGACATATAGGTTATTTGGTATTTGATTTCCTGGTGAGTAAATTCGGCTACTACCGCCGGAAGATACCCATCAAGAGCACTTTGACGAAAATCTGTCAAGGTATACGGTTTAATTTGTATTCCCTCCTGCTCTACCCGAAAATTCAATTCAAATTCACTGTAGCGAATATTCATCTGATAACCAAATGGCATGACCGGCCAGCCGGGAACCCCAACGACTCCCTGGCTGTTAATCGGTGCATGCCTGCCAATCTCAAACTCATCGAAGGAAGTTTGCCAGCGTAAATCGGGATAACCTGCCTCAACTTTATTACGGGGGATCGACTGCCACCACTGCTCACCGATCACTTGATTAACAGAAAATAAAACCACAAACGATACTATGCTGAATCTGGTTTTGAACATGATCTTCTCCTGATCTGTATATGGTAGTACTAGGCTAATTATAATCATTCCTGAAAATACTTCAAAAACAAAATGTTAAAATAGGCAACCTTGGCTTATTGCGGTTCGCAACAAGGTAGGCGAACCGCAATCAGATGGTTTGCCCGGAGGGATAGGAATGGAAATCATACAAAACACGATATCCAGAGACTGGATCGTGCGGCACAAAGGGGTACGGTATTTTGTAAATTATACGCATTCGGACGGCCAAACCCCGGCTCTTCGCAACCGGTATAACTGGGAAATCTTTGAAGAGACTAAAAACGGCAAGCGGGAAGTGGAGGTGGATGTTCCCCAGGAACCCACGCCGCAACAGTACAGGAAGGCCAAACAAGATTACCTTCTGTGGCACAAGTTATTGGTGTTCTGCGTCGAGAACTGGAATAATGAGTTCCTTGAAGGGCTGAAAGAGGGTGTGGATCACCATGCCTCTGTGTTGAAACATTGACACAACATGGTTTGGTGGTCGCAGCCCGGCTGCGAAGGAGATGGGGGACTTTTTTCCGGTCCCCAATCAGGAATTTCCACCACGCTCAACCGCTCATTTAAATCTTTCGGTAAGATGTTTGTGGCCAAGGCCTTGGCCAGATACATGATAAATATTCCCTTACCGAAAGCTATAAATGCGGTTTCACTTTCGGCAGAAATTCGCAATTCCTCTTAATTTCCCGGGTAGATACGGATCAGAACGAGTTTATAGTTCAAGCCATAAGAGGATGAGTTCAATTTGATTTGTAAGTTTTGCCCTTTCAGTCGCAGCCAAGATGGAAGAGAGCCGCTAAAACTCCGCACCGTGTCGTTGAAGATTGTTCCAAAGTCGAAGCCTGTGCCCAGATCAGATAAGCCGCCATAAACGGTATAGATAAACGTCGCTTTTTCATTATTTACACCATTCATCTCCTTCCCGAAAGACTTAATTGTAGTCCAAGTATTTGCTGGAACCGTTCCCTTTATAGTTTCTGTAGTTGACTCACCCCATCTTACGCTTCCTCCAGACAGCGGTACATAGGCACGGCCCCCCTTGGAGGTCTGATACGTGTGACGCTCCACC
>CAZOMV010000114.1:0-17230 GCA_964580995.1 uncultured Pirellulales bacterium
GCATCCGGGACAGGGCGGGCATGAGAATTGATACCAGAATGGCGATAATGGCAATGACCACCAATAGTTCTACCAGCGTAAATCCCTTCTTGGTTTGCATAGACATAGACTCCCTTCGTGTAATATAACACTTTTCCAGCATTACTTACTTTCGCAAAAACTTCTGATTCTGCTCCCCCGAACCGGCCGGTTCAAAACCAGCCGGTTCGGGAAGCACGGTCACTTACCTTTTGTTTGCGGAAAATCAATCGCAGGCTTCGTCCTGCGGATTATTGCACTTGAGCCAGTCCTGGGCGATTACCGCGAAATCCTCCAGATTGACATAACAATCCCGGTTGAGGTCAGCCGATTGAAACGCCGAATCAGGCAAATCCTGGCAGCGCAGCGAATCCTCGCGGGTAATGACGGCATAGACAGGAGTCGTTTCTGCTCCGTAGCTGGCGCCCATACCTACGACCAGATCGATGATCGTGCCGGGAACTACTTCCGTGCGAATGTCAAACGCAATATCCGCCGTCGTCTGCGGGGTTTGGCTAAACAGCGTCACTCCGTCCTTAACGATCCAGGCTTCCACTGCCCCGGAGTCGCCGGCAGCAAAAGAGCCGACTATCCCAACTATACTGGTAATCGGCGAGACCCAGCGAATCTTAACATATTCGTCCCCATCGGGAGTCGTGGGACCGGGATGAGCTGCCACGGCATTCGCCGGATTGCCCATCAAGAGTGCTCCTGTGTTGTTTTTCCAGATATTGGAACCGTAACCGCTGCGTATCCAGACGTCATTACCCGGACCATCCAGGTAATGCGCATTATACAGCAGAAAATCACCGCTATCCAGCGGCTCAAAACCCATTCCCATACGCCAGGCCAGGCCGGATCCGGAAGGATTGGCATTACCCCGGAAATCCCGCTGAAAGTCCCAGTCGGTCGTCGGATCCTGCGGATCCGGCCATACTTCATTGGGTTCGGGCGGGAAATCATTCGGATCATATTCGGCAATGCTGTGGTCTCTGATGAATTCGATTTCAACCTGACGCAGGGCCGAGTTGAAGATACCGACCTCATCGATTTCTCCGACCCAATAGCCCGGTGTGTATTGTGCGTTGCCGCCGATCTGAACGCTGATATCGTTAACACCGATCGGGCCGCTGCCTGCTCCGGAACCAGGATCCCGAACTCCGTCTATATACAACGTTCGGCTGGTTCCGTCATAGACACAAGCTACATGGTGCCAGGTATTATCGAACGCCGGTATTTGGCCGTTGGTATTTACTTCATTCCCGCGGACTCCGAAAAACATAGTATCGCTGCCGCCCACCCGGCAGGAACGCCAGCCGGACTCGTTGCCCTTGGAAAGCCACATCTGCCAATCAATACCGCCCACGGACCTTTGCGGCGCTTTAATCCAGGCGCAAAAGGTAATGGCTTGACTGATGTCGTATTTGCTGGGATCGCCGCAATCCACTTTCGAGGAACCATCAAAATTCAAGGCGTAGCTGCCTACTTTTCCGGCCACCCAGATAGGATTGCCAAGAAAACTGCCATCGGCAGAAGTGCCATAGCCGGATTGATCGAAGGCGGTTGTTCCATTGCCAGTTTCAAAATCATAGTAGCCTACCAACTCCGCCGAGGCCGGACTGGTAAGAAACAATGCCATCAGCAAGGTGGTTACAAATCCAAAAAACATTAACTTTCTCATTTTATTTCTCCTTAGAATTCTAAATCTTTTTAAAGTTAAAATATGGATACGGTTAAACCTTCCATTTCCGTCAATTGCATCCTGCCGGGTCGTAACAGGTTAACCAGGAGCCGGCGAGAACGGCGATATCTTCCAGATTGACATAGCAATCCCGATTGATATCCCCATCGTAGTAAATCCCCACCTCTTCACAGGTCAGATTCTGTTCGACGTTCAGGGTGAACTGGCCGATTACCTCCGGGGCGCCGTCCGGCCCGTCCAGGGGATGGCCCAGATCCTGAGCTGTCACCGCGTCTAGGTTATAGACATCCGCAGAATAGACCGCAAAATCGGTCAGGGTCACCTTCATCTTCTTCACGGCATCCTGATAGATCAGGGTTCCTGCGCCGGGCGTTGCTTCATACGGCCAGCCGACCGTAGAAGTAGCGGAATTGGCATAGAAGTTGGGATCACCGTCTCCCGGACCGGTCGCATCCATCTGGGCGAACACCGAGATGCCGGGCAGGCTGGCGTTCTGTTTGCCGTCAAAGAACAGGTTGGCGCCGTAGTAAGGCACATCCGTGCCGCTGCGGGCCACATGCCAGCTAAAGGTCCGCTGCTGGCCGGCTTGCAGGGGAATGTCAATCATCATATAGTACAGGTCATTGAACACCTGACTCTTCAGGGTATTCGGGTCCGTCAGAATGGCTCCTTCATAGATAGCGATATCCCAGGCGGCGTCCGGATAAAAGGTATTCCAGCGCTCGGAAGTATCCATGACACCGGTCGCGGAAGTCCGGCAAAGAGTTATCGCACTGAGAGTTACCGTGTCAGGATCGGCATAGGGATCCGTAGGCTCGGAGGTGTCAATCTGATATTTGTTCATCAGATAGGTGGTTTGGTCGGCATGTACTGTGGCGTCCACCCCGCGATATACCTTGATTTCCGCGATATCGCCCACCAGGAATTCCCGGCCGATATCCAGGGTACCAATCGATACGATCGGATTGGCATCATAGGTAGTGGTACCGAGGGTTTCACTTGCCAGTTCCCCATTGATATACAATTTCTTTTCCCCGTTGTTGTTGGCCGTACAACTCAACAGATAGTACCGGCCTTCTACCAGGGGATCTGCCGCTGTCAGTGATCCAAAATAATTGGTGTAAAACGCCGCTTTGTTAAAATCGGCGGAACTTGCGCTGTTGGTGATCCCTAGCCCCATACCCGCAGAAGTCTGATTGCGGTTGGCAAAGAAGGTCCGGGCCAGACTGAGTTCATCAATACGGCCTACTGCATAAATACTATAGGCTGTGGCACTTAGTTTGCCGAAATTGGCATTGTTGGGATCCACAATCAATCCGTCGTTGCCATCGAACCGGATCACGTTGTGATTGCCGTTGGGAAATACTGCACTTTCCAGCGTGGGATCACTATAGGTCAGTTTGGCATTCAAGCCTTTACCGGATTGATCCTGCCAGGTCCCGACGACGCTGCCAATTTCTGCCGGTTGATTATTGGGATCCACAATCCCGGTATCCGCCTTCAGCCACAGCACGCATTCCGAGGGTACCGGCGTCGGATCCAGAAGCCCCGGCAGCAGCAGTTCATAAACTTCTTCCGGGGTCAAAGCATGATTATAAATTCGTACGTCGTCAATTTGTCCCTTCCAATGTCCAGCATATTCAGCACAACTCCCGATCAAAACATCGAAGGTATTGACACCAATAGGCCCGGTTTTCGAATGAGAGGAAGGGTCCAAATTCCCATCTATATAGATGTTCATGTATGAACCATCATAGGTACATGCCACATGATGCCACTGATCGTCAAAGACGGTTGTTTGGCCATATACATTCCCATCATTCTGGTAAACACCAAAGAACATAACCTTATTTGTGGCATACTGGCAGGAACGCCAACCGGAAGTGTTACCTTTGGCAAGCCACATCTGCCAGGGAATATTTGTTCCTGGCGATTTTAACCAGGCAGCCATGGTAATCTGGGAGGAAATATTAAATTTAACATCCTTACCGCAGTTAATCCAAGAGGTTCCATCCAGAGAAACTGCCGAATCTCCCACTTTTCCTTCCACCCAGCTTACGCCGGCACCGACAAAGGTCCCATCGGCCGCATTGCCGTAACCGGAACTGTCCCCGGCGGTGGTCCCGCTGCCTTCTTCAAAGGTATAATGGGCCACCAAATCCGCCAGTGTGTCCTGGGCCAAAAACACACTGAGACAAATTACCATTGCAAAAATAAATAACTTTCTCATTTGTTTCTTCTCCTCAATAAAAATATTCATTTGTTTAACTCCTGTTCTGTACCTGTTTTCTTATCACTATGGAACCATTGGAAAAATTCCAAAATACGAAAATTCAACCTCCTTTCCTGATTAAAACAGCAAGGGTCAGGAAAGATCCTTGCCTTTTTCCTATGGTGCCGTCTCCTGATTTAATGTACTTTTTATGGTCTTCATTGCATCGTTGAGATGATCGATCATACACTGTTCGGCCGCCGTTCCATTGCCGGATTTCACCGCCTCAAAAATATTTTTATGATGCCGCAAAAGCCGGTCAAAATCGCCGCCAGGTAGCCACCATTTGGGCGAAAAATACATACGATGCATGACCATGCTGGTCATGTTCAGGATCCGGTTGCCGCATTCTTCCGCCAGAATCATATGAAACATCCGGTCATATTTCCGGAAATCCTGCAGATAGGGTAAAGCCGCATTTTCGACCATCTTTCCCAGTATGTCTTCCAGCTTGTACAAACCGGTCGCATGAATATTGGCCGCTGCCAGCCTGGCGATGGTTGGCTCGTTCAGCAATCGGGCCTGAATAACCAGCTCCGCATCGCCAACCTGACTCTGTTTTTCCAGCAAAGGGGCTATCAATCCCAGAGTGACCCCGGGATCGAACGTTTTCATGTACCAGCCCGCACCTCGCCGCGCCTGGATCAGCCCCAGGGACTGAAGTATCATCAGGGCCTCACGCAACGAACGATTGCCCACCTCAAATGACTGGCTTAACTCCTTTTCAGTAGGCAACTTATCGCCGTCTTTCAAGTCGGATTCACAAATATATTCGATTAACGCCGCTACAATCCGATCCGCCATGCTGGGCATTTGGATGGGATTTATCTTCTGGATTTGAGGAACAACCTTTTCAACTCCAGGTTCCGACGATATGACTCGCAATTTCTCAATCATAATTGCCTTTCCAGAATTATTTACATATGTAAATTAGAACAGATATTACATATCTTATATTCCTTTATCGTTTTTTTTGCAAGGAAAATTTATTATATTTTAGCAGAAAAAGTGTTCCCAGACCTTTTACCCCATAGGGTAAATGCAACTCATATAGATGCTAAATGACTTATATTTAAGTGTTTAAATATAGAAGGCGAAAATTTATTGTGATAGCTTTTTTAAAATATCGCGATTTGCGGCTATTGTTTGCCTGATATCTTTCTTGTTATGGGCAGTGGAGAGAAAGAATGCCTCGAATTGGGATGGGGGGAGATAAATGCCCCGCTCAATCATGCCGTGGAAGTAACGGGCGAAGGACCGGGTATCGCATTTCATGGCGTCTTCGTAGTTCCGTACCGGCTGATCGGTGAAGTATAAGCAAGCCATGCTGCCCACCCGCTGATATTGCCAGGGCAGGGAGAGTTTTTTCAGATTCTCCCGGATCCCCCCTTCCAGCCGGCTGGAGAGTTCTTCCAATCGCGTGTAGGTCCCGGTGTGGAGCTGATTTAAGGTGGCCAAGCCCGCCGCTACGGCCAGCGGATTGCCCGACAAAGTTCCCGCCTGATAAACCGGGCCGGAGGGGGCGAGCATTTCCATGATGTCTCTGCGGCCGCCAAAAGCACCGATTGGCATCCCGCCGCCGATAATCTTTCCCAGCGTCGTTAAATCGGGCTTGATGTCATACAATTGCTGTGCACCACCGGGGGCGATCCGAAAACCGGTCATCACCTCATCGAAAATGAGCAAAACACCGTGCTCCCGTGTTAGCTGGCGAAGGTTTGCCAAAAAATCCTTCGCAGGAGGGATCACCCCGATATTGCCGACTACCGGTTCGATAATCACGGCTGCGATTTGACCCGAATGGGCCTGCAATAAAGATTTTACCGAATCCATATCATTGAATGCGGCATTGAGCGTCAGTTCCGCTAAAGCGGCGGGCACCCCCGGACTGGTCGGCACCCCCAGCGTCGTCGCACCCGAGCCGGCCTTGACCAGAAAACTGTCCGCATGGCCATGATAACAGCCCGCAAATTTGATAATCCGGTCCCGTTTGGTATATGCCCGTGCCAGGCGGATGGCGGACATCGTGGCCTCCGTACCGGAATTCACCAGCCGTACCATTTCCATATTCGGAAAGAATTCGATAATCTTGCGGGCCAGTTCGATTTCACCGGTGGTTGCCGTTCCAAAACTGGTTCCCTTTCTGGCCGCCGCCTGAATCGCAGCGATCACGTCCCTCTGGGCATGTCCTAAAATACATGGACCCCACGACCCCACACAATCAATGTATTTTTTTCCTTCCATATCCCACAGATAGGCGCCTTTGGCGTGATCTATGAATATTGGCGTGCCGCCCACCCCGCCAAAGGCCCGCACGGGGGAGTTCACCCCGCCGGGGATAATCGCCTGGGCTTCGGTCATAAGCTGCTGATGAATCGATTTTGTTTTGTCCATCGATAGTTCCTTGAGGTATCACTCTATGAAATATTTAACGTTCGTTTTTTTATATTCCGCTGTCGTTCGCAAAATATCATACCGCAGAGGATGAATTTGTTCAACCATTTGCGTCACCAGTTTTTGCAACTCCTCTTCGGTCCGACAGTGGGTCATGGCGAACAAATGGTAGGGCCAATCCGGGGCGGCGGGCCGCTGATAACAATGGCTGACCTGGGGATAGACGGCTAACTGATGACCGGCCGCTTCCATTTGTTGGGGAGATACCTCAAACACGATCATGGCGTTGATATTAAAACCTGCCTTCTGATGCTGGAGGGTGGCTCCAAACCGGCGAATCAGCCCGGATTGTTTCCATTGAACGATTTGCTCAAGGATATTCTCTGCCGGAATGAGTATCTGGTTAGCCACCCACTGAAACGGTTCGGCAAGGACCGGCAGGTCTTCCTGTAGCTGGCGAACCAGGGCCATCTGCTGGTGCGAGAGATGTTCCTTGAGAGGAGGTGTCGCCGTGGGTGACGGGGAGGGAGTCGGCTGGGAAACGGGTATTGATCCGTTGCCATCCAGGTCAAAATTCACGTTGATCTTGAACAGTCGTTCCGCAGGCAAGCTGTACAGATCCGTTAACTGAAAAACATGGCGCAGGTCATGTAAAATATCATCGAGCAAACGGGGATTCGATACCGTCAGCGTAAACCAGACATTAAACGCATGTGCCCTGCCGTAATTATGGGAGACGCCGGGCAACAGATTGACGGCATCGACAAACTCTTTCAGTTTTTCATTAGGAACTTTTGCTGCCACCAGAGTGCTGCAATATCCCAGATGCGCCGCATCGAATATGGCCCCAATTCGGCGAATGATTCCCTGTGCCTTTAACTCCGCGGTTTGCTGGAGGATTTCCGGTTCCTCGCACCCCAAAACCTGGGCAATCACGGCATAAGGACGGTGGGTGATGGAGAAACGGGCTTGAATGATATTCAGGATTTTTTTCTGTACCTCGTTCATGATTCTTTTCCGCTTTTTTCCCGGGCAGGCTGATACACGCAAAACGGTTCCTCCGCCTGGAAATCCCCGGTAATAGCATAGGCTCGTGCCCGGCAGCCGCCGCACAGCCGCCGGTATTCACAATAACCGCATTTGCCCCGATACCGGTCCACATCACGGATCTGCTGAAAGAGGCTGGAGGTTTTCCAGATCGCCTCGAAATTCAGATTGTTTTGGGCCAGATCGCCCGCTTCCAGTTCGAGAAAGCCGCAGATTTGCACCTTACCGGTATGCGAAATAAAGGCGAAACTCTTGCCGCCCAGGCAGCCGCCCGCTGGGTCTCCATGTCCCGGGTCGCTCGCCGAGGGAACCGGATTCTGCCGCACAATTCGCTGGTAGTGGGGAGCACAGGTAACTCGCACCTGCATGGGGGTTACGGATCGCTGGCGATTGAGCCATTGCAGGGTCTGTTCATATTGTTCGGGGGAAATTTCCTGATCCGCCAGATCCTTGCCCCGGCCGGTGGGCACCAGCAGAAAGGGATTGAAGGTCATGGCCCCGACTTGTTCCGCCAGCTTCATAATTTCCGGCAGTTCGTCGATATTATGCCGGGTAATTGTCGTGTTGATCTGAAAGGGAAGGTTATTTCGTTTGGCCGCGGTTATCGCCTGCAGGGCGGTATCAAAAGCCCCGCTGACACAGCGAAAGGCATCGTGCGATTCCGCCGTGGCACCATCGATAGAAATCGAAATACACTGAATGCCTGCCTCCTGCATCTTTTTCACGGCGGTGTCATCCACCAGCGCCCCGCATGGCGCCATTACCATCCGCAACCCCAGCTCATGGCCATGTCGTGCGACATCATAGATATCCGTCCGCAGCATCGGCTCCCCGCCGGTCAGAATAATAATGGGATGGGCAAAGGCCGCGATATTTTCCAGCAGTTGAAAACACTGCCGGGTTGTGAACTCGTTTTCATAGGGAATATTTCGCGCCGCCGCCCGGCAGTGTTTGCAGTTCAGATTACATTGCCGGGTAACTTCCCAGGCAATGATACGGGGTTGATCGAAGGGGCTGGCAGCACTATTTTTCATGGGCGATTTCTTCATCCGTCAGATAACATGCCGGGTCCGGCGCCCAGAGGTTTCCCGTTGCTGCTTCCGCACGAACCCGAAAATTGCCGTTGCAGACATCCTGGAACCGGCAGATCCCGCAGCGGCCCAGTAAAAACCGTTTGCGATCTTTCAGTTTCGCCATCAACGGATCGCTGGTATCCGTCCAGATCTGCGAAAACTTTCGCTGCCGCACATTTCCAAAGCTGTAGTGCCGCCAGAACTGATCGGCATGGACTGCTCCATCCCAGCTCACGCAGGCAATGCCGATTCCGGAACTGTTACCCCCGTTCATCCGCAGCAACTGCATGACCTCCTCTGCTCGCTGCTCGTTTTTCTCACGCCGCAGCCGCAAATACAAATAGGGTCCGTCGGTGTGATTATCGACCGTCAGCACCTCATTAGGGATTCCCTGCTGATGCAGGGCGGCGGTACGGTCGATAATCAGATCCACTACCTCACGTGTCTGCGGGTGGTCCAAATCGTCTTCCATCATCTGGCTGCCCCGGCCGGCATACACCAAATGGTAAAAACAAACCCGCGGAATATTCTCGTCCGTTAATAGCTGGAAAATTTCCGGTACATCCCGGACATTTCGTTTGTTGATGGTAAATCGCAGCCCGACCTTCACCCCCGCCTTTTGACAGTTGCGGATCGCCTGAATTGCCTTATCATACGCTCCTTTTTGTCCTCGAAACCTGTCGTTCGTTTCCCGCATCCCGTCCAGACTGATCCCCACATAGCTCAGGCCCGCTTCCGCGAATCGCCCCGCCAGCTTCTCATCAATCAGAGTACCATTGGTTGATATAACCGCCCGCATGCTGCGCTTCCGGGCATGTTCGATCAACGTAAGCAAATCTTCCCGCAGGGTCGGCTCCCCGCCGCTGAACAGGACTACCGGTACACCGAACTCCGCCAGATCATCCAGCAGTGCCAGCCCTTCCTCTGTGCTCAATTCCCCTTCATAATTTTTATTTGCCGACTGGGAATAACAGTGAACACAGGACAAATTACACCGCCGGGTGGTGTTCCAAACCACAATCGGCTTTTTGTCCTGTGAAAATTGCAGCAGGTGGCTGGGCAGATCCTTCGCTTTCCGCTCATACCGCAACGGATCCGATGGCTCTACGGTGCCGCAATACAATTTCGAGATTCCGATCATCCTGCTAGTATCCTTTGCAGCCGCTGATAGAGCTGCTGGCGATTATTACCGGCCAGATGATCCCAAGGTAAAACTTCCGTTGCTCCTCTGATCCGGTGAGCATAAAAGTCAGGATCAATGCCGCATTCCTCAAACGCACGAACATATCTATTATATTTAAAACATTCGTCCCAGGCATCAAATCGCCCGCCCATTTTATAAACACTTTCTATTACAGAGCTTAAACGCCTGTCACCTCGCGAGAAAACGCCTTCCAGGATCGAACGCTGCATATGATGGAATTTCAAGGCCAACGGGCTACCCTTCATTTTCATTTTCGCCTCAATCAGCATCGAACGGGCGTTCTGGAAATAGCTCAGCCGTTGCTGCTCAATCCAGCCAAAGGGCGTATGGGGCTTGGGCACCAGCCACGACACCGCCACATTTACTGAGGCCGGCTGGCCGGCTACTTCCCGCCGCAACTGGGCAATCTGATCCGACAACTCGATAATCCCCAGCACGTCCTCCTGTATTTCGCCGGGAAAACCTACCATAAAATACAGTTTCACCTTCCGCCAGCCCATCTCGTAGGCGCTGCGCATGGTCGCCAGCAGATCGGTATCCGTTACCTGCTTGCCGATCGCCTTTCGCATCCGATCACTCGCCGTTTCCACCGCAACCGTCAGCCCTTCTTTCCGAACATTCGCCACTTGGCTGGGCACATCCCGCAACTGCCGATCCACCCGCAAGGAAGGCAGGGAAATCCCCACATGCTTCCCGTCGAACTTCTGATACAGCTTTTGCGTCAACTCCGCCAGATTGGGATAATCGCTCGTTGATAAGCTCAAAAGCGAAACCGTATCATGGCCGGTATGCAGATAACTCGCCCAGGCTAAATCAATAATTTGATCGATACTCCGATACCGCAGCGGCCCCTTCGTATGTCCCGCGTGGCAAAACGCGCAGCGTCCCGGACAGCCGCGCATGATCTCAATCGCGATCCGGTCATGCACCGTTTCTGTATGGGCCACAATCGGCGCAGTGGGAAAAACCGCATTCTCCAGATCCGTTACAATAGCCCGCTGCACACATTGGGGCACCCCTCCTTCCGTCGGCTTACAAGATAGCAATGTACCATCCGCCCCATATTCGCAATGATACAATTGCGGCACATAGACAAACGGAAACTGCCGCGCCAATTCCAGCAGCAGTTCTCGGCGCCGGCATCGACCTCGCAATTTTTTAAAGGCCTCAATCACCGCTGGCAGGGATTCTTCCCCATCGCCCAGGATCACCAGATCGAAAAAGTCTGCCACCGGTTCACAGCAGTCCGCGATGGGTCCGCCGCCTATCACGAAAGGTTCCTTCTCGCCGCGATGCTCGGCCCGAAAGGGAATGCCCGCCAGATCGAGCAGGTACAGAATATTGGTATAAGCCAGCTCATGCTGGAGCGTAATCCCCAAAATATCAAATTCCCGCACCGGATGCCGACTCTCCCAGGAAAACAACGGAATGCCTTCCCGCCGCATGATTTCTTCGGCATCCAGCCAGGGGCAGAAAACCCGTTCGGCAATGACCCCCGGCATCCGATTTAAAATCGTGTAAAGAATCGACAGCCCCAAATGACTCATGCCCACCGCATAGGTATCCGGAAAGGCCAGTGCCACCCGCACATCACCGTCCTGGTATTCTTTATAAACCTGATTGATTTCCCCGCCGATGTATTGAGCGGGTGTGGTTACACCCGGCAGCAAAATCGTGGCGATCTTCCGTTTCATTTCTTCGGACATTTATATTTTTGTATCCTGTATGGAGTGCAATATTCCGGCAAATCCTTATCATAACTACATTTGGAATAAGTTCAAGCAAGTTTTGCTTGGGTTGATCTGAAAACCGGCCTTGCATTAAAGAAGATTCGAAGTGACCGGTTTTTTAAAATAGAGACTGTTGCTGTATTGTTTTCGATAGGCTAGGGGTGAAATACCTTTTTCCTGTTGGAAGTATCGGGAAATATGTTCGATACTGGTAAAATCCAGGCACAAGGCAATCTGGCAAATCGGCAAATCCGTTTCCAGCAGCATTTCGCAGATACGTTCGATACGCACCCGGCGGATTTCTTCCTGAACGGTTCTGCCCAGGATCGCCCGAAACCGATCCAGCAGCGTTCGTCGGGATAATCCGACCTTCTGCGCCACATCGGTAACCTGAATGGATTTTTTGGCATTTTGGCAGATAAAATGCACCGCCTTCATGACCGAGCGGTCTTCCGTTGCCAGGGTTTCGGTAGTTTGGCGGGTAACAATATGAGTAGGTTTGGCCACAACAATTGGATGATCCGGTTTTTCCCCCTTCATCAAGTCGTCAAGCAGTTGGGCCGCTTCGTAGCCTGCCCGGGTAGTGTTTATTGCCACACTGGAAAGCGTCGGATTGGACAAGCCGCAAAGCAGCGTATCATTGTCCACACCCACCACTGCCGTTTCCTCCGGAACATAGAAACCCGCCGATTTGCAGGCTTCGATAACCTGCTGGCCCCGGTCATCATTACATGCCATAATACCGACCGGTTTGGGAAGCGTTTTCAGCCAGTCTCTCAGCAGGGCGCTTTCGTTTTCCCAGCGCTGTTGTGATTTCAATTGAGGGTATTTGTAAAAATTTACCTCAAAACCGCTTTTACTCAACCGGTTATGAAAACTCCTGCCTCGTTCCAGCGACCAGTACATATGGTTGAATCCGCAAAAAGCGAAATTTTTAAATCCTCGTTCTAATAGATGCTCTGCCGCCATCGCCCCGATCGCCTCATAGTCGCTGATAACGCAGGGGCCGGTCGGATTCTGCTGATTGTCATCGGTGGCAATGGTGGGCAAATGAAGGGCGGAAATATCGCGAAGGTTAGCCGGCTGCCGTGTAATGATGCCGTCTGCGCCCCATTTTTTCATCCGGTCGAAATGAAATTTGCGATCCTGATCACGGTAAAACGGCGCAATAAGTTCCCGGTAAAAGGTCCAGGGACCGTTAAGCCGGGAATATTCCAATATGCCCTGCAGCAGCCCGCGGGCATAAGAACTTGACGCCTCAATCAATAAAATTACCTTTCGCATCTGTTCTTATTGCCATAGATATTTATGCAAATGACCATGACAGACATTGTAAAGTGGAAGCAAATTAGAATCAAAATAAATTTCTCAAAATGGTTATTTATTCTGCTAAAAATGGCGTTTCATTTTTGGCAGATACGGTTATGATAATGCCTGATGAAACCGCTTGTACGTTGGTACTACACAAGGAGACTTGATCTTATGGCGAATAGATTTTCCCACTTTCTGATTTGTCTGATTTTGGTTTCTTATGCTGCTGTCGGTTATTGTCAAAACAGTCCGGTTATTAGCCTGGTATCACTGTTAGAGGAGATGGTAAATCGTGATAAAATTGCCCGGTTTCCCTCCCCGCAGTACACGTGTAAACAATTCAGCAGTTTTGATACCCGTTCGATAGCCGCGGACCAGCCGAATTGGTTTGCCAACCAGGACTGGAGCCATTTTATCCGAATGGAAGAAAAGGACGGACGACAGGAATGGGTGCTGATGGATACGCAAGGCCCCGGCTGTATCACGCGATTCTGGGTTACCGGATTCGAGCTTAAGGGATGGCTGCGTTTCTATTTCGATGGCGCCACCGAGCCGGCAATCAGCGGGGAAGTGTTCTCCCTCATCGGCGGGACCGCACTGGTGGGTGCGCCGCTTTCCGAAGTGATAAACGAATTGGGCCGGAATTTATATCTGCCAATACCCTATGCCAAAAGCTGCAAAGTGACATATGACGGACCGAATCCCTTTGCCGGCGGTGCCAATAATACCAATTTTTACTATCAGATCAACTATCGCACTTATCCTGCCGACACGCCGGTGGAGACCTTCACAATAGATAATTTGGCCAAGACGCAACCGACGGTCGACCAGGTGCAGAAACTTCTCTTGACGCCGGAAAAAAACCTGCCGAGCGAACTAAACTACGCAAAACTTTCCTTGCTCAATAATGGAAACGCAAAAGCGAAGATCACAGGTTCCCGGGCGATCCGAACCATGTCGTTGAAGGTGATCGCGGATGACATGGAGCAGGCTCTGCGGTCGCTGGTAGTGGTAATGGAATTTGATGAGGAACAAACCGTGTGGTGCCCAGCGGGGGATTTCTTCGGCAGCGGCTTGGGCTTGAATCCCTTTAAGGGCTGGTGGCGTTGGGTAAAACCAAATCAAACCATGAACTGTTACTGGGTAATGCCCTTCCGTAAGGAATGTACGTTCGAACTGGAATATCTGGGCAGTCAGGACATCATGGCGGAATTAAAGGTTGAGTATAACGACTGGCAGTGGGATAATCGTTCGATGCATTTCCATACCAACTGGCACTATCAATATCCGTTCTGGTCCCAGCCGCATTTCGACTGGAATTTTCTTACTGTCGAAGGTAAAGGTGTTCTTGTCGCCGATACCCTGGCCCTGCTGAATTGCTATCCGGAGTGGTGGGGTGAAGGGGATGAAAAAATATATGTGGATGGCGAAACATTTCCCTCTCATTATGGAACCGGCACAGAGGATTATTATGGCTACGCCTACGGGCGGACCGAACGGTTCAGTGCCCCCTTCCACAGCCAGCCGCGAACAGATAACAACTGGTGGGGCAACACTACCAATACCCGCAGCCGCAGCCTGGACGCGATTCCCTTCCAGAAATCGCTCCAATTTGATATGGAGGTCTGGCACTGGATGCCCACGCTAATGGCTTATGCCGGCACGACTTACTGGTATGGTTTTCCGGGCACCAAAAGCAATCATGGGCCGGATCCCGACTCAGCCCGACGGGAAGTTCCCCGGGATATCCCGCGGTTAGAAGGTGAGTCCCTCTCCGATATAAATTGTACCGGTGGAAAAATCGAAATTCAGAATGCTTCCAATTATAACTGGAGCGGAAATAGCCAGCTATGGTGGACCGGCACCCAACCGGGTGATACCCTGCAATTCGAATTTCCGGTTGCCCAAGCCGGTCCTTATCGCTTGACGCTGATGTGTACCAAGGCGCCAGATTATGGAATCGTGCAGTTTTATGTGGATGATCAGAAAGCCGGTGAGCCGATGGATTTGTATCATACTGAGGTTACGATCAGCGGTGAAATACCCCTGCCGGTTCAGGAATTTAACTCAGGAACGCATACTTTGAAAGTGGAGATTACCGGTGCCAATGACGCAGCGGAAAAGGCATATATGTTCGGGTTGGATTATCTGAAATTGTATCCCTGGAAATAGGAAATTAGTTTTTTATTTTTAAGAAAGGAAAGGTATGCGAAAGGTATGGATGTTCTTGGTAGTTTTGGTGTTCGGTTCTATGGCGGAGGCGGCGGAGAAATTGACCTATGTTGATTTGATTAATCGATTGACGGATCTGGAGAAATTGGCAGTTTTGCCCGAGCCGGGTGAGACTTGTCAGCAATGGTCGAGTTATGACCGTGCAAGCTTATATGATGAAAAGACAGGGACTTATGTAGGCTGGGATGCCAATGGGGATAATAATGGGATTATTCGGGTGGAAAATGGGAAGCAGGTGTTTGCGGAGATGGAGGGGCCGGGGGTGATATGGCGGACGTGGTCGGCGCATGCGGATAAGGGGCATGTGCGGATTTACCTGGATGGATCAACGGAACCTGCGGTGGATTTGCCTTTTGCTGGTTATTTTAACCGGGAAAATGAACCCTTTAGCTTTTCCAGCCTGGTGAATATAGTATCCAGCGGTAAAAACTGCTATATACCGATTCCGTATCAGAAATCTTGCAAGATTGTGGCGGATGAAGGGTGGGGTGCTTATTTTCAATTTGTGTATCGGACTTATCCGCAAGGTACGGAACTGCCGACATTTACGATGGATTTGTCGGCGGAGGAATGGGCGGCACTGGACCGGGCGAATGCGATTTTGAGTAATTGCGGTCTGGATCCGGCTGGGCAAAGGGCCAAGGAAGTCACCGAATATAAAAAGGTGACCATTCAACCTAACCAGACACTGCTGATTGCCAATCTCAAGGGGAAACGCGCGATAACCGCCCTGAAAGTGAAGATGCAGGTTCCGCCGGCGGAAGAAAGTTATAACGTATTGCGGGAACTGGCCTTAAAAATGTTTTGGGATGGTGAGAAACAGCCCAGCGTCTGGACTCCTCTGGGTGACTTTTTCGGCAGTGCGCCGGGAGTGAACTATTATAAGTCCCTGCCGCTGGGGATGACACCAGATGGCTTTTACAGCTACTGGTACATGCCATTCGCCGATGGCGCGAAAGTGGAATTGACCAATGAAGGGGATCAGCCGCGGGAACTTACGTTTTTGATTACCCATGCCCCCCTTGCTAAATCCGTCAAGTCGCTGGGACGATTCCACGCCAAGTGGCACCGGGATCAGTACTTACCGGAAGATGCCGCACGGCTGGCGATTGACTGGACTATGTTAAAAACCGAAGGTCAAGGCCGTTTTTGCGGCGTGATGCTGCATGTTTGGAATCCCAAGGGCGGCTGGTGGGGTGAGGGTGATGAGAAATTCTATGTCGATGGCGAGAAGTTCCCATCCACCTTCGGGACGGGCAGCGAAGATTATTTCGGGTATGCCTGGTGCGATCCGACGCTGTTTGTGAATTGCTATCACAATCAGACGATCAGTATGGGCAACGCGGGGCATATTTCTGTAAATCGATGGCAGATAACGGATAATATTCCATTCCAGAAGTCGTTCGAGGGGGCGATTGAGAAATACTATCCCAACCAGAAACCAACCCTATATTCCTGCATTGCCTACTGGTATCAGGCTCCCGGCCAAAGTGATCCGTATATGGCAGTGCCGGTGGCTGAGCGAAAAGGATACTGGGTCAAGCCGGTGGTGATGCGGGTGAAAGGGGCAATGGAAGCAGAAGAGATGAAAATTGCCAGTAAAAGCGGGGGCAATACCACGGTTCAGAATGTGTCCGGTTTTGGTGATAATTGGAGTAATGAAAACCATTTATGGTGGACGGGGGCACAGCCTGGTGACACGCTGGAGCTGTCGATACCGGTGGAGACGGCTGGCAAATATAAGCTGCTGATTCAGGTTTCGAAGGCGGTGGATTATGGGATTGTTCAGATCTATATGGATGGCAATAAGTTAGGTGATCCGGTTGATTTGTATAACGACGGGGTGGTGGCCAGCGGGGAGCTGGATATGGGAATCCAGGAACTGGCGGCTGGGGAACATCTGCTGCGGTTTGAGATTGCAGGCGCCAATGAAAAGGCGAAAAAAAGCTACATGGTCGGGATCGACTATGTAAAGCTGGACCCCGTGCAGTGAAATAAAAAGGTTCGATAGATGGTTTTACGGCCCGATGGGGATCATCCTATCGGGCCTTTTTTATGGTTTGATCCACGGGTGGTTTTTGATGTATAAAAGTAACCGGATCAGAGGGAAGATATGGATTATAAGTCGTTATTTTATGTTACGGGAAATTGATGTAAGTGCTTATTTTACGTGGTGGATGGGTTTAGATGAGGTCCGATAACCGGGTTAATTTGAGGAATATGGGTAAGATGTATGGGCATTTTTGG